>CAJCJA010000023.1 GCA_903970515.1 Candidatus Saccharibacteria bacterium CG_4_10_14_0_2_um_filter_52_9
TTGACCCTTTTCTGTCGCCTGGTGTCGGAGGCGGTCTGAGGTTCCATGGTTTCTGGGATGAAAAACTGGTGTCGGAGGCGGGACTTGAACCCGCACGCCCCTAAGGGCACCAGCCCCTCAAGCTGGCGCGTCTGCCTATTCCGCCACTCCGACGCGATTTTCCACTTTAGCCGTTTTGCAACCTCGTCCTTGGTCCGCTTCAGCTCTGCGAACTCAATGGCGCCACTGTCCAGCTCGTGACCTGGTCGACCAAACCTGGCAACGAGATGCTGCCGTACACATTGGCAAGAGTGTTGGACCACTCCACGAGCGAAGGCGCCGTAAAGAGTGGCCGAACCCAAAAATCGTCGATCACGACTTGATCAAGACTGAGCCACGTACTTTCGGCGGTGACTGGATTGAAAATGTCGATCCCCGTTGTGTAGAGAGTATTGAGCGTGGTGTTTCGAATCCCGCTCGGATAACTATCGAGATACGCAGGTCCCGCAAAGGAGCGCGCCGTGTACGCCGCAGTCGTGGAGGTAGGTCTCGTGAATATCGCAACATCTCCATTGTCACTCGCGGCAGCGAAGGCTGCGGCCGCATCACTTGAGGCGTAGGTAACGTAGACCGAAATACCATCCTTCGTCCATTGCGATTCGATTTGTGATGCGACAGTACGATCGAGCCCCGACGGCCCGACAACTACTCGCAACGCCAGCGGTTGGCCCGTCGGCGTGTACCAGTGCGACGCAATGATGTGGAATTTCAATTTATTCAGTAGAGCTATCGCACAGGCACGACAATCGACGAGCGCATTGGTTTGGTTCGTCGACGTGATGGTGGTCGTGGTCGACTGGGCCGATGGACCATTGCCGCTACCCCCGGGGTACGCGTTCTGGCCCTGCGAATACAGGGCGGACTGCGCCGGTGACGGCGAGAACGTCACCGACCCGAAGATGTCGTCGACGATCGTTTGGCGGTTCAAGATAAGACTCAGCGCCTCGCGAACGTCAGTACGTTTGGTGAGTGGCCGATGAGGCCCAAACGTCATCTCCACGAGCGAGCTCGAAGTGCCGATGTGACTCGAGATGTTCGCTCGGGCGCTCACCGCTTCGAGTGCTTGGCGTGACACGTTGAGCGAGTAGCTGACGTAGTAACCGACGGGATTGGCTGGTATCGATCTCGAGTCAGTGATCACCACGCGCGCGAATCGCCCGGGGTCAAGGGTCCAACTCGGATTGGTCACCAGGACGAATCGGTTCGTCGAAGCGCTGACAACTTGGTAGGGACCGAGTGAGGGACGCGCGTCGAAGTCATCCCAGGTGCAACCGAGCGGGACCTGGGGCGCCTCCACGTCGCGAAACAAGAGATTCCACTCCGCGTAGGGCTTCGCGAACGTCGCCGTCAACGTCAGATTGGAATTGCTCGCAACCAACGTGCCGATGTCACGGTAACCATCGCTTTGGACACTGGCTCGTTCACGCTCGAGGTTCCACCAGTTGATGAGCGTGGACGCGTCGAAGACGTCGCCGTTGCTCCAATGTTCGTCGGGAGCGATCGTGTACACGATTGTCTCTGGTGTCAGCGAGATCAATTCGGCCGACGCGATCGCGCCACCTTCGCCAACCAAGTTGTCACCCGACGTCGTTTGAAAAGCCGAGGGACGAATGAGGTCGAGGATCGCGCTCGTGGTGGGTGTGGCGTTGGGATCGAGCACAGTACAGGGATTGAAGGGCCCTGGCAACGAAAGAGTGAGGGTGTTGACGACCGGCGGCGTCGCCGACGACGGCGTGATGATCGCGAGAGAGGTGGCGAGTACGCCAATCGCACCCGCAGCGCGAAACACCGATCCGCGGGGGATCATTTGGCTACTGCAAACGAAGGTCGAGCGTCAGTGTCGCAAAGGTGAAGATCAGGGCCACCGCGATCGTGATGCGGTCCAGATTGCGTTCGACGACCGTCGAACCCGACGCGACGGCGCCCATGCTGCCACCCAAGAGGTCCGAGATGCCCCCTCCCCGCCCCGAGTGCAACAGGACGAGGAAAATGAGCCCGACGGCCGACAATGCTTCAATTGCTACGAATGCCCAGGTGAACATCGATACCTCCGATTAGCGCTTGCCATCGTAGCAGTCGTCACAGGCTTGGACGATCGAGAGGAACGACTCAGCCTTCAAACTGGCGCCACCCACGAGGAAACCGTCCACGCGCCCGTCGCGCACGATCGTCGACGCGTTGTCCGCGTTGACTGATCCCCCGTAGAGCACTCGCGCGTTCGAAACGCCAAGTGACTCGAGGACGTGTCGGATGTGCAGGGTCATCGATGCCACTTGCTCACTCGTCGCGGTGCGCCCGGTACCAATCGCCCAGATTGGCTCGTAGGCGACGCTGATGAGTTCGTGATAGCGAGCGTCGATTCCTTTGAGCGCACTCACCAATTGGGTACGCACGAACTCGTCGTGCTCGTCACGCTCTCGCTCATCGAGCGACTCACCCACGCATAGCACGCTGTGCAGTCCACCGCGCAGGGCCTGGCGCAGCGTCGCCGACACTGACGCGTCATCCATGGCGTATATCGCGCGACGTTCGGAGTGCCCGATCAACACCCAGGTGACGTTGAGTCGCTTCAACATCGAGACGCTCACCTCGCCGGTGTGCGCGCCGTTGTCGTTGGCGTTCACGTGTTGCGCTGCCACCTCGACCGGTATCCGCTCGGATTCGACGATTGAGGTGACGCTTCGAATGTCGACGAAAGGAGGCGCGAGTACGATCTGCACGTGTTCGGCGGGCTTGTTCTTCAACATGACCCCGATCTGCTGGCCGAGTGCAGCGCCTCGACGTAGTCGAGGTTCATCTTCCAATTCCCAATGACAAGAGGTTTGAGTGCCATCAGTCGAACGGGCTCTCTCGAAGTGCTCGAAGTCCCGGCAGGTCGCCGAGCTCGACGAGTTCGAGCGACGCGCCTCCGCCGGTCGAGACAAAACTCACCTGGTCTTCGAGACCGTAGGACAGCAGGGCGGCGACCGAGTCCCCGCCGCCGATCACCGAGACCGCGTCGGACGCCGCGACGGCGCGCGCGATGGCTTCGGTGCCGGTGCTGAGTCGGGGATCCTCGAAGACGCCCATCGGTCCATTCCAAAGAATCGTCTTGGCCTCTGCGATCACGTCGCAGAACTCCTTGACGGCGTCGGGACCGATGTCCAGACCGACGAAGCCCTCGGGGATGTTGGCGCCGAACTCGATCACCTCTCCCTCACACGACGCGTCGCCGAACGGCTGACCGTCGGCGAGCCCGCGCGAGTCCGCGGGAATGAGAACGTTCGCGTCGCGGAGGAGTGACGCGCATTCGAGCAGGTGACTTTCGTCGAAGAGAGATGAGCCAATGCTGCGACCCTGGTCAACTTCGAAGGTGAACGCCATGCCGCCGCCCACAATGACGGTATCCGCCTTTTCGCTGAGCACTTTGACGATGCCCAACTTCTCGGCGACCTTGGCGCCCCCGACGATCGCCACGAACGGTCGATCGGGCGCGGTGAGCAATGATTGGATCGTCGAAACCTCGCGTTGCAGGTTCGGACCCGCGGCGCTCGGGACCAACGTCGGAGGGATCATGATCGACGCGTGTTCACGATGCGAAGCGCCGAAGGCCTCGTTGATGTAATAGTCAAAGCCGTCGACGAGCGATGCGCCAAACGCTGGATCGTTACTCTCCTCACCGGGATTGAAGCGAAGGTTCTCCATCAATTCGACGTCGGGGCATAGCTGCGCCAATCGTCGGCGGATGGGCTCCACGCTGTACGTGGCGACGACCTTTCCCTTGGGTCGACCGAAGTGCGTGCAGGCAACGACCGTTGCTCCGAGGCTTAGAAGTTCCTTCAACAGTGGCAGCGTCGCCCTGATCCGAAAGTCGTCGGTGACCGTGAGCACGTCGTCGACCTCGGCGACGGGTGTGTTGTAGTCCACGCGCACGAGCACCCGTTTCTCCTTGAGGTTTCCCCAGCGCCTGTACGACGGAAGCAGAGACGTCACGACTACTTTCCGATGTAACCCGTGAGGTCGACCAGTCGGTTCGAATAGCCCCACTCGTTGTCGTACCAACCGAAGACCTTGACGAGACTTCGTGCGTCGTCGATCTTGATCACCATGGTCATCAGCGAGTCAAAGGTGCACGACACCGGCTGTCCCACGATGTCCGAGGACACGATGGGGTCCTCGGTGTAGGCGAGAATGCCCTTCAGTGGGCCCTCCTGCGCCGCCTTCTCGAACGCCGCGTTGATCTCCTCGACCGTCGTGGAACGCACGATCGCGGTGAAGTCCGTGATGCTCCCTACCGGGATCGGCACTCGCAACGACGTGCCGTCGAGGCGACCCTTCATCGACGCCAACACCAGACTCGTGGCGCGGGCCGCGCCCGTCGAAGTGGGCACGATGTTGATCGCGGCGGCTCGGGAGCGACGCAGGTCCTTGTGAGGCAAGTCCAGCAGGTTCTGGTCGTTGGTGTACGCGTGCACCGTCGTCATGAGACCCACGTCGATGCCGAAGGCGTCATCGAGCACCTTGACCATCGGCACGAAACAGTTGGTCGTGCATGACGCATTCGAGATGACGTGCTGAGTCGCGGCGTCGTAACTGGTCTCGTTGACGCCCATGACGATGGTCGCGTCCGCGTCGCTCGAAGGCGCCGAGATGATCACCTTCTTCGCGCCCGCGCTGAGGTGTTGGGCGGCGGCTTCACGGGTCGTGAACAAACCCGTCGCCTCGATGACCACGTCGATGTTGAGCTCCCCCCAGGGCAACGCCGAAGGACTTCGTTCGGCGAGCACCTTGATGGTGTCCTCACCCACTTTGATATCGCCACCCTCGACTTCGACTGGAACGCTGAGGATGCCTTGGGTGGAGTCGTATCGCAACAGGTGAGCGAGCATCGCGGGCGACGTGAGGTCGTTGACGGCGACCACGTCGATCTCGGGGTTGGTCAGCGACGCACGAACGAAACTTCGTCCGATACGACCAAATCCGTTAATTGCCACTCGTATCGCCACCGCGTCTCCTCGATTGAAATTCATCACCCAATACCTCGGCATTGAGTGGGTACGTCAATGTTTGCACATGCCAACACGTACGCCGGTCGACGTTCCCACCCACGGCCCCGTCAACGTCGCACTCTCGCGTTACCGGTCAATGTCGCGGTGAAAGACCGCGTTCTCCAGGTGCAGTCGTCGGCGAATTTCTTCGGCGATCGCGACCGAACGATGTCGCCCGCCGGTGCAGCCAATCGCTATCGATAGGTAGGCCTTGCCCTCCTTCGCGAAGGCGGGTATCTGCCACTCGAGTAGCGACACCACGTCACGCAAGAAGTGTTGTGCGGGCTCTTGGTCGAGGACGTACGTCGCGACGGGTTCGTCCAGACCCGACAAGGGGCGCAAGGCGTCAATCCAGTGCGGATTCGGCAAGAACCGACAGTCGAAGACGAGGTCGACGTCGCGGGGAATGCCGTTTGCGTACCCGAAGGACACGAGTGACACGCGAAGTGATCCGAGAATCCCCGCGTCGGTGAACGTTTCGACGATCCTCGAACGAAGCTGATTCGTGTTGATCGAACCAGTGTCAATGACGAGGTCGGCGGCGTCGCGAATGGACTGCAGTAGCAATCGCTCCCCCGCGATGGAGTCGGCGAGCGAGGGCGCGGGAAACGGGTGTCGACGTCGGTTCCCCTCGAAGCGACGAATCAGCACCTCGTCGGGCGCGTCGAGGAAAAGTATCTTCGCACTCTCGTGCATTTGCTGTAACTCCAGTTCCACGGCGAGCAGCGCATCGGGTTGCACGCGCCCCGAGCGACCCACGATGAACGCAACGCCGGCGTAATCGAGCGAACCAGCGGACGCGAGCTCTCCCACGCGGGCAATGAGTTCGAGGGGCATGTTGTCGATCACGAACCACCCGAGGTCCTCCAGTGCGGCCGACACCGTGGAGCGACCCGCGCCCGACATGCCGGTGACGAGAACTACCTCACTCATCCTTATTCCCTTTGGTCGGCTTCGGCGGCGCCGGGGCCCGTAAGTGATCGTAGATGTTGTGTGCCACGTTTCGAGGTAACCACGTGAGACCTTCGAGTTCTTCGAGACTCGCCTGTCGCAGTGCGTCGAGCGAACCCAGTTGCAGGAGAAGTCGGTCCCGGCGTGCGGGACCGAGACCCTGGACGCCGTTGAGGGAGGATGCGACCATTGACTTGGCTCGCTTCGAACGATGAAAGGTGATGGCGAACCGGTGCGCCTCGTCGCGGATGCGCTGGACGAGATACAAGCACTCCGAACCCCGCTCTAACGCGATTGGCACCGAGGAACCCGGTCGATACAGAAGCTCCTCGCGCTTCGCGAGTGCCGTGAACTCGACGTCCTCGATGCCTAACTCCGCGGCGGCCTTTTGAGCGGCGTGGAGTTGGGGCAACCCACCGTCGATGATGATCAGGTCGGGGCGACGAAACTTGGTGGTTGACTGCTCGTCGTACCAGTAGGCCAGACGCCGTCGAACGACTTCTTGCATCGCTCCCACGTCATCGTTGCCGAGTATCTCTTTCACGTTGAAGTGTCGATAGTCGCTCTTCTTCGCAATGCCGTCCTCGAAGACGACCATGGAGCCCACGTAGTTCGTTCCCTGGAGGTGGCTCATGTCAAAGCATTCGATGCGAAAGGGTGGTTGCTCGAGCGATAGCGCCGCGCCCAGCTCCTGGAGCGCGCGCGAACGGACGTTGTAGTCACTCTGGCGTCGAAGTGAGTCGCGATCGATCACCGCCGACGTATCGGATTTGGCCAGTTCGAGCACGCGGCGGCGCTTGCCGCGCTGGGGGTAGGACACCTCCACGTTGGTGCCGCGCAGTTCACTCAAGAAGGCGCCCACGAGCGAGTTCGCAGCCGCCGCGCTGCCCACGAGGACAATTGGGGGCACGTCGCTCACATCAACGTAGAGATCGGGCAGCACACCTTCGATGATCTGTGCGTCGTTCTCGTCCATCGAACGATCGATCAGATGCACCGTGCGCCCGATGATCCGGCCGTGACGAACTCGAAAGCGAACGACCGCCGCGCGGGCACCGTCGGTGTCCACGGCGATGACGTCGAGGTTCGAGTGGTCGTCGAGGACGACACTCTGGGCGCCCGCCGCACGCTCCAACGCCGCGAGACCGTCGCGAGCTTTCGCCGCTGCCTCGTAGTGTTTCTTTTCGGCCGCTTCCTTCATCTGTCGCTCCAGGAGCGAGCGCAGTTGGCGCACGTCGCCTTCGAAGAAGCGGGCCCACGCGTTGACGAGGACTTGGTATCCCTCTTTGTCAATGAGTTGCGCACACGGACCCGAACATTTGCCGATGTCGTAGAGCAAACACGGACGAGCGATGCGCTGGTGATACTTGAACTTGTGCGTCGTGCACGAACGAAGCGGGAACGCTTGAAGCATCTCGTCGATGGTCGCGCGCAGCGCGCGTACCTCGACGAACGGTCCGAAGTAGCGCACGCCCTTCACGTGCTTGGACCGCGTCACGTAGGGAGCGGGAAAGTCGACGCGCGCGTCGATCGCGACGTAGGGAAAACTCTTGTCATCCTTCAGGCGCATGTTGTAGCGCGGCTGATTCGCCTTGATGAGCTCGTTCTCGAGGATCAGAGCGTCGAGTTCATTCGGCGTCACGATCCACTCGACCGAGGTTGCTTCTTCCATCAGCGCGCGCGTCTTGAGCGTCATCGCGTCCGAATTCTGGAAGTAGCTCGAAAGGCGTTGGTTCAACGAGAGCGCCTTACCCACGTAAATGATCATCCCGTGAGCGTTTCGAAAGAGGTAGCAACCACTTTGGCGCGGGATGCCCGAAGGCTTCGCAAGCATTACGAACTGCCGACCGCCAACACCTCACGCAGCACGGTCCCCGTGGCCGTATTGAGTGAGGCGATGTGTTCAGGCGTCCCCTCACCCACGACGAGGCCGCCTCGACGCCCCCCTTCGGGTCCTAGGTCGATGACCCAATCGGAGGTCTTGACGACGTCGAGGTTGTGTTCGATGACGAGGACCGTGTTGCCCTGATCGACGAGTCGGTGCAATACCGTGAGGAGGCGACTCACGTCCTCAAAATGCAAACCAGTCGTCGGTTCGTCCAACACGTAGAACGTGTGCCCGGTCGGACGTCGCGCGAGTTCCGTCGCCAACTTGACACGTTGTGCTTCACCACCCGAGAGCGTGGGTGCGGGTTGTCCCAGACGCACGTAACCGAGCCCCACATCCATCAAGCTCTGGATGTGGCGCAGAATCCCCGGTTGGCGATCGAAGAACTCCAGTGCCTCGGCGATGGGCATGTTCAACACGTCGCTGATCGACTTGCCGCGATACTTGATCTCTAACGTTTCTCGGTTATAGCGCGCGCCGTCACACGTCTCACAGTTCACGTAGACGTCGGGGAGAAAATGCATCTCGATCTTGATCGTCCCGTCGCCGGCGCACGCTTCGCAACGCCCACCCTTCACGTTGAACGAAAATCGACCCTGCTGGTAGCCGCGAACCTTGGACTCTTGGACTTCGGAGAAGAGCTTGCGGATCTTGTCGAAGACGCCGGTGTACGTTGCGGGATTCGATCGCGGCGTGCGTCCAATGGGCTGCTGGTCGACGGCGACCACCTTGTCGAGATTCTTGACACCAAGGATCGTGTCGTGTTCGGCGACGTGGGTCTTCGCGCGATTCAGTTGGCGTTCGAGTGAACTCAGCAGAATCGAATTGATCAGCGTGGACTTGCCCGAACCCGACACGCCCGTGACGGCGACGAACGTGCCGAGCGGCACGTCGACGGTCACGTTTTGCAGATTGTTCGCTCGTGCTCCCTTAATGGTGAGGGACTTCCCGTCGCCCTTACGACGGATTAAAGGCACCGGGATGTACTTCTCGCCCGACAGGTATTGGCCGGTGATCGAGTTCTCGTTCTCGAGCAGTTCCTTGTACGTACCCGCGTGCACAACTTGTCCGCCGAATTCACCCGCACCCGGACCGATATCAACGATGAAGTCCGCCAGACGAATCGTCTCTTCGTCGTGCTCGACGACGATGACCGAATTCCCGAGGTCGCGAAGTCGTTCCAACGTCGAGATGAGGCGACGATTATCGCGCTGGTGCAATCCAATGGAGGGTTCATCGAGTACGTAGAGCACGCCGACCAGGTAACTGCCGATCTGACTCGCGAGACGAATACGTTGTGCTTCGCCGCCCGAAAGCGTCGCCGAGGCGCGACTCAGACTGAGATAGTCGAGTCCGACGTCGAGCAGGAACGTCAGTCGCGCCAAGATCTCCTTGACCACTTGGCGAGCGATCGTTGTCTCGCGCTTCGTGAGTTTGAGCGACGTGAAGAACGCAATCGCCTCGTCAATGGTCATCGAATTCACGTCCGCGATGTTGTGGGCGTGAATCTTGACCGCCAACACCTCGGGCTTCAAGCGTTGACCCTTGCACGCGGTGCACTCGACCTCGCGCATGAACTGTTCGGCTTGTTCGCGCGACCAGTCGCCGTCGGCTTCGGAACGCTTGCGTTCCAACCACTCGACGATACCTCGATACGTCGTGTCGTAGGTACGCACCTTGCCGTAGCGATTGCGGTACTTGATCGGCACGGTCTTCTTGTCGACGCCATAGAGAATCAATTTGCGATCCTTCGCGCGTAACTTGTTCCACGGCGTCTTGAGATCGAATTCGCCCATGTCGGCGATGCCCCCGATCAAACGCTCGAAATATTTGAACCGCGCGCCCGACCACGGTGCCAGAGCTCCTTGAGCGAGCGACAGCGTCTCGTCGGGTACGACGAGTTCGGGATCCACTTCGAAACGCGTACCGAGTCCCGTGCACACGGGACACGCTCCGTAGGGCGAGTTGAACGAGAAGTCGCGCGGGGCGAGTTCGCTGAAACTGATCCCACAGTTGCTGCACGCCATCTTTTCGGAGAACTGCTCGAGATGATCGCTGTCGAGGAAGTAGAAGGAGACCAAGCCCTTCGTGAGCTTGATTGCCGTCTCGACCGATTCGGTAAGTCGTTGACGATTGGACGCCTTCACCGCGAGGCGATCAAGCACCACGTCGATCGTGTGTTGTTCGTAACGCGCGAGCGTCACGTTCTCTCGATCGGCGAGCTCGATGACCGTTCCGTCCACGCGCACGCGGCTAAAACCCTGGGCCGCGAGTTCGTTCAACAGGGTGCTGTACTCCCCTTTGCGACCTTCGACCACGGTCGCGAGCACCAAGAAGCGTTCGCCCTCGGTTCGCGCGAGCACCAGGTCCACAATCTGCTGGGGCGTCTGGCGCGTGACGACGCGTCCGCAAATGTGACAATGCGGAACGCCGATCCGCGCGAAGAGGAGTCGCAAGTAGTCGTGGATCTCGGTGATCGTCCCCACCGTCGAGCGGGGGTTGCGCGAGGCGGTCTTTTGGTCGATCGAGATCGCCGGGGACAAACCCTCGATGAATTCCACGTCCGGTTTGTCCATCTGGCCGAGGAATTGACGCGCGTAGGCCGAAAGGCTCTCCACGTAGCGCCGCTGACCCTCGGCGTAGATCGTGTCGAAGGCGAGCGAGGATTTCCCCGACCCCGAAAGGCCCGTAAATACCACCAATTGGTCGCGGGGAATCTCGACCGAGAGGTTCTTGAGGTTATGCACGCGTGCTCCCTGCACGCGAATTGAGGATGTCATGAAGAGAATCTACCGGTCACGACTCGCCGCTCACGCTCTCGAGCACGGCGTCGAGCCCTTGGTGCTGCAAGGCGTGAAGGTAGTCGCGTAGCGCCGCCGCTTCCTCGAAGCGCAATTCGCCCGCCGCGAGCAACATCGCCTCCTCGACTCGCGCGATTTCGAGATTGAGGTCGTCGGGCAGCGCGTTCTCGAGCGAGGAGATGCCGTGGGAGCGATTGAGTGGTTCGGGCGCCGACTCGGATCGCAATCGACCCAAGATGTCGGCGACGTTCTTCATAATCGTCGTGGGCTCGATCCCGTGTTCCTTGTTGTACTCGATCTGGAGTAGACGTCGACGCTCCGTTACTGAAATCGCCTCGCGCATCGAATCGGTCACGCGATCGGCATACAACACGGCTTCGCCGTTGGAGTTGCGAGCCGCCCGGCCGATGGTCTGAATCAACGCGCTGCGTGATCGTAGGAAACCCTCCTTGTCGGCGTCGAGAATCGCCACCAACGACACCTCGGGCAAGTCCAATCCTTCGCGCAAGAGGTTGATGCCCACCAGGACGTCGAACTCGCCCAATCGAAGCGATCGGAGAATCTCAATTCGCTGAATCGTGTCGATGTCGCTGTGCAAATACTGGACGCGGTAGCCCGCCTTCGTAAGGAAGTTCGTCAAGTCCTCGGCCATGCGTTTGGTCAAGGTCGTCACGAGTGCGCGCTCCCCTCGTTCGATGACCGTATCGAGTCGGCGTCGCAGGTCGTCGATCTGGTTCTTCGTGGGTATCACGCTCACGACCGGATCGAGCAGTCCCGTCGGGCGGATTACCTGCTCGGCGATTTGATCGCTGTGTTCGATCTCGTACGGACCAGGCGTCGCCGAGACGAAGATCATCTGCGGCACGAGTTCCATGAACTCGTCGAAATTGAGGGGACGATTGTCCTTGGCGCTCGGGAGGCGAAAACCGTGCTCGACCAACGTGTCCTTGCGGGATCGGTCACCGGCGTACTGTCCACGAACTTGGGGTACGGCGACGTGGCTCTCGTCGATAACGACGAGAAAATCCGATGGGAAATAGTCAAGCAACGTGAAGGGACGCTCCCCCGGCTTTCGCCCGTCCAGGTGCGCCGAATAATTCTCGATCCCCGCACAGATGCCGGTCTGCTCGAGCATCTCGAGGTCGTGCTCGGTCCTCGAGCGAAGACGTTGCGCTTCGAGGAGCTTGCCCTCGCGTTGGAACGTGGCCAGTTGGACCTGCAACTCCTCTTCGATACTTCGACACGCTCGCTGGAGGGTGGCGGTGCTCGTGGCGTAGTGCGACGCGGCGAACATGGTCAACTCGTTGACGCGACCTCGCTGCTCTTGGGTGACGGGATTGAAGAACGAGATCTCCTCCACCTCGTCGCCGAAAAACGAGATTCGCACTGCTTCGTTGCTGTAAGCGGGTTGGATCTCTAACGTATCGCCCTTCATGCGAAAGGCGCCGCGCTCGAGCACGAGCTCGTTGCGGTTGTACTGCATCTCGATCAACCGGCGCAACAGTGCACGTTGGTCGAACACGTCGCCTACGGTCACGTGCAGCATGCGCTCGCGATATTCAATGGGCGATCCGAGTCCGTAGATGCAGCTCACCGACGCGACGACGATGGTGTCGCGATGCGTCAACAGCGACGACGTCGCCGCGTGGCGTAGACGATCGATCTCCTCGTTAATCGAACTGTCTTTTTCGATGAAAGTGTCGGTTCGCGGGATGTACGCCTCAGGTTGGTAGTAGTCGTAATAGGAGACAAAGAACTCGACGCGGTTGCTGGGCAGCATCTCTTTCAACTCCGACGCGAGTTGTGCCGCGAGCGACTTATTCGGTTCAAGGATCAGCGTGGGGCGTTGGACCCGTTCGACGAGCCACGCAATCGTGGCGGTCTTGCCGCTACCGGTAATACCTTCAAGGGTCTGATAGCGCAGTCCGTCTTCCACTCCCTGAGCGAGCGTCGCGATCGCCGTCGGCTGGTCGCCGGATGGCTGGAAGACCGATTCGACGACGAATTCATCCATAGGGCAAACCACTTCGCTCCAGTTGCGCGTTTATCTTCGCGAACAACTCATCGAGGGTGCCGTCGTTCCAGATAACGACGTCGACGATGTCTTCGCGTTCCTCGTTGGACATCTGACTCGCCAGACGCGCCCTTGCGTCTTCCAGCGTGAAACCGCGATATTTGACGAGTCGTTCTTGGGCGACTTCCGGGGAGACTTGGATGGCCCAGACCTCGTCAATCGAGAGATCGGAGCGATGTTCAGCACGAAAAAGCGGCACGGCGAGGAAGACGCACTCACCGGTCGCGGCGTCGAGTCGATTCCGCATTTCGACGCCAATGTGGCCGTGCGTGATGAGATTCAAGCGACGTAGCGCGCTCTGGTCATGAAAAACCACGTCGGCGACGAAGCCGCGGTCGAGGTGCTTGTCGTCGTCGAGCACCGCATCGCCGAAGGCGTCACGCAGCGCCTGCCAGGTAGGTTCGCCCGGCTCGGTGACGGCGCGGGCGACGTCGTCGGCGTCAATGATCTCGTAACCCAGACCGGCCAAATAGCCGGTCGCCGCCGATTTTCCCGCACCTATCCCGCCAGCGATGACAATTCTCTTCACGCTTCCACGGTAGCCATCACGTGTGACATCAGGTAGTGGGTCAGTTTAATTCTTTGCTGCCTTGGTGACGTGTAACAGCCCCTACGTAGGGTTCACGCATGCTCGATCTCGAAAAGTCGCGTTGTCGCACTTTTCGCTACCGCCTTCACCCGACCTTGCACCAGACCCAAGCGCTCACTCGCCAACTGCACTACCAGCGCGAGCTCTACAACGCGGCCCTCGAGGAACGGATCGG
>CAJCJA010000024.1 GCA_903970515.1 Candidatus Saccharibacteria bacterium CG_4_10_14_0_2_um_filter_52_9
GACGCCACCGATGAGGGCGAGGAGGACCGAAGGAATGGCGCGCGCGGCGAAGACCAGCGCGATGCCCGAAGGATGGTGATCTACGTCGAGGGCAACGATCGCGAGGGCGATGGTGAAGATGCCGTCACCGAGCGACGACACGCTCTGGCCCGTCCACAGCAACGCGAAGTCACGAACCCTCAGTGCCGCGAAGGTACGCTTGCCGCCGTCCACTTCGGACACGCACAACCCCTTCGCCATTGACCGAGGACGTCATCGTTCGTCTCTCGTTCGAGTCCAAACGACTCACACTACTGACAGCGTGTGTCCTATTTGGACCCACCGGTTCGCCTTGACCAACTGAGCGAATTGGCTCAGCGGTGCTTGCTCACCGTCCGACTTCCCAGATGATGCTTCATCTGAGTGCTCGGTTCCGACCCAAGGCCCTCATCACGTTGCCGTGACGGTTGTGCGGGTGACGATCGGCTCTTCCCACGTGCTTCGCGGTGCAGATCCCAGTGGGATCAGGCGGTCGAGAGAAACAATGCGGGCGTTGAGTCCAACAGGGACACTTCGGAGGGCTCTTTGGGTCGCCAGCGGGCCAGGTTGATGGCCGCGTTGAGATCACGGTCGATGACCAGCCCACAGACCTCGCATGAGTACGTCCGTGTCGATAGGCCAAGGTTCGTTTTGACCTCGCCACATCCGGAGCACGTCTTGGAACTCGGAAAGAATCTGTCGGCCACTCGCACTTCGACGCCGTGCCATCTGGCCTTGTAGTGGAGCTGACGGGAGAGTTCTCCCATGGCGGCGTCGGAGATGGACCTCGCCAAGTGTCGGTTCTTCACCATTCCCGCGACGTTGAGGTCCTCGATGACGAGGACCTGGCAACGGTCCACCAAGGCCTTGGAGGTTTGGTGGACCAGGTGTCGTCGGGAGTTGGCGACCTTGCGATGGGTCTTCGCGAGTCGAGCTCTCGCTCGTTGGCGGCCTTTGGACCCCGGTTTGGTTCTGGCCAGGGTCTGGTTGGCCGCTTTGAGCGACGCGTGCGCTTGCTTCAGTGTTTTCACCCCCTCGAAGCGCTCGAAGGGAATGCCGTTTGCGTCCGCGGCGACGCAGAGGGAAATGATCCCCCGGTCGACTCCGACGGGAAGGGCATGTCGATTGGCGCGGCTGCGCTCGGCTTGGTGGAACTCGGTCGCCACGCCAGTCAGCGACACCGTCCAACCTCCGGCGCGCTGGGTGAGGGTGACTGAGTAGACGTGGAAGCGACCGGCATCGATCATTCGACGGACCTTGCGGGTTGAGCCGAAGAGCTTCACCGGCCCGAACTTGGGTAATCGCAGGTGCGAAGGACCGCTAAAGCGAATGGGCTGGCTCGAAGGTGCCCGACCCGGCGTCGCGCGGTTGCGCAATCGAAAACTCGGCGTCACCTTGGCCTTCGCCTGGAAGCGGGGGAACCCGACCGGCGATCCGCTGCGCTTCCCGCGCCTCGACGCAGCGAAGTTCTCCAGTGCTTGGGCCGCGTCGACGCTCGCGCACTCGAAGACGTCGCCGGGCAGTTCGTGTCGCCAAGCCAGGCCGCAACTGCCATCCTCGTTCACCGGCGAGTCTTCAGCCTCGCCGTTCTTCCAGGCGTTGAATTCGTTAATGAACGAGAAGGCCGACCAGGACAGTGAAGGGGTTGATGGTTCGGGCGACTCACCACATTCCGACAGCGCTTCTCGCTCGGTCGACCTGGCGTCCAGATTGGCCTTGACCCGAGCCAAGTGGTGGTTAACGGTGTAGCGGCGAGCGCCGGCGCATTTGGCGAAGATAATCCTCTGCTCGACGTTCGGGTCGAGGGCGAATTGGAACGTGACAGCTCGCGAAAGCACCTGACCCGAGGACGAGATGAGCGGCGTGGTAGTTCGTTGGGTCATCGAAAGCAGTCTTCAGACCATGTGTCACACGCCACGTGGCGATACTGAATTTGTTAGGAATGGACTCGCGTCACCTGGACATTTGGAGTGGTTCGCTGCACTACAGAGAAGAACTCCGACGATGAGTTCAATGAGCGCAGCTCGACATGGACTCTCGACAAGAATGGAAAGCATGCGCGAGTACCAACAGTTCGCCCAGTTCTACGACGCTTTGATGGGCGACGGTTCTTCGCGCAGCGCTCGGATTCTCGAGGCCATCGACCGCTTCGACGTCGACGCCACGTCGCTCCTTGAACTCGGCTGCGGCACCGGTTCGGTGCTGGATGGTCTGGACTCGATCCCGACGTTGGTGGGACTTGACGCTTCCGCAGGGATGCTGAGCGCCGCTGCTGCCAAAGTACCGAGCGCCGAACTGGTGCTTGGCGACATGGCCGACTTCGACCTTGGGACCACGTTCGACGTCGTCGCTTGCGTCTATGACACGGTGAACCACTTGGTCAACTATGAACTCTGGGAATCCCTTTTCGAAGGCGTGGCACGTCACCTGAAGCCTGGGGGTCTGTTCATCTTCGATCTCAACACTACGGGCCGGCTGCATCAACTCGTTGCCAGCCCTCCGTGGGTCCACGACTTCGACGGCAACACTCTCATAATGAATGTGAGGAGTAATGGCGATGAGGCAACCATTTGGGACATCAGGGTTTTCGCGTCATCGGGCGATGGAACGTTCACGCTGCATCATGAGAACATCCAAGAGCTCGGCGTGGCGCTCGAAACAGTCCGGACGACCCTTGCCACGGAATTTGACTTACTCCACGAGGAGGACGACTCAGGAGGTCTCCCGACCGATGAATCCTCTCGTGCCTACTTCGTGTATCGACGCCTCGGCTGATCCGGGCGAGCCCAGTCAGCATCTCGGCTGCCGTGGAATTGCGGCGGTGACACAGATGCCACGTACCCACACTCGGGCAGAATCTGTGCATCTCGAGAATCGCTCCGATTCCGCCCAGCACTACCGCCGACTCAACACAGCGCTTGAAGAACCTCGGTGATTGAGGCGACGTGCAGCCATCCCGTAGCTGACGTCACGGTGTTCTCGAAACATCGGGCCAGGCGTCGACGGCGCACGAGGTGTCCGTGGGCCACCTCGACTCGCCACGCGTGTCGGATGGGTCGAAAGACCTTGGCACCATGCTCGTTGCGCGGTGGCTCGTCCCATCCGACCCGACGGACCTCGTAGTTGAACTTGGCCGACAACCTCGTGGCTGCGGACTGCGCGGTGCCACGGTCCACGAGCACAAGTTCCAGTCGCGGGTCAGCGCCCGAGTCGGCAAGGTCCACGAGTATTTGTTCGACGGCGCTCGCTTCAGAGGTCGAGGCGGGCACGACTCGCACGCACAGCGGTAGCCCAGTGACGTCCACGCAGACAATGCGCTTGGACCCGTTAGTCCGGCCGTAGGGACCACCTTGGTTGTGGAAGGTGGCGCCTCCGTTTGAGGCCCCTCGTGCGAGGTGCGTGTCGATAACCACCATCGAGGGCTGTGGCTCCTTGCGACCAAGAGCCGTGCGCGTCGAAGCGTGTAGTGCGGTGAGCACCCGCGCCCACGTGCCGTTCCTCGACCACCGACGAAACTGGGACCAGACCCTCGTCCAAGGACCGAACTGCTCGGGTAGGAAGCGCCATTGGCAACCGGTGTGCGAGATGTAGAGCATTGCGTCGACGACGTGGCGTATGTCATCGCCGTGTTTCGGCCCTCGTTTGGAGGAGACCAGTAGCAAAGGTTCCAGCACGCACCACTGGGCGTCGGTCAGATCACTCGAATAGGCCACGACGTGATTGTGCCGATTGTGGCTCTCAGCGCACTCGCCAAATAGGACACACGCTCTTAGTGTGGTGTCCCCAGGGTCTCGAGTGACGTACGACGATGTTGGCCGTAGAGCAATGCCCATGCTCACGCAGCACTGTAGTGGCCAAGTTGAGCGATGCAACCACCGCGCATGCCTCATTTTGAGCGTTAGTTGCTCAGTGTCGCTCGCGTTACCGCGCTTTCGATTAGAATGAATCTCGAACAGGCATCATTGGTTCTATTGCGCTGAATCCAGTCATTGTTGAGCGTCGACGAAGAAGTGGAGACTCTCGTGACACGTTCAGCGGACCTTCTTAATTTTTTGTATCCACTTCAGAGCCGTCTCCATGCCCAATGAGCGACTTGTCGACATCTTCGCTCTGATGGCTCGCTACGAGCGCCAAGGAGTCAAGGAGGGTTCGCTCGCACTCGCTGCTGCCGCTCTCACCAATGCGACCGGCGCCGGCATTGCCCTTTCGCCCGACGAGACCCTGCTCACCAATTTTGGTACCAGTAACGACACCGCGACCAAGTTGCTGGAACTCGAAATGACGTTGCGCGAGGGTCCGTATTGTGACGCGTGCGCGGGCGAGGCTGCCGAAGAGGTGGATTTGCTCGATACCAGCAGCTCCAAGTGGATGTTGTACACGCCTGGCGCCATCGACCTCGGGGCACGCGCCGTGTTCAGTTTCCCTGTTCGCATCGGGTCGATTCGCCTGGGAGCGCTTGGTTTATATTGCGAAAAACCCAGTGAATTGACCTACGACCAATCTTCAGACGCCTTTCTCATGGCGTCAGTCATCGCGAGGGCGATCCTCGCCATGCAATCGGGCTCGAGCGGGGAAGTCCTCTCCGAGGAGTTGGAGCGCGAGGCGACTTTCGACTTCACGATCCACCAGGCGGCGGGGATGTTGTCGGTGCAAGCACGAAATGACGTGGGCGAAGCACTCGAATTGATGCGCACGCACGCGTACGCAACGAGTACGCCAATTTCGGAATTGGCCGCGCGCATCATTGCCCGAGAGACGGGCTTTGACTCAAAAAGTGGTACTTGGTACGACGAAGGAGATATTGCGATATGAAAAGTGGAGTAGAATTGGTTATCTCGGATGACGCAGCGTGGCTGCTTCCGGTAAAGACGAGGTCGCACTCGAAGAACAGGAGGCGCCGTGACTAGAGAATCGCTCGTGGTGTCAACGTTGGTAGAACTGGCCGACAATCTTGTGGATAACTTCGATGTCATCGACGTTCTCACGTTGCTGTGCGATCGTTGCGTCCAGGCGGTCGATATGGACGCCGCCGGCGTGATGCTCGAGTCGCCCGGGGGCGATTTACAGTACATTGCCTCCTCGAGCGATTCGATGCGCGTGTTGGAGTTGTTCCAGATACAAACCGACGAAGGTCCGTGCATTGACAGCGTGCGCGATGGCAAGGCGATCGTGAACCGCGAGCTGCGCGATTCGAGCGATCGTTGGCCCCGCTTTTCGCCCAAAGCAATGGAGCTTGGGTTTCAATCGGTGCACTGCCTGCCAATGAGACTTCGCGGCAGAAGTATCGGCGCTCTCAACCTGTTTAGGGCAGACGTGGGATATCTCGATGACGATGACGTCGTCGTCGTCCAGGCACTCGCCGACGTCGCGACCATCGCGATCCTTCAGCATCGCTCGGCCATTGACGCTTCAACGCTCAACGGGCAGCTCAGCCAAGCGCTCAATAGTCGCATCATCATTGAACAGGCCAAGGGCATCATTGCCGAATCGCTGAAGTGTGACATGGATGCAGCGTTTGCCCGCCTGCGGGCGCACGCGAGGAACAATAATCTTGGTCTGACTGACGTCGCGCGTTCGGTGGTCGCCGGTACCCTTCGCTCACAAGCGTTGGACGCGCCTCGCCCTCCGCGAACAAAATAGTCCACGACTCACTCGTTCGCCGCTTCGCGATGGCGAACGGCGGCTGCACGCAGCGCGAGTTCGTGACGATTGCGCCGCTGGTGCGGGGACGGCGTCGCCTTCGTTCGTCGAGTTACGTCGTAAATATTTTCTCACAAAACTAAAACGAATTTCGCACTAAACGATTCGACGTGCTACAGTGCCGTTCAGGACGTCCGGACTTTGCTTCCTTCAGTTGACCGTTGGTCAGAACTTGAAGAAACGAGTCGCCGTGTACTTTCCAGACCCCGTACCATGGACCACTGGATCAGTTGAGTCTCCGTCGGGGACGATCTCCGCGTCCGACTTCGCCTCGTTGGCTCACGACTTGGACGCCGAGATAAATGGTCTCCTCCAACGAGGAGCGCCGAGCGCACACCCTCCAGGTCCAAACGAATCCGCACGTGGCTCCTTGGGGGGAGCGCGAAGATTCGAGGGCATGAACTGCGCGACGTTTCTCGCCGCGTTCGCGCGTTTCAATCGAGTTGACCAATGACGCTCGGCCCGAAAGCAACTGGGAATTTCATGAGTCGTCGCACATTCACAGGGGACCACGTCCGCACAACGAAGAAAGAGGTGAGCCTATGTCAATAGAGAAAAATATTGAAAACTACGTCCAGATCTGGAAGGGCAAAGCCCGAAAGAAACTCGGTCGCACTTTGAATTCGAGGCCCATGACTAGTCGCGGCATGCGCGATGAGTTGAGCGGATCCATAAAGCAAGCGGTAGAGAAGGTGAAGCATGCGTTTAAGAAATAAGTACGCCAAGAGAAGTTTGGTCGACACGTACCTATCGTCGGACGTGTCGCTGGAAAAAGGATCCCACGATGTGAACGCTTTGGTGGCGAACTACTCAGAGGACGACATCCAGACTTGTTTCGCAAAGTTGTTTGCGGTCGCCTCGGTTGCCATCGACGACTTCAGCTCAGGGGATGGAAACCAGTTCTACGAGAACATGCGAGTGTCGCTCGGTAATCTTCGCGAACGTTTTGAACAACTTCCGAATACTAATTTCCAGCCCGAAATGACCGCACCAACATTGACGTCACTTGATCGGGGAAGCCAGTGAAACGTGACGGAGACTTCACGGGGCTCCCTGCCCTCAATCGACTAAGTGGCGTGAAGCGACTCGAGCGATATGGCGACAATGAAATTCGTCTGATGGCGAAGAATGACACGCGCAAGGCGAGTCGACGGCGCGAGACGAAAATCACGTCGAGTCCCGGAGTCTCGGCAAATGACGCCATGGTCCCGGTCGTAGCTTCCGGTGATGAATCGGCACGTGATCCTCGCGTAACGTGGGTTGACGCCGATTGGAATCAGCTACTTTCCCGAGATCCGTCAACATCGACGGTGGCGTCAGTGGAGCCGTCATGGAACGCGGGTGAGGTCCGCTCGGAACCTTCGAGCCCGGCGGCCGACTGGCCGTACCTTCCCCGGGCGCGAGGAACTCTGAGCGAATACGTGATATCAACCTTCGCTTCGAGATCGGGATCGTCGCAATTCATGCCGTCGGTGGACGTCGAAGATGCCATGAGCGACGACGATCTTCAACTGGCGCTCTTCCTCTGTTACGAACTGCACTACCGTGACGTCGCGAGCGCCGAATGGGAATGGGATCCGAGATTTCTCAGCTTTCGTGCGGAGTTGGAGCGCGCCTTTCTCCTCGAACTTCGCGAATTGACCACGACGCCCACGGCGCGTCACGCGACCTTGGCGCAGAATCTGGACGACGTGATCGGTGCGCATCGCGTAACACCCGTCAGTGACTACTTGAGTCGTCATGGGTCTCTTAAGGAGTTGAGGGAATACTGCGTCCACTTGTCGGTGAGTCAGTTGAAGAATTCCGACGCGCAGGCGTTTGGCGTTGCCCGCCTGCAGGGAGCCGCGAAGGCCGCCATGGTACAGATCCAGTTTGGTGACCACGGTGGGGGCATCTCGGCAAACTCGACCACCTCGCTCTTCGCGAGGATGCTGACGTCATTGCGACTTGACCCTTCCTATGGTGCGTACGTGGGACAGGTGCCCGGCGCGTCGCTCGCGAGCGCGAACCTTGAGTCGTTCTTCGGGCTGCATCGTCGCTGGCGTGGCGCCATGGTGGGCCAGGTGGCTGCGATGAAGATGACGTGCGTCGAATCGATGGAGCGATGCGCGCGGGCGATGGAGCACGCTGGCGTTCACGAAGCCGGGGCGCAGTATTTTCAAACGCGATCACGCAGCGACGCGCTGAACGCCTTGATCGCGAGGAATCGACTCGTGGGTGCACTTGTTCATGCTGAGCCAGAATTTGCGGGTGACGTACTCTTTGGAGCACGATCCCATCTCCTGCTCGAGGATCGACGATCCAAGAACATTCTCTCGGCGTGGTCACAAGGACGCTCGTCACTTTTGTCGTGGGGAGTCGGTGATGGTGAAACTGGACGCGGCAGTGCGCCGAACGCGAGCGGCGAGAGCGTCCACGCCATGAGTGCGCAACGCGACGACGCCTGATTCAAAAGCATTGATGACGCGTACAATGATTATACGGTCAGAAGTTTTCTCACCGCTTTGAGACGCCAAGTATGGGTCGGACGATCTAGACGATTGTCGCTCGTTCTTGCTCGACGCCTTCACTTCTTGGAGGTTGTTCATGCGGTCACTACGAACTGAAAACTCGTGCCATACGAAAAGTTGCACGCACGTGCATCAACCGTCAACGTCGATGGGCTTTGTCCCTAAATCGCTGCTCCTCAAGATGGCGATATCGATAGTGGCTCTCGCGGCAATCGGAATCAATTCACGGCTCGTGTCGCTGCTGTCGACAAGCTCGAGTTCGAAGTGAATAGCGACCCAAATTCGACGGTAGCCGCATGAGCGCGCGGCGGATTTCGTACGGCTTCTTGAGTAGTGCGCCACCTACGCCCTGTGGGCTCGCGACCTTCACCGCGGCGCTCGCAACCAACCTCGAACAACTGAGTAACACCGTTTCACTCGTGCGTGTCCTCGACGATGAGACCTCGATCCGATCTGCCAGGGTGCCAATAATCGGCGAGCTCATCGCTTCAGATCCGAGGACCATTGAGTCCGCGACCCAGGCGCTCAATCGATGTGACGTCGTGATCGTCCAGCACGAGTATGGACTTTACGGTGGTGAGGACGGGGAGGACCTACTGGAGGTCCTCTACGGTCTTCACGTTCCCGTGATCGCCATTTTGCATACTGTACTGTCGCAACCAAGCTCTCACCAACGCGACATCCTCAACGAAGTGATCAAAGCGGTGGACGCCGTCGTCGTCATGACGCACTCGGCGCAGCGCACCCTCGAGAGCGTCTTTCGTCGCGGCACGACCCCCATCCACGTCATCGCTCACGGCGCCGTCGTGGGTAATAGGACGCTACGACACTTCGGAGAGTCTCGACCAATTGTTCTCACCTGGGGGCTCATCGGTCCCGGGAAGGGCATCGAATGGGTGATTGACGCCATGAAAGAACTGAAGGACATCACACCGCAACCGCTCTACATCATCGCCGGGCGCACTCATCCCAAAGTGTTCGCACAGCAAGGTGAGCGTTATCGCCAAATGTTGCGCCAGCGAGTCATCGACAACGGTGTATCGCATCTCGTCACCTTCGACGACACGTATCGCGACGTCGTGTCGCTGACGTCACTCATCGAGAGTGCGGACGTGGTGGTGCTGCCCTACGACTCGAAGGACCAGGCGACATCCGGTGTCCTCGTCGACGCGGTCGCGGCCGGTCGGCCGGTCGTGGCGACGTCGTTTCCTCACGCCATCGACTTACTCAAGTCAGGAGCTGGATTGGTTGTACCGAGTGGCGACGCCCACGCCATCGCAACGTCCATTCGACGAGTCGTGGAGGATTCTGAGCTCGCCGCCGACATGGCGCGCGAAGCTCGAAGGTTAGCGTCACAACTGGACTGGCGAGCAGTGGCGGTCGAATACAGCAATCTGAGTGACTCATTGTTTTTTCAAGAGTCGGCGATCGCGTGAACCCGCCTGCGCCAAACTTCGGGCACCTGCTCTCGATGGTCGGTCCCTACGGCGTGTACGAGCACGCCAAGTTCGATGTCGCGCGTGCGCAGGACGGCTACCGCGTCGACGACATGGCGAGGGTCTTGCTCGTCGCCTCGCGCGAGCGTCGACCGCGCGCTGACGTGCTCGAACTGGCCCAGAACGCCCTGTGCTTCTTAGCCGACGCCCAAACACCGAACGGCACGTTCGTCAACCGTCGCGACGAAAGTGGGAGATTCTTTGGACCAGCGAGTAGTGAGGATTGCTGGGGGCGATCCCTCTGGGCACTTGGTACCGCGGTCGCCCGGTTGGAGGACACCGACTTAGTGACCCAAGCCCTACTGCTCTTTGAGCGAGGGGTCCAGGTGCGTTCGACGTGGCCGCGCTCGATGGCGTACGCGTGCTTGGGCGCCAGTGAAGTGCTCTCCGTCAAACGCGCGAGCGAGGGATCGCGAGCATTGATGGTCGCGGCGCTCGCGATGCTGGACCGTGCGACGATCTCGGAGGATTGGCAATGGCCCGAAGAGCGCCTGAGCTACGAGAACGCGGTACTTCCTCAAGCACTCTTGGCGCTGGGTTCGATGACGGGGAATCCACGCGTATTCCAAGACGGCATCTCCCAGTTGGGCTGGCTGCTCGCGGTAGAGACGAGTCGCGGACATCTGTCGCTCACCTCGTCGCGTGGTCGGCATTTTGATCTTCGTCACGAGCAGTTCGACCAGCAACCCATTGAGGTTGCGGCCCTCTGCGACGCCTGTTCGAGGGCGCTGCGACTTACGGGTGATCAACGTTGGGCGCGCGGCATCGACGACTGCGTGCAATGGTTCCTCGGGAGGAACGATTATGGCGTCATGATGTTCGATCCGCTGACCGGTGGCGGGTACGATGGTCTCACTGAACATGGCATCAATCTCAACCAGGGTGCGGAGTCCACTCTTGCGATGATCGCGACACTACAAACCGCGAACCTACTGCAACCCGTCGCATGAACGATATTGGCCTCGCGCAGCGCTGCGACGTACTGATCGCGGCCGACGCCAGTCGGGTGGTGACCAAACTGTTCATCGCAGGTCAAGAACTCGAAGGTGGCAGCGATTCGCGAACGAGGGACACGGCGAATCGAGTGATGGCACTCACCGAGGACGAAGTCGACGTCGTCTTGACGGCACTCTACGAGAGTTATGAGAGTCGCCACGACAACCTTCGTTCGGTGTTTGATAATCACGCCGAGATGGTGAGTAGTTTCTTCGCCGGGGAGTTATCGAAAAATCGGCGCCAACTCCTCGGCGCCGCCTTCACGCACGAGTTTTCCCTCGAGGGGGCGGCCGTGTGCAATCCAAGCCTGGTCATGCACCCCGATCAAAGCGACATGCCCGAGGGCGGCGTGCGTCTCGTGATGAGTTTTCGCGCGATTGGCGAGGGCCATCGGTCCTCAATCTGCTTTCGAACGTGCGAGATCAACGCACAAGGAAACATGATCGTGAATCATCCCAAGCGTTGCCCGGTACTCGCTGAAACGGCTCCGGCACCGCTGCGTCGCGACGTCTTGCACGCCGCGTTGCGTGATGTGGGACTCGACGGGGACACCGCGGCGGCCGTCCTCGACACGCTCGCCGCCCAATTCACCCGCGACGAATTGGAGACTTCCATCGCGACGGTCGCCGCGGAAAAGGTACTTCGATTGAACTTCGCCGAGGTGAGTGCGATGCTTCATTCTCTCACGGACTCGTTCTATTCCGCCACGTTCGACCCTGCGACGACACTGTGTCAGCGCACGCTGTGGCCCTCGACGCCCAAAGAAGCCCAAGGAATGGAGGACGCTCGCTTCGTGGAGATCCACGACCCGGACTGCGCACGCTACATCGCGTCCTATACCGCCTACGACGGTCACGCGGTAAGTCAGCAAATTCTCGAGACCGACGACTTCCTGACGTTCCGCTCGTCGCCACTGGCGGGTCTCGCCGCTCAGAACAAAGGGCTCGCGTTCTTCCCGCGCAAGATCAACGATCGTTACGTCGCGCTCTCGCGTTACGACCGCGAGAGGAACTCGCTGGCGTTCTCCAAGAACCTTCGTCACTGGGACGACGTGTCGGTACTCGAGTCGCCCGAACAGACCTGGGAGATGCTGCAACTGGGCAATTGCGGCTCTCCGATCGAACTCGAACAGGGCTGGCTGGTGTTGACCCACGGCGTGGGTCCCATGCGCACCTACGGCATCGGCGCGCTGCTCCTCGACCTCAATGATCCCTCGAAGATCCTTGGAAAGTTGAAGAAGCCGCTCTTGTTGCCCAACGCCGAGGAACGCGACGGGTACGTACCGAACGTCGTCTACTCGTGTGGGTCGCTCATTCACAACGGAACGCTGTACATGCCCTACGGCGCGTCGGATGAATCAGTTCGCTGTTCGATGGTCATCGTCGAAGAGTTGGTCGCCGCCTTACTCGCTTAATCCTTCGCCGCTCAACTCGAGCGTCGTCGCCTGTCACCAACGCCGTGGAGGTGTCTATGAACCAGAAACAAGCACTCAGTCGGATCATCGTCGAGCAACACGAACTAAAGGAACTCCTTCGTCGTCAAGAGTCCGACGGCGTCGCCGAACGCACCGCGTCGCTCGACCAAGGCGACATGTCCGACGTCTCAGCCCCTCTCACCAGCGAGGAGGAGACCGACGCGGTCGCCGAGTCGCTCTCGTTGCGCCTCGAAGCCTTGCGCCGTGCGCACTTGAGGATCATGGCGGGCACCTACGGTCGCTCGACGCTCAGTGGGCGAGTGATCTCCGACGAGCGTCTCGCGGCGGACCCCGCCGCCGAATTGACGATCGATGAAGCCGAGGACGAGGGCTAGGTCGCTATTCGGGTTCGTCGCCCGCGAGCGTGCCCGCGGCGACCAAGCCGAGTTCGGCGTGCGCGAGCGTCGATTCGTTCGTGAGCGCCGGAGGTCGGAGTCGACCCGGTACGAAGAACGCGGCGATCATCGCCGCAATCGCAGCGATCGTGAGCAGTCCGAAACCGTGGGTGTAGCCAACTTCCTTGGGCACCGCACCCGCGCGAACGCCCGAGGTGACGATGCTGCTCATCACGGCGGCGCCCACCGAGCCGCCAATCGTTCGAATGTTGGCGTTCATCCCGCTCGCGACACCCGTCTGTGCTGGGGGCACCGCCACTACGATCAGGGCGGACATCGAGGAGAACGCCAGTCCGAATCCCACCCCCAAGATCACCATCGCGATCAGGATTTCCCACTCGGCGGCGTGCGCGAAGGTCAAGATCACGAAGTTGCCAATGCCCACGATGAGCCCGCTGACGAGGACCGCTTTGGAACCGTAGCGACGAGAGAGTGGACCCGACATCATGCCAAAGATGAACATGAAGATGCTCATAGGAAGCAAGATCAGTCCGGACTTGGTGATACTGAGACCAAAACCGTAACCGGCGGAGCTCTTGGTCTGCAGGAACTCTGGCAAGAACGCGAAGACGGCATACATACCCACGCCCAACAACAGCGCGACCAGGTTCGTGGTCCACACCGCGGGGATTCGCATCATGTGCATGTCAATGAGTGGGTGGGTCGAACGCGCCTCGACGACCACCCACAGCACGGCGAGGGCGATCCCAACGGCGATCAAGCCAATGACCCGCGCCGATCCCCATCCCCACGAGGGTGCCTCGCTGATCGCGAGTATCAACGCTACTAACCACAGCGACAACAGCACGATGCCGGGCCAGCTCAACTTGCCCGGTGTGCGCACCTCTGATTCGGGTATCACGACATGCGCGGCGACCGTGCCAAGACCCATCACGATCATGGGAATCCAGAACAACCAGTGATAATCGAGCGCGTTCACAATAGGTCCCGCGAGGGCGATCCCGATGCCCGCGCCGGCGGCGGCGAGAGCGGCGACGACCCCGATGGCCCCAATGATCTTCTCCTTGGGGAACTCGTCGCGAATGAGACCGAAGGCGAGCGGCAGCACACCGCCACCGACGCCCTGGATGACGCGCGCGACGATCATCAAGGTGATGGAACTCGCAATGGCGGCGAGCAAGGATCCGACGGTCAAGGCGACGAGCGTTAACACCAGGAGGCGCTCCTTGCCGTACATGTCGCCGAGTCGCCCCATGATGGGGGTAAAGATCGCCGCCGAGAGGAGATACGCCGTGAGAACCCAGGTCACGGTGTTCTGCGAGGTATGAAGACCCGCCTGAATCGTCGGAAGGACCGGGATCACGAGTGACTGCAGTAACGCATAACCGCCGACCGCGAGACAGAGCACGGCGTAGGTCGCCCGATAGGGCCGTCGGGCGAGATCGTTCGTCACTGGTAACTCCACTTCAGGGGGACGGAGCCAGACTCCGATACGAAAGACTACTGGCGCGGGTCATTTTGCGTGACGAACCCGAGAACGGGCAGCAGCGCCACGCTCCCGGGTCGGCGACACGAATCGTTGCCTACATCTCGTGGACGAACACGTCGAATTCACCGTCGTCAATCTCGTCGAACGTCACGTCGCCATTGTCGACTTCCTGCGATGGCGCACGCAAGAACAAGAGGGTCACGATCAAACCGGCGGCCGAGCACAGCACGCCCGCGTAGAACGTGACGCGATATCCCGCGACCAACGCCGCCGAAGGGCGAAGTCCCTGCGCGAGTCGCGACGTCGCCGTACTTGCGGCGAGCGTCCCGAAGACGGCGAGTGCCGCGGAGGAAGCCAACCACATCGAGACGTTCACGATGCCCGACGCGAGTCCGGCGTCCGCCTTGGGCACGTCCGCCATCGCAATCGTGAGCAGGGGCACCGCCGAGACACTCATGCCGAGGCCCAGCAACAAGAAGGCCGGGAGCACCGCGACGAAATAATTCGAGTGTTCGCCCAGGCGCGTCAAGAGCACCAAACCAACGATGACACTGATAGTGCCTGGAATGAGCAGACGCATTGGTCCAAATCGCATGAGGAGACGACTCGTGAGTCCGAGAGACATCGTCGCCATGACGAGGGTCATTGGTAGGAACGCGATGCCCGTGCGAAGCGGCGCGTACCCGAGGACCTTCTCGAGGTAAAGGGCACCGAAGAAGAAGACGGAGAACATCGACGAGAAGCTCAGACCACGCACCACGCTCGAGATGCGCAGGCTGCGGATTTTTAAGATGTGCACGGGCACGATTGGTTTGTCGATGTGCGTCTCGTACGTTCCAAAGACGCCCATGAGCGCAATCGAGATGCCACCGGTGATCAGTGTGTGCGCGGACAACCATCCAAAGTCGGACGCCTTCACGATCGTGTAGATGCCAAGAATGAGTGAGACCGTCATCAGTATCGAACCCGTGACGTCGAGACCTTGCTTCGCACCGAGACCTGGGTTCTCCTTGATGAGGATCGATCCGAGTACGAGGGTGAGCACACCGATCGGTGCGTTGATGACAAAGATCCAGTGCCAGTTGACGGCTTGGGTCAAGATGCCCCCGACGAGCAGTCCGATCGACCCGCCGCCGACAGCGACGAACATGTAGGCGCTCATGGCCTTGGCTCGTTCTTGTGCCCCGGGAAACTCGGTGACGATGATCGCGACGATCACCGAGGTGGAGACGGCGCCGCCGAGACCCTGGAAGAATCGAGCAACGATCAACATCGCTTGACTCGACGCCATGGCACAGACGAGTGATGACACCGTAAAGATGGACACCCCCGAGAGGAAGATCTTTTTGCGACCAAAGAGATCGCCCAGGCGACCGGCCAGAAGCAAGAAGCTGCCGAAGGCAATGAGGTAGGCGTCGACCACCCAGGTCAGACTGGCCTGGGAGAAGTGCAAACTGTGCTGAATCGACGGCAACGCCACGTTGACGATTGACGAATCGAGGGCGTTCATGAGCATCGCGAGGCAGACGACGACGAGGGCGATCCAACGACGCCGGTCTGTCGTGCCTGATGGAAAGGCAGAAATGAGAGACATTTCGGGGTATCCTTTTTGCTAGTGAATGACAAAGTATCGATGAAGCATTACTGTCATTAGTACGATATAATCATGATAGCATGAATATCGACACATCACTACCATTGGAAGCCATGGATGAAAATTCGTCCACCGGACCGATCCTTTTGTTGACGCAGCTCTCGCGGCTGGTCAATCGTCGAAGTACTCCCGAGTTGCTCGGCCAGACGCTTAAGGAACTCGCTGCACTGTCATTCCTGCGCGACTACGAGGAAACGACGCAGCAGGCGCTGTCCGAAGGTTTGTGCATTGACGCGAATTACACCGTGCTTCTTCTCAATGAATTGGAATCGGCGGATTACGTCGAGCGACGACGAGACCCCAGCGACCGACGCCGACACATCGTCAAGATGACGCCGCAGGGTAGAGAGGCACTGCATCACGCGGAGTCCGCGCAACAATCGCTCGAAGATGAGATTCTCGTCGCGTTGGATGCGGACGAACGCACGTCGTTGGCGCACTTGCTACGAAAAGCCTTGGACGTCCATACGACGTCAATATCCTCGAACGACTCCGCGCACGCCTAACGGGCATAGGCACGCGACGTCGCGGTGCACCTAGAAGTAGCGACAGGCCGCGACAACAGAACTCAACTAGATCTGTTGTAGTACTTGTGCGTAGACGGGCTGAAGGGAATGAAATCGAGGCTCGAACTCAAAGGGCTCATCGTGCAGCACCGCGTCGAGGTAGTCGAGGTGCGTGTGCCATCCCGGCCCGATTCCCTTCAGGTCGCCAACGCGAAGCATTCGGTGCTCCAGTGTGAGCTTGACTCCTTCCTCGAGAGGGATGATGTCAAAGCGAACGATGGACTCGTTCTCACCTTCGTTCCACGAGTACTCAAGGGTGTGAGGAGGATCGAATATCGATACCGTGCCGCGACACTCGTCGGAACCACCCCAGCGGTAGTGCACGGCGCCTCCCGCCCTGGGCTCCATGATCATCGATTCGGTCTGCATCCAGCGAGCGATGCGCTCTGGTTTCGTGAGCGTGTCCCATACGTCGAGGGCACTCGCGTCAATGCGTCGCACGAAACGAACGCTCCAGCGATCGCCATCTCGCTCGACAACTCCTAATTCGTCATTCATGTCTTCGTCTCCTCTTGTCGTTGATGCAGTGGCTTCGCGGTTCGCTGAGCTGTTGGGGGATGTGTCGCCTCGGCGGCGATGGCGTCGAGGCGAGACGCCCACGTGTGGCGCAGTTGGGTAATCCAATCATCCAATTCACCGAGCGAGTGTTGGTCGAGCGAATAGATCCTTCGCTGACCTCGGGAGTGCGACGTGACGATGCCACTCTCACGCAGGACGCGAAGATGGCGCGACATGGCGGGTTGGCTCACCCTGCACCGGGACGTCAAGGTCGTCACGCTCTCGTCGGCGCTCGCCAGCATCTCGATGATCCGTCGGCGAGTGGGATCGGCGATGGCGGTGAGCATGTCCACTACTACATATAACCAGGTCGTTATATAACTGTCAAGTTATATATTGTCCACGTTGGCGGCCGCAGGTATGGGCGGTGAACTACTGGGTTTCTTTGCGTTCCTGATTCGCGACGAGAGGCACCGCGACTTCGCCATCCAACATTTCTTCGACTCCCTGGGCTTGCAAAACTGCCATTTCGATCTCGTGGTGAATCGGCGCTTGACGTCGACGAAGACCTAGACATATCACGCCCGCCGATATCGCCATCAGTGTCACAAACATCCAGAGATGATGAAAGTTCTCGAGCGCGGCGGGCGCGCTCTTCGGCGTACCGAGAATCACGACCAGTATCGCAACGCCGAGGGCGCCGCCGATCTGTCGCGCCGTTTGATTGACGGCACTTCCCACCGAGAATCGCTCGCGCTGGAGGCTCGATACCGCGGCCGCGCTGAGGACGGGAAACGTGAGACCAATACCGAGTCCGACGATGAGTGTCCCCGGAAGCCAGAGCGACAGGTAGTGCGCCGCAAGATGCACGCGCGCGACGTACCACAGGACGCCGAGCGCGTAGACGACGAAGCCCGTGAGCAACACGGGGCGAAACCCAATTCGCGATGCGACCTTTCCCGCTGGTCCTGACACGACGGCAACGACCAACGGACCGGGCGTCACCGCGAGACCGGCGTCGAGAATTGAGTAGTGCCAGACGCTCGTCAGGAACAAGATGTTGCCCAACAGCATGGCAAAGAATCCCATGGAGTAGAGGAACGCGGCGGCGTTGGCGATGCGAAACGACGGCGCGCGAAACAAGATGAGGTCGAGCACCGGTTGATCGTGATGACTCGAACGGTAGAGGAACGCCGCTAACAACACAACGGCACCCACGAATCCCGCGACGACGCCCGGGCTCGACCAGGCCCAACTCGGACCTTCGGAGATGGCGAGCACGAGCAGGGCGAGGGCGCCACTCAAGAGCGCGGCACCCGGGTAGTCGGGGGAGCCATTCACCTGTGTGCCCGGCGGTGAGAGCAGTACTCGTCGACCCACGAGGTAGGCGAGCGCACCGATTGGCAGGTTGACGTAGAACGCGGCGCGCCATCCGAAGGCGGTGATCAACACCGCACCAATCGAAGGCCCGGTCGCGACCGCGAGGGCGCCAATGCCACCCCAGAGCGCGACCATTTGCGATCGTCGCTCGGGTGCGTAGGCCGCGAGGAGTAATCCGAGCGACGCGGGCAACACCATTGCGGCACCCGTGCCCTGGATAACGCGACCGGCAATTAACAACGCCACCGAGGGTGCCGCACCACACAGTCCAGAACCCACACAAAACACCAACAGACCGGCGAAAAAGACCTTCCGGGCGCCTAGGCGGTCGGCGGTGCGCCCCGCAATCACCAACAGCGAGCCAAAGACAATGCTGTAGCCGGTGATGATCCACGCCAAGCTCGCCCGGGCGTCGTGGGAAAAAGCACGTTCCAGGGCGGGGAAGGCAACGTTCACGATCGACAAGTCCAGCGAGCCCATAAAGGCGCCAAGCGCGGTGACTATAAATATGGCTCGTTGGCGGCTGGTAGGTAAGGACAACGTTGGCGCAGGGGCGGTAGTTCCATCTGTCATGAAACTGACCATACACGATTGCGTTCTATGATGCAACTCACTAAGATGAGGTGCATGGAACGCAAAAGCTTCGCCGGAATGGATTGCTCGGTCGCCCAATGTCTCGAGGTCATCGGGGAGTGGTGGACGATGCTCATCGTGCGCGACTGCTTCATGGGTGTTACCCGATTCGAGGATTTCCAACAACGACTTGGTATCTCGCGCAACATCCTCCAGACCCGACTCGAGACGTTGGTGGCACAAGGCGTCGTCGTGCGCGTCCCGTACTCGGAGCATCCGCCTCGTGACGACTACAAACTCACCGACAAGGGTTTGGACCTCTGGCCGGTGTTGACCACGATGCGTCAATGGGGCGATCGGTACGCGGCGCCGTCAGGTCCACCAATCACAATCACGCACCGCTCGTGCGGCGAGACGGCGACGGGGATTCTCGCGTGCGATCACTGTGGTGAACCCCTCGAGGCGCGCGCCGTGAAGGCGCACGTTGGTGCGAATCGCGCGAACGCGTCAATGATCCCTGAACGAAAAACCGTGACGAACGTCGTGGCGGCGATGCCTAACGCCAACGGCGATGAGATCGCGGGTTAGGACCCAGCAGGTCCGAGCGGCCAATGGACGCCGGTGAGTTCTTCGGAGAGCTCCCAGAGTTTCGCCGCCATGGTGGCGTCGAGCGCTTGGGACGCAGGATTGTTGAGCGTCGGGTATCCGCGAAGGCGCTGGAATCCGTCGGGGCCAACGTACGAACCGCCTGGAATATCGGCGACGGTCGCGTAGATAGTCGGCAGCGCCCCCATCGTGTCCGACTGGGCGATGAGCCGATTAGCAATGGAGCTACCGAAGTTAGTTACTGGATTCTTGGAGTGACCCTGCAAATTAGTGGCGGCGTAACCAGGGTGCACGGCAATCGCTCGAATGTTCGATTTCGCACCAATCAAGCGTCGCTCGAGTTCGAAGACGAACAGCAGGTTCGCGAGTTTTGACTGTGAGTATGCGTCCCACGCTTTGTAACGTCGACGTTCCCAGTTGAGGTCCGCGAGGTCGATCTTTCCCCGACGATGAAGGTCCGACGACACCACGACTACCCGATCGGTGACCTTTGGCAAGAGTAGGTTGGTAAGGGCGAAGTGACCAAGGTGATTCGTACCGAACTGCATCTCGAATCCATCGACGGTACGAGCTTCGGGCGTTGCCATGATGCCCGCGTTGTCGATGAGGAAGTCAATTTCTCCCGTCGTCTCGTGCGCGAACGACCGAACTGAACTCAAATCCGCGAGATCGAGTACTCGAACCGCTACGTCACCGCTCATCGCCGCCGCGGCTTTCTTTCCTTTCGCCTCATCGCGCACCGCGAGGGTTACCGACGCGCCGGCGCGAGCGAGGTCGGCTGCCGCCACGCGTCCGATGCCGCTGTTAGCGCCCGTCACGATGACTCGACGGCCCTGCAAGTTGGGAAGGTCCTTCGCGGTCCAGCGTGACGTGCTCATGGGGACACTCTAGGCACTCAACGAGACCAGCGATCAGGAGGGGTCGGTGTCCTCAGCGGCGAGGATGATGGCAATGGCTTCGGGCACCGACTGGGCATTTGCGTCGGGCTTGTACTCGGTCTCGGCCCACGTACGCCCACGTGTGATCCAAATCGTGCGAAGCCCTGCGCGCCAACCACCCTCGATGTCGGTACCCGGCGTGTCGCCGACCATCCATCCGCGCAGATCGACGCCACATCGACGTGCGGCGTCCTCAAAGATTCCGACGTTCGGCTTTTGGATGCCCACGATCGCCGACACGCAAACGACGTCGAACTCACTTGTCAGGTGGGCTGCGTCGAGTTTCGTCAGTTGCGACGGAGGACCGTTGGTGACGACACCGAGTTTCCATCCACCGGCTCGAAGTTTCCTCAGCGCTTGAATCGTCTCGAGCGGAGCTGGGTAGTAGCTCGCGTACGCACGGTGGTAGTCCTCGAGGAGTTGCTCAAGGCTCGTCGCGATCCCAAAGCGTTCCTTCACCTGGGCAAAGAAGGCGTCGCGAGGCGTCACACCGTCATTGTCGATAGAGGAGAGTGTTGAAAATTCGCTCGAAGCGATGTCGTGCGCAACGAGGAAGTCTGCGCCCCAGTGTTCGAAGGCGGCTTGGCGATCGAGGAGCGTGTTATCGACGTCGAAGAGAGCGAGTCGGTCCACGTACTAAGTATGGTCGAACAGCGGTTCAATTTGCGCGCACGTCGTGTGATGCAGCGTCGGCAGGTTCTCAAGGGAACGTGACGCCACCGCGGTCGTCGATTGACGTGCCCTTGGCCCACGCGACGTCCCACACGTTGCCTTCGGGATCTCGCCAACTGAACCCGCCCCCCCAGAACGCCTCGGTGGGCTGCCCCAAGAGTTCCACGCCGTCGATGGCCTTGAGCGTCTCGTAGACGGCGAGGCACTCATCGAAGGAGGCGAGATTCACACTGAGGCAAACACCTCGAAAACCCGCCGCGACGGGGCCGAACTGCGCGTCGTAATTCAGAGCCGCGTACAACGCAATCACGACACCATTTGTGCATTGGAACGTTCGGTGATGCTCGTCGCTCTCGGGTGTTTCGGGTCAACCAAGATCTCGAAACAGCGTGGTCATTCGCTCGACATCACGACAGGCGAGCGTTATGAGTCCAATGCGTGCGGGCAGGTGCATTTGCTTAGTGTAGAGACGCGCTGTGACTTGAACTCTGGTGCGACCGCCCCGCGAGGATTACAGTATGAGCATGCCGGTGAGCGGAGAGTACGCACCTAGTCCCGCCGAGTGGGTCCGCAATCAAGTTGAAGAATACGAGGAATCGAACGGGACGCGAGCGAACACGCTGCGCGACACGGGACTTGCCGTCATCATCGTGACGACTCGAGGCAACCAAAGTGGCAAGGTGCGAAAGACGCCGCTCATGCGCGTCGAACACAATGGCGCCTACGCCCTCGTCGCCTCAAAGGGCGGCGCGCCCACGCATCCGGTGTGGTACTACAACCTCGTCGCGAATCCCGATGAAGTGGCAATTCAAGATGGTCCCGAACCGTTCGACGTGACCGTTCGCCAAGTCGAGGGCGAAGAACGCTCGCAGTGGTGGGAGCGCGCGGTCGCGGCGTACGCGCCCTACTCGCAATATCAGCAAAATACTGAGCGTGAAATACCCGTCTTCGTGGCGGTGCGCAAGGAGCCCTAACGACTTGCGACTCCTGTTCGGCCGCTCCCGTGTGGACTTTGGATGTTCTGACGAACAAATGGGTCGAAAATGGTCTTTCCTTGTGGCGTCTGACTTTCTGACGTAATCGTTAAGGTCGCTTCACGAGGTGAAGTCGTGCCGAACGATCGGAGGTGAAGGGAAATGGGCAGCGAAGGCCTTCACGAACCCCTGGGCATGCTTGATGAATCGACACTCGATTACCACCGAGCGATGCAATCACTTTGCGAGGAGCTCGAAGCCGTCGATTGGTATAACCAACGCGCCAAGGCAACCACCGATGCCACCCTCGCCGCGATACTCGAACACAACCGCGACGAGGAGAAGGAGCACGCGATGATGCTGCTCGAGTGGTTGCGTCGTCACGACGCCGTGCTGGACAAGAATCTGCGAACGTATCTCTTCACGACGCTGCCGCTCACCGACATTGAACGCTTGGCCGAAGCCGGCGAATCCGATTACACCGATACGTCCTCAGGCTCGCTCAACATCGGCGCTCTCAGAATTGAGGAGCCATGAACCATCTCTATCGAGATCTCGCGCCCGTCTCGGCAAGTTCGTGGGAATTGATCGACGACGAAGTTCGTGAACAACTGACCACGCACGTCGCTGCTCGACGACTCGTGGACTTCGCCGGTCCACTTGGTTGGACGACTTCGTCGCTCAACGTGGGTAGGGTTTCTACGATTGCTGCACCAAATGCGACGCTTTCGGGTTCACTGCGTCAAGTGATGCCGTTGGCGGAATTACGTGCGCCCTTTTTGGTGTCGAGAGAAGAGCTCCGGGCCATTGACCGCGGTGCGACCAACATCGACTTCACGGACCTCGAACACGCCGCGCTACTCATGGCTGAAGCCGAAAACGCCGCGATCGTGAGCGGGTGGGCCGAAGCGGGCATCACGGGCATTGGCGAATCGACGTCATCGACGCCTATTGCCTTAAATGCTGATTACTCCCAATATCCGAAATTCGTAGCGTCCGCGGTGGAGCGATTGCGGGCACTCGGCATTGGAGGACCCTACGGACTGGCCCTCGGACCAGCATCGTACCTTGGGGTGGTCGAGTCTACCGAACACGGTGGACTCATCGTGTTCGATCACCTGCGCAAAATACTTGGCGGGCCCATCGTGCGCACGCCCGGCGTACTGGGGGCCGTCGTACTCAGCTTGCGCGGTGGCGACTTCAACTTCGTCTCCGGGGAAGATTTTTCGGTGGGCTACGAGAGCCACGACGAACAGAGCGTACGGCTTTTCATCGAGGAGAGCTTTGCATTCAAAATTGAGACACCGGAAGCCGCAGTGTTGTTGAGTGATTGAAGTTCGAGCGATGCGAGGAAAGACTGATGACGCAGTTGACGAATGAAGAAGCCGAATATTCCGAGCGGCCCTGGGGTAGTTACACGGTCTTGGATGATAAGGCACCGAATTTCAAGGTCAAATTAATTGTCGTCTCGCCCGGTCAGCGATTGAGCTATCAGCGCCACGCGAAGCGCGCCGAGCATTGGTTCATCGTCAGTGGAAACGCGACCGTAATTCTTGACGGTACGACGCATGAACTCGTGCCCGGTCAGAGCATCGACATCGGTATCGAACACGCACATCGCTGCGAGAACCACGGCGACGTGCCGGTGGAGTTCATCGAGGTGCAAACCGGTACGTATTTCGGCGAAGACGACATTGTCCGGCTCGAAGACGACTACGGGCGCGTTGGCACTGCGTAGCGACTCCACGATGGCGCCAAAGACGTTGCGTTCTACGACGCCAACTCGACGTAAAAGGGGGACTCATTGAAAAAACTCTTCGTCTTCGACCTCGACGGCACGCTCGCGAAAAGTAAGTCGTCGTTGACCGACGAGATGGCCAAACTTCTCCGCGACCTCTTGCTCGTGATGGACGTTGCCGTCATTTCGGGCGGCAGTTGGGAGCAGTTTGAGAAACAGCTGCTCACGCGTTTGCCGAGCGACATCCACTTCGAGCGTCTTTATTTGCTGCCCACTTGTGGCACTGCGTTCTATCGGTACGAAGGTCACTGGATAAAGGTGTACTCGGAGGATTTCAGCCACGAGGAGCGAGATCGAATCATTGCGGCACTCCAGCGCGCTCTCCAGGAGTCTGGCATTTCCGTGACCAAGATATGGGGGGAGCAGATCGAAGATCGTGGAAGCCAGATCACTCTCTCCTTGCTGGGCCAAGAAGCTCCCCTCAGCGAAAAAGAAACCTGGGACCCGGATTTCGCCAAGCGCCGAAAGATCACTGAGATTCTCGAGCCCCTGATTCCCTCACTGAGCGTGAACATGGGTGGCACGACGTCAATTGACGTGACCAAACCCGGCATCAATAAGGCGTACGGCATCAAGAAGCTCCAAGAGCAATTGAGTTACACGCTGAAAGAGATGCTTTTCGCGGGTGACGCCATTTTCGTGGGGGGTAACGATTATCCCGTCCAAGACGCAGGTGTTGACTCGATCCTGGTCCGCGATCCCGACGAGACCGCACGGGTCATTCAAACGGTGATCGCCTGTCTGGGCGACGACGAGGTGCAGATTACATCACCCGGAAGGGCTTCATGAACCCGTTCAGCATGCAACCTCTCGACCTTGTCATCGAGCCCGACCTGAGCGATCCGCGCGAGATCGAAGGGATTCTCAACCCCGCGGCCGCCCGCGGCCCCGACGGACAGTTGTATCTCTTCCCTCGCATCGTGGGCGCCGGGAACTTTTCACGCATTGGCATTATGCGTGTGTTGTTCAACGAGCGCGGCGAACCCAGTGGCGTCGAGCGCCTCGGTATCGCACTCGAGCCCGAGATGCCCTACGAACTGCGACCAAATGGTGGGGGCGGCTGCGAGGATCCCCGCGTCACCTTCGTCGAACCGCTGCAGGAATATCTCATGACGTACACGGCCTTCTCACCCGAGGGACCACGCATCGCACTCGCCATCTCGAAGGACCTTTTTCATTGGCACCGACTCGGTTTGGCGTCGTTCACCGCCTACGAGGGCATTGAATTCAATGGTATCGATAACAAGGACGCGACCGGATTCCCCATGGCGATACCGAATCCCTCAGGTCAACTCGAGTTGGCCATCTTGCATCGCCCCCTCTTTCCTGGCACATTGCCCGAGGACACGGTGACGCTCGAGGAGGGGCGCGACGTCGACCTTCACAAAGAAAGCATTTGGATCTCCTACAGCTCCATCGATTCGGCCGCCGATGACCACCACCAACTGCGCAACTTCACGTCGCATCATCGACTGGCCGCGCCGGTGTCCTCGTGGGAGTCGCTCAAGATCGGCAGCGGTACACCACCGATAATGACACGCCACGGCTGGCTAATTGTGTATCACGGCGTTCGCGACGTCGTGCATCGCGGGAGCGACGAACACCGCCTGACGTACAGCGCGGGCGTCATGGTGCTGTCCGTGGACTTCCCCCAGGAACTTATCTTCCGCTCCGCCAAACCCGTCCTCGTCCCGAAACATTCCGACGAGCGACGAGGAACGTTCGCGAACGTCGTGTTTCCCACGGGCATCGACCGTCGTCTTGACATCAACGAGCCCGATCGCTACGACGTCTATTACGGCATGAATGATTTTCGCATTGGCGTCGCCCGACTTCTCGTGCCGCCCACGATTCCCCTCGAGGATAATGCACAACACTTAGTTCTCTAGAGCGCGAGCAGGAAGCCTAAGGCGCGTAGCAACCCGTTGGTGGCGAACTCGTGCCAAGCGAGTCGTAGGAGGCGTTGCCGTGTGCGGGGATGACTTCAAGATTGGTGCCATTCCACGCGAACGTGAAGTTGGGTGCACCTGAGGGCCACGCGGACAAGATTGGCGCTCCATTGGGATTCGACGTTGCCCACGTCGTCCCCGCGCCGGGTGGTCGCCCGTTGTCCGAAAGATAGGTGACGAGCGCGGTCTCGATCGTTGAGAAGTCTGCCTTACACGCGGCGACCTGTGCTTGCGTGATCACCGTGTTCGCGCCCGAAGGCGTCGAGGGTAAGGTCGTCGTCGCATTGCTTGGCGAGCTTGGCAGTCCGGTGCCGTCCAAACTATCAATGGTGAGTGTCATCATGACGCCGAGGATGATAACGACGATCAAGAGAGAAATGAGGGAGAATCCTTCGTCACCTCTGCGTCGCGACGCGTTCCTTCGTAGCACGTACACGCTCCCACTCGACGTAACCCATGCTACCGAGCGAGGTCGCTACCTTCGCAGCGTTCGGTCATGATGAAGAACTCGAAGGATTTCCTCGTACGGTCCCAGCACGTAGGCGACATCGCCACCCGCGAACCGAGTACCGCGCCGCGGCGGATGTTCGAGTTCGCCGCCAGAAGCACGTTGTAGCGCGATGACCCTCGTCTTCGCCGAGAGATCCGCCATGGCGAGACCTTCGAGTCCGCCGCCTTCCTTGACGACGACTTTGCCAACCAAGAACGGCTGTTGATCGACGTAGAAGGTGCTGAGCACGTCGAGCCCTAGCGCCGCACCAACGAACCATGGCGCCGCGAGGGCGGACGTGGACCTGACGTTTTGGAACCCGAAGCTCTGCTCCATCATTCGAGCGAGCTCGCGGTCAAAGACCCTTACGACGACGGGCACGTCTTGCCAGCGCGAACCCAAGGATTCGCGAACGGCCAGTGCGGTCTCGATATTGGTCATCTCTGCGCTCGTCAGCACGGCGACCGCACGGGCGTCGTGGAGATTGGCGAGCCGGTGCGTCTGGCGTAGCGTCGCGTCGGCGATGATGACGGGGACCTTGAGGGATCGCGCCTGGTTCAAGTATCGATTCTCGCTGTCGCGCTCGATGACGATCACTCGCTGACCTTGCTCGACCAGTAACTCGACGACGCGGATGCCCACCGAGCCGAGACCTATGACGACCACGTGATCGACCACCCCCGGCACCTCGCGACGGCCGAGTGATTGTTCGATCCGACGGCTCACGAGAATGTTGGTAAAGAGGGCGAACGCCGTCGACAAGAGCGTGACGCCGACGAAGATGAGACCAATGCCGAAGACCTTCATCCCCGCGTCCTGTGCGGCGAACGAGTAGTCACCAAAACCTACTGACGCAATCGTTTCAATGGTGAAGTACACCGACGAAAGAAGAGTGAGGTGATGGTTTGTTCCTGTTTGATAGAAGACATGCAGCAACACCGTGGAGAGCACGACGAGTGCGGCTATGGCGCCGACGACGATGGCGAGACCCTTGTTCCCTTGCTCAAAGGCGGTTCGAAGCTGACGACTCGCCCGTATGAAGAATCCGACGCGTCGAAGGGGACGTCGGGACTTTCCGGTCTCGAGCCCGAATCGCTGGAGTTCTTCGATCGTTCCAAGCACGGCGACTCGGTCACCGGGCTCGACCGCGTGGTCGCGGCCCGGACATTGCACCAGTTCTCCGTTCGCGGGCATCACGGCGACCGGTGCGAGGTCGCCGAAGAAGGCGCGAAACGTTGAATGGTGCCCACCCATTTCAGGTACCTCGGTGCGCACGACGACAAACTGAGTCTCGGCGAAGGTGATGTCGTGTGCGGGTTGGCCGAGGCACGCCTCCACGAACGACGGCGCCGCCAAGGACGCCGCGTCCAAGACACTGCCGGGTCCGGTGACACGCACGAGCGCACCACCAACGGCGGGATTGGCCAGTTGCACGACGACGCGTAGGTCGTCTCTAATTTCTCGAACTCGCAGCGCCGACTCGAGCGTGTGGATGTCGTCGACCTCAACGCACACGACCGCGAGTGCATTTCGCAGGTCCGCCTCGAGCAAACCTTCGCCCCGGTAGGCCCGACTCTTGATGTGGCGCACTTCCATCGTCGCGAGGAGTCGATCGTGACGACCCATCGAGTCGTCGTCGACGACGGTGACCTTGGTGCCACTCGAGTGCAAGAGTTCGACGATCCGCACGCCCACGCCGTGCAGCCCGCACACGATGACGTGCTGGGCTTCATCGTTGACGTTCGAACTCCCCATTGACGAATGCTGGCAAACGCTGCACCTCCGTGGGTTGCGGGGACATTAATTCGTCACCCCGCCTCGTCGTGAGATTCGGGGCACACGACGCATTCAATGCGTTAGTACCGCGCTCAACGGGATTGGTAGAGCGGACGTCGTGAAGTTCGCAAAGGTGGCGACGCTGGACGTTATTTCGCGGGGACGTTAGGCTTGGCACATGTCAATGAATGAGATTGACGCGTACCTCGCGGTGATTGAGGAACCCAAGCGCTCAACGCTCGCGGCGCTGCGTCGTGACATCGCGAGCGTCATCCCCGACGCGCAGGAGTGCATTTCCTACGGCTATCCCGCGTTTCGTTGGCGGGGCAAGGTCATCGCGGGTTTTGGCGCCTTCAAGGGGCACCTCAGTTACTTCCCGCACAGTGGCTCGGTATTGACGTCGCTGGGTGACGAATTGGCCAGCTTTTCGCCGTCCAATGGTGCCCTTCGATTTGCCGTCGATGCACCGCTCCCGAGGCAACTCGTTGAACAACTCGTGAGGATTCGCCTTGATCAGGCGTCCGTGAACGACGCCTGAGTCTCACACGCGTTCTCACCAACGCCGAAGTTCGCCGGATATTTGCGTGAAAAGCCAATCATTGAGCGGTTTTCGGGAATTTTGGGAAACGGGTCAAACGAGACGTCACAGTTTCTGAACGTCCCGGTATCGTTTCTGCATGATGATTGAGCGAGCGTCTGTTGATGTCAAGTCCATAGTGGAGCGACACGCGGGTGGGCGACCTCTCGACGCGTCGCGCGACGAGGCGCTTCGCGCAGCGGCTCTGGAGTTACTCGCACAAGTCGGCTACGAACGTCTGACCATGGACGCCGTCGCGTCGTGGGCCGGGGCGGGGAAGGCGACCCTCTATCGTCGTTGGTCGAACAAAGCGGAGTTGGTCCTCGACGCCCTCGTGTGTCAAAAGCAGATGATCACGGCTCCCGACACCGGATCGCTTCGTGGCGACTTCGCCGCCCTCTTCAGTCTAAACGCGGGCAAGAAGAGCGAGTTTGAAGCTGACATCATGGTGGGGCTCGTGAGTGCGCTTCCGCACGACAAGGAACTACGCGACGCATTTCAAGAGCGGTTGATCACTCCCCTCGAGTCAGCGCTGTCGAGCGTGTTCGAGCGCGCCGTCGAGAGGAGCGAGATTGAACCGATACCTAATCTTTCCCTGGTCGTCTCGATCCTTCCGGCACTGGTTTTGTATCAGCATCTCCTCGTCGGTAATAGCGTTGACGAGTCGCTCTTCACCTCGATCATTGAGGATGTCTTTCTTCCTCTCGTGAGGTTTGTGCCCGCAAGTTCCGATGTAAATAGTGCTCCCTCGAAGTAGTCCGACCAGAAAGGCCCCCCATGACCAATACCGAAGCCCCTGAATTAACCGGTAGCAACACTGAAGGAAAACACTTGGGACTCGCGCTCGTGGTGATCTCCGCAGCGCAGCTAATGATCGTGCTCGACGCCACCATTGTGAATGTCGCGATTCCCACGATTCATCGCTCCCTGCATTTTTCTGCGAGCAACCTTGAATGGCTCATCACGGCGTATTCATTGACGTTCGGTGGCCTGCTGCTCTTCGGTGGGCGAACGGGAGACCTTTACGGCAAGCGGCGAATGTTCATGATCGGTATCGGCATCTTTGCGGTGTCGTCGCTGCTCGGCGGTCTCGCGACCAACGACGTGTGGCTGATATTCACGAGAGGCCTTCAGGGTATCGGTGGGGCGATCGCTGCGCCAACCGCCCTGTCACTCATCACCACGAACTTTCCCGAAGGCGCCGAGAGAAATCGCGCTATGGGTGTCTACGCCGCCATGTCAGGAGGTGGCGGTGCCTTGGGGCTGTTGCTCGGCGGCGTCTTGACGAGCTACGTCTCGTGGCGTTGGATCTTCTTCGTCAACGTGCCGATCGCTGCGCTGGTGCTCTTTCTCGCGCCCCGTGCCCTAAACGAGTCACAGACCACGTCGGGCCACTTGGACGTCCCCGGGGCGCTGACAGCAACGGGAGGCATGCTGGCTCTCGTCTACGGTCTCTCGAATGCTTCAAGTCACAGTTGGACGAGCACTTCGACGATCGTGTCGCTCGCCGTCTCGGTCGTCTTATTGACGTCATTCGCGTTCTTGGAGCGAAGCAGTAAGGAGCCCTTGATGCCCTTTAGCATCTTCAAGAATCGCAACCGCACTGCGTCGTACGGTTTGATGCTGTGTATTGGCATCGCTCTCTTCTCCATGTTCTATTTCCTCACGCAGTACCTGCAGAATGTTCTGGGCTACAGCCCCATTCGCACCGGCGTGGGCTTTTTGCCAATGACGCTCGGCATCATCTTCGCCGCCGGGACAGCCTCCAAATTCGTTGGCCGATTCGGTATCCGTCTGCCACTCATCGTGGGACCGGCGGCGGGAACGGTGGGGATCCTCTGGATGACTCGTCTCACGCCCACGAGTTCGTACCTCGACGTGCTGTTTCCCCTCTTGATCATCGCGTTGGGCATGGGCTTCTCGTTCGTCCCGATCACCCTGGCGGCCGTCTCTGGCGTCCAAGCCGACGAGGCGGGGCTCGCGTCCGCTCTCTTGAACACGATGCAGCAAGTGGGAGGAGCGCTGGGATTGGCGGTGCTCGCGACCATCGCAATTGACGCGACGAAGAGCAGGTTGCACGCGCTGCACTCGTCGGCGAACGCTGCGGTGAAAATCGCGACGGTACACGGTTATACGACCGCGTTCCTATGGTCAGCCGTCATTAGTTTCGTGGGCTTCCTCATCGCGCTGTTGTTCATTCGGGTTCCCGCCGGCGGCGGTGCCGAGATCACGTCTGGTCCCAACGCGACGCTGTAAGAGACGTAAGCGAGTCGTCGAATTGCTGCACTCGTGATACTGGTTTCTCACGAGAATCACTATGGAATGCTAGTTCGAGGATAAGTAATTAATGGGTGCCGTGGCACGCGCATGAGACGCCGTGATGGGCGTGATTGAATGTGCACGTGTGGGAGACCCCAGAAGAGTTGCTCAAACTGCAATCGTTGCTCGACGCGAGTTACGACTCAGGCGGACCTCATTTGAAGGACATCATCACTCCGGAGCGTCGATTGTCGGCCGAAGAACTCTGTGAGCGCCTCCAAGGCATGTGTCTTCTTGCGGTCGCGACAGTGACAGCGAACGGGCGACCGCTCGTGGGACCGGTGGATTCGTACTTCATTCATGGTTCGTTCTTCTTTAGTTCCGGGAGACAGTCAGTTAAGATGCGCCACCTCGCCGCTCGCCCTCACGTGAGTGCGATCTATCTTCCCAATGAGCAACTCTCGATCAGCGTGCACGGGGAGGTCGAACTGTTCGACGTCTTAGACCCCACGCACGCAGAACTGAGCGAGGCGATGCTCGCTCATTATGCGCCCACGCAGGGGCCAGCTTTCGAAAAGTGGATGATCGAAGAGGATCCGTTGGGCGCTCGCATCGACGCTTCAAAGATCTTCACCTTCCACATGAGCTAACGATGTCGCCTTCGTCGACGCCGAGGTTCTCGTTCCTGACGACAATCTCACGTACGCTCGGAGATTGACGCAGAGGTCCACCAAGTAGGAGATGAGCATGAGCGAAGCACCTCTCGATGATGCCGACGCACCCCAAAGCACGCGTCGGGTGGGTGTCGTCATAGGGAGCAACCGACCGAATCGGAATTGCGAGGGAATCACCGAGTGGTTTCTGCGCTTCTCTGGTCAAGATGACGCCGCGCCCGTTTTCGAGGTCGTCGACCTCGGCGAGATCGATCTTCCCTTCCTGGATGAGCCTATGATGCCCGCGCTCGGCAACTATCAACACGAGCACACCCTCAGGTGGAGCAATCTCATCAGCTCTTTCGATGCGTTCATTTTCGTATTTCCTCAGTACAACTGGGGCTATCCTGCGGTGCTCAAGAATGCCCTTGACTTCTTGTACGCGGAATGGCGTGATAAACCGGCGGGTCTCGTTTCGTACGGCACGCGCGGCGGCGAGAAGGGTGCGGCACAACTGAAGCTCGTGTTGCAAGGACTGCATATGCGACTTCTCGAACACCACGTGGAGCTAGTTATTTCGCTCGAAAACGTCGACGAACAGGGTCTATTTCAAGATATCGAAGGGACGCTGGCACCGTTTGTCGAGTCGGCCCAGCAAATGGTCACAGAATTGACGCTCGCACTCAACTGAGAGTGCCGTGACGAGGGTTCGAAAAAGTCGACGTTGCTTCAAGCACGCGTTGAACATGAAGCAAATAGTCGTTGACTTCGCATTGCGCGTACTCACGGTCTCGATTGGTCCGATGACGTTGTGTCGCCGTCATGTCGTCGTTTTGATCATGTCCGCCACGTCGTCAGCAGTAGGCCCAGCGTCAGGCTTTTGTTATGGGACCGGATCAGTCCAATGGTGGCGATCGAATGACTGGATATCAACGAGGTCGCCTAGACACCCCTTGACCGTAAGTTGTCAAGCGGCGATTTCAAGTCGGTGTTTCCACGCAAGTTGCTCGTCGTAAAGAACATTTTGTTCCAGGCAGGCGTGAAAGATGCCGACCCATCGATTGGCGAGTTGTCGTATGGCTTGACGGTGCGTCTTGTTCCTCGCTCGTAATTCGTCGTAGTAGGCACGCGCGCCGGGTGATTTCGTGAGCGAGCAAAATGCCCACTGGTCCGCGGCGCTCGCGAGACGCTTGTTGCGTGAGTGACGCGCGAGCACGACTCTGGCTTTACCTGATGCTTTGGTCACCGGCGACGTGCCAGCGTAATTCCTGCGAGACTTGGCATCGGCGTAGCGGTTCGGGTCGTCCCCGAACTCGCCCAGCACCCGGGCGCCGAGGACCATCCCGAGTCCTGGCAGGGAGAGGATGATCTTCGCGTCCGGGTGCTGTTCAAAATCCTCGGTGAGCGCTCGCTCGAGTTCGTTGATCGTGTCGCTGTAAGCACGAATCATGGCCACGTGGGCGCTCGTTATCTTGCCGAAGGCTGCTTCTACCCGAGGTCGTTCGCGCAACTGTTCTTCGCGCAGCGCCTGTTGGATCTTCGTGGCCGTACGTTCTATGTTGCGCTGGCGGCCACCGCGGCGAAACGCCGACGTGATCTTGGACAGTGAGAGCGCTCGAGCGAGCGATGGCGTCGGAGCGATGGCCAAAATTTCAACGGCGTCGCCGTCGTCGAGATCAGTCCCAAAGGCGTTGAGGGCCCCGGGGTAATAATCCTTCAGAGCGTTGCGCAAGGCGTTCTTCTCACGTTGACGAGCCCAAATGGCGTTCTGGTGGGCGCGGGCCAACACCTTGATCGCGTCGGCATCTTCTGAATCACCCGCCACCTCGCGATGGTTGTGACGATCGGTGCGCACGAGGTCGGCCAAAACCTTGGCGTCGCCAGGATCGGACTTCGAACCCGAGGTGACGTGACGCTCGCGATAGCGCGCGACCGACATCGGGTTCAGTGCGTAGACGCGATAGTTCGCACCCAGCATGGCGGTCACGATGAGACCCCGATCCTTTTCAATGCCCACGATTACTTCGTCCGGCTCTTGGGCGTGTGGCGCCAACAATTCGTGCAACAACCGCACACCTTCAAGTGTGTCCTCGATCCTGCGTCGTCCAAGGATGTCGCCCGCTTCGTCAAGAACACAGATGTCGTGGTGGGACTCGGCCCAATCCACTCCGACGAAAATCATTTATTCACCTCCGTTGCTAGTTGGAACGAGCCTCGAGGCAACGGCGGCGACCTAATGGATTAGTGCTCCTGGCACGACACCCCTCCAGCCTTCTCCGTCAACCTCGCCGACCGACCGGGACACGCTCTAGGCTTGAAGCTCAAGGCTTTGGACGTACTAGTGTTCACCAATCAGCAGCTCGGTGAAAAGTTTCTCGCAAAATCAAGCAACCTTCCACTCCCATTAGGACGTGATCAGGGGATATTCGACGATTAAGTACAGAAAGGCGCCTAGGTGTACACAATGTACATGAGTACCGATAGGTCGTTCGACATCACCGAAGCCAGAAAACAACTGGCGACGATAATCGACCACGCTCGTGCCGACCATGAACCGGTCTATCTCACGAGGCGTGGTCAAAGAATTGCTGCGGTCATTGACGCTGATGATCTCGATGGGATTTTGTCCCTCGCCGAAGACATGGCGGATATTCGCGCAGCGGAGGAGGCTCGAGCGGAAATGCGCGCAACCGGTGAGGCGCCGATCCCGTGGGAACAGGTCAAAATCGATCTCGGATTGGTGTGACGTATCAGATTGATTTGTCACCAACAGCTTCTCGTCAACTTCGCAAGTTCTCGCCAGCTGTTCGACGACGAATTCAAGCAGTTCTGGAATTACTAGCTGAGAATCCTCGACCCCCATCGGCGACACGTCTGGTAGGTGGCGAGGGTGAGTGGAGGGTCCGAACCGGCGACTACCGCGACATCTACGAAATCAACGACGGTCGACTGCTGGTCATTGTCCTTCGGATGGGTCATCGGCGCGAGACATGAGCGGTGAGAAAGATGGATTTTTAGTTTCTGTTGGAGAAGATTTTCGATTGCGACTCACCGAATGCTGAAGTCGCGTAGTGGCGGACGGTCGAACTTTTTGTACTACACTCCCGAGGTCGGACTTGCTTCAATGCGGACCTCTACTGAACTGCGAGTAAAATTCCGTGTCTTCATCGGCACGACCATTAGCAGTGATTCTCGAAGGAAGCCGCGTTGCCTAAAGAACCGCGACGTTTTTGCGACGATTAAATGACTTCGAGGATCTCGATTCGTGGTGTGCCCTGCACGCCACTGTTCTTCATCGCCTCGGCGAGTGCGGGATTGGCGGCGAAAGCGCGGGCGGCGTCGAGTGACGCGAAGCTCTGCGAGACGACCACCGTGTTTCGTTCCTCTGGATCGCGGAACACACGCACGCTGGTCACGCCACCGGCGTCCCGCACGGGTTTGCCGGCGTCGAATCCCTTCTTCCATTCTTCAAAGTCCTTCACCACTGCTCGGGTGATTACCTCTGCGGCCATTTTTGATGTCTCCTTCAAGTAAGGGCAAACAATTTCTCGATCGACTTTACCAAGGCTGAAAAAGTGGCGCGAGTGTCTCGCGCAGTTGAAGCAAGCAAATAATTAATTTTCATCACTTGTGGCAGCTAAGTATTCAATGAGCAGGGTCACCCTGCGTCCCTTCGGATCACCACGCACGAGGTCGGCGAAGGAGCCTTCGTGGAAGTCACTCAGGTCGCTTTGGTCGAGATCCTGAACGCAACGTCTTCACGTACGTTTCGCCATCGTCTCCGCGATTCGTCCACGACCCGATGGGTTCGCGCGTGATGGTGAGGTCCTCAGAGAGAGAACGAGACGTTCCGTTGATTCTTTCCACTGCATTCCTCATGAGTGCCGACAAAGATTTGCCCATACGCGCCGACTCTTCGTCGATGACGCGTCGCTCTTCAGTGGTGAGCGAGATCGGCACCATTTGCTTGATCGAGGTCTGCAACACTCGCCCCAGAGGACCAACGTTTGCTATCTCTTTCTTGGAGTGAGACGACTCCTCGACCAGAAGCAATTAGTGGCATTTAACAGCGCCACCTGATAACGTGATGTCAGTTAGTGACATCACGTTTCCTTCACGGTCACGTGAAGAGCGTGGAATCGGAGGCATTTAGTATGCGCGTTTTCATTACCGGCGCGTCCGGTTGGATTGGTTCCGCTGTAGTTCCAGAGCTCAAGACTGCTGGCCACGAGGTCGTTGGTATTGCCCGTTCGGATTCGTCCGCCGCCGCCCTCGTTGGCGCAGGTGTGCACGTACATCGCGGCACGCTCGATGACCTTGATCTGTTGCACCGTTTGGCGAGCGATTCAGACGGCGTCATTCATCTCGCGTTCAAACACGACTTGGCGTTTTCGGGAAACTTTCAGGGCGCCGCTGATGCGGACCGACGCGCCGTAGAGGTATTCGGCGACGCATTGGCGAACACAAATCGACCGTTCGTGCTTGCGTCGGGGACACTGGGTTTGGCATTGGGCCAAGTCGCGACCGAGCGAGATGGCCATGACGCCTTTGCGGACGCTGCTTCGAACGCAGGTCCCGAAACTCGAAGGGCGACGGCGGAACTAGTGCTCTCCTTCGCCTCTCGCGGTATTCGTTCGTCCATCATTCGTCTGGCGCCGACCAATCATGGCAATGGGGATAACGGCTTCATGGCTGCCCTCGTGGACATCGCCCGCCAGAAAGGCGTCGCAGGTTACGTCGGCGACGGAACCAATCGTTGGCCCGCTGTTCATCGTCTCGACTCGGCCGTGCTCTTTCGTCTCGCCCTGGAGAATGCGCCAGCGGGCGCCACCTTGCACAGTGTCGCAGAGGAGGGAATTGCGCTTCGCGACATCGCCGAGATGATTGGAAGGCATCTCAATGTTGCCGCGACCCCTATCGATTCCGAGGATGCGAACGAACACTTCAGCTGGCTCGCGCGCTGGGTAGGCGTTGACTCGCCGTGCTCGAGCCTCGTCACCCAAGAACTCATGGCGTGGAAGCCGGAACAGGTCGGTCTTCTAGAAGACCTCGATCAAGGTCATTACTTCAACGAGGTCAAGTAGCTCTGCGTCCCGGAAACCCCGTCCAAGCACTTTGGAGAATTAGGGCGGAGGTACTGGGGAGTTTTAGTCTTTGCCTTCGAGTACGGCAACGCCATCGCCATTCAGGTCGGAGAGAGCTCCCTTCCTTCCGGTCATTGCGAGGACGAGCGACTGCAGAGGGCCCGAGACGACGGGACCGGTGCCATGCGACCAGTTGACGTCGGTGGCGTGCAGCTGGACCCCAGCGATCCGACGTTTGCTTCCAATCAACAAATTTGATTTCTTCCAATTGTCGGCAACGGCGATGAGTGCCGCTTCGGGAGTCTGGTGCTTGATACCCAACGGTCGGCGGATGTCCTCACCGTGGACCACTATCTCGCCGAGCATCGCAATCACGGGTGCTGGCGGACGATTGGTCGTGGTGGTACGTGCCTGGAGACGCCGAATCAACTCGCTGGGCTCCAAGGCACCGAGTTTCTTCGCGTCGCGATCGGCGAAGACGTCGAATTTGAACCCGGCGCTCGCTAGCTGCTTGTAGAAGTTGAACGTGGTTTGTTCAGCGGCTGACAAAACATGTCCGACCACTTCCTTGACGTTCCAGGCGCCGCACCATGAAGCGGCGGACCATTGCTCGGGTGAGAGCGACGACAATGTCTCGACGAGGCTCTCGCGTTCACGGTGGATATTGGTCCATACATCCTGTTTATTCATGTTTCCCCCTCATTGTTGATGCACGACATACTCAAGCGGCCGCCGATGTGACGACAAAAATGGAAACCTGACGCGGTCATTGGTGTTGCACTTCGGTGCGAGCAGAGAAGCATTCGCTGGGAAGTCATTGCGCGTTGACTTCCTTCTGGATCGAGCGACAGCGGTGTTCGATGAACGCGCGCTCCACCTCATTTTCACTTAGCTCCAGCGCAAATTCATAGGAGGCGAGGGCTTGGTCGGTGCGACCTATCCGATACAAGAAATCAGCTCGCGCACATTCGTAGTAGGTGTACTGGGCTAGGAATGGATCACCCGAGAGCTCTTCGAGCGCGGTGAGTCCCGCTGCGGGCCCTTCGGAGAATCCCACCGCGACGGCTCGATTGAGAGCAACCACCGGCGATGGCCAGGTGAGCAAAAGGACGTCGTAGATCGCAACGATCTCTTTCCAGTCAGTCTCAGAGAATGAGGGGGCCTCGGCGTGTACGGCGCCGATGGCGGCCATCAGTGCGTAACGCGACGGCGGGCGGTGCGTGAGTGATTCACGCACGAGGGCAATCCCTTCCTCGATGGCTTCGTGATCCCACCGCGATCGGTCTTGATCCGCGAGCAAGACGAGCGTTCCTTCCTTCGACGTGCGCGTGTCGCGCCGAGAATCCGAGAGAAGTATGTGGGCGAGAAGTCCCGCGACGCCGGGATCGGTGGGCAGGAGTTCGCGAAGCATTCTCGCAAGTTGCAGCGCGCGGCTCGTCAAATCCGTACGAACGAGGCTGGCGCCCGAAGGCGCCGTGTGACCAGTGCTGAACACCAGATGCACGACTTCGAGCACCGCATCAATTCGCTCCGGCAGCTCCTTGGGGGCGGGCACGTGGTAGGGGATCCTTGAAATAGAGATTTTCCTCTTGGCGCGGGTCAGCCGCGCCGCCATTGCCGTCTCTTTGATGAGGAATGCTCGGGCCACTTCGGGCGTCGTGAGTCCGCAAACGAAGCGAAGAGTGAGAGCGACTTGGGACTCGAGGTCGAGCGCTGGATGGCAGCACGTGAAGATGAGCCGTAAGCGGTCGTCGTCAATCTCTTCGCTGTCAAGCCGCGCGTCGACGCCATCGTGTTCGGATTCGACCATTGGCAAGAGACGTTCATGGTTCGCACGCCGCCGCTGCTGATCAATGGCGAGACGCCGTGCGACGGTCGTGAGCCATGCACCGGGCCTCGTGGGGACGCCATTCAAAGTCCAATCCGTGAGGGCGCGCACGTACGCTTCTTGGACGCACTCTTCAGCGACATCGATATCGCGCGTCACCCTCACGGTGGCCGACAAAACGTACGCCCATTCGCTGCGGTGGGCTTCGGCCACCGCAAACTCTGCGTCGGAGCGTGACGTACTCAGGTTGGCCTGATGGGTCGAACTTCGACCCCACCGGTGGGTGAAGGAACGTCCTTGGCGATAGCGAGCGCTTCATCGAGATCGGCGGCCTCAATTAGGTAGTACCCGCCGAGAGCTTCTTTGGTCTCGACGAACGCACCATCCGTGACGGCAACTTTGCCACTTTTGTCATGGCGAATGCTCGTGGCGCTCGATGTTGCGTGTAGAGCGTTGCCGCCACGCAAACTCCCACCGTGCTTTTCGCCAAAGGCCATGTGCTCTTTCATGAGTTTTTCGCCGTGGGCAGGATCACTCCACATAGGGTCCGAATAATCCTGGTAAATCATGATTAAATACTCTGACACGTCAGCTCCTTCGTTCGTTCGGGACATCCCCGCATTTCAACGACGAATGTCAATCCACAAAATCGACAACTCTGCACAAGTATTGCAAATGCTCTCGTCGGTTGCCCAAGAATTCTTCCCATGCACCTGTCCTGGATAACGCACTTTGTCGGCGCCGGGGATCCCGAGCGCCCGACGCCCGAACCCACTAGGTCAGCCTTCGTTCGCTCGTCCAGTGCGAGAGTAGGTATCGATGTGAAGGCTGCAGTCTTCGAAGAACAGACGAGACGTGGGTCTCCACGGTCTCGGGCGATACGCCCGGCTCGATACCGACATGTTGGCTTAACCTCTGGCGATCAGACGAAGGACCTGACGTTTTCGGGAGGACAACTCATCGAGTTCAGGATTGCCGCCTGACTCTTGGTTGGACAACACGGGATCTCCTGCGAATGCGTCGAGTACGAATCCTGCGAGTCGAGGGGCAAAGACGGCGGTGGGAACGTTGGAGGTGCCAGTACCCGCCAACGCCTTCGTGAATGTCGCGACGCACGTGGGCATTGGATGGGTACGGTACTCGGGTAATTACTTCCACTATCAATTCGGCGTATCACTCCCTGCGCCAAGGCTTGATCCCGCTTCGCTCAAGCGAGCGCCCCATTTGACGCTCAAGGCGAGGGTGGGCATTGGGCACATCATCATCGTCAGATCCACGTAATAAGCCCGGCGGCTTCTTCATTTCAGACGGACGGGGCATTTCTACGACCAGATTTGTGCGGTCTCGCTCAAGTATTATCGCCGCACGCGTGGTCGCCGCAGGAAGCGACTACGCCTCGTGAGATTCGAAGACCCGCTGATACGTCTCCTCTGACACCGAGATGTCGTACCACGAGTAGAAATCTTCTCGCCCCCGACGCTGCGCCGCGAGGTGCTCGGGATGTTGGGCCCACGCGCGATGGCTGTCGCGGTCGCGAAAACGGACAATCGTGACTCGTTCGCCGTCCTCGGAGCGGTAGAACGTTTGATCGATGAAGCCGTTCATCGAGCGGACGAATGCCCTCATCTGGGCGGCGACCTTTTGATAGGGCTCTTCGACGCCAGGACGTAATCGACTTCGAAAGACGGTCACTATCGTCACGGATTTAGTTTGTCATGACCGATGAGCTTCGACTGAATGTCGTGCCCGCAGCCGCCTTTGCTCTTTCGAAAGGTGCGGTCAAGGCACTTCAACGTTCGTTAATGGCGGTGACGATGCTTTGGGCGAATTCATCGGGACGCGAGAGGAACGGGTGATGTCCCGCGGCGAACTCAACGGGCCGCGTGTCGCCTTTGACGCGCCGGCGCTGCACTTCGGGCGGCGTGGCGAGATCTTCGGTGCAGATGAAGTACGTCGCGGGTTTTTGTCGCCACGCAATCATTCGCGGGGCTTGCGTGAAGGGCGCGAGCGATTGGCGCGTGAGACGTTGAAGGGCTTGCTCGGTCGTTTCTTCGTCGCAGTCTTGGAGGAAGAACTCGCGAATCATGGCGGGATCGACGCCGATCGTGCCGTCGTCGCCGGGTCGCAACCACGGGGCGGGGTCTGCCGCGGTGAGGTCAGCTTGGGACTGACCGGCGTCGGGCATGACGGACGTCACGTACAGCAATTGGGTGACGCGTTCGTCAGCACCGGCTTCGGTGATTACCATCCCGCCGTAGGAGTGGCCGAGAAGGACAACGGGCCCGTCGATCGCGGCGATGACGTCGCGACACGCTCTGACGTCGTCATAGAGGTCGCCAAGCGAGTCGCTTTTTTCGCCGCAACTTGGCAGTGCCACCACAGTGGAATTAACACCAAGTTTGAAGAGTGGTCGCTCCATTTGATGCCACCACCACTCGGCGTCGCGAACACACGCGCCATGGACGAAAACAAGAGTGGTCACTGAGAGGACCGTCGCCAATACATAGGACCACGCTATAGATGTCGCGAAAGCGTCAATCCCTGTAATTCGATCGGGCGGCGCCGCGCCGCTCGCTTCATTTGCCCGCTTGGAGCCAACTTGATGGTACGACGCCGCGGGACAATTGTTTCGGCGGCCTTGACGCTTGTGGTCCTCGTGGGAGGACGGGCACCCATCGCTGGCGCTTCGACCAAGTCCTCTGACGTCGCCGTTGCGCGACGAGCGCTGATCGTCCTCTCGGATTATCCAAGTGGTTGGACGACGTCATCGTCAAGTGGTGCCAACACACCGAATGATTGCTTACGCAAGGTCGCGACGCGGTACGTTTGGCTGCTGTCGACATTGGGAATTACTTTGTGAATGGCGACCATTCTTTGAGCGTCGTGGCACGCCGAAGTAACCCCACCGGGACTTACGACGCTGTTCAGGCTCGGATTCGAGGACGGATTTCTTTGTGGTATTTTCCTTACATTGGTTGAAGAGTAAGGAAACGCGATGGATGTGGCAGCGAGGTTGAGTTCGAAGGGTCAAATCACGGTACCCAAAGCGGTACGTGACGTCCTCGAATTAGTAGAAGGGGACGAGATCCTCTTTCGGGTGGTTGGCAATCGTGCAGTGATGTCAAAGACGCCACTGTTCCTCGATTTGGCCGGATCCATTCAAGTCCCCGCAGACCTTCGAAGTGCGACGTGGGATGACGTGTTAAGGACAACTCGCTCGCGGCGCGCGTCCGATGCGCATTGAGTGCTTTTGTCGACACCAACGTGCTGGTCAGGCACCTGACGAACGATCCCCCCGATCTTGCCCGCCGAGCAACTGCCTACCTTGCTCGAGAAGATGAGATTGTCTTAGCGGACCTGATTCTCGCGGAAACTGTCTACGTTCTTGAGTCGTACTACCGCGCGTCGCGCGAAGCAATTGCTCTCTCCATGCGATCCTTGCTCGCGATGAGGTCGATCGTCTGCGTGGACATTCCGCTACTCCTTCGCTCGATTGAGGTCTACGAAGTCGAACGAGTCGACTTCGCCGAGGCGTACCTGGTTGCTTGTGCCGAATCGACTGGCATTGGCGCAGTGGCGTCGTTCGATAGAGGAATTGACCGTGTGAGGACTGTGCAAAGAATTGCACCGCACTAGCCCATTCGGCGGGTAGTTGGCTATTCGTGCGACTGTCCAGCGTTTTAAGCAACTAGTTGAAATATGGTGTATGAAGTACCCATGAAGCAAACAAAAGGCGACATTGACCAGGAGGCTTGTGCCCTCGTGATGAGCAGGTATCACCTCGCCACGAAGGAAGAAGCGGTCAATTTTGCCCTAAGGCTTGTCGCCGCCGGGCCGCTCAGCATTGACGAGGCGCGGCTGCTTCGGGATTCAGACGGTGTGCCAGGGCCGAAGGCGGGTTAAGGACTCTTCGTACCGTTCTGATTGGAGCTGAACGAATTCGTTGCTTCATCGCCGGTGTAGTCCCAACCTCGTGCCCGATCCGCACGACGTCGCCGGAACCGTGTCCGCGATAGGTTCGTGTTTTCTTGACGTGAGACCGGTCCTCGTCGAGGTGACGCGACTCGTGCAGCATCGCCGTCAGTCGCTGGCCTTTGTAAGGATCTTTGATCACCCGAGGACACCCTGGGGAAGGGTTTGATCGCAGGCGATACCTTGGGTGCCATGGCACCGAGTGACGCGATCGTGACGCCGCGTCTGCGACTGGTGAGTTTGGTGCCGGCGGCGCTCGAGATGCTGCTCGACGACAATATATATGGCGCGTCGAAGGCACAGGGATTTGTGTTCAGCGATGAATTCCTCGGTTCGATCAATCACGCTTTCTTGGAGAAACAACTCACGGGGATACGCCGGGCCCCATTGACGCCGGGCTGGTTCGTGCGAGCGATACGGCGCCAGGACGACGATGTCCTTATCGGACACTGCGGATTTCACGGCGCTCCGAAGGACGTGGGACGAGCCGAGATTGGCTATACGGTGTTTGCGCGTTTTCGCCGGCAAGGTTATGGAGCCGAAGCGGCCTTGGGACTCGTGGAGTGGGCGAGGACCCAAGGATCGCCGGTCGTGTTCGCGACGGTGTCCTCGACCGACGCCGCGTCAATTGGGCTGGTGACGAAACTCGGCTTTCGACGAACCGGACAGCAACACGACGGCGACGACGGCGAGGAAATCGTCTTCGAAATGGGTCCGTGACTCGAAGGTCAATGAATCGGTATAGACGCCGATCTACGTGGTGACTATCGCTTCGAGTCGCACCAAGCTTTGAGCGAGGATGGGGCGAGCCCACTCGCCGTCGCGGAGTATCCTTCGTCCGTCTTCGGGCACTTGGCGGCAGTCAAAGAATGCGGTCACCTGCGTCGATTGACCGTCGGGGATGAGTCGCCAACCCCAGCGGTGATCCCAGCTGTCTTCTTCGATGTCGTGGCGCCTGGGCGCCCAGGCGATCGCACGATCCGCGACATACTCGATGACTTCGCTACGCATCTGATAGTCACCGAAGTCATCGTTGTGCATGTTCATGACGAAGGCGTCACCCACGTGCTCGATCGGCGCGGCATCGCTATCGCGGACCATGCTCGAGCCGTCGAATTCGTGGTGTCGCTTGGGATCGCGCAGAATCTCGAAGAGTTGCGTGGTGGGCGCATCGATGCGACTCGATTCTGCGATCACGAGAGGATCGGAAAAGTCCACGTCGTAGGACACGTGGGTATCGTAGCATTCGAACTTCATGTCGATGCGCTCGACGCTCCTTGCTGACGACCAACCGAGAGTGACTGACCTTTGGCGACGCGACCATTGCAATGCGCGAGCACCGGTCTTACTATGACGAGATGAATCTGCCGCGACTACACCTCATAGCCCTCGACTGTCCCGACCCTTACGCGTTGGCGCAGTTCTATTCGGCGCTCACCGGGATTGCCGTCGAGACGTGGCCTGGCTACGCCCCCGAGGACATGCCCGGCATCGACTTGGTGCACGATCAGCTCCCTGCATTGAGTTTTCAAAAGATTGAGAACTATGTTCCGCCCACCTGGCCCGAAGGTCCCATTCCTAAGCAAATTCACCTTGATTTCGAGGTAGACGATCTCGACGAGGGGGAGCAACACGCACTGCGCATCGGCGCTCGAAAGGCAGAGTTTCAGCCCGGTGAAACTTACCGAGTGTTCCTCGATCCGGTGGGGCATCCCTTCTGTTTGATACTCGCGAACGAGTAACCGGCATAGGCTGAGAGTTGCGGGGTTTTATACCTCACTACTTGGGTGAGGTGTCTTCCTTCAGCGTTGAAGCGCAGCGTCGCCGCGCGGGACATTATTGAACGTGGAATCGGGTCGGAACCTTCGAGGTTCGTAGAGGAAGTCGAAGGCGGCTACGACGTTAACGAAATCATTCGACGCAGGGGCGATCGCCCTACTCTCGGTGCGTCGCCATCATCTGTTGAATCGGTACGTGTGGATCCCGAGCCAAAGCGTGACGTTCTCGTTGATGCTGGCAAACATAGAACTAGCGTGTCTTAAACCATACGAGCCGCTCTTCATCAGTACGTTGATGCGAACTCCAAGTCGTAGAAAGCGTAGAGTTGCCAAGTGCATCACGTCATCACCTTCGTAGGTAAGTACTTCATCTTCTTGAGCATTTTCGTCGCGGTCGTTTACTGGCTTCGAATTCACTCAAAGGAGAAGATTGCTCTGGGTTGGCGAGTGATTGTTGCGGGCGCCATTGCCGAAGGATTGGCGCACGTTGCTGGCAATCTCTACTACGACACTCGACCGTTTGTCACTATGCACGTGGCCCCGCTCATCGCGCACGCGCCGGACAACGGCTTTCCTTCCGACCACGTGTTACTCGCTTCGTTTCTTGGATTTGTTGTCTTGCTGTATTCACGATTGACGGGTATTTTGCTCCTGTTGATTGCGGTGTTGATTGGCTGGGCCCGAGTTGAGGCGCACATCCATCATCCAATCGACATCGTCGGATCCTTCGTCATTGCGGCGATATCGGTCGCCCTCGTGCATCTGGTTGCAAAGCTTGGGGGACGATTTCGCCGCGAAACGCGTCAATGACGGCGGTACGGCCTCATTCGCGTTGAGAGAAGGCACTCTTGAGAGATTGATCCGTCACGCGACGCCTCCGGACCGGTCCTCGAAGCCCAGCGTCCGATGCAGACTTTTGAGTCTCCAAACAATGTCGACGAGGTGACCGGTGTAGGCGTCTTCGGGTCGGCAAGGAAATTTTCATCGAAGTGTGCAACTACTACTGTGAAAAGGTGCGACGTAC
>CAJCJA010000025.1 GCA_903970515.1 Candidatus Saccharibacteria bacterium CG_4_10_14_0_2_um_filter_52_9
GGGGGCCATGCTCACGAGCCATACCTCGTCGCCCTGCGAGAGATGGTGGTCGATCAACTCCAGCGCCTCGTCGTAGATGAGCGGTTCGATTACTTCATTGATCGTCTCGGCGACGAGCGCGCGCACTTCGTCGTGGTCCCAGCCCTTCGTGACTTTCAAGACTGATTCGCGAATCTTGCTCAGCTTCTCGTCGTCCGCACCGAATCGCAGGAACAACAGATGACTAAAGACCGCCCAGACCAAGGTGCGGCGTCGCAGCAGTCCTCGCGCGTGGAATTCGGGACCGAGTGCGACCAGTGACGACTTCGCGATGACGGTTTTGTCGAGGTCGAAGAACGCGGCGCGCACAGTTCAATGCTAGGTGCCACCTTGCGTGAAGTGGTTGCGATGGTGTGACGGATTAGCCAATGAACGCAACCGCGCACTCGTTCGCGGCGTCTTCACGAGCGATCAAGATGACGTGGTCGTGTTCGCTAAAGCGCATGGTGGGTGAGGGAACCATTGGTTGGTCGTTTCGCACGACGGCGACGACGCGCACCGTGTCGGGCAGTCGCAGTTCATCGAGCGTCTGCTCCTTGACGATCGCGGGAGCACTGGCGGCGAGCGTGACTTCGATGAGTCGCATGCGACCTTGGGCGAGGTCCATCAGATTGATGATCGAACCGACCTCGACGGCTTCGTCGACCAGTGACGTGATGAGCGACGGCGTCGACACCGACACGTCGACCCCCCACGAATCGTTGAAGAGCCATTCGTTACGAGAGTTGTTGATGCGCGCGATGACTCTGGGCACGCCGAACTCTTGCTTCGCGAGCCAACTGATGACCAGATTGTCCTCGTCGTCGCCGGTCGCTGCGATGATCACTTCGACGTTGCGAAGGTCCGCCGCGGCGAGACTCGAGTACTCACACGCGTCGGCCGCCATGACGTTGACGCCGGGCAGGAGTGTCTTGAGTTTCTCTGCGGTCGTCGTCGTGTGTTCGAGCAACGTGACGTCGTGATGACGGTCGAGGAGGTCGACCGCGATCGCCGTGCCTACGGAACCTCCGCCCGCGATGACGACTCTCATAGCGGGTCACCCTGGAGCAAATGATGAAGGTCGTGGACACCCTGGGGGGTGACGAGGAATTCCAAAACGTCGTCCTCTTGGGCGAACAGCTCGTCGATGTCGACGCGACCTTGTCCACCGCGCACGAGTCCGACGACGCGAACCGAATCACCAACGTTAAATTGACGCACCGGATGTCCGGCGAGTGCGTCGGGTACCACGCGCTCGACGAGGTGCAAGGTCCCCGCACCGTTGGTCCACTCGATCGATTCGTCGGCCGGGATCATCCAGCGCTTCACTTGTTGGGTCGTCCACAACGACGTCGCGACCGTTGGTATGCCGAGCTTCATGTAGATGTCCGCGCGCTGCGGGTCATAGATGCGCGCGACCACGTTCTTGATGCCGTAGTTGTCGCGGGCGATGCGCGCACAGAGGATATTGGTGTTGTCGCCTCGCGTCACGGCGGCGAGTGCGTCGGCTTGAGAGGCTTCGGCCTTCGCGAGTATGTCGCGATCGAAGCCGGAACCGACGAGCGATTGTCCGTTGAAGCGAATCAGTCGACGAAAGGCGTCACGATTCTTGTCAATGATCACGACCGAGTGTCCGTCGTCGGAGAGTTGCATCGCCAGCTCTGAGCCCACTCGACCGCAGCCGACGACGACGATATGCACCCCGTCATCTGACCACACTTGTCGTCGAAGTTGCAACTATCGGGTCTTCGATGACTCGTCGTTTAATGTTGAACTCGTGTCAGAAGCCGACAAGCAAATTGCGAAACGTAGCCCGGTACTGACCTCTCACGCGAATGTCGCGAGTGTCTACCCCGAATCGTTGGGTTATCGATTAAAGAAATTCTTCTTGGGGCGTCCCTACGTCACCGAACAGTTGAGTGGTGAACGACTCAACCGATTCATCGCACTCGGCGTGCTCGCACCGGACTGCATCTCCTCATCGGCGTACGGTACGGAGGAGATCCTCACCCAATTGACACCGTTCATCGGCCTCGCCGCGTTCGCGCTCGTAGTGCCGATCATGTTCGTCATCATCGGCGTGTTGTTCTTCGTGACGACGTCGTACCTCGACGTGATCAAGTACTACACGACGGCTGGAGGAAGCTACGTCGTGGCGCGCGAGAACTTCGGTCCCCGGATTGCCCAGATCGCGGCGGTGTCGTTGCTGATCGACTACACGGTTACCGTTGCGGTGCAGTGCTCGGCGGGAACCGCCGCGCTCGCGAGCGCCTTTCCGTTGTTCGGTCCCTACTCGGTCGCGATCACCGTCGGCATCGTGCTGATTCTGATCTACGGGAACCTACGCGGACTTAGAGAAGCGGGAAGTTACTTCGCGTTCCCCACGTATTTCTACGTCGCGATGCTCGGGATGACGATCATCGTGGGTTACGTGAAGAAGGCGACGGGCTCGTTGCATCGTCTCGCGCAGCCCGGGACGAGCGCGTTGGTAGACCATCATCTAGGCCAAAAGGGCACTGGCATCTTGATGGGTCTCGCCTTCCTCACCTTGTTGCGTGCCTACGCCAACGGTGGTTCCTCGCTCACCGGTCTCGAAGCGATCTCCAATGGCGTCGCGAGTTTCCGTCGTCCCGAATGGCGCAACGCCCGCAAGACCCTCGTGTTGATGTCCTCGATCCTCGCGTTCTTGCTCGTGGGTACGACGTTGCTCGCGTCCTGGACGCACGCGCTTCCTCGATTCAGCGGGTACCCGACGGTCGTCGCCCAAGAGGTCCGAGCCGTCTTTGGCAGTTCGGGTATTGGATCGACGGTGTACTACCTCGTGCTCTTGTCGGTGATTCTGATTCTCTACACCGGTGGGAACACCTCCTTTAACGGCTTCCCATTCCTCGCGAACTACGTGGCGGGTGACCGGTACCTACCGCGTCAGTTGACCAAACGCGGGCACCGCCTGGCGTTCTCCAACGGCATCTTGGTGCTCGGGGTCGTCTCCTTGACGCTGATCCTCGTCTTCAAGGCCCAGGTGAACTCCCTGATCGCGCTCTACGCCATAGGGGTCTTCACGGGTTTCACGATGGCGGGCGCCGGCATGGTCGCGAAGCACCTGCGAGAACGAGAAGGAAGGTGGCGCTTCGGCGTGGTCGTGAACGCTACCTCGGCGACGGTCACGGCCCTCGTGGTGCTGATCTTCGTCGTCGCGAAATTCACCGAAGGGGCCTGGATCATCGTCGTGGTGGGACCCCTTATGTATATGGCACTCATCCGCTTCAACAAGCAATACGAGCGCGAGGTCCAGGCCTTCGAGGCGAACGCCACCGACGAGAAGATGAATATACGCACCAATCGGGTCGTGGTATTCGTCGACTACTACGACCTCGCCACCGAGCGCGCGCTGCAATACTGCAACACGCTCAACGCCTATTCGGTGCGGGCGGTGCACTTCGACATCGACCCACTCGTGACCAAGCGCCTCGAGAGTCGTTGGGGCGCACCGGGTACCGCGTCCGCGAGCATCGGACTCGAAATCGTCGAGTGCGAGGACCGTCGACTCGACCGCGCCGCGCTCGAACTGGTCGCCGACGTCGTGCGCGACCCCGACGTGTTCTGCATGGTCATCTTGCCCAGAAAGGGTTTCGTCTCTCGTCTGCAGCGTCTCTTGCACGACCGCACCGCCGACGCCATCGCCAGTGCGGTCATGCACGTGCCGCGTACCGCTGCGACGATTATCCCCTATCGATCAGGGCGCACGCGACTCGCCGAGGGTGAGATTCAAGAGTCGCCCCTGAGCGACGTGGTGATACGTGGTGGTGTGCGCGAGGACTCGCACCTCGAAGCCGACACGAAGTTAAAGGAGCGATCCGGTGATGCCGATCCGATCGGCGGACTACAGGAGCGCGAACTCGCACAGATCGCGGGAAGAGTTCGTGCCATGACCATCACGCGCGAGCGCGGACAAAATGAATTGCGTTGCGTGATCGCGGACAACACTGGTTCGGTGACGTTGGTGTTCCAAGGTCGCTCCAACGTACCGGGTATTGAACGTGGCACGCGACTGCTCGTTCGCGGCACCGTCACGTCGCTTCGTCGTGAAGCGGTGATTCTTAATCCGCAGTACGAGATTGTTGCTGCTCCGCAGGGTGACGAATAATTTTCTCCTAAGGTAATTTCTCAACGCACGACTGGTGATTCGACTCATTGCCAACCTCTGGTTCGTGAGTATGACACAGCGGGAGTCGCGGACCTGTAAATCTTGTTAAACAATAAGGTCGTCTATTGGGTTCGTTCACGCGAGAAGAAAGGTGGTGAGCATGGCACGAGCATTGGTGATTGTTGAATCGGTCGCAAAAGCGACGCGCATACAGAGCATGCTCGGTGACGAGTACATCGTCAAACCATCGGTCGGACACATCCGCGACCTGCCCCAGAGCGCGGCGGACATACCCGCGTCCGTCAAGGGCGAGAAGTGGGCACGACTCGGCATCAACGTCGATGACCACTTCAAGCCCGTCTACGTCATCTCGAGTGACCGCAAGAAGATCGTCGCCGAACTCAAGGCCGCGCTCAAGGTGGTCGACGAGCTCTACCTCGCGACCGACGAAGACCGCGAGGGCGAAGCGATCGCCTGGCACCTCCAGGAGGTCCTTAACCCCAAAATTCCGGTAAAACGCATGGTTTTCCACGAAATCACGCCGAGCGCCATCGCCAAAGCGGTCGAGGAGACCCGGGACCTGGACCTTCGCCTGGTCGACGCCCAAGAGGGACGCCGTTTCCTCGACCGGCTGGTGGGCTACGAGGTCTCTCCGGTTTTGTGGCGCGCAGTGGACAAGGCTCGCTCCGCCGGGCGCGTGCAATCGGTCGCGATCCGCTTGGTCTGTGAGCGCGAGCGTGAGCGCATGGCCTTTCGTTCGGCGACGTGGTTCGACGTGACGGCGGTGCTCACCGCGAAGAGCGCGTCATTTGACGCGACACTCGAAACGGTCAACGGACTGACGCTCGCGACGGGAAAGAACTTCGACTCCACGGGACAACTCGACCCCAAGGTCTCCGTGGAGGTACTCAGTGAGGGCGCGGCGTCGTCGATCGCGAACCAACTCGTCGGAAGCGATGTGCGCATCGTCTCGATATCGTCCACGCCTCGAACCCAGCGTCCCCAACCGCCGTTCATGACTTCGTCGCTACAGATCGAAGCCAGTCGCAAGTTGCGCTTCGACCCCGAGCGAACGATGCGCGCCTCCCAGCGACTCTATGAGCAGGGATGGATCACGTACATGCGCACGGACTCGACGACGTTGTCCGACGAAGCGATCAACGCCGCGCGTTCGATGGCGTCATCGATGTTCGGTGATGACTACGTCGCTGACGTGCCGCGTCGTTATGACCGCAAGGTGAAGAACGCACAAGAGGCGCACGAAGCGATTCGTCCCGCCGGCGAAACCTTTCGTACACTCGATGAAGCACAGGCGCAGTTGAATGGCGATGAACTCGCCGTCTACGACCTCATCTGGAAGCGCACGATCGCCTCACAGATGGTGGATGCGAAGTTGACCCAGGACAAGGTCCGGCTCGTCACGTCGTTGCCGTCGGTCATCGACATCGAAGGACCAGCGGAGATTGGCCTGAGCGCCACTGGGCTTCGCATTGAGTTCCCGGGTTTTCGTCGGGCGTACGTGGAAGGGACCGACGACCCGGAGGCCGAACTGGCGGACCAGGAACGGATCCTGCCCGCGCTCAGCGAAGGCGAGGTGGTGCCGGTGTTGAGCGCCGAGGCGAAGGGTCACGACACCCAACCGCCCGATCGCTATTCGGAAGCGACGTTGATCAAGAAGCTCGAGGACCTCGGCATCGGGCGGCCTTCGACGTACGCGTCGGTGATGAAGACGATCGACCGGCGCGGCTACGTATGGAAGAAGGGCAAGTCGCTGGTGCCGGCGTTTCGCGCGTTCGCGGTCGTGAATCTCCTGGAGCACTATTTCGCCGACCTGGTGGACTATCAGTTCACTGCGGAGATGGAAGAGCAGCTCGACGAGATCGCCGAGGGCAAGCAAGACCTTGAACCGTGGCTGCGAAAGTTCTACTTCGGGGACCCGGACGCCACGACCGAATTCGCGAAATCGGGTCTGGAGCACATGACCCATCAACAACACGAGTTCGACTTCGGCGCGATCAATTCAATCATCCTGGGTTCGGCTCCCGATGGTTTGGCGGTCTCCGTGCGCTCGGGTCGCTACGGCCCCTATCTCATCCACGGTGAGGACCGAGCGTCGATTCCCGAGGCCACCGAACCCGATTCGCTCACCGTCGAACACGCGCTCGAATTACTGGCGGCGCCGAGCAACGACCGCGAACTGGGCGTCGACGACGCGACCGGCGAGACAGTATTCCTTAAGGCTGGCCGCTATGGTCCCTACGTCCAGATCGGCGAGTTGACCGACCCGAAGCACAAACCCAAGACGGCGTCGCTCTTCTCGACGATGTCGCCCGAGACGCTCACCTTCGAGGAGGCGCAGAAACTGCTCTCCTTGCCCCGAGTGGTGGGCGAACACCCCGAGGACAGTCAACCGATCTTCGTCCAAAACGGTCGTTACGGTCCGTATCTCACCTGGAATAAGGAGACGCGCTCGCTCGAAGACGAAGACCATATCTTTCGACTCGATCTCGACGAGGCGTTGAAACTCCTCTCGCAACCCAAGGCGAAGGGCCGCCGCGCGGCGGCGGGACCGTTGCGAGAACTCGGTGAGGACCCCGTCACCAAGCGCAACGTGGTCGTGCGCAACGGCAAGTTCGGGCTCTACGTGTCCGACGGCGAAGTGAACGCGACGTTGCGTCTCGGGGACCTGCCCGAGACAATCTCTCTCGATCGCGCGTGCGAGTTGTTGGCGGAGCGTCGAAACGCCGACCCTTCGACGCGACGACGGCCAGTGAAGAAGGCGGCGAAGAAGACCGTCAAGAAAACGGCGAAAAAGACGGCGAAGGCGCCCGCGAAGAAGGCGGTCGCGAAGAAGGCGACGGGCGCCCAGAAGCGCGCCGCGATGCAAGAGGGCGCCAAGGTCAACGCCGCGCTCGTTGCGAAAGCCCTGCCCGCGGAACGCGACTAATGACGCGAGGACTGTTCCTCGTCTTTGAAGGCATCGACGCGAGTGGTAAGAGCACGCAGGCTCGGCGCATCGCCGAGCGCTACGACGCTGTCTTCACCTTCGAGCCGGGTGACACACCCCTCGGCAAGGATCTTCGAAAGTGGCTGCTCGCCGATCTCACCCCTATGCGGCCAGAAACCGAGGCGTTGTTGATGTTGGCGGACCGATCGCACCACGTCGCGAGCGTGATTGAACCCGCGCTGCAGAGCGGTCGCCACGTCGTCTCGGACCGATTCTTCGCGTCGACCCTCGCGTATCAGGGCTATGGCCGCGGCGTCGACTTGAATGAACTCATGGCGGCGACGGACTTAGCGATTGGGACCTGTCGGCCCGACCTCACCGTGCTCATCGACGTGCACATCGACGTCGCCAACGAGCGCCGCGAGCGTGACCTACGCGACCGGTTTGAGACGTCGGACCTTGATTTTCACCAGCGAGTGCGCGAGGGTTACCTCGAAATAGCCGAACGCTCCACGTCCTGGTTCGTCGTCGATGGCTCCAAGAGTGAAGATGAGGTCGCGACGCTCATCGATGAGCGTGTCGCGTCGCTCCCGTGGCGACATGCCTGACGTATTTGACGTACTTATTGGGCAAGACGCGGCGGAGGCGATGCTTCGCCAGCACGTGGCGAACCCCGTGCACGCCTATCTGTTCACGGGTCCCCCCGGATCGAGCCTTCACGACGCGCTGGTGAGTTTCGCCGCCGCACTGCAGTGTCCCCAGAATGGTTGTGGCGACTGCGCGACGTGTCGGCGGGTTCTCGAGGGCAAGGACACCGACGTCTATTTTGCCCAGCGTTCGGGTCTGTCGTGGCGCGTTGACGAACTGCGCGAGGCGGAGCGCGTCAGTCGACGACGTCCCCTAGGTTCGGGCTATCAGATCGTGGTGATTGAGGAGGTCGAACTCACGACGACCGGAAGTGCACCTTCGGCGCCGGCGTTGCTGAAGTCTCTGGAGGAACCGCCCTCGCGCACGATTTTTCTCCTGAGCGCCGAAGAGGTCCCCGAAACCCTCGACACGGTGGTTTCGCGTTGCGTCCAGGTGCGACTCCGAGCCCTTCGCGAAAGCGACATCGAGGCCATCCTGCTAAGGGATGGCAACGATCCCACGTCGAGTGCCGCGGCGGCGAGTGGCGCCAATGGGAATCTTCATCGCGCTCGGATCTTGGTGCGTGACCCGCAACTCCACTCGAGACTGGCGGCGTGGCGTAGCGTGCCCCAACGCCTCACTGGTGCGCCCGCGGTGTCCTCGGCGATCGCCATCGAAATCGCCGCGTCGCTCGATCAGGCGCTCGCTCCCCTCGTCGCCGCCCAGGAGGAACAACTCGAGCAACGCCTTGACGATGCGCGGGAAATGGGTCAACGCAGCATCGCCAATCGCAGGGATCTCGACGCTCAGTTCAAACGGGAGCAACGACGCTTTCGCATCGACGAAGTGCGATTCGGATTGAGTGCACTCGTGAACGTGTACCGAGATCGTCTGCGCGAGAGTCTCGTGAATGTCCAAGACGGTCATCGCCGCGACGAACATCGCGTGGACACGTCACTGCGGGCGATTGACCTTATTCTCCTCACCAATGAGCGGTTGTCGTCGAACGTCGACGAAACGTTGCTCTTGAATGACCTGATGCTCTCCCTGGCCGAATTGTGATCTCGTCACCACTTGGTCGAGCGCTCCATCAGGTAGAGTTGCTACTCGCGCCTGGGTAGCTCAGTCGGTAGAGCAACGCATTCGTAATGCGTAGGTCAGGAGTTCGAATCTCCTCCCAGGCTCCAAGTGCTCCAAGTGCTCTAAAAGTTCGGTACTCTCTTGTCGAATGAGCTCCTGGACATGCCTTACACCGCTCCGGGACATCCTTTCGGAGCAACACCTGATCCTTTGCACGACAACAGCTGAGCCTTGACTTTCGACGCAACTAGCGGGTCGCGTCAATACTTCGAGCGAAGTCTGTCGAGCGTTCCCGCCAGTCGCGGTAGACGTCGAAACTGGGCGCCGCGGGCGATAACAAGACGACGCCGCCATCGGTGAGAAACGACCTCGCCGACGCGAGCGCTTCGAGCATCGACGAGACTTCAATTGTCGCGATGGAGGAAGTCGCGTCGCGCACGGTGGAGGCGATTCGTTTACCCGCGTCACCCATGGCGATCACCAAGGTTGGCCAGCGTCGCTGGATGATGACCTCCGCAAGCTCGTGATAGTCAATGCCGCGATCGAATCCGCCGACCACAAGTGCCACGAGTCGATCCTCAAAGACCTCGAGTGCGGCGATCGTGGCAAGCGCTGACGTGGCGAGGCCATCGTCGACGAATTGAAGGAGGTGACCTTCGACGTCTTCGGTTGAGACCAAGGTGAGGCGCCCCGGGAGGGGCGAGAATGACGATGCCTTCTTCGCGACGAGTGCGTGCAACGCATCACGCGCGATCCCAGTGCGCTTGGCAACGACGCCAAGAGCGAGCGCCACGTTGGCATCGTTGTGGGCCCCCAGCAAGTTGAGCGACCCAGCGAGCCCCGTCGTGTCGGCGGCTTCAAAGTGCACATCGCCACCGAGCTCGTCGACGCGGGCATGAAATAACGGCGACTCGGGCACGAACGTGTCGTGTCGACCAGGGGCGCGCGTGAGCGAGAGCTTGTCACTCTGGTAGGCCTCTAGCGATCCGTGCCAGTCAAGGTGGTCCGATCCGAGCGAGGTGACGACGACCGACTCGGGTGCGATGGTGATGTCGACGCATTGGAAACTCGATACCTCGACGATCAACTGTGCCGTCGTCGTGTCGATCGTGGGATCGTAGGGTGGGCGACCCAAGTTGCCGAGGGCGAGCGCGGGCTCGTCGAGGCATTGGAAGCAGAAGGCGATCAGCGATGTCGTCGTCGATTTTCCCTTGGTGCCGGTCACGGCGACGACACGCGAACGATCAATCTCGTGGAGCCAAAGATTGAGCGCTGAAGTGACGATGACGCCTCGTTCTTCGAGTGCGAGCACATCGGGGCGTCGACGGGGGATGCCAGGACTCTTCAACACGACGTCGCAGTGAGCCAGCGCTTCGAGTCCGCCCTCGCTACTGAGGAGCACGTCGTTTCCCCGCCCGGGCGCATCGTCGACCAGGACGAGAGATGTGGCGACGTCGCGGAGGCGCTGCTCGGCCGCGCGACCCTCGACGCCGTAGCCAAAGATTCCTACTCGTTTGCCCGCGAGGTCAGCGAAGCCAGTGGGATGGAACACGGGTCGGTCCAAGGGGTTGGAGGAGTTCGGAGAACTCACGGTCGGAGCGGGCGAGGAGAGAAAGTTCGCGCAACCACGTGACGTCCGACCATTCAGACAACGTGCTCACGTACTCGAGGGCGACGGCACACTCGTCGGGGTCACCCACACATTCGAACGGTTTGTGCTCGAGCCCCACGCCAATCAAGGTTCGCAACTGTCCCTCGAGTTCGTGATTGGCGAGTGGCTCACTCTTGAAGATCGTCCGCAGCGCCGGTCGCGAGAGGAAGGGCGCGAGCATCAAGTTGACGAAGAGACACTTGTCGCACACGCCACACCAGTCCTCATAGCGCCGCGCGCTGTCTTGACGGAACGCGCGGTTGCAACTTCGAAAGACGTCGTGAAACTGCGGTTGTTGAGCGAATTGCTGCGCCACCCATATTTCACTCCGATCGCGTAAGAAACTTGCGATGTTGACGTCCTCGCCAACTCGTTCGCGAACGGCGTTGGCAATCAGATCCTCGGCGACGAGGGACTTGCTCCACTGGTGATTGATGTCGCGGTTGCGCCAACGCACGTTTGGTTCTGAGGATGAGTGCTCGTTGCTCATGACGACGCCGCCTCGACCACTCGCGACCGCCGCGAGTGCCGCTAACAACGTCACCATCGTCGTGACGGGTACGTGACCATTGAAGAACTCGTTGTCATCCGCGAGGATCTGGGGGTCCAGCACGCGAGTGGCGCGCACGATGGGAAGTCCGCTCCTCGCGGCAGTCCTCTCCAGTGGTGCGAAGCGACCACTCAAGGGACTCACGATGAAGAGCGACTGATCGATCGATGAGGAGAGTTCAGTGACACTGACGACCGAGTCGATCCCTCCGCCAAACGGGGTCAGGACCCTCGTCGAATCGACTGAGGGTGAACGTCGTTGGACGTCAATGCCGCCCTCGATGCGCGTGTCCTCGAGGGAGAGGTCGTTGCGATAGGCGAATTCGCCCAGTCCGTCGACCAGTGCCGCTTCGAAGAGCGCGCGACCGTGCTCGCCCAGTGCCGTGGTACCTAGTTCGATGCAGGTAGCGGCGCCCGCCTTGTAATAGGAGAGGCCAGCAATCAGATACCAGAGTTCGGCGATTGAGTGCGCCGCTGGGTGGTCCAAACCGCGAACACCTTCGAACGCAATCGTCTCGGTGAAGGCACGCCCGTCGAGTTCGTAGTGCGCCTCGAGCGACGTGTCGAAGACCTGGAGACCGTCGTAGCGAAACAGCGCGGCACGTTGCTTCACGCGCGGTGCTTGCTCATCACGGTTCATGTTACGACGACCTCTTGGCGACGAGCGCGAAGCGCCCGCACGGTCGCTGCGCGCGATCACTAAAGAAGGTCACGCCCTCGTCGGTGCACGCCGCGGCTTTGAACACGTGGGCGTCGGGGAGTCCTCGTGTGCGCAGTTGGTGTGCGGCGACCTCGCGCAAGTCCAGCAAGAATCGATCGCGATCGTCGTCCACGAGGGCGCCGGGCACGTCGCGAAAGAACGTCGCCACTTCGGGCCCGACTTGGTACCGCGTGTGCGAGATTGAGGGACCGAGTAGGGCGTGGACCCGCACGGGATCGGCGAACGTGGACAGAGCGTTGCCAATCACGTTGTCGCGCAAACCTCGCCACCCGGCGTGCACCACCGCCACATTCGTCTCGTCGGCGAGGAGAATCGGTACGCAGTCCGCGACCAGTATGGCGAGGGCCAATCGCGACGAGGAGCAGAAGATCGCGTCGGCGGCACTGCTCTCGTCCGCGCGCAACGCGTCGAGTACTCGACTCCCGTGCACCTGGTTCACGAAACGTACGTCGTCGAGTTCGGCACCCATCGCGCACGCGACGCGCCGACGGTTTTCTTGGACGTCGCACTGGTCGTCACCCACGTGCAACGCCAAATTGAGCGACGCGTAGGGACCTGCACTGACGCCGCCGGAACGATCGGTGAAGAACGCGTCGACGCCGAGTGCGAGAAAGCTCGTCGCCGCGTGCACGAGCAGCGCACCACGTTGTTGGACGTCGAGCGTCAGTTCGACTGACACGTCGTGCAGATCCCGTTGAGTTCGAGCACGTGACGCAGGTCGGCGAAGCCATACTTCTCGCCAATGTCGTGAGCCCAGGATTCGAGTTCAGGCGCGTCGACTTCCACGGTGGACCCGCACGACCGACACGCCAGGTGGTGGTGATGCACGTCGATGACGCATCGGCGATAGAGCGTCTCGCCCCGATCGGTCATGACGAGGTCCACTTCGCCGCTTTCCGTGAGCTTCTTGAGTTGCGTGTAGACCGTCGCGAGAGAGATTTGGCCGCCATCTTTGACGATGAGGGCGTGGAGGTCTTGGGCACTCACGAAGCCCTGGACGCGACTCAAGACACCGATCACCTCTCGCCGCTGGGCGGTATTTCGCGTCGACGTCACGCCACGAGCCTAGCGGGACGGCCTTGCTTTCTAGAATGATTCTAAGTAACTTAGTTAGAATGGTTCTAAGAAACAGTCGCCGTGCGCTTGCGTCTCGACACCTCGCGTCGATCGCGTTGGCGTCGAGCGTCGTCGTGATGTCGCTCGCCCTCGCGCTGTCCCGGGCCGACGCGACGACGTTGATCCAGGCCGTAGGCGCCGAGAACGAGTACGCGAACGTCATTGCTCAGATTGGCGGTCGCTACGTCCACGTCCAGGCGTTGATGAGCAATCCAAATACCGATCCGCACACTTTCGAAGCGAGCACGAGTGTTGCCGAGGAGATCGCGCGAGCGCAACTCATAGTTCAAAACGGCGTGGGCTACGACGCCTTCATGAATCAATTGGAATCGGCATCGCCGAGCACGTCACGCAAGGTCGTGAGTGTTCAGTCAATCCTCGGACTTTCGAACAACACGAAGAACCCACATCTCTGGTACAAGCCCACAACCATGGCACTCGTTGCTCGCGCCGTCGAGAAGGACTTGGCGAGGATGGATCCGACGAACGTGCGCTACTTCGACGCACGCCTCAAGACGTTCCTCGCGTCAGTCAAAATGCTCGACGCGACGATCGCGTCGTTTCGTGCCACGTTCGCTGGCGTGAAGGTCGCCACCACCGAACCCGTCGCGGACTATCTTCTTCAGGCACTCGGACTCGACAACGAGACGCCCTTCGCGTTCCAAGCCGACATCATGAACGGGGTCGACCCGAGTCCCGAGGACATTTCGTTTCAACAACATCTCTTCACGTCCCACGTCGTCAAGGTGTTGTGTTACAACGCCCAGGTGAGCAGTCCGGTGACCACGTCGTTGCGTGATCTCGCCACGACGTCGCGGGTTCCCGTCGTCGCCGTCTACGAGACAATGCCGACGCCGCACTTTGAGTACCAGACGTGGATGCTCGCCGAGATCAATGCCATCGCGAAGGCAATCAAGCACCAGACGTCGACGACGTCGCTGTGACGAAGGGGAGGCGACATGGTCGGCACTGATCTTTTGAAGGTCGAGGATCTGGACGTTTCGATCGCGGGACGGATGATTCTTCGTGACGTCAACTTTCGTATCGACCATGGTGAGTTCACCGGCCTGATCGGATCCAATGGTGCGGGAAAGACCACGTTGCTGCGCGTCATCCTCGGCGTGCAAGCAGCGGCGCGGGGGCGAGTGAGCGTGCACGGCCAGACGCTGACGCGCTCGAACAGCTCGGTGGGCTACGTACCCCAGAAGGTCGTGTTCGAACCGGATTTGCCCGTGAGGGTTCGCGACTTCGTGGCCCTGGGTCTTGATGGCGCGAAGTTGGGATTCGCCCGGCGTAGCCGACAAAATTTGGAGCTCGTCGACGAGATGCTCGACGCGGTCGAAGCAGCAGCACTCGCCAATCGAAGGATTGGCTCGCTCTCGGGGGGTGAGCAGCAGCGCGTCTTGATCGCGCACGCACTCGTGCGCAAACCCGAACTTCTGTTGCTCGATGAACCCCTGGCGAGCCTTGATCCGGGCAGCGCGCAAGAGATCATTGAACTCCTGCATTCGGTGGTCGTACACCAGCAAGTGGCGGTGTTGATGTCCGCCCACGAGATGAACCCGCTCTTGCCGGTGATGGACCGCGTGGTGTACGTGGCGAACGGCGGTGTCGCGAGTGGCACGACCGACGAGGTGGTCCGTAGCGACGTGTTGAGTGCGCTCTACGGGCACCACGTCGACGTCCTGCACGTGCACGGACGAGTCCTCGTCGTCGCCGGGGAGAGCGATCACGCGAAGTCGATGGTGGCTGATCACCCCGCCGTGATCGTCGAGTAGCCGTGCACTACATCTTTGAGCCGGGATTCTTCGCCAACTCGACGGTGCGCACCGCCCTCGTCCTGGGGCTGTTGGTGGCGATCGTCTCGGCAACGATCGGCGTCTTTACGGTCGTCAGGGGACAGTCATTTGCCGGACACGCACTGACCGACGTCGCGACGGCCGGCGGTGCCGGCGCGTCACTCGCAGTCATCTCGCCGCTCATTGGTTTCATCGGTGGCGGTGTGCTGGGTGCGGGTGCGATGGACGCGATTGGCGTCCAGCGCGTCAAGGGACGCGACATCGCGACCGGCGTCGTACTCGGAGCCGCGACGGGTCTGTCGGCCCTCTTCCTCTACCTCGTCACCCTTCAGACTTCCACGACCGGCTCGACGCAGACGATTCTCTTCGGATCGGTCTTCACGGTCAGTCCCTCCACGTTGCCTGACGCATTGTGGTTGTCCGCAGTCGTGCTCGGCGCCCTCTTCGTGATTCGACGACCCCTCATGATGAGCTCGATAAGTTCGGAACTTGCGCGCACGCGCGGTGTGCGTATCAGGTTGATTGGTCTGTCGTTCATGGTGATGTTGGCGGTGGCAGTTGGTCTGTCGGCGATTGTCATTGGCTCCATCCTCTCGACGGCGTTATTGATCGGACCCCCCGCGAGCGCGCTCAAGTTCTCCAACCGTTTCTCGACGGCCGTGATCTTCGCGTCCCTGCTCGGCACGCTCGCGACGTGGCTCGGGATCATCCTCGCCTACGACAGTTACTACTGGTCGGCGTCGCATCGTGGCTTGCCGGTGAGTTTCTTCGTCGTCGCGGTCGTCGTCGCCCAGTTCGCGATCTCGAGCGTGTTCGCCCAGCGTCGGCGCGTGCGCGTCGCGTTGTCGAACGAGCGACACGCGGCGCCCGAGCAAGTGGGTTGGATCTGATGTTCTCTAGTTTCATGACCAACGCCTGGATCAGCGGCACGGTCATTGCGACGCTCGTGGGCGTCGTGGGTTTCTTCGTCGTCATGCGCGCGTCGTCCTTCGCCGCGCACGCGATACCCAACGGGGCGTTCGCGGGAGCGGCGGGCGCCAATCTGGTCGGGGTCAATCCACTCTTCGGACTGGTGGTCTTCGCGCTCGGCGCGGCGCTGGGCATCGGGTACTCGAGTCGGCGCACGAGGAGTGACGTCGCGACGGCGTTGGCGCTCGTGATGATGTTGGCTCTGGGAGCCGCTTTCCTCGCGACCAGCAACGAGTACGAGCCCGCGATCAACGCGTTGCTCTTCGGTGAAATCCTCGGAGTGAGTTCGAGCGAGATCGTGCCGGTCCTCGTGTTGGCGCTCGTGTGCGCGCTGGGCCTTGGCGTCTTGTATCGACCGCTCTTGATGAGCTCGATCTCCTCGGAATTGGCAGTCGCCCAGGGCGTCAACGTGTCGCTCATCGACGTGGCGTTCCTCGTCGTGCTCGCCCTGTCGTCGGCACTCGCGGTGCCGGTGGTGGGTGCGCTGTTGACGTTCTCGCTCACGATCGGTCCTCCCGCGGCGGCGCGACTCCTCACGAGTCGTCCGCACCGGGCGCTCGCGTGTTCAGTCGTCTTGTCTCTGCTCACGCTCTGGGCGGCGATCGCGAGCTCATACTGGTCGAACCTGCCCATCGGGTTCTTCGTCGGCACGTTCAGTGCACTCGTCTATCTCGTCGCGCGCGCGTGGGACGTGACGCGGCGTCGACGACTCGCGCACGTCGTTGCCTAGTCTCTTGTCGTGAACCTCGAAGCGACGCTGCTCGCGCAGTCCCACTTTCCCCCAGCCGGCTCGAAGGTCGACCTGGGCGTGTCGGGCGGACCGGACTCGCTCGGACTCTTGTTGTTGGCGATGCGCGCGGGACTCGAGGTGCACGTGCACCACGTTGATCATCACGCCCGTTCGACCAGCACGGACGAGGCGCGCCACGTCGCTCAGATCTGTGCGCAGGTGGGAGTGCAATTCACCTGCCACGACGTGTCGGTCGATCCGGGAGGCAACTTCGAGTCGAGGGCGCGTAGCGCACGTCGAGGCGTCTTGCCCCCGGGCGTGTTAACGGGCCACACCATGGACGACCTCGCCGAGACGGTGCTGCTCAACATGATGCGCGGTGCGGGAGTGGACGGTTTGTCGCCTATGGTCGCCGATCCGAGCAAACCTCTGCGTGACGTGCGCCGAAGCGACCTGCACTACTACGTCGCCCAGTCGAGTGTCGTGCCGCTCTACGACGAATCCAATGAGGACCCGGCGTTCGTGCGCAATCGCGTCCGCCACGAGTTGCTGCCGGTGTTTTGTGACATCGCGGGGCGCGACGTCGTGCCGCTACTTGCCCGACAGGCGTCGGTGATCTACGAGGATCGCCGCTGGCTCGAGCAGATGAGTCTGCCCGACCTCGCCCTCGAGATCGAGGACGTGGACTGTCGGGTGCTGCGCGACTGGGAACCGGCGCGACTTCGACGCTGGTTACGGGTGCGGCTCAGTCATCACGACGCCGATGGCACGCATCCACCGTCCTCGGATGAGGTCGATCGAGCGATGGCGGTGATTCGCGGTGACGTGGTCGCGACCGAGTTCTCGGGCGGCGCACGTCTCTCGCGAAGCGGACAACGTCTCACGCTCGACTAGTCACTCCACTACTGTCGAAGTATGAGTCAACATTCGTCACACGACTTCACCGCGCATTGGGCGCAACACGAACTCGGTGACGTCGTCGTCTCAGCGAAGGAAGTGCACGAGCGCGTCTGCGAACTCGGCGAACAGATCACGAAGGACTACGCCGGGCACCCCCCGCTGTTGGTGTGCGTGCTCAAGGGCGCAGTGAACTTCATGTCCGATCTGATGCGCGCGATCGAACTACCGGTCGAAGTGGACTTCATGGCCGTCTCGTCCTACGGGGCGGCGACCAAGACGAGTGGGGTCGTGCGAATCGTGAAGGACCTCGACGTTGACCTCGAGGGTCGCGACGTGCTCATCGTCGAAGATGTGGTGGATTCGGGCCTCACGCTCAACTACTTACGCCAATATCTCGGGTCGCGTAATCCCAAGAGTCTCGAGGTCTGTGCGTTGCTCTTGAAGGAAGGTGAGCAGCGCGTGGAACAATCCTTGAAGTACGTCGGATTTTCCATTCCTTCGGACTTCGTCGTCGGCTACGGACTCGACGTGAACGAGCGATACCGGAACCTCGACGGGATCTACACCTTCATCGGAAAGCCCTAGTCGTGGTCGATCGCGACCGAGTCCAAGTCCTCATCCGTGAGCTGCTCGAAGCGATTGGTGAAGACCCCACCCGCGAGGGTCTACGCGAAACCCCGCGGCGCGTCGCGGACATGTACGTCGAACTGTTCGAGGGACTCGAAGAGGACCCGGGTGAGCACCTACGCACCGTCTTCGAAGCCGGTCACGACGAGATGGTCATGGTGCGCGACATCCCCTTCACGTCGTTGTGCGAACACCACCTCGTACCGTTCACGGGGCTCGCGCACGTGGCGTACCTCCCGGGACCCGAGGGAAGGATCACGGGACTGTCCAAGCTGGCACGTCTGGTCGAGGGTTTCGCGCGTCGTCTCCAGGTTCAAGAGCGCATGACCACCCAGATTGTCGAAGCAATGGAGCGCGAACTCACGCCCAAGGGATCGATCGTCGTGATCGAGGCGGAGCACTTTTGCATGTCGATGCGCGGCGTTAAGAAGTCCGGCACGACGACGGTCACCTCCGCAGTTCGCGGAGTTTTTCGTGACGATGCGGCGTATCGGGCCGAGGCGCTCCAGTACATCCATCAACGAAGGTCCACGTGGCGCTGAGCCCACTCGTGATGGGCATCGTGAACGTGACGCCCGATTCGTTCTACCCAGGTGCGCGAACCCAAGCTCACGACGAGGCGATCGCTCGAGGGCGCGCCCTCTTCGAGCAAGGTTGTGACGTCGTCGACGTAGGTGGCGAGTCGACGCGTCCGGGCGCGCAGCCCGTGGACGCTTCCGAGGAGTTGGCGCGCGTGCTGCCGGTCGTCGAGGCGCTCAGCCCTCGAGGGCCCGTATCGATCGACACCACCAAGCGCGACGTCGCGGTCGCCGCGGTGCGAGCGGGCGCAACGATCATCAACGACGTCTCCTCGAGCCTGCTCGAGGTCGCGAGCGAACTCGGGGTTGGCTACGTCGCCATGCACGCCCAAGGTGACTCAACGACGATGCAGGTCAATCCGACCTACGACGACGTCGTCGCCGAGGTGGGCGCGTTCTTGGAGGACCAGGCGCGCGCCGCGATGACCTTGGGCGTCTCGCCGTGCTGGATCGACCCGGGGATTGGCTTCGGCAAGACGGTCGCGCACAATCTCGCGCTGCTCGCTCATTGTGCTCGCTTCGTCGAGATCGGCGCGCACTACGGCGCGGGCGTGCTCATCGGCACGAGCCGCAAGCGCTTCTTGGAACACTTGGGCGACGAGCCGTTGAGCGTCGACGAACGCCTCGAGGGATCGATGGCGACCGCGGCGTGGGCGATGCTCGAAGGTGCGAGCATGGTGCGAGTCCACGACGCCGCCGAGGCGGTCCTGCTCCGCGATTTGATCGTTCGCCCCCTGGACGAGGTGCACGCGTGAGGGGTAAGTGGGCCGCCGGCATCGAACCTCGCAGTTTCACCTGGGTGTACAAGGGGATCTTGGCCGTCTCGGAGCGCCCCGGAGGATCGACGACGGTGCACCGCAAGGTCCGACGCGACGAGGAGTTGCTGTGGCTCAAGCACCAGGGTTTCGGTCGCGTCATCTCGATCCTGCCCGAGATGCAACCGCTCAGTGCCTACTTCGAACACGGTCTCACCGCGAGTCATTACGCGCTGCGCGGTGGTCCCCAGCAACGCGACGTCCTGGAGGCGTGTTACCGGGACCTCGCCAGTTCAATGAACGCAAAGACGACCGTCCTCCTACACAGCGACGAGGTCTCGGATCGATTGCTCGGCGTGATCGCTGGGTACCTCGTCTGGTCCAAGCGCACTCCGACGGTGCCAACCGCGGTCGCCCTCGTCGAGCGGCTCTTCAAACGCTCTATTGGTCCCGACGGACGAACCGTATTGTTCGACCTACCCGACGCGTCATGAACGACGTCATCGAACTGCGCACGTTGCGCGTGGACGCGATCATCGGCGTACTCGAGAAGGAACGCCAACGCGCCCAACCACTCGCCTTCGACATCGATATCCATCGTTCCTTCGCCAAAGCCGCGAAGAACGACGACCTCACCAAGACGACGAATTACGCCGAGGTCTTGACGCTCGCGTCGCGCATCGCGCTCGAGGGCCAGTTCTTGTTACTCGAGACTCTCGCCACGCGCGTCGCGAATGCGATCCTCGAGTTCGACGCGAAGGTCACGTCCGTGAGCGTGGCCGTTCGAAAGCTCCTGCCGCCCGTGCCCGAAGACGTCGCGAGCGTGGGCGTTCGCTGCACGCGTCGCCGATGAGCGGGCGCCTCGCCTATTTGTCGCTCGGATCCAACATCGGGAATCGCGCGGAGCATCTGCGCGCCGGCGTCGAGGTCGTGGCGGGCGAGGACGCCTATCGCACGTCGAGGGTCTACGAGAGTGAACCCGTTGGTGGTGTCGCCCAAGACGACTTTTGGAACATGGTGATCGAGCTTGACACGACGGCGAGCCCGCGCGAGCTTCTCGAGCGCGCCCGAGCCGCCGAGGACGCCCGAGGGCGCACGCGCGACGTGCGCTGGGGCCCGCGAACCCTCGACGTCGACGTCTTGCTCGTGGGTGACGAGACGAGCGCTGACCCCGAGGTGCTCGTGCCGCATCCGCGTATGTACGAGCGGGCCTTCGTGCTCTATCCTTTGGCGGAACTCGCCCCCGCGCTCGTGGACGAGCGGCTCGTGCACGCATTGACCCAGCGGGTCGTCGTCCTCGATACACTCGAATCGTTGCGCTAATACCGAACGGCACCCTCGGGGCCGGAACGGACAGGAGCATTTATGGATATCGCCATTATCGGCACCGGTCGTGCCGGCACGTCATTCGCTGCCGCCCTCGAACGGGTCGGACACGTGGTCCGTCTTTATTCGCACGACGACGTGAGCGAACTCGGCGAACCCGAGGTCGTCATGCTGTGCGTCCCCGACGACGAGATCGCGAACGTCGCTCGGCAACTGCGCCCGGGTGACTACGTCGTCGTGCACGTCGCGGGTTCTCGAAATCTCGACGTACTCGCACCGCACCGACGCGTTGGTTCCCTGCATCCTCTGGCCGCCCTGCCCTCAAGCGAACTCGGGGCCGTGCGACTTCGCGGTGCGACCTACTGCGTAAGCGGCGATCGCCTCGTCATCGAGTTGGCGCACTCCCTCGAGGGACGCATCATCACCATTCGAGACGACGAACGCACGCTCTATCACGCGACCGCCACCGTCGCCGCGAACCACCTCGTCGCACTCATGGGTCACGTGCAGCGGCTCAGCCAGGCGGCGGGACTTCGCCTCGAGGACTTTCTCGAGCTCAGCCGCCAAGCCCTCGACGACGTCGCCGAGTTCGGACCCGCGAAAGCCCTGACTGGTCCCGCGTCGAGGGGCGACATGGCGACGATTGACGCGCACCTTCACGCGATCCCCGACGAAGAGCGAAGTACCTACGTCGCGTTGGCGAACGCCGCCTTCGAACTCGCGGAGCGCCGAGAGTCGACGATTCCCTAGATGAAGCGCATTCACGACCTCGATGAATGGCGCGACTACGCCGATCAGCAACGTCGCAACGGAAGAACTCTCGGACTCGTGACGACGATGGGCGCGCTGCACGAGGGTCACGCGTCGCTTTTCGAAGCGGCGAAGATTCGTGGCGACCTCGTACTCGCGACGATCTTCGTGAACCCTCGCCAATTCGGTGACGAGCGCGATCTGGCACGCTATCCCCGCACGCCCGAGCTCGACGCCAAAATTGCCGAAGAGCACGGTGTCGAGTGTCTCGTGGAGCCTTCGCTCGAACAGATGTGGCCGCAATATCCGGGCCCGACGTTGACGACGGTGTCGGTGCGCGGGCTCGGCGACGTTCTCGAAGGAGAGGGTCGTCCCGGCCACTTCGACGGCGTGGCGAGCGTGGTCGCCAAACTCTTCGCGCTCAACGGGCCGAGTCGCGCGTACTTCGGGGAGAAGGATTTTCAGCAGATCGTCGTGATTCGCCAGATGGTACACGACCTCGCTCTGCCCGTCGACGTGATTGCGTGTCCGATCGTTCGCGACCACGATGGACTCGCGCTCTCGAGTCGCAACGTTTTGTTGAGCGAGTCGGCTCGTCGCGACGCACTCGGACTGTCGCGCGCACTTCGTGCGGTCCAGTCCGCGCCGATGACCGCGAGCCAGATGCGTGTGCGCATGCGTTCGGTGATGGAGGAATCGGGCGTGCAGGTTTCCTACGCCGACGTCGTTGATCCCGTCACCCTCGTCGCGAGTGGTGATGACGAACGTGGTCCTCGTCGCGCGCTCGTCGCGGGCGTCGTCGGTGGAGTGCGGCTAATCGACAACGCGCCCGTCGAGATCTCGCCCAGGGACGCGTAATGCTGCTCGCGATGGACGTGGGTAACACCGAGACGGTCATTGGCCTCTTCGGTCCCGAAGCCCCCGAAGCGGCGGACGCGATGGGCTTCGCCCGCGCAAGTGGGGAACACGGGCTCACGCATCACTGGCGTATATCAACAATCGCCGAGCGCACCCCCGACGAGCACGCCATGGTGCTCACCCAATTATTGGACCTTGAAGGCCTCGACCTTCGCACCGCCGTCAGCGCGATGGCGATATGTTCCTCGGCGCCGTCAGTGACGACCCAGCTGCGACGCATGGCCAATCGCTGGTTCTCCGACTTGGAACTCACGGTGATGGGTCCGGGCACGAAGACGGGCATGCCCATCCTCTACGACAATCCCCGCGAGGTGGGTGCGGACCGCGTCGCTGACGCCGTGGGGGCCTACGACCTCTACCCGGGGGCGTCAATCGTTGTCGACATGGGCACCGCCACCGTCTTTGACGTGGTGAGTGCCAAGGGTGAGTACCTCGGCGGCGCGATTGCCCCGGGCGTCGCTATTTCCCTCGAGGCGCTCTACGCACACGCGTCGGCCCTTCGTTCGGTCGAACTCGTGCGCCCACGCTCGGTGATTGGTCGCTCCACCGTCGAATCAATCCAGTCCGGTGTGCTCTACGGCTTCGCCGCACAGGTCGACGGGGTCGTCGAGCGCATCGTCGACGAACTCGGTTCCGCGACCGTGATCGCGACCGGCGGGCTCGCGGGACTGATCTCGTCGCACACCAAGCACATTCGACACGTCGAACCATGGTTGACCCTTCACGGATTGCGTATCGTTCATGAACGGAACCATTTGGGAGACGCTTTGTGAGCACGCCGTATCGCTTCGCGCACAACGCCTACGCGGCCGCGCTGCAGGAGACCTACGCAACACTCGAAGACGGTGAGGAGTCTGGCGCGCAGGTCGCGATCGCGGGTCGCGTCATGTTGCTACGCACGCAGGGCAAGTTAGCGTTCGCGACGATGCGCGACTCGACGGGCGAGATCCAACTCTTCGCCCTCGCGCAGGTCACGAGCGACTTCGATGAGTTCGCGAAGTTGCACCTCGGCGACTGGGTGGGGGTCACCGGGGAGGTGGTGCGCACGAAGCGCGGCGAGCTGTCGGTCAAGGTCGCCACCTGGGTTCGTCTCGCCGAGGCCCAGCACAACTTCGGCGACAAGTGGGCGGGCATCTCGGACTTCGATCTTCGCTACCGTCATCGTGAAGCGGACCTCTGGGCGAATCCCGACTCGCGTCTCGCGCTGTCGCGTCGCAGCCAGGTGGTGCGATCGGTTCGCGAACGGTGTTGGGCGGGCGGATTCATCGAGGTCGAGACGCCCATCTTGAACGCCATCGCGTCGGGTGCGGCGGCGCGTCCATTCTCGACGCACCACAACGCGCTCGATAGCGAGTTCTTCTTGCGCATCGCGCCCGAATTGTGGCTGAAGCGACTCGTCGTCGGAGGTTTCGAGCGCGTCTTCGAACTCGGTCGCGTCTTTCGCAACGAGGGCGTGAGCCCTCGGCACAATCCCGAGTTCACCATGCTCGAGCTCTACGCGGCCTACTGGAACTACGAGGACATGATGGCCTTCACCGAGGAGTTGGTCGCCGGGGTGGCGCTCGACGTGCTGGGTACGACCGAGGGGACCTACCAGGGTCGTCCGTTCTCGTTTCGAGCCCCGTGGCCGCGGCGCACCATGGCCGAATTGACCTCGGCGGCGCTCGGTGAGGACGTCTCGGTGCACACCGCGCGCGAGCACCTCGTCGCGAAGTTACGCGACCGCGACGTGCACGTGCACGACACCTGGGGTCCGGGGCGCTGCTTGAGCGAACTGTTCGAGGTGACGTGCGAGGAGTCGTTGTGGGATCCGACGTTCGTCACCGAGTACCCGGTCGAGGTCTCGCCGCTCGCGCGACGTCATCAGCACGACCCGTTGTTGACCGAGCGCTTCGAGTCCTACGCGGCGAGTCGAGAACTCTCCAATGGTTTCAGCGAACTCGTCGACCCGCTCGATCAACGGGGACGTTTCGAAGAACAGGCGAAACTCGCCGCCGCGGGCGACGAAGAGGCGATGCCCATCGACGAGGACTACATCAAGGCGCTCGAGTGGGGACTCCCACCTACCGCGGGCCTCGGTATTGGTATTGATCGTCTCGCGATGCTCATTGGCGACGAGGCGAACATCCGAGAAGTGATCGCCTTTCCGACGCTCAAGCCCCTGCGCGACTAGTACGAAGGAAGGTCCTCGAGGAGTGACTCGATGAGCGAAGCGAATCCTTCGCGCAGTTGAACACCCGGCACGTCGACCAGCACCTTCTCCGCGGTCGCGAGGAAGGTCTTGGCGGCGAGGAGCGTCTGGTCCACGCCATCGGTCGCCACGACGAGTTTTCGAGCGTGTTCTCGCTCGGCGTCGTTGAGCGCTTCGCCGAGGATCCCGCGAAGTTCGTCACCTATGAGCGGATCGCGAAGCGCGAACAGTGTGGGCAGGTTATAGATGCCTTCGGCGAGGTCCTGACCGGCGGGCTTGCCGAGTTGGTTCTCGGTCGCGATGACGTCTAAGACGTCGTCGCGCAATTGGTAGACCATCCCGAAACAGCGTCCAAATTCGGCCAACGCCTCGGTCTCCTTGGGACCGTGCTTCGCCGTGATCGCCCCGACGCGACAACTCGAGCTCATGAGCGAGGCGGTCTTGCCCTCGATCGCTTCGTAGTAGTCCGCCTCGGTGCGCTCTATCGAAAACGCGGTGCGTACCTCGGAGATCTGACCCCGGGTGAGCCACGCGAGGGTGCGCGCGATCAGTCCCGCCATCTCGACACCGAGGTCGGAGGCGATGCTCGCCGAACGCGCCATGAGGTAGTCGCCCGCCACGATCGCGACGAGGTTTCCGTGGCGCGCGTTCACACTGTCGACGTTTCGACGCACCTCGGCTTCGTCCATCACGTCGTCGTGGTAGAGCGAGGCGAGGTGCAATAACTCAAGCGCCACGCCGCCGAGCAGGTCGTCCTGGGTCGCTTCGCGGGCGACGAGCGTCGCCGAGGCGATCGCGAGCATCGGGCGCAGTCGTTTACCACCCGCATAAATGAGGTGCGTCGTCACCGAGTCCAGATACGGGTCACCAATGACGACGCATTCGGCCAAAAGCGATTCGAGACGCAAGAGATCCGACTCCACCGGTGCCAGCTGCAATCGCTCGAGCGGATTCACGCCACCACCTTAGAGGGCGCGCTCTGCACGTTTCGGTGTCGCGCGGCCAGCGACGAACTGGCCCGAATCGAGTATTGATGACGTGCGCGAATTGACAAACTCGCCATTGGTTATTCACTACGTGTCGCCGAGGGAGAAATTCATCGAATTTTCACGTCGTGGCGTCGCGAGAATTCGCACGCCGTGGCGCCGTGCAGCGCGCGAAATACAAGGTCTCACGCGAACAAAGCGCATTTGCTGCGCCGCGTGTATATCGAATCGCGTGTTCTTGCTGGTTCGAGGGCGTGGAACGATTCGAGTACGTGCACCGGTACACTGCTACTTATCGACATGAGAGGGATGAACATTGTTCGAGCGATTCACTGACCGTGCCCGACGAGTACTCGTACTCGCTCAGGAAGAAGCACGCGACCTCAATCACGCCTTTATCGGAACCGAGCACATTTTGCTTGGTCTTATTCGAGAGGGTGAAGGAGTTGCCGCGAAGGCCCTGGACGCCCTGGGCGTGACCTTTGACGTGGTCAGGGAGAAAGTGGAAGAGGCGATCGGAGCCAACACCAACCCGTCGCCCGGTTCGCCACCCTTCACGCCTCGCGCGAAGAAGGTCCTCGAACTCTCGCTTCGTGAAGCCCTCCAGTTGGGACACTCCTACATTGGCACCGAGCACATGCTGCTCGGCCTCGTGCGCGAGGGCGACGGCGTCGCCGCCCAGGTGTTGAACGACCTCGGCGCCGATATGGCGAGGGTCCGCACCCAAGTGATCCAGATGATGTCCGGCCAAGCGGGCAAGGAGAGCGGCGTGCCCTCGGGCAGCGGTCAAAAGAGCGGCCCCGAAGAGGCGGGCGGCTCGGCCGTGTTGGACCAATTCGGCCGTAATCTCACCCAATTCGCCCGTGAGGGCAAGCTCGACCCGCTCGTCGGACGAGACAAGGAAGTCGAGCGCGTCATGCAGGTGTTGTCGCGACGCACGAAGAACAACCCGGTGCTCATTGGCGAGCCCGGCGTCGGAAAGACCGCCATCGTCGAGGGCCTCGCCCAGAAGATCGTCGCGAACCAGGTCCCGGTGACCCTCGCGGACAAGCAGCTCTACACCCTCGACCTCGGCGCGCTCGTCGCGGGCAGCCGCTACCGCGGTGACTTCGAGGAGCGACTGAAGAAGGTCTTGAAGGAAATTCGCACTCGTGGCGACATCATCTTGTTCATCGACGAGATCCACACCCTCGTGGGTGCGGGTGCCGCCGAAGGTGCCATCGACGCGGCGTCAATATTGAAGCCCATGCTCGCTCGTGGCGAACTCCAGACCGTCGGTGCGACGACACTCGACGAGTACCGCAAGCACATCGAAAAAGATGCCGCCCTCGAGCGACGCTTCCAGCCCGTCAAGGTGGAGCAGCCCTCGGTCGCGATGACTATTGAAATCCTGAAGGGTTTGCGCGAGGTCTACGAAGAGTTCCACGCGGTGCGCATCACCGACCAAGCCTTGATCGCCGCAGCCAACCTGGCCGATCGATACATCGCAGACCGTTTCTTGCCGGACAAGGCGATCGACCTTATCGACGAGGCGGGCTCGCGCCTGCGCATTCGTCGCATGGCGGCGCCCCCGGCCGCGAAGAAGTACGACGAGGACATCCTTCGAGTGCGCAACGACAAGGAGTCCGCGATGGAGAGCGGCGCCCTCGAGCAGGCGAAGGCCCTCGAGGAGCAAGAGCGCGACCTCTTGACGAAGAAGGACGAGTTGGACGCGTCGGTGAAGGCGTCCGGCGGTCAGACCTTCGACCTCGTCGACGAAGAGACAATCGCCGAAGTGCTCGCGAACTGGACCGGCATCCCGGTCTATCGCCTCACCGAGGAAGAGACCTCGAAACTCTTGCGGATGGAAGACGAGTTGCACAAGCGCATCGTGGGACAAGACGAGGCGATCACCGCGATCAGCCGCGCCATTCGACGCACGCGTGCCGGATTGAAGGACCCCAAGCGTCCCGGCGGGTCGTTCATCTTCCTTGGACCGACTGGCGTCGGGAAGACGGAACTCGCCAAGACGCTCGCCGAATTTCTCTTCGACGACGAAGACGCGATTATCCAGCTCGACATGTCCGAGTACATGGAAAAGCACTCCGTGAGCCGACTCGTGGGTTCACCCCCGGGCTACGTCGGTTACGACGAGGGCGGGCAGCTGACTGAAGCGGTCCGACGCAAGCCCTTCTCGGTGGTGCTGTTCGACGAAGTCGAAAAGGCGCACCCGGACGTCTTTAACACGTTGCTGCAGATCCTCGAGGACGGTCGTCTGACCGACTCACAGGGTCGTGCGGTCGACTTCAAGAACACCATCTTGATCATGACCTCGAACCTCGGCACCGCCGACCTTCGAAAGGCCGCCATTGGCTTCGTGAAGGATTCGGACCTCGCGAGCCACGAGCGGATGAAGGAAAAGGTGCACCAGGCGCTCAAGGCGCACTTCCGGCCTGAGTTCTTGAACCGAATCGACGACACCATCGTGTTCCACGAGCTCACCCAACAAGAGGTCATCCTCATCGCCGACATGTTCATCACGCGTCTGCGTGATCAACTGGCCATCCAGGGACTCGGTCTCGAGTTGTCGGCGAAGGCGCAGGAGTTCCTCGCGGAAAAGGGTTACGACCCCGAACTCGGAGCGCGTCCTCTTCGTCGGGCTATCCAGACCTACGTCGAGGACGTCTTGAGCGAGAAAATCCTCTTCAAGGACTTCCACGCCGGCCAAACGATCGTGATCGACTGCGCCACGGGTGACGATGGTCCTTTCCTCACCTTTGAGGGTGTCGAGGGCTTGCCGCCTTCGGTCGATTTCGAGGATCTCTCCACCAACGAGTAATGTGACGTGCCACCGCGAGGTGGCGCGATGCACTGGCCCAGGTGCGATTGCCCTTTGTGGCGGCACGTTTTGGGCAAAGTGCGGTAGAATTACTAATCCCCCTAACGCCCCTTTGGGCGGAATTTTCCCTGAGGAGAAATCGATTTATGGCGCCTCGTAAGTACAAAAAGGGTGATCGTCTCGTCTACCCGCACCACGGCGCGTGCACCGTGGAGAAGATCGAGAAAATGACCGCGTTTGACGTGAAGCAGGACTACCTGAAGTTGAAGGTCGCGTACACGGATCTCGTCTTGATGGTGCCCGTCGCGAACGCCGAATCCGTGGGCCTGCGTGACGTCATCAACGACGAGGAGGTCGAAGAGGTCTTCGCCGTGCTTCGCAAGAAGGAAGCCCGCATGCCGACCAACTGGTCGCGTCGATTCAAGAACCACTCGGAGAAGCTTCGCTCCGGCGACATCTACCAAGTCGCCGAAGTCGTGCGCAACTTGTCGATTCGTGACAAGGACAAGGGCCTCTCCGCTGGCGAGAAGCGCATGTTGACGCGCGCGCGCCAAATTCTCGTCTCCGAGTTGACCTTCGCCTTGAACGTCGACACTGAAGCGGCTGAAGAAAAGCTCGCCTCGGTCCTGCCCTAGACATGACCGTGGCCGCCATCGTCGTGGCCGCCGGTCAGGGGGTTCGCTTCGGCGGACCCAAGCAATTCGCCATGCTCGGCACCGAGACGGTCGCGAGTCGAAGCGTGCGACTCGCGCGGAGCGTTGCTTCAAGGGTGCTACTGGTGGTCCCCGAGGACTACCACGCTGACGGCGAAGGTGCCGACCTCGTCGTCGTTGGCGGCGCGTCGAGGGCCGAGTCCGTGCGACGCGGTCTCGAGCATTGCCACGGCGTCGACATCGTCGTCGTCCACGACGCGGCGCGTCCACTTGCGACCGAGCAACTCTTCCACGCGGTCGTCGACGCGGTGGAGCGCGGAGCCGACGGGGCAGTCCCGGGACTTCGCATCACCGACACCGTCAAGCGCGTCAGCGACTCGCACCCTCCGACGGTGCGCGAGACAATTCCACGCGAGGATCTCGTCACCGTCCAGACGCCACAAGCATTTCGTCGCGAGATGCTCGAACGCGCGCACGCGAGCGCTCATGACGCGACCGATGACGCCGCGCTCGTCGAAGCGTTGCCCGGACAGGTCGTCATCGTCGACGGCGAGACCTCGAACGTGAAGATCACCGAACCTCGCGACTTGGAATGGCTGGTGCAATTCCTCGAGAAGAGTTCGCAATGAGGATCGGACAGGGCATCGACGTACATCGCTTCAGCGTCGACCCGGCTCGTCAGTTGTGGCTCGGTCTCGTGTTGATCCCCGACGCGATCGGACTCGAAGGTCACTCCGACGCCGACGTCGCCACGCACGCGCTTATCGACGCATTGCTCGGCGCGGCGAATCTGGGTGACATCGGGCATCACTTCCCCGACACCGATGACCGTTACGCCGGTGCGAAGTCCGCGACGATGTTGGCGGCGACGCGCGAGCTCGTGGAGCGGGCGGGATTCAGCGTGGAATCCGCCGACCTGACGATCATCGCCGAACAGCCGAAACTCGCCTGGTTCATTCCCACGATGTCTAAGGAACTCTCGACGGCGCTCGGAGCGCTCGTGTCGGTCAAGGCAACGACGACGGAGGGTCTGGGAGCCCTGGGTCGTGAGGAAGGCATTGGCGCGAACTGCGTCGTGTTGTTGAGGGAAACGTCGTGACTCCGCGTCCGGCACCGAAGCGACCCTCACCTAAGGGTCGAGCCATGACGCAGGGTGGTCGGCCAATGAGCGGCGGACAAGTACGAGGGCCGAGGCGCGCGCCCAGTCGCGAGAAGGAAGGACTCGGAGGCGAGCAGGTCGAGGGTCGTCACGCGGTCCTCGAACTCTTGAAGGCTCGCCGTCGGCGTGTGGAGCGCATCTTCGTCGCCGAAGCACAGGATCCATCCGAGATCCTCGACGCGATAGAGCGCGAAGCCCAGCGTCAGCGAATCCCGGTGCAGTCGGTGTCCATGGCGAGACTGGACCGCGAGGCGCGGACCGAAGGTCATCAAGGTGTCGTCGCCTTCGCGGCCCGACTCGAGACCGTAAGTCTCGACGTCGTGCTGGAGACGAAGCACCCCTTTTTGCTGGTGTGCGACGGAGTCACCGATCCGCGCAATCTCGGTGCCATGTTACGAAGCGCCGACGGTGCGGGAGTGACCGGCGTGGTCGTTCCTCGTCATCGCTCGGCGCGTATTTCACCCACGGTCACCAAAACGGCCGCGGGTGCGATTGAATATCTGACGTTTTGTGACGTGGGCGGCATTCCCGCCGCCATCGACCTGTTGAACAAAGCGGGTGTGTTGACGGTGGGGCTCGCGGGCGAGTCCAAGGACTCCCTTTACGAGCTAGATCTCGGATCGCTGCCTGTTGCTTTGGTGGTCGGTGGAGAGGAAAAGGGCCTCGCGTCCTTGACGCGCAAACGCTGCGCTGCGGTGGTCTCGATTCCCCAGCTGGGAAAGATCAGTTCATTGAACGCGGGCGTGGCGGTGTCGGTCGCCGCCTTCGAAGTGGCGCGCCAGAGAAATTTGCACCACCGCGCCAACTAGCGACCGTTGTCCCTAGACTTCTAGTTGAAGTTGCTTAGTCTTCAGCCCGTGGCACGAACGTCAATTGCGGCAATTGAAGATGTTGTAAGTACGGCTGTATGCCCAGACGCACAAACCTCTGAATAAAGGAATCTGATGCGTCAAAGCGTTAAATCTCTACTTGGACGCTTGGCGTCCGTCTTGTTGGTTTCGTCGGTCGTCAGTATTGCGATTCCGGC
>CAJCJA010000026.1 GCA_903970515.1 Candidatus Saccharibacteria bacterium CG_4_10_14_0_2_um_filter_52_9
TCGACGACGTCGTCAGGTCGAAGAAGTCGCACGCCTGCACCGAAGAGTGCGTCAGCAACGCGCCAACGCGCACCACCAACTTTCACGTCGTCTGGTCAACGAGTTCGATCTGATCGTCGTCGAAGATTTGAAGATCACCAACATGGTGCGTCGACCAGCGCCGAGGAAGGACTCAATCAGTCCTGGTGGTTTCGCACCCAACGGGGCGAAGGCCAAATCGGGTCTCAACCGATCGATTAACGACGCGGGGTGGGGAGGATTACTTTTGCGACTTTCGTACAAGGCTGAGAGTGCCGGTCGGATAGTCGTGAAAGTCAACCCCCACCACACGAGTCAACGCTGCGCGGCCTGTGGCCACGTAGCGTCCTCGAACCGGGTCAACCAGGCGTTATTTCACTGTCAGCGTTGTGCTCACGAAGACCACGCTGACGTGAACGCCGCTCGTAACATCCTTGGGGCCGGTAGAGCCCAGCTGGCGTCAGCCAGCAACGGGCCGAAATGACCCACTACCTGACATCACTTCAAAGCACGGTCGATTCCGGCGCCAACACGCGCCCCGGCGACTGACGGGACAGCCCTGGTCGACCCGTGCCCTGTTCAAAGGGGGTACGCGGTTTGACTATTGTCCAAGGAAGTCCTAGAGGGGGAAGAGTGCTGAGGTACGTACTACGAAGAGTCGTGATGTTGATCGCGATTTGCTTCATTATCTCGGTCGGAAGCTTCTATCTCATCCACTTACTTCCCGGTAATATCACGACGGTCATTGAGGGACCCGGGGCGAGTCCGGAGAATCAGGCCAAGCTCTACAAACTTCTCGGCCTGAACAAGCCCATCTACCAGCAGTACTTCGTGTGGATCAGCAACGTACTTCGCGGCAATCTGGGTACGTCGTTCATCTCGCAGACCTCCGTCGCGAGCACCATTCGTGCGGCGCTGCCGATCGACCTCGAAATCATTTTCCTCTCACAGATCCTGGCGTTCATCACCGCCATCCCGATCGCGATGCGTTCGGCGCGCAAACCCGATGGGTGGCTCGATCGGGCCTTCAGCGCCGGTAGCTTCACTCTCTTATCGGTGCCGACGTTCATCGTCATCGTCTTGATGGTGTTGTTCATTTCAATTAAGGCGGGCGTCCCCCATACGGGACCATCGTCGTACGTCTCGTTCTCGCAGGACTGGTTAGGCAACCTCGAGAGCATGGCGCTCCCCGCGATAGCTCTCGCCATAGGGAGCTTCGTGGTCTATTACCGCGTGCTCCGCAGCGATCTCATCGCGACGTTGCAAGAAGAATTCATCACTATGGCGCGCTCCAAGGGTCTGAGCCAGCGTCGCATCATGTGGCGACACGCGTTTCGGCCGTCGTCAGTGGCGCTCCTCGGTGCCGCGGGCGTCAACATAGGTGGATTGCTCGCGAGTGGATTTGTTGTCCAGTATCTACTTAATATTCCTGGATTGGGATACACCTTGATCAGTGCCATCGACACCAGTGACTATCTCTTGGTGCAGGGCATTGTTCTCGTGGTCTCGGTGGGTGTGGTCTTGATCAACTTCATCTTTGACTTCATTATCAACATTGTCGACCCGAGGATTAGTCGTGAGTAATTTCCCCCAGTTCAGTGTCCTCGAGGAGGCGATCCTCGTAGAAAAACCCGAAGCAAAGGAGCCCTTGGGCATCCTTTTTTGGATCTGCGTCGGTTGGATTGGTCTCAACATCGTTGGTGCCCTGTTCGCGAACGTCTTGCCTATTGAGAACCCCCTGTTTCAGAACTACTCATTCATCAATTCCGGTCCATCGCTGCACCACCTCTTTGGTACCGATGACCTCGGGCGCGACATCCTCGCGCGCGTGATCTATGGATCGAGGGTGTCGCTTTCCGTGGGGGCCGGAGCGATGGTGATTGGCTTCGGTGTCGGCGCCCCCCTCGGCATGCTCGCGGCGTATCGTCGAGGTCGCTTCGACACGATTCTCACGAACGTGATGTACGTCCTGCTCGCATTTCCGGCGATCATCGCGACGATCGCGATCCTTTCTTTTTGGACGCCTCGTTCCTTGTTCAAGATCATCGTGGTGATTGGCGTCGCGTCGATCCCGCTCGTTTATCGAGTGATCCGCACGGCCACCTTGAGCGTGGCGACCAAGGACTTTATCATCGCGGCCAAGGTCCAGGGGGCGACCGATCGTCGCATCATCTTTCGCGAGCTCACGCCCAACATCGCGCCCATCGCAATTTCATTCCTGCTGATCGGCGTCGCCACGGTCATCGCCCTCGAGGGCGCCCTCGCGTTCCTAGGACTCTCGGTCAATCCCCCGACTCCCTCATGGGGCAACATGATCAACGAGGCGCGCACCATTTTGCAAGTAAATCCGTGGCTCGTGATCTTTCCGTCGGCGGCCCTGTGTCTGTTCTTGTTGTGCTTGAACTTCATCGGTGATCGTTTGCGCCACCACTTCGACGTCACCGAGGTGAAGCTGTGAGCGTTGAGCAGGAAAAGTTGCTGGTCGTCAAGGACCTCGCCACGACGTTCCACACCGCGGGCGGCGATCTGCCCGCCGTCGGTGGCGTCTCGTTCGACATGGAACGGAACCAGACGATTGGCATCGTTGGTGAATCCGGTTCGGGCAAGACCGTGTTGTCGCGCACCATCATGGGACTCCAACAGCGCACCAACGTGACCGTCACCGGTTCGGTGCTCTTGTCGGGCTTTGAAATGGTCGGCGCAAGCGAGGACGACAAGCGAAAACGTTGGGGCACCGAAGTCGCCATGATCTTCCAGGATCCAATGACCTCACTCAACCCGGTCATGAAAGTGGGCAAGCAGATCGACGAGACCCTGCGCGTGCGTCTCGGGATGTCCAAAGTCGACGCCAAGGCACGTGCCATTGAGCTGCTGGAACTGGTGGGAATCCCGTCGCCCCAGTACCGCTACGACGCGTATCCGGGCCAGCTCTCGGGGGGCATGCGCCAACGCGTCGTGATCGCGATCGCCCTCGCCTGCTCTCCCCAATTGCTCTTGGCGGACGAACCCACGACTGGGCTCGACGTGACGATCCAAGCGCAGATCTTGAACCTCCTCGAAGAATTGAAGGAACGCCTCGAGATGTCCGTTGTACTCGTCACCCACGACCTCGGCGTCGTCGCGACGCGAACGTCGCGCATCATCGTGATGTACGCGGGACGCATCGTCGAGATTGGCTCCACGCGCGAGGTGTTCGCGGGTCACCGCATGCCTTACACGCGCGCTCTGCTCGAAAGTTCTCCCAAAGTGTCCAACGCCTCGCACACCCGACTGACAACCATCCCCGGGCGACCGCCGAACCTGCTCAAACTCACCGATGGTTGCAGCTTCGCGCCTCGGTGCTCATACGCGACCGACAAGTGTCGCGTCGAACGGCCCGAACTCCAAGCGGCCGATGAACCCGGCCACATGTTCGCGTGCTGGAATCCCCTCCCCAAGACGCGTAGGACGGTGAGAAAATGACCGAGACCAGAGAGCCACTTTTGAAGGTGAGTGATCTCGTCGTCACCTTCGGTATGGGACGCCACCAAGTCGCCGCCGTCGCGGGGGTGAGTTTCGAGATCTACGAGGGCGAGACCCTCGGCCTGGTCGGCGAGTCGGGCTGTGGCAAGTCCACGACGGGCAAGGCGCTCATGCGCATCGTCGAGCCCTCGAGCGGCACCATTGAGCTCGACGGGACTGACGTCATTGCCCAAAAAGGCAAGGCACTGCGCAACATACGCACTCGCATGCAGATGATCTTCCAGGACCCGATCTCCTCGCTCAACCCACGGCGTCGCATCAAGGACATCGTCGCCGAACCCCTCGACTGTTGGAAATCAGTCACCGGCGACGAGCGCGACGTGCTGATCAGCGACTTGCTCACCAAAGTCGGCATCGATCCCAAGGTCTACGGGAACCGCTACGCACGTCAGTTCTCGGGTGGCCAATGCCAGCGAATCTCGATCGCCCGATCACTCGCCATGCGCCCCAAACTGCTCATCTGTGACGAGATGGTCTCGGCGTTAGACGTCTCGGTCCAAGCCCAGATCCTCAATCTCCTCGAAGACTTGAAGCACGAATACGGGCTCACGTTATTGTTCATCGCCCACGACCTCGCGGTCGTGAAGAACGTGAGCGACCGTGTCGCAGTCATGTACCTGGGACGCATCTGCGAGATCGGTCCGGCGGACACACTGTACGAAGCGCCCGCACACCCTTACACGAAGTTCTTGCTGGGCGCCGCGCTCGAAGCGGACCCCGACTCACCCGTACATGGCGAAGTCCTCGGTGGCGAACCACCAAGTCCCTTGAATCCCCCGAGCGGATGCCGCTTTCGTACGCGTTGTCCATTCGCGACCGAGAAGTGCGTCGAGATCGAACCCCAACTCGAAGAGGTGGCGCCGGGACATCACGTCGCGTGTCACTACCCACTCACGATTAGCAAGAAGTAACGACGTCGCTCGAAGGCGACGGCACGACGACTATTCGGCGACGGTCTCGTCGCTCGGAGTATCGGCGACGGGCGCCTCATCCACGCCGGCCGTCTTGGTCGCGGGCCCCGTGGCGTATTCGGCCCACGCGGCTTGCGCTTCGGTCTCGGGGGTGAATTCGCCGTATTCGATGCCACCGATATAGTTGCCCTCGGTGTCATACGCGTGACTTCCGAACGCCTCGCGGTATTCCTCGCTCACTTCGCCACCTTCGGCAGCTTGTTTGATTGAGAGGCTGATTCGACGACGAGCGGTGTCGAGTTCGATGATCTTGACCCAGAGTTCCTCGCCGGCGGTGACGACCTGGTCGGGTGAGTCGACGTGGTGCGCCGCCATTTCCGAGATGTGCACGAGACCTTCAATGCCCTCACCCACTTGCACGAATGCACCGAATGGCACCATCTTGGTGACGCGACCGTAGACCAGTTGATCGACGGCGTGACTGTCGGCGAAGACCTGCCAAGGGTCGGACTGGATGGCCTTGAGCGACAAGGAGATGCGCTCTTTGGAGAAGTCAACATCCAACACCTCGACGTCCACTTCGTCGCCCACGGTGACAACTTGGCTCGGGTGATCGATGTGCTTCCAACTCAACTCGGAGACGTGAATCAGACCGTCCATACCGCCGAGGTCGACGAAGGCACCGAAGTTCACGACCGAGGAGATAACGCCGTGACGACGTTCGCCCGGCTTCAGGTTGTTGAGGAAGTCGCCGCGTTGCTCTTTCTGAGTTTCTTCGAGCCACGCGCGCCGCGAGAGCACGACGTTGTTGCGGTTACGGTCGAGTTCGATGATCTTCGCTTCGACCGTCTTACCTATATAGGGCTGTAGCTCTCGCACGCGGCGAAGCTCTACGAGCGACGCGGGCAAGAAGCCGCGCAGTCCAATGTCGACGATGAGCCCGCCCTTGACTACCTCGATGACGACGCCCTTGACGACTTCGTCGCGGTTCTTCAATTCTTCGATGTTGCTCCACGCCTTCTCGTACTGAGCGCGCTTCTTCGAGAGGACGAGTCGACCTTCCTTATCCTCTTTTTGCAGGACGAGGCACTCCACGCGCTCTCCGAGCGAGACGATTTCGGAGGGATCGACGTCGTTGCGAATGGAGAGCTCGCGCGAGGGGATGACACCCTCGGACTTGAAACCAATGTCGAGCAGGACCTCGTCGTGGTCGATCTTGACGACGGTACCGGTGACGAGATCACCGTCTTCAAATTCGAGGACACTGTCGCCAACCAGGGTTGCGAGATCAGTGCCGACCATGTTGTCTTCGGTGATGACGCGAGGAATGTAATTTCCTTCTTCGTCAAAGGTGCCCATTTGCTGGGGAGAAAGGAGGCTGGTGCCGTCCGACATACGTACTTCTTTCATGCGACCACACCGGGGTCCTCTAGGCAATAGGAGCGCTGGGTCGCCGGTGCAAACCCAGGTTTCAACCCTATCACCTGTCTTTTTTTAGCCCTTTGCGGCGGCCCAGTTCTCACCCCAGGCGAGCGAAACTTCGAGTGGCACCGAGAGCGTCGCCGCGTGGGTCAGCGCGTCGATGACAATCGCTTCGACCCGCGGCTTTTCATCGGGCGGCGCTTCGACGAGGACTTCGTCGTGCACCTGGAGAATGAGACGCGCCTCGAGACCTCCGGCGCTTAGTTCGCGATCGAGTCGAACCAGCGCGAACTTGAAGATGTCGGCGGCGAGGCCTTGGATGCCCGCGTTCATGGCTTGACGCTCGGCCGCCTGACGCTGTGGTCCCACCGCGGTCGCGAGGTCGGGAAAAGGTCGGATTCGACCGAACTCAGTGCGCGAGTAGCCCTTGTTACGGATGTCCTTGATCGTGGCGTCCATGTAGGCGCGCAGCGACGGAAAACCAGCGAAGTACTTATCCATGACCTCCTTCGCCGCACTCACACTCACGCCAAGGCGTTGGCTCAAGCCGTAAGCCTCCATCCCGTAGGCGAGTCCGTAGGAGACGGCTTTGGCTTGCTCGCGTTGCTCATGAGTCACCTTCGCGGGCGCGACGCCAAACACGGAGGCGGCGATGGTGCGATGCACGTCCTCGTGCGACTCGAACGCCGCGAGTAGTCCGCTGTCCTGGGAGAGGTGCGCGAGAATACGTAATTCGATTTGGTTGTAGTCCGCAACGCACAACAGCCAACCCGGGCTGGGCACGAAGGCGTAGCGCAAACGTCGACCCTCTTGAGAACGCACGGGGATGTTGTGCAAGTTGGGATTCTCCGAGGAGAGTCGACCGGTGCGCGCGACCGTTTGGCGAAACTCAGCGTGAATACGTCCGTCGGGCCCGACCGCGTCAATCAATGGCGCACCATAGGTGCTGCGCAACTTCTCCACCTCGCGGTAGCGAAGGATGAGCGGCACGATCTTGTGCTCGTCCTGGATCGCCTCAAGCGAAGACGCGTCGGTCGAATACCCCGACTTGATCTTTTTCACCGCGGTGAGTCCTAGTTCGTCGAAGAGCACCGTCTGAAGTTGTTGTGGGGAATTCACCTTGAACTCATGGCCGGCCGTCTTTTGAATCTTGGCGTCGAGCTGGGTTGCCTCCTTCGCGAATTCGTCATTGATCGTGCGCAGCATCTTCACGTCGACGCAAATCCCTCGCGACTCCATGCGCCCGAGCACCGCCACCAACGGCAGCTCCACTTGCTCATAGACGGCGTTCAGTTCCCATTTGGTGATATCCGCACGTAACACCTCGAGCAATCGCGCGATCAGATTGACGTCACGAATCAAGGTTTCGTCGCTCGCGACCTCGTCAAACAACGACGGCGCGTGGGTCGTAAGCGTCTCGCCGAGAAAACGTTGTGCGACGTCAGCGAGTTCGTACTGGCCACTCGTCGCGTCGACGAGAAATGCCATGATCGAGGTGTCGTCGTGTGGTTCCGCGAGTGCAACGCCTTCGTTGCTCGCGTGACGGTAGAGCTCTCGCAGGTCGTGACCACGCAACGATGACGAACCCGCGAGCGCGAAGAACTCGCTCTCACTCGCCACGGCAACCGCGCGCGCCTTCTCGTCGAACACGGCGACTCGCCCCTTGGCGTAGGCGAGCACGTAGGTGCCCTGGGACTTCACGACCTCGCCGAGTGACTTGGCGCGCGAAAGGTCCTTGCTCGGTGCCTTGGTGGCCTTCTTCTCGGGCGTGGCACCACCCACCGGCTCGCCGAGCAAGCCGTCGCGCATGACCTTCTCGAAGCGCGCGCGCATCGCGTTCATCTCGAAACGATCGAAGAACGCGGCGACCTCCTCGCGCTTCCATCCGCCCATCGTGATGTCGTCCAACGTGAAGTCGAGTGGCACGTCGCGGATAAGACGCATCACTTCGGCGTTGTTGCGCGCACGCTGTTCGTACGTGGCGAGGTTCTCGCGAAGTTTCGGAGTGAGCGCATCGAGGTGCTGGTAAAGGTCGTCGAAATCGCGATACTGCGCGAAGAGTTTCGCCGCCGTCTTCTCGCCCACGCCCGGGACGCCCGGAAGGTTGTCGGAGGTGTCCCCGCGCAACGCCGCGAGCAAGGGATAGCGTCGCGGCTCGATGCCGCAGCGCTCGACGATGCCCGCTTCGTCGTAGAGCGAATAATCGGAAACCCCGCGCCGGTTGTAGAGCACCTTGACGAACGGATCCTCCACCAGCTGGAAGGTGTCCCGATCCCCCGTCACGACGACGACGGGAATCTTCTCGTCACGACCCCAGGTGGCGAGCGTCGCGAGCACGTCGTCGGCTTCGAAGTTCGTCACACCCAGTACCGGGATGTGCAAGACCTCGCACAACCCACGAATCAAGTCGAACTGGTGCTCGATCTCGATCGGCGTCTCGGCACGTCCGCCCTTGTAGTTGACCGTCATGGTCTCGCGAAAGGTGCCCCCCGGTAGGTCGAACGCCACGCACAGGGCGCGTGGTTCTTGCGAGCGAATGAGCGACACCAACATTGACGCGAAGCCGTGCAGCGCGTTGGTGACGACGCCCTCGGACGTCTTTATGTCGGTCGAGAGGGCGAAGAACGCGCGAAACGCCAACGACATCCCGTCGAGTAGGACGAGGGGTCGCTGGTCGTTGCCCGCGTCAACCAACGAACTCACCCTTCAAGATCTGCTGAGCGATGTCACGCATTCGCGTCCGCCCGCGCATCGCCGATTGTTGGATCACCTCGAAGGCCGCGGGCTCGTCGAGTCCGCGTTGGCTCATGAGGTACTCCTTGGCGCGTTGGACGATTTCGCGCGTCTCAATCTTGTCATCGACGCTGGGTGTGTCGTGCGTTTCGAGTGGTTCGATCGAGAGCGGGTTCACGATCGCGGCGAGTTTGGGCAGGATCTCGCTCGAGCGAAAAGGCTTGACCAAGTATGCGACGACCCCCGCGTCGCGCGCGCTCTCGATCAACGCGCGTTGGCTGAAGGCGGTCAGCAACACCACGACGGTACTGCTGTCTTTGATCTGACGCGCGACCTCGATGCCGTCGAGGCCGGGCATCTTGATGTCCAGCAGCGCGAGGTCGGGTTCGAATTCGCGGATCATCGCGAGCGCGTCGTCACCCCGAGCCGCCTCGCCCACGACGAGGTAACCGTCGGCCTCGAGGATCTCCTTCAGATCGAGACGAATGATCGATTCGTCGTCGGCTATCACTACGCGCTTATCCATCTTCTTCCTTAGGTTTCCATTCCCGCAACAGTTCATCACGCTCGGAGGTCAATGTTCGCACCTCCTGGCTACGTCGCAGCATTTCGGCGTTCGCGACCGCGACGTGTCGTGAGAGTTCGTCATATTCTTGCTGCTGGAGCGGGGTTTCGGAGACCAGGGAGCGGATTCTGGCGTCGTCTAAGGCGTCATTCCATACTTGGACCTGTTCTTGGAGTACGGCCAAACTCTCGCGCGCCGCCATCAGGCGACGCTGGAGGTCCTCTAAACGCCGTTCCATCTTTGGGGCCATGGGCACGAGTGTAAGGCGACTACCGGATCAGGGCCGGAGGAGGGTCGCTTTCGCCAGTACCGCACCGCTCGGCGCCAGACCAAAACCGAAGTCGCGGGTTTCGACGTCACCATCAATTCCGGTATCGACCGTCGCGACATCACCGATGTCGCTCGGCTCTTCGATGCAGTGTTGGGCGAGGGTTCGATTGACGTGGCGCGCGAGCGACGACTCGAAGAAACCACCCATATACGGTTGAAGTCCCAGTTCGATCGAGCGTTCGATCATCGTGCGCGCGTTGGCGTAACCACCCACCCGGGCGGGCTTGATACAGATCACGCGAGCAGCGTCGTAGCGTACGACGAGCTCGACATCGCGCACCGTGCGGATGCCTTCATCCAGACCAACGGCGACGTCGCACTCCTCGGCGAGCCGCGCGTGATCGACCAGATTTCCCGGTGCAAACGGCTGCTCGATCACACTGACGCGCACCGGTGTCGACGCGTCGCGAAGTAGATCGAGTTGCGCGAGCACCCCAAGGTCACTCGACGCCGAGCAGTTGTAGTCAAGCAATACCGGTCGATCCAATTCCGCGAGCGCTTCCACGCGTCGCGCGTCAAGGTGCCCCGGCGCTATTTTCGCACGCACACGTTTGATATCGCTGGTGAGCGCGCCCATTGGCGCGTCATCGAGCAGCGACATCCCGAGTTGCAGAGGAGTGTCGAAGTTCTTCGGCCACAATGCGATGAGATCTTGTTTGCGCGCGCGCAACTCTCGATCAAGTAGCGCCATCTCCACCAAGGCGACCGCCCACGCACTCGCGACGCGTGGTCCCGCGAAACGCGCGATTCTCGTCCACGATGGCACGGTCGCTTCTCGCTCGAAGACGCCCGCCACTTGAACAAGTAGCACGCGGTCGAGTTCGTGCACCACGTCGTCGATACTTGGATCACCATTGAGGGCGAAGGGCTGAGGATCAATCTCACCCCAACCTTCGACGCCGTCGTGTTCCACGCGCAGGTACAAGCGACTTCGCACGTCGTGGCGTTGCAGGGCACTTCGTAGCACGTTGGCCAATTGCACTTCGCTGCGCCAGAGTGTCATCTTCACCAGACCAACCTTAAAGAAACTGTTACTGTGGTCGCCGCAGCCCGGATGGCGGAATCGGCAGACGCGGAGGCCTCAAAAGCCTTTACTCGAAAGGGTGTGTGGGTTCAAGTCCCACTCCGGGCACGAATGCGCTCACGCTGTAGCGTTAGCGCATGTCTGAAGTGCGCGAGCGTCCGTTTCGTGACGACTGTGTCGCCCTCTTCCCCGGTCAAGGTTCGCTCGGCGGAGCGGCGGGCGTCGCGTGGCGAACGTCTCGCCACTGGTCGCTCGTCGAGACGGTGAGTGACGTCACGCACTTTGACGTCGCGTACCTACTACTCAACGCGAGCGACGAGGACGTTGTACGAACTGATCACGCCCAGATCGCCACGTTCGCCCTGTCGCTCGTGGGATATCACGAACTCCTCGACGTCGACATCCGTCCTCGCTATCTCCTCGGCCACAGTCTGGGCGAGTTCTCCGCACTCGTGGCGTCGGGTCTCCTCAGCCTCGAAGACGGTGCGCGACTCATCGGCGTTCGTGGCCGGGCCATGGCCCGCGCCGCCGAGCAGCAACCCGGTTCGATGGTCGCCCTCATGGGTGGCGACGACGACGCGCGCGCGAATCTCTCGAAACTCGCCGACGTCTGGGTCGCCAACATTAACGGCACCGGACAAATCGTCGTCAGCGGCACCAACGATGGTCTCGAACGATTGCTCGCCCTCCACAAGGAACTCGGTTGGCGACGAGCGACGCCACTCAGCGTGGGTGGAGCGTTTCATTCACCCCTCATGGCAAGCGCACAAGAGGAACTCGACGACGCGCTCTCGACGGTGCATTGGGGGGCGACCGATGCCACGTTGATCGCGAACGTCGACGCAGGCGTGCATCGAGACGCCGATGAATGGCGCTCCCTCCTGTCGCGCCAGCTGACCTCACCGGTCCAGTTCTTGGACGCCACCATGGCCCTGCCTGACTCAGTCACCGCGAGCATCGAGATGCCACCCGGTGGGGTCCTCACCGGACTCACCAAGCGGATTCGTCCCTTTGCACGCCAGTTGAGTCCCGCCAGTCTCGAAGAACTACAGGAGATCGTCGTATGAACCGCCACGTCATCGTCACCGGCGCCAGTCGCGGCATCGGCGCCGCCATCGCGCAACACTTCATCGACGAGGGCGACCGCGTCGTCGCACTCTCGCGTTCAGGGCTCGCACCCGAAGGTTGCACCATGACGGTCGCGGTCGACGTCGTTGACTCCGAAGCGGTGAACGCTGCAGTGAAGGGCGCGATCGCCGAATTCGGCCCGGTTGAAGTGGCGGTCATCAACGCCGGCGTCACCAATGACGGACTCGCCATGCGAATGTCGGATCAACAATGGCGCGACGTACTCTCAACCGATCTCGACGGGGCGTTCTACTGTGCCCGTGCCATGATGGCCTCGATGGTGCGCGCGCGACAGGGTTCAATCATCTTCATCGGATCGGTCAGTCCCTTCATGGGGGTGCCCGGACAAGCGAACTACGCCGCCGCGAAGGCGGGACTCGTCGGACTCGCGCGCTCGCTCGCCAAGGAGGTAGCGACGCGCAGCGTGACGGTCAACGTCGTCGCGCCTGGTCTGATCGAAACCGACATGACCAACGAGTTGGGCGCCGCGAAGGACCAGATGATGTCGATGATCCCCATGGGGCGAATCGGACAACCTTCTGATATCGCCGGAGTTGTGGGGTTTCTCGCCAGTAACCACGCTCGTTACATCACCGGTGCGGTCCTCTGTGCCGACGGCGGGCTCTCCCTCGGGCACTAGGTGACTAGAGTTTCAGAATTCCTTGAGTACCATTGAGCGACACAAAATAAGGGGCTTGAACATGGACCGAAACGAAGCACTCACGAAATTCACCGACAACGCCGTCGAGGTACTCGCGGTGGACCCTGCCCAGGTGACGCTCACGACCTCGTTCGAGGACCTAGGCGCGGACAGTCTGGATCTCGTCGAACTCGTGATGGCGCTCGAAGAGACCTTCGACATCGAAGTCGCCGAGGATGAACTCAAGGAAATCCGCACCGTGGGCGAAGCCTTCGAGCTGGTCTACGCCAAGCTGTAGTGCGCGTCGCCACCACCCCGTCGGGGCCGGTGTCGGGGCGCCGCGTTGCCGTTACGGGGCTCGGCGCACTGACGTGTGCGGGCATTGGCGTCGATGCGCTCTGGGCAGCGTTGATCAAGGACACCGCACCAGCGTCGAAACGAATTGCGCCCTTTGACGCAACCCACATAGGAGGTCCCAAGGAGCTTCGCCGTCTCGACCCCTTCACGCTCTACGCGCTCATGGCGGCCGACGAGGCGTGGCGACAGAGCGGTCTGAGCAGTCCCATTGTTGAAGGCGGCAGTCTCGTGACGACCGGCATTGGTGGACTTCAGACGGTACTCGAACAGGTGCGCGTGCTCAATGAGAAGGGTCCCGACCGCGTCTCACCCTTCATGGTGCCGATGATGATGCCCAATGCGGCGACCGCGGCGGTCTCGATGCGTTTTGGTCTCGGTGGTCCCTGCGAGACGGTCACGACGGCGTGTGCCGCGGGCACCCACGCCATTGGTAATGCGGCGCGCTTGGTCGCGAGCGGGCGTTGTCCCGTCGTCGTGGCGGGCGGGGCCGAAGCGGTCATCGTCGAGATCGCCGAGGCTGGATTTCGCAACATGACCGCGTTGTCGAATGAGGAGTTCTCACGACCTTTTGACGCGCAGCGTAACGGCTTCGTCATGGGCGAAGGCGCGGGCATCTTAATTCTTGAGGAATGGGACCACGCCCACGAACGGGGTGCGACGATCTTCGGCGAAGTCATCGGTGCCGCGTCCACCGCTGACGCGCACCACATCACCGCACCCGACCCGGCGGGCAATGGCGCGGTGCGTTGCATGGAACTCGCCCTCGCCGACGCCGGTGTTGCACCCAGTGAGGTCTCGCACATCAACGCGCACGGCACCTCGACCCCGTTGAACGACCTCGCCGAAGCCGTCGCGGTACGCCGGGTCTTCGGTGAGCACTCGCCCCCCGTCACGTCGATCAAGGGACACCTCGGTCACAGCCTCGCCGCCGCGGGTGCGCTCGAGGGCGTCGCGTCAATCATGACGTTGATGAACCAACTCATGCCGCCCACCGCCGGCACCAAGGAAATCGACCCTGACGTCGGACTCGACGTCGTCGTGGGCGCACCGCGTGCGGGCGACCTCGAAGTCATATTGTCCAACTCCTTCGGGTTCGGTGGCCACAACGGGAGCGTCGTGTTTCGCCGCTACCGGGCCTAAAAGTTTCGCCACTCCTCGCGCTGTCGCGATACGTAGGCGTTGGCGTTCGCCCAACGCGCGTTGTCGATGAACTCACCCAGCAGCGCGGGATCCTTCACGCCCGGTTCGATCTCAACCCCGGAACGCACGTCGACACCCCACACGGGATAGTTCTGAACGACGTTGACGACGTTGGACGAGTTGAGTCCGCCCGAGGCGATCAATGGGGTCGGGATGCTCAAATCGGCGAAGATCTCGAGCGTGTCGATCAGCACATCGATGTCGTCGTCCTCGGGCACGAGGAAGTAGTCGACGCCATCGACCGCTCGCAGTTCACGCACCGCTTCGGCCGACGAAAGACCTCGTATCACCGTGTTAACCCGTTCGCTCACCCACTTGAGGGACGCCGCAGAGATTGGCCCATCGATCTGTGCCGCCGACAGGCCCAGAGTGTTCGTCACTTCGACGATTTTCTGGGGCAGGTCGTTCACGAAGACGCCCACGCTCAGGGCACCCTGCGGTAAACGCCGGATGATGTCGTCCGCGGCACTTGGGCTAATCCGTCGGGGCGTCGGGCCGAATTCAAACCCAATGGCACTCGCCCCGAGTCCAATCGAGAACAAGGCGTCTTCTTCCGTGGTCACGCCCGACACCTTGATGAACAGTCCCTCAGTGTTAAACCGCACGCGTCGCCTCCTCAAACAAGGTTAATTGCGCGCATTCGTCAACCTAGGGAATGACCTCGACGCTGAGCGAGGCGTCATCGATGGCGTCAATCGCACTTCGATGGATGAACCCGAGCACGTGGATCCCACCGTCGTAGTGCACCGCGGTACTGACGCCCTTGGGACCCTCAGGGCCTTTCGCCACGAGTGCGGCTTCGATGACGTCAAGGGAAGGGCCGCTTGCTCGCACGTAACGCCACGGCACGCTCGAACCACGCGCGTCAAGTCGACCCACGAGTTCTTGACCGGTGAAGCAACCCTTGGTGAACGACACGGTGCGTTCCACGAACGACCTACCGTACACCTGGGGCACGAGTCCGAGGAACTCGTGGGGTCCCGGTTCGCCGCGTCGTACCTGTTCAGCGACGCTGTCGAACGGACCGCTCGCGACTTCTTCCACTGACAAGGTGCAATCGACGCGAAGGTGGAATCGCTTGAGACGCGTCAGCGCGACGTCGGCGACTTCGCGCGCGACGAGCAGCTCGAAACCGTGGTCGAGTGCACCGATCCAGCACGTGCTCAACACGTCACTCGTGGGACTCAGCAGCAAGGAGGGTACGTACGCGCCCTGCACGTGCGCGACGTCCTGGCTGAGTTGACCTTGGAGGAACGTTTCACTCTGGGGCCCGCGTACGAGGATTCGCGACCAGGTAAAGGGATCGTCCTCGTGATGCACGTGTGTGGGAATCATCGACCATTACAGTATGGGCCAACGACGAACATCCTCACAAAGGCCCGCGACGTGTCTATGCACAACGAACTCAACACCATCACCTCGACGATGAATGAGCTCTCGACCCGCATTACGCAACTCGTTGAGACGGAGGGTCGGAAAATGGACGGCGACGTCTATACAGAACTCGTCGCGGCGGAACGCACGATCGGGACCTTGCTTCGACGACTGAACCGGGTCGCGAATCGAGTGAAGTAGCCAAGTAGCCTTGTCTGATGATCGGCGCGTGGCAAAGTAGTACCAAACTCACGAGCGAACAGCGGCTCGAAGTTCTGAATCTGCTCAACCGCACCGAAGCCGAACTCGGGCGCGAAGCCATCGACGAAGGACGTCGTCGTATCGTCGTGCACGGTTGGCCCGCGCAGCACTGGCTGCATTACCACGACACGGGACTCGCCGAGTACGCCATCGCGAACGGCATCAAGCGCACCACCATCGAGATGTGCGGTGGAGGTATTGACGAAGGCCTCTTGGACCACGTCCTCAAGGAGCACGAATCGGTCGACTGGTGGACCAGGGGTCCCATGGACGTCGCGGGCGCTGAGGTCGTGCGGACGTTGCAATTACTTCGTGTCATGTTGCCCGTGCCCGTCGTCGAGGTGCCCGCCGGTGCCGTGCTTCGTAATTTCGAACCCGGTCGCGACGAGGACGCCTGGATCGCGCAGAACAACGCCGCCTTCATGCATCATCCCGAACAGGGCGCCTGGTTGCGCGTTGACCTTGATGAACGCACCAACGAACCATGGTTCGACCCTTCAGGATTTCTCTTGCTCGAGATCGAAGGCAAACTCGCGGCGTCGTGCTGGACGAAGGTCCACGAACTGCACCCCGATCGATTCGGCGAGATCTACGTGATCTCGGTTGATCCCGCGTTCCAAGGTCAGGGTCTCGGTCGCGCCATGGTTACCCAAGGGCTTGCGTCGTTGCGAAAGAAGGGCGTCGGTGACGCAGTGTTGTTCGTGGACGAATCCAATACGGGAGCTCGAATGCTCTACGAATCGTTGGGTTTTCATCTCGAGCGCGAAGACCGACTGCTGCGTTTCGCGCGTTAACCGGTGCCCACCCAACGCCCGACGCCGTACGTCACACCCGCGGCGATACCGGTAATGACAACTTGGCGTATGGCCCAGCGCAGCGCCCCGCGACGAGTGAAGACACCAATCGCGGCGCCGACCAGAATCGAACCAATGGCGGCGAGCACCACCGACCAGAGGACCTGATTTCCACTCCCACTCCACAACCACGGCACGAGTGGGATAAACGCACCAATCGAGAACGTGACGAGTGACGAAGCCGCTGCGGCGAGAGGCCTTCCCGTTGCCGAAGGGTCCACGCCCAACTCTTCGCGAGCGTGCGTGCGAAGCGCCAAGTCGGGATCGCGCATGAGGTCGACCGAGAGTCGTTCGGCGAGTGTGTGGTCAATGCCGCGCGACACGAAGAGGTCGCGTAGTTCTTCGCGCTCAGCGACCGGACTTTCGGCAATCGCCCGACGCTCCACGTCGATTTCGTATTCGAAGAGTTCTTTTTGCGCCCGCATCGAGAGGTACTCACCGCTGCCCATCGAGAAACCACCCGCCACCAGTGTCGCGAGTCCCGCGAGGCGAACGACGTTATGACTGGGATCAGCGCCCGCGAAGCCGAGTAGGAACGAAGTGTTCGTGACGAGTCCGTCACTAACGCCAAAAATGCCCGCTCGAATCCAACCTCCCGAAATCTGGCGGTGATGTATTACCGGCTGGCTACTCACTCAATTCATCCTAGAGGTCGACCTCGCCAATGTTGGCCTCAGGGCACCAAAAGGTAGAGTCGTGCGGGAGGCAATTATGACGACGCACGTAAAGAGCATTGAGGACCTGAGCGCTCTGGTGGGAACGCACCTCGGCTATTCGGACTACAAGACCGTCACGCAAGAGCAGGTGAACCTCTTCGCCGACGCGACCGGTGATCATCAATGGATTCACGTCGATCCCGAACGTGCAAAGGCTGGTCCTTTCGGACACACGATTGCCCACGGTTATTTGACATTGTCGCTGATACCCGTCTTGCTCGGTGGCGTGATGCACGTCGAGGGCGTCAGCATGGGTGTGAACTACGGCACCAACAAAGTTCGCTTCACGAGCCCGGTGCCGGTCGGCTCCGAGGTGCGCGCGGGTGCGAGTGTGGCGTCCGTCGAACCCGTGAGCGGTGGGGTCCAGGTAGCGCTTGACGTGACTGTCGAGGTGAAGGACGCGCCCAAGCCAAGTTGTGTCGCCCAAGTGGTGTTCCGCTACTACGTCTAATCGCGGTGCCCACGACCCCCCTACCCCAAGGCGAGGAGAAGACCCAGCAGGTCCGAGCGATGTTCGACGCGATTGCATCGCGCTACGAATTCGTCAACAAGTTGATGACGTTCGGTTTGGACGTGCGTTGGCGTCGTCGAGCTGTCCTCGATCTTCGTCTCCCTCCCGCAAGCATCGTGCTCGACATCGCCGCTGGCACGGGAGACTTCACTCGTGAACTCGCTCGACAAGGGCAACAGCCTGTCGCGACGGACCTAAGTTACGGCATGTTGCGCGCCGGGCGTTCGATGCGACACCGGGTCCAAGCGGATGCCTCGAGACTGCCGTTCCTCGACGCGAGCTTCGACGGCATCACCTGCGGGTACGCACTTCGCAATTTCACGGACCTCGCCGCCGCCTTTGGCGAGATGGCCCGCGTCACTCGCCAAGGAGGACGATTGTCACTCCTTGAAGTGAGTGAGCCCGAGACCGGACTGCTGCGAACCGGATTTCGAATCTGGTTCCGGCGCGTCGTCCCCTTCATCGGTTCACTCGTCTCGGACCGTGCCGCGTATCACTACCTTCCGCAATCGACCGCGTATCTGCCCGACGCCAAGGAGATCGTACGAATGCTCAATCAATCGGGATTTACTGCGGTGAATCATCGACGGGTGATGGGCGGACTCAGTCAACAGTTCATCGCCACGAGGTCACGATGAGATTCGTTCGCCGATTGATCCCCCACCAATCGAGCCACCTTCTTCGCACAATCGCCGCGCGCGAGGGCTGGCTCATCGAGAGCCCCGACGCTCTTCGCGCGGGATTCGGTGGCGCCGCCGCCAGCATCGAGCTCGGCACCGTTGACGGTCCACGCGACGCGATCGCACAACTACAGCGTTACCAATTGACGGGTCACGATGGTCCTGCTGGGACGGGCATCGTGGCGTTCGGATCACTTCCCTTTGACCGCGACGCGTCCGCGCACCTCGATGTCGCACGATACTGCGTCACCCAGATCAAAAACGGCCCCACGTGGCTGACGACGCTCGAAGGTGCCGATGATGTCGAGCAACAACTCGCCCACGTTGCTCCTGCGGATCAAGAGACCCAAGACGTGCGATCAATCACGTTTCAACCAACGCCGGAACGCTACGCGCACAACGTCGCGCTCGCCGTCGAGATTCTGCGGCGCAAGGAAATAGATAAAGTGGTGCTCGCGAGGGCCGTCTTGGGTTCTGTGCCCGAACCAATCGACGCCGCGTCTGTCGCTCAGCGACTCCATCATCGAGAGCCGGCGTGCACTGTCTACTCAATGCCCACTTCGGACGCACGACGCTTCGTCGGGGCGAGCCCTGAACTCCTCGCGCGTCGCGAGGGAACTGACATCCTTTGCTTTCCCCTCGCGGGCACGATCGCACTGCCGTCGAACGTCGAACCCGACGATTATCAAAACTGGTTGCTCGGAAGCACCAAGAACCTGCACGAACACGCGGTGCTCGTCGATGACCTCGTGACCACGTTGTCCCAGTACTACGACGACATCAACGCGGACGCCACGCCATCGATCGTAAGTCTTCGAACCATCGCGCATCTGGGAACGCGCATTCGCGGACACGCCACTCGTGGGAACGCACCCGACGCGCTCGAGGTGCTACGCCTCTTACATCCCACTGCGGCGGTGGGTGGCATACCGCATCGAGGCGCGTATGAGCTCATCTGTCGTCTCGAGCAACACGACCGGGGGCATTATGCGGGACCGGTGGGTTGGCTCGACGCGAACGCTGACGGCGAATGGTGGATCGGTATTCGCGGCGTGCTGCTCGCGGGCACTGAGTTTGAAGCATGGGCGGGTGCGGGGATCGTGAGCGAATCAGACCCCATCGCCGAACGCGAAGAGACCAGAGTGAAACTCGCCGTCGCCCTCTCGTCGATCCTCACCGATCAGGTCTAGGAACGCCGTTTCGCGAACGGTCGCGCGAGCGCCCACTTCGTCACGAGACCCAGTGCCTCGACGACGATCGCACCTGACATCTTGGATTCGCCGAGCTCGCGATCGGTGAAAGAAATCGGTACCTCGATGATTGAAGCGCCGCCTCGGCGCGCCCGATAGGTCATTTCGATCTGAAAACCGTACCCGTCGGCGGTGACGCGTTCGAAGTCGATGACTTCCAACGCGTGCTTGGAGTAGACGCGATATCCGGCGGTCGAGTCCGCAACGCGCAGTCCTAACATGATCGACGCGTACTGGTTCCCGCCCCTCGACAAGAGTCGTCGAGAGAGCGTCCACTGAGGGATGTGGCCGCCTTGCACGTAGCGTGAACCAATGACGACGTCGTTCGTCTCGGCGGCGCGCAAGAGTTCGGGCAACGCGTTGGGGTCGTGGGAGAAGTCGCAGTCAATCTCGACGAAGTGGTCATAGCCGTGTTCGATGCCCCACGCGAAGCCGGCCCGGTACGCGCCACCGAGTCCGCTCTTCATGGGACGTTGTAGGACGTCGATGTTGCCAAGTTCGTCGGCGACGTCGAGTGCCTCCTTCGCCGTACCGTCGGGACTTCCGTCATCGACCACGAGGATTTGTGCGGCGGGAACTGCGTGTCGTAGAGCGCGCAACATCGATTCGATGTTCAAGATCTCGTTGTACGTGGGTAAAACCACGAGGGTGCGCATCCGCTGATTCTACTGAACTCACCTAGACTTCAAAGGTTGAAGTAGGTCACGAGTCCGCAGAAAGTGAAGAGTTTAAGGAACTCTTATGAGCACCGTCTCCAAGAAGCGATTTACGATGCCTCGCGAAAGTCGCATCATCTTGAGCGCTGGTTGTCTCGTCTTCGTCTTTGCGTATCTAGTCTTGCCGCAGTTCTCCTCCGCGCGTCCAGCAATCCATCTCCTCGCTGAGCTCAATCCCTTCATCGTTATCTTCGCCGTGTTGTGCGAAGTCGCCGCCATTGGTTCGTACGTGGAACTCACGCGCACCGTCTTTTATCCCTACGCGCCAAGTCGATACAACACGCTTCGCGTCAATCTGGCCGGTCTCGCCATCAGCCACGTCGTCCCGGGGGGCACCGCTCCTGCCGGTGCACTCAGTTATCGGATATTCAATGAACTCGGCGTCCCGAAGGAGACCAACGCGTTCGGTCTCGCGGCACAGGGCAGCGGATCGGCGGTGGTGCTCAACTTGATCTTCTGGCTCGCGTTGGTGGTCTCGATTCCCCTCGACGGATTCAATCCGGCCTACGGGTTCGCGGCGCTCGCGGGCGTGTTCTTGTTGCTGGCGTTCTTTGGCACGATATTGCTCATCACCCGTGGCCAACGTCACGCGGACGCGTGGATACGCGCCGCGGCGCGTCACATCCCCACGCTCAATCCGGACAAGATTTCTGGGCTACTCGGCAAAGTTGCCGCGCGCATCACACTGCTCATCACGAATCGACGCACGTTGTGGTGGGCCTTCACGTGGGCGGGGCTCAACTGGCTCTTCGACGCGACGTGTCTGTGGGTTTTCGTATGGTCCTTCGGCACCGTGATCTCGCCCATCGACCTCTTGGTCGCCTACGGACTCGCCAACATCTTTGCCGCGATTCCCCTGACGCCGGCGGGACTCGGAGTGGTCGAGGGTGTGTTGATCACGACGTTGGTCGGCTTCGGGGTCCCGCACAGTCAAGCCATCCTCGCGGTGTTGGCGTATCGTCTCGTGAACTTCTGGATCCCCATCCCCGTGGGTGGTGTCGCGTACGCCAGTCTGCAATGGCGAAAGGCGCCTCTTACAGCGGGGCAACCGAGCGGGAGCGCAACGTCTCCAGACGCTTGAATTCAGCCTGCGCTGAGAACTCGTTGACGGGCTGCAGGCGTCGCCAGCGCCGATCCGTCCCAAGGGTCCAGGTGAACATGTCGTCGCGCCACGTAATCTCAAAGCCCTGCGCGAGATCTTCGCGCAACAGAGGATCCTCGATCGGCACGAGCACCTCGACACGACGGTCCAGGTTTCGCTCCATCAGGTCCGCTGAACCAATGAAGATGGCGTAGTCCTTGGACTCGGGCCGCCCGAAGATGAAGACGCGAGAGTGCTCGAGGAACTCACCCACGAGACTGTGCACCGTGATGTTCTCCGACAAACCCGGCACGCCGGGTCGAAGACAACACAGCGTGCGCACTTCGAGGCGTACTTCGACGCCGGCGCCGCTCGCTTCGTAAAGCGCGTCGATGATTGCGGGGTCCGTCAAGCCATTCACCTTGATCGCGATACGGCCGTCCGACCCCAAGTCGCGCTGCGTGTTAATCAATTCGATCACGCGCGATCGAGTCGACGAAGGGCTGACAATGAGTTTCTCGTAGTTCCCGTCGCGCGCAAAACCGGTGAGGAAATTGAACAACTCGCCCACGTCGTGCGTAATTTGTGGATCGCAGGTCAACAACCCAAAATCTTCGTAGGACCGTGCCGTTGTCGCGTTGTAGTTTCCCGTCGCGATGTGCGCGTAACGCATCGTCGTCGCACCCTCACTACGAACGACGAGGGCGGTCTTGGAGTGCGTCTTGAGACCCATGATGCCATAGACGACGTGCACGCCCGCGTCTTCGAGCGCTTTCGCCCATTCAATATTCGCCGCCTCATCGAATCGCGCCTTCAGCTCCACCAGGGCAACGACCTGTTTGCCACGCTCGACCGCCTGCATCAACGACGCCACGATTGGAGAATCACCCGACGTGCGATAGAGCGTTTGCTTTATCCCCACCACCTTGGGGTCACTCGCCGCCTGAGCGATGAACACCTCCACCGAATCCGTGAACGAATCGTAGGGATGATGCAACAAGATGTCCTCGTCGCGAATGGCTGCGAAAATGTCGCCCACGTGATCGCCCTCGAGCAGTCGCTTAGGCGTAATTGGCGACCAACCCTCCCCCTTGAGGTCCGGGCGGTCGATCGCGTAGAGCGACCACAGGTCATGGAGACCCAACGGCGCGTCGGTGACGTACACGTTCGAGCGATCCAATTTCAATTGGTCCACGAGCAATTCGAGGAAATCACTCGACATCCCACTTTGAATCTCTACGCGCAGCGCCTCGCCGAATCGCCGACGTCGAAGTTCCACCTCCAAGGCGACCAGTAGGTCGTCGGCCTCGTCTTCTTCGAGCGTGAGGTCGGCGTTTCGCGTCACGCGAAACAGGTCGGCGCGTCCGATGCGCATGCCGGGAAAGAGGCGGTCCAGATTCTCCATGATCAAGTCCTCGAGCAGACACCATCGACTCTCGGCGACCTGCAAGAAGCGTGGCAAGGAGTTGGGGACTTTGACGCGGGCGCTGCGTTCTTCGCCCGTACTGTCGTCCTTGACGGTCACTGCGATATTGAGCGAAAGGTTCGAAATCATCGGGAAGGGATGACCGGAGTCCACGGCCAAAGGTGTCAACACGGGATACACGTTCTCGTCGAAATACTTGGTGAGTTTCTTCTTCTCGTCATCGTCGAGGTCGCGGTAGTGCACGACTTCAATGCCCTTAAGTGCCAGCTCCGGTAGCAACGAATCGAGCACGATGCGGTCTTGTCGTTCGACGAGCGACAAGACTCGCTCTCTTATCGCGGACAGTTGCTGTCGAGGTCGCACGCCGTCAACCGAGGGGGTCTGTACGCCAGCAGCGACCTTGTCTTCGAGGCTCACGACGCGCACTTGGAAGAACTCATCGACGAGGTCAGCGAAGATGGCAGCAAATTTCACTCGCTCGAGAACGGTGAGACGAAGATCTTCAGCCAGGTCCAAGAGGCGCGCGCCAAATTCGAGTCTCGACAATTCACGACTCGAGAACCTCTCGGGTCCGAACGAGACTGGATCGATACTCATGATGGCGAACGCTTTCCTTGTCACGAAATGAATGTGCTGGAGAACATCGTACGACTAGTGTCGAAACATGGCGAAATCTATGACCAGCGCGCCATTCGGTGCTGATCAACAAGCCGTCACCAAGGCGTCACGCTCGACTGAACTCGGGCTTATGGTGCTCGCGTGGATCATCACGACCGCGTTCTACGTTCTCGCGTCGCTCGGCTCCCAGGGCCACATGCCCCCACGCATCTGGCTATTCCTTACCAGCATCGTCGTGATCTCGCTCGGCATGCATTTCGCAATTCGCCACTACGCCCCCCACGCCTCTCAGGTGCTCCTACCTATCGCCACGCTCTTGAACGGGATTGGCTACGTCGAGATCGCTCGATGGAATCCCAGCAATGCGAGCTACCAGGCACTCTGGTTCTTGTTGAGTGCGCTCGCGGTGGTCGCGACGTTGAAATTCGTTCGTCACGTCCGCGACCTCGACCGCTATCGCTACCTCACCCTCGCCGCCGCCATCATCTTGATGTTGCTGCCACTCGTGCCGCATTTCGGTGAAAACATCAATGGTGCGCGCCTGTGGGTCGTCGTCGGTCCCGTCTCATTCCAACCGATTGAACTCGCAAAGATTCTCCTCGCGTTCTTCTTCGCGTCGTATTTCGCGTCGAATCGGCAACTGCTCTCGACGCCGACCCAACGAATTGGACCCAAGCTCATTGTGCCACCGCGAACGCTCTTTCCGATCCTCGTGGCGTGGGGGTTCTCACTCGCCATCCTCGGTGCGGAGAACGATATTGGCTTCGCGTTGTTGTTATTCGCGCTCTTCATCTCGTTGTTGTGGGTGACGACGGGACTCAAGACGTACGTCATCTTGGGCATGGGTCTGTTCGTCGGCGGCGCCTTCGTCGCGGCGAATTACTTTACCCAGGTCCATTCGCGGGTGGCGTTCTGGCTCGACCCGTGGTCGGCTGCCCACTGGGCAATCTCGGACCAACTCGGACTCGGCTGGTTCTCCCTGGCCGCGGGAGGCATCACCGGCACCGGACTGGGACTCGGACAGTCGGGGAACATCCCGTTCATCACGTCGGACATGATCTTCGCTGCCGTGGGCGAAGAACTCGGTTTCCTCGGCATCATTCTCGTGCTGTGTCTGTTCATGGCCTTTGTTGGCGAAGGATTCCATATCGCCCAACGCGCGCATTCTGATTTCGTGCGACTCGCCGCGACCGCGCTCACGGCGACCATGGGCTTCCAGGCGTTCTTCATCATGGCGGGCGTGTTGCGCATCTTGCCCTTCACCGGCATCACGCTTCCGTTCATGGCCTACGGCGGCAGTTCGCTCATCGCGAACTACATCATCGTGGCCATTCTTTTGAGAATCTCCGACGAGAACGCCAATAAGATTCGAGGCGGCCAGGTGCTCGACGTGGCGCTCACTTAGGCGAAGAACTGCGTGAGGATCTCCTCTGCACAAAGAATCGGTGCGCTCACCGCTTGACGCAAGGCCAAAATGAAGGCGTCACTGGGTCGTGCGTCGAAAGTGTGTGCGCCTTGAGGTGTCATCACGTCGAGTTCCGCGTAGAACACGCCCGCCTCGTGACGAACAAGTCGCACCGAGATGAGGTCCGCCTGGAATTGGCGGATGAGCGCGGAAGTCAATTCGTGCGTCGAGGGTCGTCGCCCCGTGATGTTGTTCATTGCGGCGTACAACGCCTGAGCTTCACTCAAGGCAATGGCGATGCTGATGTGACGGAAGGGTGCCTCTGCTTCTATGAGATGCACGTGAGGAGAGGAATTGGCGAGATTGAACGTGACTGATTCGACGGTCATCACGCGAAAGATTGACGCTGGATCGTGCGCGCTGTCGAGGTCGGGGCTCGTTTCGGCGTCGCTCATCAGTAAAAAGACTAATTGCCCCGGCGACGCGACACCGAAAGGACGACACCGCCCGCCGCGTAAAAGACCAACTCCGCTGAACCCCCATAACTGAGGAACGGCAACGGTATACCCGTCACCGGCATAATGCCCATGGTCATGCCGATGTTCTCGAAACAACTGAACGCAAAAAAGATGAAGATACCCAGGCACAAGAGTCGGCCCATCGTGTCCTTCGCCACGCGCCCGATCATGAACATTCGAAAGGCGATGAAACCGAGCAACAGCAAGATGAGCACCGAACCCACGAAGCCCAGTTGCTCGCCGATGGCCGTGAAGATGAAGTCGGTGCGCTGCTCGGGCACGTAACCGAGGACCGTCTGGAGTCCACGAAAGAGGCCAGCGCCATGGATCCCTCCCGAGCCAATTGCTGACTTCGCGTTGTTGACTTCGTAGATGAGTGGCGCGAGATTGGGATTCGTCGAGTTCTGGTTCAAGAACGAGACGAAGCGGTCGACCTGGTATTTCTTCAAAAGGTCCAAGTACGTGGCTGCGACCACGCTCAGGGTCCCCACGATGGCGAGGAACGTCATGAAGCGCGGAGGCACACCGGCGACCACCATCATCGCAGCGACACACAGGACGATGATCGTCGAGGTTCCGAGGTCGGGTTGTTTAATGATCAGCAGTAAGGGCACGGCCGACATCACCAACAGACGTACGACGTCGTACATCGTGAGCCCTTCGGGACGCCGCGCGCAGAACGTCGCAATCGCGAGGATGATCGCGAGCACGCAGAATTCGCTGGGCTGGATCTGGATGAATCCGAGATTGAACCAACGCTGCGCTCCGAGCGCGCTCTGGCCGAGTACGAATACGCCCACGAGTCCAATCAACGAACACACGTAAAACGGCGTCGCGGCGATGTCAAATCGCCGGTAGTCGAGGTTCGACATCACGATCATGATGATCACGCCCACGACGAAGAACACCCCTTGTCGTTCGAGGTAGTAATGAGGGTTATCGCCCGCGTTGACGAGTGCCTGGCGCGTCGCGCTGTAGATCATGCCCACCCCGACGAGTCCCACCGCCAGTAGCGCCGCGAACAGGCTGAAGTCCATGGCGTCGGTGCCCGTGCGAACCCTGCTCGTCCAGGTGCTGAGGGTGTCGGTCACGACACCACCTTAAGCAAGTCCGCGCCGTCGATCGGGGTCTCGAACCACCACTGCATCTGGAGTGCGGCCTGATACGCGAGCATCCCGAGTCCGTTTTGCGTGCGACAACCCTCCGAGTGATAGAGCGCTCGCCACTCGGACATCCTGGGCTCGTAGGTGACGTCGACGGCGATCGTGTCCGACGTCACACCCTGCATGACGGCCGCTTCGTTCGTGCGCGCGTGCGCGGGCAGCGTGTTGACGATGAGATCGACGGGTCGGTACTGCAACGTGTGGCCGTAGACGTTGGTGTAGCGACGAATGAGATTGTCCACTTTGGTTTCATTGCGCGCGTGCACTGTGATCGTTCCCACCTGCGCGTTGACCAGCGCGTCGAGAATACCCGCCGCAGCGCCCCCCGAACCCAGCATCACGACGTGCAGATTCTCCACGACGACGCCAAAAGTCCCATACAGCGAATCGAGGAAACCCTGCCCGTCCTTGTTCGCACCGTGAATGATGCCATCGCGATAGAGCAGGGAATTGACGACGCCCGTGCGCGTGGCGACGTCACCTAAGACGTCACAGCACTTCGCGGCAGCGCCCTTGAGCGGCATCGTCACCGACAAACCGTCATACTTCTTGCCCATCCACTTCTTCAGTTTTTTCGCGTCCGACGCCTTCAGTTCAACCCGCTCCGAGCTGCCCTTGAGCCCCGCGATGGCGAGGCCCGCGTGATGGAGCTGGGGCGTCAACGAATGCGCAATAGGCGAACCCACGACGCCGAGTCGCCACTTCACGACAAGCCCCTTGACGCTGCGAGTTGCTCTTCGACGAGCTGCTGTGCGAACGTCGTCGAGAACGCCTCGTCGCCGCTCTTGTCGATCACCTCGAAGTAGAGCCACGATCCCGCCGGCGCGTGCAACATCGCGCGGAGCGAAAACGACGAGACGGTGCAAATCGGCGTCGGCGTGAGCCCGTCGTTCAAGTAGGTGTTATAGGGCGTCGGTGTGTCGAGCATCGCGTGGGTCACGGTGCCACCATCTTGATTGAAGTAGTACAGCACCGTCGCGTCCATCTGGAGCGGACCTCCGCGCGCGAGACGATTGAAGATCACTCTCGCCACCTTGGGCATGTTTTTCGGGTAATAGCCCTCCTTTTCGACAATGGACGCAGCGGTAATGAGTTGATAGGCGTCGAGACCGTCAACCGTGGTCGTCGGCCGCAGGCCGACCTTGGTGGCGAGAGCGTCGAACGACCTCGTCATCGTCGTGAGCAGTTTGGCCGGCGTCTCGCCGGGATTGATGACGTAGTCCCCGGGGCCCACGAGACCCTCGAGCGACGAATGGTCACCGAAGCGGCTCGACGAGGCGAGCGACGACTCTTCCTTGACGAACTCGTCACCGAAGGTGCTGGATGTATGGTTCGCCACCTCGAGCGCTATCTCGTGCAACGTGTAACCCGACGGCACACTCACGACGTTGGGTTCGCTACTCAAGATGTCGCGCAGCGTCGAAAACGAGGCGCCTTGTCGCATGCCGTAGGTGCCGGGGATCACCGACGGCGAACCGAAGATCTGCAGGTCCACGCGAAACGCGAACGTTGAAGCAATGACGCCCTTCGCGTGCATCTCGCTTGCGATGCTCGACAGCGAGTCGCCGTAGTTGACGGTGATGAATTCCTCTTTTCCCGACCCCCCGATCGGATACGCCTGGAGTACGAACCACACGATGATGATGACCAGTACCAACACGAACGCGGCGACGACACGGGCCAGGGGCTTAACGAGCATCAAGGCCATCAAGATAGTTTTGCAGCATTATGACGGCCGCCGCCGAATCGACGTGTTCTCGTTGTTCTTTGGCCCTCATTCCCGCGAGCGAGAGTGAGCGCTGCGCCTCGAAGGTCGTCAGGCGTTCGTCCCACTGGATGACCGTGCTCGTCGGCATCGCGTCGCAGACCTCGCGATACATCGCGTCCGCGACGACCGTACTCGCGGTGTCGTGACCCGACAGCGCGATGGGTCGACCAACGACGATGAGTCCAATCGACTCCTCATCGACGAGCGCGCACAATCGCACTATCAGTGCATCATTCACCGCGAACGCGGGACGAGGAAAGGCCATCGTGCGCGACGTGTTCGAGACCGCGATCCCGCAACGCTTGGTCCCCGGATCGATACCCAGTACTCGCGACATTATTTAGAGCGCCGCGGCCGCACTGATCACCTTGTCGATGCCGGACGCGTCGCGACCTCCGGCGAGGGCCAATCGCGGCGATCCGCCACCACCACCGCCCACGAGCGAAGCCAGTTCCTTCACCGTCCTTGACGCGTCGAGGGATTCATCACTCGCGACCGCGATCGAGACCTTGTCCTCGCTCGCACCCACGACCACGACCACTCGACGGCCTCGATGCTGCAAGTCCTGTGCGAGCGAGCGAAGTTGCTCGCCGGGGTAGCCGTCGAGTCGTGCGACGAGTACGTCGTCGCTACTCGAGTGGTGCAATTGCTCGGCGATGCTCGAGAGTTGTGCTTGACGCAGTGAACTCAACTCTTTTTCGACGTCGCGCTGGCGTTCGACGAGCCGCTCCAACGCGGGCACCACGTCGTCATTGGACACCTTGAGTAGCGTCGCGACCGCGCCCAACGCGTGTTCCATCTCGTGGCTACGCTCAAACGCACCCAGTCCGCTCACCGCCTCAATCCGGCGCGTGTTCGAGCCAATCGAAGACTCACTCACGACTTGAATCTGTCCAATGTCACCGAGACGTTCAACGTGGGTGCCGCCGCAGAATTCAAGGCTGTGGGGTCCGGCGCGCACGACGCGCACTCGATCGCCATATTTATCACCGAAGAACGCAACGGCCCCCATCTTCTCCGCTTCCTGCTTGGAAGTCTGGACCGTCTCGACGCCCGGGTTCTCAACGACGTCGGTGTTCACCATCCGTAGTACCTCGGACATCTCCTCGTCGTGCAAACCGGCGCCGTGCGAAAAGTCGAAGCGAAGTCGATCCGGACCGACGTAGCTTCCCTGTTGGCGAACGTGATCGCCAAGCACGCTACGAAGCCCGGCGTGCAAGAGGTGCGTCGCCGTATGGTTGCGCCGAGTGCGTTCACGTCGCGACGGATCGATCGTCGCAATCGCCACCTGACCCGGTAATACTTCACCGTTGAGCCGTCCACGATGCGCGAAGAGTCCGCCCGCGACGTTTTGGGTGTCGAGCACTTCGAAACGACCCGATTCGGTGACGATGGTGCCCGTATCGCCCACTTGACCACCCGATTCCGCGTAGAAGGGCGTCGAGTCGAGGAAGAGCTCACTCGTGCCGTCCTCGCCAACCAACAGCGCGATCACCGTGGTCTCGACGCTGTAACGCGTCACGTCGCGTCCGACGAATTCGGTGGCGCCGTGGCGCTCGATCAGGTCGCGATACTGGGCCTCGTCAGCGATATGTAACGTCTTCGCGGCAGCGCGAGCCCTCGCGCGCTGTTGGGCCATCGCCGCGTCGAAGTCCTCGCGCGCGACTTGGAGACCCGACTCGGCGACGATCTCGTCGGTCAATTCCACGGGGAATCCGTGCGTGTCGTGCAATTTGAAAGCGACGTCACCGGGAAACACCGTTGATCCACTCGCGAGCACGTCGTCGCGTGCGCCTTCCAGCAATGACAGTCCGGTGCGCAGCGTGCGGGCGAATCCCGCCTCTTCTCGTTCGAGTACTTCGATGATGAGTTCGCGGTCCTTCACGAGCACTGGATACGCCGCACCCATCTTCTCGATCGTCGCGTCGACCAGCGCGGCACAGAGTTTCGCCTCGGAGCCACTGCGCCGTGCCGCGAGGATCGCGCGACGAATGATGCGACGAAGCACATACCCTCGTCCCTCGTTGGAAGGAAGAACTCCGTCCGAGACGAGGAACGTCATCGCTCGTCCGTGGTCCGCGATGCGGCGAATCGCGACGTCAGTGTCCTCCGATGTACCGTAAGAAACATTGATCGAACGCGACGCTGTCTCGAGCAGCGGGTGAAAGAGATCAGTCGCGAACACCGATTCGACACCGTTCAAGATGGCGAGCACGCGGTCGAAACCCGCACCCGTATCGATGTTCTGCTTGGGTAGTTCGAGCATCGATCCCCCGGGACCTTTCTCGAACTGCATGAACACGAGGTTCCAGAACTCGACGAAACGGTCCTCACCCCCGAACGCCGGTCCTCCGTCCGCCCCGAAGTTCGTGCCTTTGTCAAAGAAGATCTCTGAACAAGGTCCGCACGGCCCCGTCTCTCCCATGTCCCAGAAGTTGTCCTCGCCGAGACGCTGGATCCTTTCGGGTCGAATCCCGATCATGTCGCGCCAGAGTTCTTCGGCGACGTCGTCAGACGTATGGACCGTCACCCACAATTGCTCAGGATCAAGACCGAAGCCCTCGGTGATCAGGCCCCACGCGAAGCGGATCGCCCCTTCTTTGAAGTAGTCGCCGAAGGAAAAGTTTCCCAACATCTCAAAGAACGTGAGGTGGCGCTGGGTGGTACCGATCTGGTCGATGTCGGCGGCACGGAAGCACTTTTGGATCGACACCGCTCGATTGAAGTCCGGAATCTCCTCGCCCAAGAAATAGGGCTTGAAGGGCACCATGCCCGCGACTGTGAATAACAGCGACGGGTCGTGAGGGATCAGACTCGCCGAAGGGACGATGTGGTGCCCGTTCTCGACGAAATTATCGAGGAAGATTGAACGAAGTTGAGCGGCTTCCACCCGAGTCACTCTACCGTTGGCTCAGAGAGCCCCACGTCTGATTGCCGAGTACGCTCTCGCCACTGGCGCACGAGTTCGGACTCGTCGCCGTAGAAGGACGGCACGAAATACCGCTCCCCCACGAGCTCGTCGGGCAAGTATGACTGGGACACCCATCCCCCGTCAAAGTCGTGCGGGTATCTATACGCAGTCCCGAAGCCCATTTCACGAGCGCCGGCGTAGCTCGCGTCGCGCAAGTGCTCGGGTACTTCGCCAACTCCCACTCGCTGCACGGCACTGGTCGCCGCCCCGAGGGCGCGCGTGACCGCGTTGCTCTTCGCACTCAGCGCCAGGGTGAGCGTCGCGTGAGCGAGGTTAAGACGTGCCTCGGGCAAACCAACAAACTCAACGGCCCGCGCGCAAGCTTCGGCGACGAGTAGGCCGAGAGGATTCGCGAGACCCACGTCCTCACTCGCGAGGATGACGAGTCGACGCGCGAGAAACCGTGCGCTCTCGCCACTCTCGAGGAGAGTGACCAACCAATAGAGCGCCGCGTCGGGGTCTGAACCACGTATGGACTTAATGAGCGCGCTCACCTGGTCGTAGTGCGTATCGGCGGACTGGTGATAGAGGCGACCGTCGCGCGCTTGGGCAACGTGGGTGAGCTCGACCGTCAGCGGCGACGCCCCTTCGGCCTTCGCCATGATGATGGCGGTGTCCATCGTCGTGAGCACCGAGCGAGCGTCGCCGTTGCCCGAGACGCACAGTGCGTCGCGCGCTTCGTCGCTGACGAGCACACCACGTAGCGCCGCCGCGCGCGCAACGAGCACCGCGAGGTCCATTTCGTTCAACGGATGCAGGCGCCAGAGGGTCGAGCGGCTCATGAGCGCAGCGTTCACTTCGAAGTACGGGTTCTCAGTGGTCGCCCCGATCAAGACGATCTCACCCGTTTCGGTCGCAGGCAACAGGAGGTCTTGCTGGGCCTTGTTGAAACGGTGTACCTCGTCAATGAGGAGCACGGTGCGCTGTCCGCGTTCCCCCAGTCGTTCCCTCGCTCGAGTGATTGCGTCGCGGACGTCCTTCACCCCGCTACTCACGGCGGACAGACTCTCCTCGACGTAACCGGCCGAGCTCGCGACGATACGCGCGAGTGTCGTTTTGCCGGTGCCGGCCGGTCCCCACAGGATCATCGACGTGAGTTGTTTCGCCTCGACCAAGCGACGCAAGGGTCCATCGGGTCCGACCAGATGGTCCTGTCCCAGCACCTCGTCGAGGGTGCGCGGGCGAAGCATTTCCGCGAGCGGTGCCACGTCACTGAGACGTTGGCGAAGGGCGTCGTCGAAGAGTGACGTCTCTAGCCCTTTGACGTGATCTTCATATGCAGTTCACGCTTCTGACGCTCCGTGATGTCCTTCGGTGCACCGGTCATGAGGTCCGTGCCCGACTGGGTCTTGGGATAGGCAATCACCTCGCGGATGTTCTCCTCGCCCGCGAAGATCGCGACCAAGCGGTCGATGCCGAACGCGAAGCCCGCGTGGGGAGGGGCACCGTACTTAAAGGCACTCAACAAGAACCCGAAGCGGTTCTGCGCTTCTTCGTCGCTGACACCGAGGGCGCTGAAGATGCGCGACTGAATGTCGGCGCGATGAATTCGTACCGATCCGCTGCCCAACTCCCATCCGTTGAGTACGAGGTCGTAGGCCTGTGAACGAACTTTGAGCGGGTCGGACGCGATCAAGTCAAGGTCCTCGACGTGCGGCATCGTGAAGGGATGATGCGCGGCAACCAGATTGCCGTCCTCATCGACGCCCTCGAACATGGGGAACTCGGTGACCCAGACGTACTGGTGCGGACCCTCGCTGACGGGAGGCGAACCAATGGCGACGCGCAACGCGCCAAGCACCTTGCACGCGGGCGCGTATTCGTCGGCGACGCAGAGCAGGAGGTCACCCACCTGGGCGCCATCCACGCCGCGAATCGCGTTCGATTCCTCCTCAGAGAGAAAACGTGCCAAGGGTGACTCGAGCGAGTCACTGGTCACTTTGAACCACGCAAGACCCTTCGCACCAAGTTCCTTCGCTTGCTCGGTCAATTGATCGAGGCGAGAGCGAGGGTAACTGGCCCCACCGGGCACGCGCAGCGCTTTCACGCACGGTGCCGAGAATGCTTTGACCTGGGTCGTGGCGAAGGCCGCCGACAGATCGTGTAGTTGCATGTCAAAACGAAGGTCAGGTTTGTCGGTGCCATAGCGATCAAGCGCGTGGGCCCAGGTCATGGACGGAATAGTCGACGGTCGCACGCCGGTCGCCGCCTCGGCGGCGTCGAGGACGGCGAGTGACACGAAGGCGAGAATGTCGTCTTGGGTGACGAAGCTCGCCTCGAGGTCGAGTTGCGTGAACTCGAATTGTCGGTCCGCGCGCAGGTCCTCATCGCGCATACAACGTGCGATCTGGAAGTAGCGGTCGAAGCCACCAACCATCAAGAGTTGTTTGGCGATCTGTGGACTCTGCGGTAACACGTAGTACTCGCCGGGGTGCAGACGCGACGGCACGACGAACTCGCGCGAACCCTCGGGCGTGGGAGCCCATAGCAACGGCGTCTCCACCTCGCAAAAACCCTGCGCTTCCATGGAGCGTCGCAGCGACGAATTCACCTTGGCGCGCAAACGCAAGTTCACTTGCATGCGATCACGACGAAAGTCCAAGAACCGATAACGCAAACGCACCTGTTCGTCGATGTCGACGCGGTCGTCGAGTTGAAACGGTGGCGCTTCAGCGCTCGCGAGGATCTCCACCTCACACTCGGAGAGTTCGATGTCCCCAGTCGCGAGGCGTTCGTTGCGTGTCCCCTCGGGTCGCAGTGACACCGTGCCGGTGACCCGCACGACGTACTCGGGGCGAACGTCGAGCGAACCTTCGATGACGGCTTGAAGGATGCCCGAGCGATCACGCAGATCGAGAAACGCGAGGTGCTCGCCGTGCTCGCGACGTTTCGCAACCCAACCGCAGACACTCACGCGCGTACCCACCATCGAGGCATTCAGTGTCGCGCAGAGACAGTCACGCATGCTGGTGGCTTCGAAGTCGGTGGGCATGGTCACGTCACTTTGAGTCGTTGGGCGAGGATCGCGAACAGGTCGACTTGGGCGACGCGCTCTTGTGTCGTTCCGAAATCCCCGCTGCGCAGGTCCTTCATCGTAACCTCCTGCGCCGCAAGTTCTTGGGCGCCGAGCAACAGGGCCAGTCGCGCGCCCGACTTGTCAGCCAGTTTCATCTGGGATTTCATGGAGCGCTGGTCGTAGGCGCGATCAACGCTGTAGCCCTCGTGACGTAGTCGATCGAGCAGCACCGAGCCCGCCTCACCCCCCACGGTATCGACAAGGAAGATGTCGAGTTCACGCTGCGCGCCGAAGGCGCCCGTGACGCCTTCGGCGTCGAGGGTCAGCAAGAGACGCTCAACACCGGAACCGAAGCCAATACCGCTGGTGGGTTTGCCGCCGAGTTGTTCGACGAGTCCGTCGTAACGACCTCCCCCACCAATCGCGTTCTGGGCGCCCTCGAGGGCGTCGGACACGAATTCGAAGGTCGTGCGACTGTAGTAGTCGAATCCACGCACCAAACGTGGTTCGACGCTCGCGTCGATACCCAGCGCGACAAGCCCCGCGCGCACGACGTCAAAGTGCGCGCGGCAGTCGTCGCAGAGATGATCGATGAGCATGGGCGCCTTGTCGGTCACCGCGACACAGCGTTCGTTCTTACAATCGAGCACGCGCAGCGGATTCTCACTCCAGGTGGTGGCGTGTTCGTCGCAGAGTTCGTCAGCGTGCTGGGACAGGTACTCGCGCAACAAGGCCACGTAGGCGGCTCGACACTGCGCGTGACCCATGGAATTGATCAGCAGACGAAATCGACGAAGCCCAAGGTCCTCGAAGAATCGCTGCGCCAAAGAAACGACCTCGACGTCAATCATCGGGTCGTCGGTGCCGAGCACCTCGACCCCCAACTGGTGGTGTTGACGGTAGCGACCTGCCTGGGGACGTTCGTAGCGAAAGGCCGGCGTGAAGTACCACGCCTTGAACGGCGTCGTCGGATTGTGTTGGATGAAGGCGCGCACGATCGGCGCGGTACCCTCTGGTCGCAGCGCGAAGGTGCGATTCCCTCGGTCCTCGAAAACGTACATCTCCTTTCGCGCGACTTCGCTCTGCTCACCGATGCCGCGCTTGAACACCCCGACGTCTTCGAACAATGGTGTGATGGCGAGGTGAAAACCGTAACGGTGCGCGAAACCGGCGAATGTCGCGACGAGACCTTCCCAGCGTGCGGAATCGACTCCCAGTACATCGTGGGTCCCGATGGGCGCCTTAAACGGCGGCGAATCACTCATGAAGATTTATTCTGTCCTGGCAGCTGGCGGAAGGCGTCAAAGACGCCGTCGACGCCCTTCAACGCCGCCAAGAGACTACTCAGGTGCGCCGGGTCCGCGAGTTCCACGTCAAAGACCATGCGGACAATCCTTGCGCCCGACGTCGTGGTCGAACTCGAGATGATGTTGAGGTGATATTCCGCGACCACCTTGGAAACATCGAGCAGGAGTCGCGAACGATCAAAGGCCATGACTTCCAAGACCGCTCGGTATTGGCCGCCACTCGAGCCGTCCCACTCGACGTCGATGATTCGCTCGCCCAACCGGTTCGCGAGCGCGACGGCGTTCGAACAATCGTCGCGGTGGATCGACACGCCGCGCCCCTGAGTAATGAAACCCATGATTGGATCGCCCGGCACCGGCGAACAACAGCGCGCCAAGTGGATCATCACGTCGTCGAGTCCTTCGACGTAGACCCCTGCCGTTCGTCGAGCGGTGCGGTTGACGCGAGGCGCGCGCGTGACCGTCGTGGGCAGTTGCTCGGCGTCACCGCCGTGCAGTTCTCGACTGAGGCGCTGCACCACGGCGAGTGCGGAGATCTGATTGGAGTCGATCGCCATGAACAGGGCGTCGATATCCTCGAGGTTGAGTGCGGCGATGACGGCGTCGAGTGCGCTTGAGGAGAGCGACGTCGCGATAGGCAGTCCCTCTCGACGAAGGGCCTTGGTGAGTTCCTCGCGTCCGCCTTCGATCGCGTCCTCGCGTCGCTCGCGCTGGAACCATTGGCGGATCTTTGACTTCGCGCGCGAGGAGACGGCGATGTTGAGCCAGTCCCTCGAGGGACCGGCGGTGTCGTTCTTACTGGTGACGATCTCGACGACGTCGGCTGAATGGAGCACGGTTTCGAGCGGCACGAGTCGTCCGTTCACCTTCGCTCCCACGCAATGATGACCCACTTCGGTGTGCACGGCGTAAGCGAAGTCAATTGTCGTCGCCCCTTCAATCAACGCGATGACGCGCCCCTTGGGCGTGAAGACGTAGACCTCGTCTTGTCCAAGGTCGAGTTTGAGCGCTTCGAGAAACGCGATCGGGTCAGCCTCTTCTTCCTCCACGTCGGCGAGACGTTGCATCCAGGCGATCTCGTGACTCGACGCACCTTCCTTGTACCCCCAGTGCGCGGCAACGCCGAACTCGGCACGTCGGTGCATCTCTTGGGTGCGCACCTGCACCTCGACGGACTTGCCGCGAGGACCAATCACGGTCGTGTGCAGTGACTGATACAGGTTGAACTTTGGCGAATTGATGTAGTCCTTGAAGCGACCCTGCACCGGTGACCACAGCGCGTGAATCGCCCCGAGCACCGCCCAGCAGTCGCGTTCCTCCTCGACGATGACGCGCATGCCCACGAGGTCGAAGATCTCGTCGAATTCCTTGCCACCCACCACCATCTTCTCGTAGATGCTCCAAAGATGCTTCGGTCGCCCACGCACGTCGGCCTTGATGCCGAAGGTGTCGAGTTTCTCGCTGAGCGCGTCCATCACCTCGTCGAGATACGCTTCGCGCTCGGGCTGACGCGCGGCGACCATCTGCTCGATCTCGGCATAACGCTTGGGGTGCAGCGTCGCGAAGCTCAAATCCTCGAGTTGCCACTTGACCTGCTGGACCCCAAGTCGGTGCGCGAGGGGTGCGTAGACGTCGAGCGTCTCTTGGGCGATCGCGCGCTGTCGGTTCATGGGCATGACCGAGATCGTGCGCATGTTGTGGAGTCGGTCGGCGAGCTTGATCAACAGGACCCGCCAGTCGCGCGCCATGGCGATGAACATCTTTCGAATGGTCGCCGCCTGTTGGGCCTCTTTGGAGTCGAACTCGAGTCGGTCGAGTTTGGTAACCCCGTCAACGACGGCGGCGACCTGCTCGCCGAACTCCTCGGCGAGCCATTTGGTGGTCACCCCCGTGTCCTCGACGGCGTCGTGCAGAAGTGCCGCGACGATCGTGGGCTCGTCGAGACCCAAGTCGGCGGTGATGTCAGCGACCGCGATGGGGTGGGTCACGTAGGGTTCGCCCGTACGTCGAAGTTGTCCTTCGTGCGCGTTGATGGCGACGACGCCCGCGCGCCGGATCAATTCGACGTCGCCAGTCTCGTGATGCTCGAGAAAACGCCCAATGAGACGCTCAATCGAGCTCGTCAGCGCGGGGTCGGCTGAGGAGCGGGACGTGAGACTGACCATAGGGTCAGCCTACCGGTGCCCTAGCGCCGTTTCTGCTTGCGAGCTCGCGGTGTGACGTAGCTCGATGTGCGTGGTGTGCGCGTGGTCGTCGGTCCCGTGCCACGAACGCTGCCCTCCACGCCCAAGAGCGCCGCACTCGAGGGGCTCAAGATGCGGTGATCACTACGTGAGGCGACGCGCGCCGCGAGATCGCGAAAACGAGGCTCGCGCTCCTTCATCATCGCAAGCAGCGGGCTCGCAATAAAGATCGACGAGTACGCACCACTCAACAAACCGACGAACAACGCGAGTCCGTAACTCTGCAGGGTCGTCGCCCCGAGAATGTACGCGCCCACGACGAGCACCGAGAACACCGGCAAGATCGCGACCAAGGACGTGTTGATGGAGCGAGCGAGCGTCTGGTTCATCGAGAGATTGACCATCTCGCCGTACGTGATGTCACCTGACTTGAGGACTCCTCCCGTGTTGTCGCGCACGCGGTCAAAGACGACGACCGTGTCGTACAGCGAATAACCCAGGATGGTCAAAATCGCGATCACCGTGTCGGGGGTGATCTGCAGTCCAAAGAGCGAATACACACCAATGGTGACCAGCAAGTCGTGCACCATCGCGATGAAGGCGGCGAGGGCCATCTTCGGTTCGAAACGGATGCTGATGTAGCCAACGACGGCGATGAAGAAGATGATCAACGCTTCGAGCGCGCGATCGGTGATTTGCGATCCCCACGTGGGGCCGACACTGCTGGTCGAGACCTGGATCGGATTGACGTCAGCGACCTTTGCCATGGCGTTGACGACGTCGTTGGTCACAATCGTCTGGTTCGCCGATGAAAGATTGTTCAAGTCGGCGGTGACCTCATAGGTGTCACTGCCGAGCTTCTCGACCGTGGGTAACGTGAGGCCCGCCTTCTCGACGGCGGTGGTCATCGTGGCGATCGAGGTGTTCGGCGCGAGCACCTCCCACGAATCGCCGCCCTTGAAGTCGATGCCGAGGTTGAAGCCACGGATGCTCAAGGATCCAATACCCACGACGATGATGATCATCGAGATCGTGAACCACACGCGTCGACGCCCGACGAAGTCAATCGTCGTGAGACCGCGGTAGAGGCGCTGGAAGCGGTTGGGCGTCTTTTCGACGTCACTCATGCGCGACTCCGGGGGTCAAACCCGCGGCCATGGAAATCGCCGACGTACTGTCCGAACTTCGTCGCCCGAGCAAGATCACGATTGGTCGGGTGAAGTACCAGGTGATCGCGACGTCCATCAAGGTGGAGAGCCCGAGGAAGAAGGCGAATCCTCGCACGTCACCGACCGCAATGATGTAGAGCAAAACTGCCGCCAAGAGACTCACGGTGTCCGCCGCCAATACGGTTCGCCACGCAGACTTAAATCCGCGGTCGACCGAGGAACGCACGGAACGCCCGGCGCGCGCTTCATCCTTCAAGCGTTCGAAATACACGATGTAACTGTCGACCGTGATACCAATGGACACAATCAATCCGGTAACACCAGCCAAATCGAAACTCGGGGCGAAGGCGGTATGGCCCAGCGCAGAGATGATGGCCCAGAGGAGTGCCGCCGTCACGCCGAGACCGAGGACAATCACGAGACCGAGCGCCCGGTAGTAGAGGATCGTGTACAGCAGGACCAGAGCGAGTCCCACCAGACCGGCACCAAGACCCGCGACGAGTGAGCTATGACCCAATGTCGGCGACACCGTGACCGTGTTCAGCGCGACTAAGCGAACGGGGAGCGAACCGAATTCCATGGCGAGCGCCAAGTTCTTCGCGGACGCCTCGGTGAAGGAACCAGAGATCTCGCCTTGACCGTCGAAGGACGTGAAGCTCGCCTGCGACGGCTGAATGAGCGGTGCCGACTGGACGACGCCGTCGAGTTCGATGGCGAGTTCGGCGTGGAAGTTCTCCTCGGCGACCTTGTCCCACAACGGACTACCAGCACCGGTGAGGGTGTAGTTCACGACCCAAGCCCCCACCTGATCTTGTTGGGCGACGGCGGACTTGACTGATTTACCGGTCAACTGCGCGGGTCCCAGGACGTAACGATCCGACGTGCCGAGTCCGGGCAGGATCACCGTCGACGACGCCACGTCGTTGGCGGGAAGTGTTGACTTCATATTGGTGTAGGCGGGATCGAGCGCGATGTTGTTCGTCGGTTCGCCGGTCGAGGTGTTGACGTCGAGGTTCGCCGCCGTCAGGGCGTAACTACTCGCGCACGCCGGCACGGTCTTGACGGCTTTCGCTTTCGCCGAGGGCGCGGTCGTCTCGCAGAGCACCGGTCGAAAGAGGAGTTGCGCGGTTTGGCCCACGGCGGCGAGCACGGCACGAGCGTTCTTCACCCCCGGCACGCTCACGACGACGTTCTTTCCCTGGAGGTTCACCTCCGCGCCTGAAACGCCGAGTCCATTCACACGGTTGTTCAGAATCGTGACGACTTCTTGCATATCGGACTTGGTCGCGTGCGTCGCGGGTTTGTAGACGACCGACAGACCGCCGGCGAGGTCGAGCCCGAGTTTGGGTCCCCAACCGAGTGCGAGCGTCGTACCGAGCGCGCCAAAGGCAATGGCAATCGTCAAGAAGAGACTGACGACCAAAGATCGCCGCGATCCTACCTTTGGCGCCATTACTTCTGATCGCCTTCTTGGGTGTTGTCGTCGGTGCTTTCGGGAGTGGGCTCGGGTGCGGGGTCAAAGCGACGCGCGATCGCCGTGGGGATGAAATCGAGCTCGACGCCACCGGGGGTCCGCAACGTAATGAACTCGTCGGTCATTTTCGTCACGGTGCCCACGAAGCCACCGATCGTCTGCGCGCGCTCGCCCACGTCGACTTTCTTGGTCTGCTGACGCGCGGCCTTTTGACGCTTGGAACGAGGTCGGAGATAGAAGAAGTACAGCGCTCCAAACACCAGGGCGTAAACAATCAAAATGCTTGATGAGCCGCTTGAAGCTGCGAACATGAACGTTTCCTCCGTCAATAGACAAAGAAACCCTAGTCGCTGGCGGCCTTCTGCCTAGAAAAGACCGCCGCCGCGTGGCGTTATCCCCAGGTGCGCGAACGCTTTGTCGGTACCCACGCGACCTCGAGGCGTGCGAATCAAGAGTCCTTCGCGCAATAGGTACGGCTCGTACGCGTCTTCGATCGTGGCGGGCTCTTCACCACACGCGTGCGCGAGCGTCGTGAGACCAATGGGCTGGTGAGCGAACTGGCCGCACAACAGGTTCAGTATCCTACGGTCGATTTTGTCAAGTCCATACTTATCTACGCCGAAAAGCTCCAACGCCTCGATCGCGAGCGCTTGGTCGACGAAGTCGCGTCCCTGCACCGCGGCGAAGTCACGCACGCGTCGAAGGAGCCGATTGGCGATCCTCGGCGTCCCCCGACTTCGCAACGCGATCGTCGTCGCCGCGTCGGGACGAAGATCGACCCCGAGCAGGTTCGCCGAACGTTGCGCGATGACAGCGAGTTCGTCGACGTCATAGAGGTCAAGTTGACCAATGAATCCGAAACGGTCACGCAGGGGCGCCGCGACCAGTCCGGTACGCGTGGTCGCCCCGACGAGGGTGAAGTTGGGCAAATCCAATCGGATGGACCTCGCCGAAGGGCCTCGTCCAATCATGACGTCGAGTCGTCGCTCCTCCATCGCGGGATAGAGCACTTCTTCGACGGCCCGGCTGAGCCGATGAATCTCGTCGATGAAGAGCACGTCGCCATCTTGAAGGTCGGTCAACAACGCGGCGAGGTCACCGGGGCGCGATAAGACGGGACCTGACGTGATGCGAAGCCCCGATCCCATCTCGACGGCGACGATGCTCGCGAGCGACGTCTTTCCAAGTCCGGGAGGACCCGCGAACAAGAGGTGATCGGACGTCTGGTTTCTCGCCTTCGCCGAGCCGAGGACGATCTCGAGGTGTCGCACGAGTTCGCGCTGTCCCACGAAATCGGCGAGTGAACTCGGCCGCAACGACACCTCAGCGCGACGCTCGTGCTCGTCGGCGATGGGCGCGACGACGCTCACGTTCAGTTCTTCAAGATCGATGTCGCGCGAACTCATCGTCGCCCCAACCGATGCAGCGCGACGCGTAAGGCTTGGGCCTCGTCCTCAGGAAGGTCCACACCCTCGAGTGCTCCACGTATCTCCTGACTGGAATACCCAAGCCCGCGTAACGCGTCGTCAATCTCGCCCGAAACGCGCAGCAGCGCGCGCTCAGAGTCGTCGATGCCGCTGACGACCAGTTTTCCCTTTAGTTCGAGCACTATGCGGCTCGCGGTCTTCGCCCCGATGCCCGGAATCGTCGCGACGCGTTTGACGTCGCCACATTCGATGGCGCCAGCGAGTTCGTTCGTGCTCATCGTGCGCAGCGCCGCCAACGCGGTCGATGGTCCAACGCCAGGAGTGACGAGCAGTAATTCGAAGAACTCGCGATCGGCGTAGGTTTCAAATCCGTAGAGGACAATCGCGTCGGCGCGCACGACGGTGTAGATGAAGAGTTCCAAATCCTCACCGCTGCGGTAACTCTGCGACGAACCGAGGTGCACCTCGTAACCCACACCGTTGACGTCGAGCACGATCGCACCGTTTAGGTGCTGGTGTACGACACGTCCGCGCAGCCAGCCGATCACAACGGACTCACCGCCGGATAACGTTGCTCGCTTCGCGCGACCATGAAATAGGTGATGGCGAGCGCGAGGGCATCGGCGACGTCGGCGGGTTGGGGAATCTCACTCAGCCGACAGAGTCGTGTGACCATGCCCTGGACTTGGATCTTGCTCGCGGCGCCGTAGCCCGTCACCGCGAGTTTCACCTCTTGGGCCGTGAATTGGCGCACCGGCATCTCGAGTGCTCCCGCGAGCGCAACGGCGACCCCGCTCGCTTGCGCGACGGGAATCGCCGTCTTGGCATTTCGCTGGTAGAAGACGCGCTCGACGACGACGGCGTCGGGCGAGGTCTCTTCAAGCAATGTTCGAAGCTCGACTAACAGTTGACCGAGCCGATGTTCGACCGAGAGGTGCCGGCTCGTTTCGACGACCCCCGCACGCACCGCTCGGAAGGACTCGAGACCCTCAAAAGAGCCTTCCACCAGCCCAAACCCGCAGCGCGTCAGTCCTGGATCAATCCCGAGTACGAACATACGTTCGATACTACCTCGGTGAGTGCGTCAAACACGGAATTTGGACCGAGTTTAGCCCTCGTCCAAGAGCGTTACCCCTCGTACGCGGCGAGGATCTCTTCGGGAATGTCGAAGTTCGCGTAGACGTTCTGCACGTCGTCGTGATCATCGATCGCGTCCATCAGACGCAGGATCTTCTTCGCCTCGGACTCTTCGTCGACCTCGATGACGTTCTGGGGCACCAGGGTCAGGTCCGCACTCAGAACCTTCAGCCCGTGTGATTCGAGTGCGTCGCGCATGATGCCCACGTCGTGGGGTTCGGTCGTGACGACGAAGTTTTGGCCTTGCGCGTCGAAGTTCTCACCGCCCGCGTCGAGCACCCATTCGAGGAGTTGATCCTCGTCGAGCGGGCCCTGGACTTCGAGGAGGCCCTTGCGATCGAACTGCCACGACACGGCACCCGGTTCGGCGATGGTGCCACCGTTTTTAGAAAAGACGTGTTTGATCTCGGCACTCGTGCGGTTGCGGTTGTCGGTCAGCGTCTCGACGATGACCGCCACCCCACCGGGTGCGTACCCCTCGTAGGAGATGGGCTCGTAACGCACGCCCTCGAGTTCGCCGGTGCCGCGCTTGATGGCGCGCTCGATCGTGTCAATGGGCACTGAGGCCTCACGAGCCTTTTGGAACATGGTGCGAAGACTCGCGTTGGACGCGGGGTCGCCCCCGCCCTCACGAGCCGCGACCTCGACTTGACGGATGAGTTTGGCGAAGACTTTGGCGCGAGCACTATCCTTCGCACCCTTGCGGTGCTTGGTTGTTGCCCACTTCGAATGGCCGGACATGGTTCCTCCTGGCCCTCTTATGGGGCCATAGCATCGTAGCGAAAACTAGAGCGCGTCGGTGAAGAGTTGGTGCACGCGCGTCTCACTGGTCAGTTCGGGATGAAACGAGCATCCCCAGACGTTGTCTTGCCGCACGAGCACTGGGTGCGCACCATCACCGTGATCGAGCGTGGCGAGCACCTCGACGTTGTCACCAACGTGCTCGATCTTGGGGGCGCGAATGAACACGCCGGGCACCTCGCCCACGCCAAGTACGTCGACGGGGCTCTCAAAACTAGCGATTTGGCGCCCGTATCCGTTACGTCGTACCGACACGTCGAGCTTCTTGAAGCTCCACTGGTCCGCGCGCCCGTCGAGCACCACGTCACTCAGCAGGATCAAGCCCGCGCACGTGCCCAAGACCTTGAAACCCTCATCCAGTCGGGTCTGTAACACGGGGCGAATTCCCGAGGTGTTGAGTAGGTGCGCGATGGTCGTTGACTCCCCGCCCGGCACGATCAGTCCGTCGACGTCGTCGAGTTGTTCGGGGGTGCGGACCTTGAGGACCTTGACGTTGAGTCGCTCCAACGTCGTGACGTGCTCGCGTACGTCGCCCTGAAGGGCGAGTACGCCAACGATGGGCACTACCAGCCGCGCTCGGCGAGACGAACCTCGAGCGTCGAGTTCTCGAGACCCCGCATCGCGGCGCCGAGTCCGGTCGAGACCTTGGCGACGACACCCGGGTCTTCGAAGTGAGTCGTGGCTTCAACGATGGCGCGCGCCATGCGAACCGGATCGTCACTCTTGAAGATTCCCGAACCCACGAAGACCGCTTCGGCACCCAGCTGCATAACGAGTGACGCGTCGGCGGGCGTCGAAATACCACCCGCACAGAACATCGGCACCGGGAGCTTGCCCGTCGCGGCGACCTCTTGGACGAGCGGAAGCGGTGATTGGAGTTCCTTCGCCAGTGTGTACAACTCCGAAGGGTCCGCACTGGCGAGACGACGGATCTGGGCGTTGATGGTGCGCAAGTGCCGCACCGCTTCGACGACGTTGCCGGTGCCCGCCTCGCCCTTGGAACGAATCAGACACGCACCTTCACCAATGCGGCGAAGCGCCTCGCCGAGGTTGGTCGCGCCGCAGACGAACGGCACCGTGAAGGCCCACTTGTCGATGTGGTTCTCCTCGTCGGCGGGGGTGAGCACCTCAGACTCGTCGATGTAGTCGACGTCCAACGCCTGGAGAATCTGGGCTTCGGCGATGTGGCCAATACGAGCCTTCGCCATTACCGGGATCGTGACGCTCGCTTGGATCTCTTGAATCATCTCGGGATCGCTCATTCGCGCGACCCCACCGTCGCGTCGGATGTCCGACGGCACGCGTTCGAGCGCCATCACCGAGACGGCACCGGCGTCTTCGGCGATCTTCGCCTGCTCGGGGTTGACGACGTCCATGATGACCCCGCCGCGCAACATGTCCGCGAGGCCACGTTTGACGAGAGGCGAACCCACCACGGAGGGATTGGTCGACGAACTCATGATCCCAGCCTAACGGCCTTCACCATTCATCGAGAGCGAGTGCGCGCAACTCCACGTCGTCGAGGTCACCGAGGTCGGGCGTCGTACGGTCGCTGTGGACGTCGAACCACACCCATCGCCACGCGCCGTAGGCGGACGACGAGAAGAATGAGTCGGGTCCCGCGACGTGGTGCGAACACTTTCGCAGCGCGTTCGCAATCCCTTGGGGATAGCGGATCGCCGCCGCGGCGACCTCGTCGGCTCGGTACGCGGTCCCCGCCCCCGCGAGGTCGCGTCGAAGTTCGTCGCTCAGGGTCATCACCGAAGCGACCGCCTCGCGCGCGACGAGACCCAGACGTTGGCGAGCGAGACAGTGCGCCACGACACCCTCGATCTCGATCAACTCGAAGTCGCGCATCATCGCACTGGTGATGAAGAAACTCAGGGTCGTCGTCCCCGGCACGAGCGCCGCGTTATAGCCCTCGTCGCGCACGATGAACGCCGAGACGTCATCGACCCCGAAGGTCGCGCTCAATCGATCGAGTACCGTGACTAGCCGTTGACGGTCCTTCGCGGTCCCACCCGCCTCGAAGCGCGCGAGCATGGCGTCGGCGAGGTTCGTGCCGCGCTGCTCGTAACGAACGAGCGAACGTCGAAGATCCCAGGCGTAGACCAACCCGATGACCACACCCAGCGCTGGCAACCAGAGCATGACGGCGCCGCCCACGAGCAGAGCGAGCACGATAATGCCCACGATGATGGTTTGGGGAAGCTTGCGGCGAAAGGCGAAACTACGCACGAAACGCAGATTCTCGTGTCGTTCCTGCGTTGAGGGGGCGTAGGGATTCTGCCAACCCGGATCGAGCACGGGCGCCACGTAGCGCGGGCTTCGGTCTCGTTCGCTTTGGCGGCGTGACCGCGATCGCTGCTTAGTTGCCACCTCGCAAGGCTACCCGTCCCCGGTAGAGGGAGATCGCCTCGTCGTAGAGCGGTGCGTACGCGTCGAGCAGTTGACGCATGGACCAGCGCTCGGCGTGCGCGCGAGCACTTTCGATGCGTGCGGGGTTCTCGCTACGCAGCGACTGAATGATCGCCTCTTCGAGCGACGACGACCGTCCGGGTGAAAAAAACGTCGCGTGCGACCCGGCCGCGTCGCGGTAGCCCTTGATGTCACTCGCGACGACCGCCGTCTCACTCGCCATGGCTTCCAAGAGCACCATCCCAAAACTCTCCCCTCGCAGGGCGGGCGCTATGAGCACGTTCGAGCGGCGAAGCAAGGAATACTTCACGTCGTCATTGGCGGCCCCGAGGAACGTGATGCACTCGTCGTACGCACTGAGTGCCTCGAGGCGTGCCCGCTCGGGACCGTCGCCCAGGATCACCAGTTGCCACGTATCGGCGCCGCGAGCGTTATGCGCGCGTACCGCGTTGATGACGACCTCGACGCCCTTGCGAGTTTCGAGACGACCAACGACACACAGCGTGATGTCACTTCCTCGACGTCGCTCTTGTGAGCGAAGTCGCTCAGTCTCGAAACCATTGAAGAGCACCGCAGGCGTCAACTTCGTCGCGTCGTGAATCGTCGTGGCCGCGAGTTCGCTCACCGCGGTCACGACGTCGAGTCCCCGACCTAGTCGACGAAGCAGCGGCCCGGTCAAGTGCAGCGCTGGACCAGAGCCCCCCCGATGGAACGTCCCCACGATAGGGGCACGGTGCCTTCGCAACGTCGACCAGGCGAGCAACGGGGCGAAGGGTTCGTGCACGTGCACCACGTCGGGAGCGAAGTTCTCGATCACCCGCGAGGCTTCTCGCGACGCGCGCGGCGACAACGTCAGTGGGGCCCTCGAACCGTTCGCCGGTATCGAGAACACTCGCCCGAGACGCACGACGTTGACGGGCGTGTCGTAGGGTGCCACGTCGAAGTGATCGGGTGCCACGATGAGGACGTCGTCGCCTCGACGAGCCAGCTCGCGGCTCATCGCGAGTACTTGTTCTTGAACCCCGCCGTAGACACTGAGTGCGTAGGGCGAGATCAAGGCGATGCGTCGACTCACGAGTCGAACCGCGGTTGAAGCACGTGCCACTGCTCGGGGGCTCGTCGAATGAGTCCCTCGAGCGCGACGGCGACTCCCTGAGTGACGCGCGTCACGTCCTCGCGAAGTCGACCCTGGCGCTCGGCCGCGATCGGGGGTGTCACGACCGCAAAATGCCCGCGACCCGGGCCCGAGTAGCACGCCGCCGCGACGAGTGTCGCGCCAGTGCGAAGTGCGAGCGTGGCGGGACCAGCAGGAATGCGCACCTGCTCGCCGAAGAACTCCACTTCGACGCCGTTGTCCTGGAGATCACGGTCACACAGCAGACCCACGACGCCATTTTCCTTCAGCGTGTGCAGCAAAATCGTGCCCGCGTGTTCGTTGAGTGGCTCGATGCGGATACCAATTTTCTCGCGCTTCTCCTTGAACCACGCGAACAGTTCCGCCGGTTCCAATTCTTCGGCGACGGCGGTCATGCCCAGACCGATGCTGTCGAGGAACGATCCACCCCACTCCCAGCTACCAATGTGCGGTAGGGCGATAATGATGCCCTTGCCACGGCTCTTGGCGTCGTGGAGGTGCTCGAGACCCTCGGCGACTTGAAAGTATTTGCTTATCGTGGCCTTGCGGAGGGCGGGAAGCTTGGCGCCTTCGGCCCAGTAGCGTCCATAACTCTCGAATCCGCGTTCCACGAAACGCTCCACGAGTTCATCGTCGGCTGACGCCGCGGGTACGCCGAGCGCGTGCTCGATGTTGGTACGAAGGTTCGCGCGCGCGCCTGGGGAACGTTTGCCGACGGTGCGCGCGATGCGCGACACGACCACGACGTCAAAGCGTTCGGGAAGTCGCTCGAGGAGGGTGCCGAGGGTCTTATAGAGTGCGACGCGCGCCCTACTCGCCACGACCTAGTGTCGCGAGGTTCGACTAAGTCCGCGACGAAGGCGATTGGCTTGCAGGTGACGAATCGAGGTCGCGTTCACCGGCTCGGGACGCGCCGCAATCTGCCACACTCGCCAGAACCGTCCCCCGGCCGTCATCGCGGTCAACACGAGGATCACCCAGAGTCCGGGAATGAACGCCGGCGCCCAAAGCATCGCCGCACCTAACAACACCATGCGCTCCGCGCGTTCCATCAGTCCGCCCTTGGCGCTCAGCCCGAGACTCTCCGCCTTGGAACGCTGGTAGGAGATCATGAACGTCGTCGTCAGAATGGCAAAGGGCAGCAACACGAGTTCGCCGTGTTGGCGGGCAGTGAGATAGAACGCGACGCCACCCATCAAAATACCGTCGGACAATCGGTCAACGACCGAATCGAAGAAGCTTCCGCGTTGACTCGCGCGATGTGACGCCTTCGCGACGGGACCATCGAAGAGGTCGTGGAAACCGGTCAAGGTCAGCAGCACGATCGCCAGGTAGAAGTAGCCGGCGCCAATCGCCCACGCGGTCGCGCACGCGAAAATCAATCCAGAACCCGTCAGAACGTCAGCCGAGAAACCGACTCGAACGAGCCAGCGTCCAACGGGTGCGGTGACTGAGTCCACCGATTTTCGAAAATTTCCGTCGAGCATTGATCCTCCGGACCTTTAAGGCAAGTCTAATGAACCGACGCCGGGAGGGCGGTTAGAGATTCGCATGGACCTTTTGCCAGGTCGAGGCGAGCGATTCTGGCAGCACCCGGGTTTCACCGATCGAGGTCATGAAATTGGTGTCGCCACTCCAACGCGGCAGGACGTGCGCGTGGAGGTGCTTGGGGATGCCCGCGCCCGCGGCCCGTCCCAGATTGAAGCCAATGTTCATGCCGTCAGGTCCGTAGGTCGCCTTGAGCGCGACGACGGTCTTTCGCAGCGTCCAGAAGAACTCGGCGTACTCGTCGTCGCTCAGTTCCTCGATCGCTGACACGTGGCGACGCGGCAGCACGAGCAGGTGACCCGACCCGTAGGGAAACGCGTTCAAGATCACGAAGGCCGTGTCACTTCGAAACAGCACCCCCGTTGACTCACTCACCTCTTCATTCGCGAAGCGGCAAAAGATGCACTCTCCGAGGTCAGTCGCGCGGTGCGCGGCACTCGCACTCGAGACGTATTCTTCGCGCCAGGACGCCGCGAAGCGGTCGAGCGGCATCAGCGCTCTTCGGGTGAGGCGTGGGTCGCGATCTCCTCGGCGAGTCGGCGACGGAACTCCTCGAGGGTGACCCCGCGCTCGGGGTCGTTCGATCCGCGCGCGTTCACTCCGAGAGTGGCCTTCGCGACGTCGTCATCGCCGACCACGAGGATGTAGGGAATCTTCTCCAGTTTCGCTCGCCGTATGCGCGCACCGAGGGGTTCATTCGCCTCCTCGATCCCCACGCGCACGCCATCGTCACGCAAGGTGTCGGCCACGCGCTGCGCGTAGGGGTCGTGGTCATCGCGCACGCCCAAGACGCGGACCTGCTCGGGGCTCATCCAGGTCGGCATGTTGCCCGCGTAGTGCTCAATGAGAATAGCCATGAAACGTTCGACGGAGCCAAAGAGCGCACGGTGAATCATGATGGGTCGGTGACGCGCGTTGTCGGGGGCGATGTAACTCGCTTCGAAGCGTTGCGGGGTCTGAAAGTCCAGCTGTATCGTCGACAGTTGGTGCGTGCGACCAATCGCGTCGCGTGCTTGCACCGAGATCTTGGGTCCGTAGAACGCGCCACCACCCTCGTCGAGCACGAGTTCGAGGCCTGCGCCGCGCGCCACACTTTCGAGGGTGGTTTCTGCTTCGAGCCACTCCTCGTCGCTGCCCACGGCTTTTCCCTCGGGACGCGTCGACAACTCGAGGTAGAAATCGTTAAGACCGAAGTCGCGCAGCAAATCGAGGACGAAGGTCAACAAACTCGCGAGTTCTTCGCGCATCTGATCCCTCGTGCAAAAAATGTGCGCGTCGTCTTGGGTCATGCCGCGCACGCGAGTGAGGCCGTGCACGGCACCCGACTTTTCGTAGCGATAGACCGTTCCGAACTCGAACATGCGCAGTGGTAACTCGCGGTAACTGCGTTGACGTGACTTATAGATGAGCGTGTGAAACGGGCAGTTCATGGGCTTCAAGTAGTAGTTCTGCCCATCGTCGAGTTCCATGGGCGGATACATGGCGTCAGCGAACCACACGAGGTGGCCCGAGGTCTCAAAGAGTTCGGCCTTCGTGATGTGGGGCGAATTCACGAACTCGTAACCACCCGCCACGTGACGCGCGCGCGAGTAGTCCTCCATGACGCGTCGCATGGTCCCGCCCTTGGGATGGAACACCGCGAGTCCGGGCCCGAGCTCGGAGGGAAACGAGAACAGGTCGAGCTCTTGGCCGAGTTTGCGGTGATCGCGCTTCTCCGCCTCTTCGAGCTGGACCAAGTGGGCCTCCAGCGCTTCCTTCGATTCCCACGCGGCGCCGTAGATCCGCTGTAGTTGCGGTCGCTTCTCGTCGCCTCGCCAATACGCACCCGCGACCCGCATCAATTTGAAGTGTCCGAGGCGCGCCGTCGAGGGAACGTGTGGCCCTCGACAGAGATCAACAAAGGCGTCGGTGTTCGAGTACGTCGAAACCACCGATGCGTTCGCCACTTCACCGAGGTCCTCGCCGCTCGCGCCGTCGCGCACGGCGTTGATGATCTCAACTTTGAAGGGTTGATCCTTGAAGAGTTGCACGCCCTCGTCGTAGGAATACTCGTGGCGCGTGAAGGGTTGGTCCTCCTTGATGATGCGGCGCATCTCGGCGTCAATGCGCTCGAGATCGTCGTCACTGAAGTGCGCACCGCCGGGCAAAGAGAAGTCGTAGTAGAAGCCGTTCTCGATGGCGGGACCGATTGCGTAGTGCGCCCCGGGCCAGAGTCTGGTGACCGCTTGGGCGAGCACGTGTGCGGTCGAGTGGCGCAGGATCTCGCGACCCTTGGGTGAGGCGGGCGTGACGACCGCGACCCGAGCGCCATCTTCGAGTGGCGCCACCAGGTCACGAAGAATTCCGTTCTCATCAATCGCGAGGGCGTCTTTGGCGAGTCGAGCACCAATCGAGGCGGCGAGATCGCGACCCGTCGAACCTACGGGGAGGTGACGCTCACTTCCATCAGGGAGTTCTACCTCGAGATCCGACATCGTCGCCTTTCGTTGCTTACAGCGTAATGCCGAGCAATGACGCACCGGGGGCGACGTTGAATCCGGCGTGCGCAGCGTGATCGATGGCGAGCAACGCGCCGGGCGTGTCGAGGTCCTCGTCGAGCGCGTCGCGGACGTCCTCGAGCACGTTACTGTTCCTACCCGTCGTCAAGGTCGAGCGCCACGTCGCGAGTCGCGACTGTGCGCGCGCCAAGAGACCGTCGTGCCATTCCCAGTCCCCGCGATAGTGCTGGTCGAGGAGAGCTAAACGCACGGCGGCGGGTTCGGCGTATTCCGCGAGTTGGGCGACGAACACGAGGTTCCCGAGTGACTTGGACATCTTGGTGCCGTCGAGTGCCACGAGTCCCACGTGCATCCAATGTTTTACGAACGGGACACCCGTGACCGACTCGCTCTGGGCCGCTTCGCACTCGTGATGGGGAAAGACGAGGTCGCGTCCTCCCCCGTGCACGTCGAGCGTCTCGCCGAGATCGCGCAACGCGAGCGCGGAACACTCAATATGCCAACCCGGTCGACCCGGTCCCCAGCGCGACTCCCACGAGGGCTCGTCCTCGAGCGACGGCTGCCAGAGCACGAAGTCCAGGGGATCGCGTTTGCGCGGGTCCTCCGGTTTTCCACCGTGGGCTTGGGCGAGTTCGATCATGTGGGTACGCGTCGCGTGACTCACCTGTCCGAAGCGAGAGAACTTCGAGACCTCGAAAAACACGCACCCTTCGACTTCGTAGGCGAGGCCCTGGTCGAACGTCGCACCAATCAAGGTCAAGATTTCGGGAATCGCACTCGTCGCGCGAGGTTCTGAGTACACGGGCAGGAGGTTGATCAATTGCATGTCTCGATCGAACTTCACCATCTCCTCGGCGGCGAGGTCGAGGTAATTAACGCCCAGTTCGCGGGCCTTACGCAAGATGTCGTCGTCGACGTCGGTGACGTTGCGCACGAGGCGTGTCTCGTGTCCGGCGTCGCGCAATCGACGTTGCAAGACGTCAAAGGAGAGATAGACAAAGGCGTGGCCCAGATGCGCCGAGTCGTACGGCGTAATCCCGCAGCTGTACATCGTCACGACCGGTCCCGCCTCGAGGGGGAAGACACCCGCCCGGGCCGTGTCGTAGAGGCGCACTACTCGTCCAGTCCGGCGAGTTTCACGTAACTGTGCGCCTTGTGACGGATGTTGACCGAGATGCACACGGCCGTGAACGCTTCGATGGCACTCGCGAGCGACATTGATCCCGCGACGATCGAACGCAGACCGGGCATTTCGTTGATGATCTCGCCGACTCGTGCGCGTGCGTCGTGGTGATCGGAGAAGATCAGAACGTCGGCGTCGAGCCCACTCGCGAGGTCCTCCATCATCGACGCTGGTAGATGATGAAATGCACCGACGACCAGGCTCTCGGGAAGGGCGAAGGCGATCTGGGCCGCCATCGAACCCCGTGGCGGATACAACGGAACAAGTTCTCTTCCCTCACGCGCGAGCGCGTTCACCATGGAGATGACGATCTTGCCCTTGAGTTGCGCGCGAAGCGCGGTGAGCGTCGCAATCGTCGATTCAAAGGGCGTCGCGACTACGACGAGGTCACGTGTCGCCGCGTCCTCATTGGACACACCGCTCACGGTGCCGGCGCCCGTCGAGGGAATCGCCGAGGCGACGTCGCTCGCGCGTTGCGCGTCGCGCGAACCGAGCACGACGTCGTAACCCGCACTCGCGAGTCGAACCGCGACGCCACGTCCCGCCGGCCCGGTACCGCCAAGTATGCCCACTGTTTCCATGTTGGTCCTTTAAAAGAAATGCCCGCCAGTACGCTAACCATTATGGGACTACTTGCTGAACACCGGATCCTCGTCACCGGCGTACTGACCGATGATTCACTGGCCTTTGGTATCGCGAAACGCGCTCTCGAAGAAGGGGCCAGCGTTGCCCTGTCGGGCTTCGGGCGCGGTACGTCCATCACGCGACGCACCGCGCGCAAGCTGGGCGACGTGGGCGAGATCATCGAACTCGACGTCACCGACCCCGAACAGGTCGCGCGTGCCGCGAGCGAAGTGCAGGAACGTTTCGGTCGCCTCGATGGTTTGGTGCACGCGATTGGCTACGCCCCGGCGAGTTGTCTCGGGAGTGGCATGTTCGCCGCCCCCTTCGAGGACGTCGCGACCGCGCTGCACGCCTCCACGTATTCATTAGCGGCCCTCGTCGGAGGTTTTCGATCCCTGCTCCAAAAGAGTGAAGCGCTCGGTGGCGCCTCGGTGATCGCTCTCGACTTCGACGGCACCCGGGCGTACCCGATGTACGACTGGATGGGCGTGATGAAGGCGGGACTGGAATCCCTCGGGCGTTACCTGGCGCGCGAAATCGGACCGGACAAGATTCGCGTCAACATGCTTGCGGCGGGTCCGGTGCGCACGATGGCGGCGAAATCGATACCCGGCTTCAACGTCTTCGAG
>CAJCJA010000027.1 GCA_903970515.1 Candidatus Saccharibacteria bacterium CG_4_10_14_0_2_um_filter_52_9
CGAGAGTTCGAGGGCGACGACCTCGACGTGATCTGGTTCACCGATCTGACCGAGCACAACACGAACGAGGGCAAGCTCTATCTGTGCTCTTTGATGGACGCGTGCTCGACACGCATCGTCGGCTACTCAATCAGTGATCGAATGACGGCCGACTTGGCGGTCTCGGCCCTCTCGAACGCGATCGCGCTACGTGACCCCCACGGCACGAAGGTTCACTCCGACCGCGGATCTCAATTCAGGTCCAGAAAATTCGTGATGGTGCTGAAGAACAACGGACTCGTCGGATCGATGGGTCGGGTCGCCTCCGCTGCCGACAACGCCGCTATCGAGTCGTTTCACTCACTGCTGCCGAAGAACGTTCTCAACACTCGACGCTGGGAAACGAAGGAAGAGTTGCGTCTCGCCATCGTCACCTGGATCGAAAAGAAATATCATCGTCAGCGACGCAAGCGACGGCTCGAAAGACTCACCCCGGTCGAGTTTGAGGCACTGCATCGAGCAACAAAAGCAGCATGAAACTACAAACCAACATTGTCAACTAAATCGACAGCAGTCCCAAGTGAGTTGTCATGGATAACTTAACTAATGGTAACGCCGACGAGTTCGACGATTTCCAAGAACTATTGGATGGTATTTCAATATCACCAGTAGAACGAGGAAAACGTGGTGGCGGACGCAAAGCAACCAATAACATTGGTGCCGATATTCTTGGAATTGCAATACTTCAAGAATTGCGTAAGCACAATCACGTCAATTTGCAGAACCCTGCTAACCTCAAAGGTAATACTTTGTGTGGATCATTCGACGTAGTTCGAATCGAGTGGGTTGCAACTCAGACTCGTCAGTTCGAGTCGTGGGAGGCGATGCTTTCAGGCTCCGATGTTGATCGCGTTGACTTTCGCCACAGAGATCGTCACCATAACTCGCAGGTCGTCCGGGCCGTCGTGCATTCGCACGTCGGCACCATATTTTTGCCGGACCTTGTCGACGAGGACGAAATTCATGTCTGGCGTGACCACCGCGTCACCTCGCAATTCCAGATAGCGACTCGGCTTCGCGAGATCGAGAATGAAGAGACAACACTGCGGGCGCGTCTGCAGGTTTTTGGTCTTCTGGCGACTGGTGTTGAGCGACACGAGTAGAGAGCCCGCATCATCGTAAATGAACCACACCTCGGAGAGTTGGGGCCGGCCGTCAGGTCCAATCGTGGCGAGCGTCGCGACGTCGCTCTGGAGAAGGTCGCGGTGAGATTCTGGTATTTCAGTCATCGCCATTTGACGATACAGGGAAGCGGCGACGTTACGACACGTGGTTTCTGGCATTGAAATTAGGTTCATCGGAGTTGTACCTCATTGACGTAGAGGATTGCCGCTCTCGAGCGTGGACACGCCGAAGCCTCGATGCTCGCGATTGTGCCGATGTCCCTTGACGTCGACGACTGCACGCTCTAGATGAGTCCGCCGTCCGCGTAGAGGACCTGCCCGTTTATCCAGCGTGAGGGTCCCGCGAGGAAGGCAACGATCTCGGCGATATCGTCGGGCTCTCCGAGGCGACCCATCGCCGAGGCACGTGCCGCCAGATCGATGGATGACTGCTCCTTGCCGTCGAGAAACATTGAGGTAGCGGTGGGTCCGGGTGCAACGGTATTGACCGTGATGTTCCTTCCGCGCAATTCCTTGGCGAGGATCATGGTGATGACGTCGACGGCGCCTTTCGATGCCGCGTAGGCCGCGTACGTCGGAACGGAGCGTCTTATCACCGAGGTGGAAAAGTTAATGATGGCGCCGCCATCACGAAGTCGTTGAGCAGCGAGTTGGTCGACCACGAAGGTCCCACGCACGTTGGTTCGAAGGACACGGTCGAGTTCGTTGAGATTGAGGTCTGCGAGTAGCGAATTAATCAGGGTTCCCGCGGTGTGCACCACGACGTCGATACCACCAAAGCGCTCCTCGGCGCGGTCAAAGAGCTCGCGCATGTGCCTCTCGTCCGCGACGTCGCCACTTAAGGCGATTGCGGTGCCACCACTTTCTTCGATCCGTGCTACGACGTGCTGGGCGCGATCATGGTTGTTCGCGTAATGGACGACGACCTGCTGACCTTCCTGGGCCAGTCGGGCGGCGACGACTTCGCCAATGCCCCCGGACCCTCCCGTCACGATGGCCACCCTTGGTTCCTGAGAGTTCACGACGTACCCTTCAGCGACGACTGGGTCGCATCGACGAATTGCTCACAACTTAGGTGGGCGGTTGCGAACGTGGCGCACGCGCGCGACGGAATCCAGTGAGTGCCAAGGCCGCGACTGCGCCTTCTCGATTCTCGTGTTCGGCGTGCGGATCGCAGCAGTTCATCGGGCAGTGCGCCGTCAACGTTCACGGAACCACGAAGCTTCTCACCATTGAGGTCTTGATTCGCCGCGCCGCAGAACGACGACAGTGCGTGACGCCCCAATCGTCGTCTCGCCTCGATTGCCCAGTTATTTATTTGACGACGATTTCGCCCGTCATGTACTGGTGGATGCTGCATATGTAGTCGTAGGTACCGGGCTTGGTAGGGGCCTTGAAGGTTTTGGTCTTGCCGGGGTTGACGTTACCGGTGTTGAACTTTCCGTCGGTCGCCGTAATTGTGTGCGCCACCTGGTCCTTGTTGGTGACCTTGATGGTTTCGCCCGGGGTGACCGTGATCTTCATGGGCATGAACATGAAGTTGTGGATGGTGATGGTGACGCTCTTGGTTGCCATGCTGCTGGCGCCAGCGTTCTGAGTGATGCTGATCGCACCACCCGCCAACAGCAGGGTGGCGCTCAGCGCCACGACTGCCACCCTGCTGTTGATGAGTGAACGCATTTAGACCGCCTGATTGATGGGACTGAACGCCAGAGTAGCGCCGCCGGAGGTCTGGATGCCCGGGTATTCGCCGAGCACGTAGTACAGAATCGCGATGTGCTGCATCTCCACTGGCTGAATCGACGCGGACAACCCAATCGCGGCCTTGCTCATCAATTTGGACGTCTCGGCTTGGTAGGTCTCCGCCGCAATCGTCTCGAGCGTGAGTGCGAGCTCGGCGAGTTGGGCCACGTCGGTCACCTTGGCGAAGTCCGCGTTGACCGTCGGTGCCAGCGTGGGATTCACCTCGGTCACCTTGGCCTTTCCATTCGATGCGAGCACCGCGTTCCACGCCTCGGCGTGTTGGGTGTGCTGGGAGAGCGCCGTCGTGACGAAAGTACCGACCGCCGGGGGAACGGTGCCGAGATTTCCAGCGGTGGCCGCTTTGAGACCCGCGTTGTACGCGTACACCGCGAGGTTCTCCAAACTCGCCGCCACCGCCGCCACCGCCAGGTCGCCCTTCAGACCGGCCGGGGGGAAGGCCTTGGAGCTGAGCAGTGACGTCGCCGAAGGCTTTTGCAGCGTGGCGGCACCCGCGAGTAACGGGGAGAGCCCCGTGCTCAAGATGGCACCACCCGCGACTGCGCCGCCGACCCCGAGCAGGAACGTGCGTCGACTGGTCGAACGCGCTTGGGTGTGGTCACTCAAGTTGTCGATCATGTTCGACACGCCCTCCCACATCGCCGGCATTCCCACGTCGTGGTGCATGTCGTCGAGTTCGCGCGTCATCGCGAGTAATTCGCTCTCGGTCCCTTGGAAACCGACGTTGTTCAGATTCTTCTTTTTCACTTGACTGCTCCTTGTGTAGCCGGTGCTGCGCTGTTGGTCTTGTAGAAGGCGTTGGGGAATCCGACACTGCCGGCAGCAGCGGGGAGCATTCCCGCAGTGCCGGGTGCCAGGGAAATCAGTTGCGGCGCGCCCGCGTTGAGCAGTGCTTGTACGGCGAGCAACACGGCGACGTGCTGGGCCTCGACGCCCATCACGCTCGCGAAGAGCGCCTTGTTCACCGATGACGCGACCAACGTGGTGTCCTTCACGTAGGTCTCCGCGGCGATGTTCTCGAGCTCGAGGGCGAGTCCCACGACGCCGAGCGTCCCTTGTGCGGCGCTCGCCCCCGAAAGACTCGCCACCGCCTTGTTGACGACCGGTACGAACGCCGGGTCGGGCTTGGTTTGGGCCTTGCCACCGAGGGCCTTCGCCGCCGCGTTGAACGCGTCGGCGTGTTGGGCGTGCTGGTTCATCGTCACGCGCGCGAACTTGTTGACGACAGCGTTCGCCGAGGAACTGCCGATGTAGGGCAACGTCAAGGCGGTCTTGTACGTCGCCACGGCGAGGTTCTCGATCGAGGCGGCGGTCTGCAAGATCTGGATGTCCTGGGAACTCGACGCCGACGCCGCTGACGCGAGCGCGCCCACCAACGTCAAACCACCCGCGGCGGCGAGCAGTGGTGCCGTTGTCAAACTCGTCAGCACGCCTCGCTTGTGCTCCTCGTGAAACGTCAGGTTCTCGTTGGGTTCCGCGGGACTCGTCGTGCGGGTTATCTCGACCAATTCGTCGAGCGCCTCGTGCGTCGGGCGCATGGCGTCCGCCTGTAAGTCCTGGGACTCCTCGAGCAACTCAGCGAGTGCTCTCTGGTCTACATTCATTGCATCTCCTCCTTGGGTGGGTTCATCACCTATTCGGAGGCGTCGAAAGCGCGGATGTCGCCGCGCACCGGTTTTTTGGGAATTTCTTGGACGTGATTGGTGCCAGACTTGGTGGCGGTGACCTCCTGCGGCGGGGCGCGGCTATCACGCTCGGATGACGATGTTGGCATCCGACCTGGCGACCGGTGACGAATAAGAGGGGTATGGACGACATCAGCGAGGCGAGTGACGCCCAACTAGTCACAATGATCGGACGTTACGACGAGGTGGCCCTCGCCGAGGTCTATCGTCGCCACGGCGGCGCCGTCTTCGGTCTGGCGCGCAGGGTCCTCAATAGTTCCGTCGAAGCCGAGGACGTGACCCAAGAGGTGTTCCTTCGGCTCTGGAACCAACCCGATCGGTTCGACTCCGCACGCGGGTCGCTTCGCTCGTTTCTCCTCGCCCAATCGCACGCGCGTGCCGTGGACGCCATCCGCTCGCTCAATGCCCGACGCAACCGTGAGATGAAAGACGCGAGCAAGACTGCGCGTTCCGGTTATGACATGCAACACGAAGCCTGGGACATCGCGCTCGCGGACCAGGTGACGCGCGCACTCGAAGAACTACCCGACGAGGAGCGACAAGTCATCCAACTCGCGTACTTCGAGGGTCACACCTACGTCAAGGTCGCCGAAATCTTGCAACAGCCAGAAGGAACCGTCAAGAGCAGAATTCGCAGTGGCATGCGAAGGATGCGCGCGGTCCTGAGCGAGGCGGGAATCCAAGGAGTAGAAACATGAAGCACGACGAAGCCTACGAGTTGCTCGCGGCACTCTCACTCGACGCCGTGGACGAGCACGAACGCCGCCTGATCGACGAGCACGTCGCGACGTGTCCGAAGTGTCGCAGCGAGCTCGATAGTTTGCTCGAAGTAGCCGGCGCACTGGGCAACTCCGTTGACCCGCTGCCCGAAGGTCTGTGGACCAGCATTTCGACTCGGATCTACGACAACGATGACGCCACGCATCCAATGCCGGTACTGGTCTACGACAGCGGCGAACGAGTCACCTCGTCGAGGCGGCGTCACCTGGGCCGCCCAGCGCCACGGACCGTGTTCTCGTCGCTCGGAGCGGTCGCGGCGGCCCTGATCGTGGTGCTCGCGGTAAATCTCGCGAACCAAGCGAACCGGGCGTCCAACCTGCAACACCAACTGGTCAACGACGATGCCGCGAACGCCGCCTTGGTGACACCCGGTCATACCGTGGTCGACTTGGCGAGCACGACGCAGGCGGACCTGGCCGAATTCGTCCTCGTTCCCGACGGTCGAGGGTACTTGATCAGTTCGAAGCTGCCGACGTTGCCGGCGGGCGACACCTACCAACTCTGGGGCGTCATCAACGGCAAGCCCATCTCGATCGCCCTCATGGGCACCAGTCCGCGAAAGGTTACCTTCACGGTGTCGGGTTCCAAGCCCACGCTGCTCGGCATCACGGTTGAGCCGACGGGTGGTTCGCCCACACCGACGAGTGCCATGGTGGCGTCGGGGGCCGTCGAGGATTGACGTCCGTTAGTCGCGCGCAGACGTGCGAACGATGAGCACGATCGCGAGTGCGAAGACGAGAATCGAACCAACTTCGAAGCCGAACGCTTCCTTCGCGAAGGGCGCGAACCACGAGTCGCGGAATCCCAAGAAACCACGCGTCACCGACAGTAAGAATCCCACGAGCGTCGACGCGGCAAACCCCGCACCGATGACTGCGGTCCACAACTCGCGAAACGCGAGGATCAAGAGCGCGATGAGGACGCCGCTGATCACTTGGAGCAAGAAGAGCCACCCAATCGTGGGGATGTGACGGTAGCCTTCGTCGTGCCAAAGATGGAAGTGGATGTAACTGGTCACGAGCAGTCCCGCGGCTCCGAGCAGGAAGACGACGTTCGTCGCCGAACGTTGGCCCGGCATCGAACGGCGTCGCAGAAGTTCTATGAGCATCTTCATTATTCTTGTTCGTTACCCGTCGCCGCGCGGATGCCATGGTGCCCTGATTCACGAGTACCTCGCGGGCGGGTCGTCTCGAACCAATGATTGAGGTCCTCAGGGCGGGCGAAGTCCGGAAATACTCTAGAAACACTGAAAAAGGTAACTTTGGGCATGGGGCCGTCGCACGTCGAAATTGATCCCAAAGTCGCCTGGGATGAGGTATTTGCGGCTCCGGGTAAGCCCAGACCGATCTATCGAAAGGTCGTCGACGAGATTGGTCGCTACGGCGAAGGCGAATTGCAGAACCGATTCGACCAACTCGGGCGTACCTTTCGCGAGCGCGGCGTCACTTTCGCCCACGACGGTGAGGAGCGTCCCTTTCCACTGGACCTCATCCCTCGGATCATCAGCGCCGTCGAATGGGACACCCTCGCGAGCGGGATTCGTCAGCGCGTGCTCGCCCTCGAAGCGTTCCTGGGCGACGTCTACCAAAAGGGTGTGTGCTTCGACGACGGGGTCATTCCGCGCCACCTGATTACCTCGAGTCAGCATTTTTGTCGAGAAGCGGTTGGCATCGTGCCCTCGCACTCGGCGAGGATCACGGTGTCGGGTGTCGACCTGATTCGAGACGAGGAGGGCCACTTCCGCGTCCTCGAGGACAATTTGCGTATCCCCTCGGGCGTCTCCTACGTGATCGAGAACCGCCGTGCGATGACCCAGAGCTTCGGGTCGTTGTTTTCAAACCAACGAGTGCACCCCGTCGACGAGTACCCACAGCGCCTCCTCGCCGCGCTTCGCCATTCGGCGCCCGAGGAGGTTCGCGATCCGACCGTCGTCGTCCTCACGCCAGGGGTCCATAACGCCGCGTACTTCGAACACGTCTTACTCGCGCGACTGATGGGAGTCGAACTCGTCGAAGGCAGCGACCTCGTCACCGTGGGCAATCGGGTGCAGCTGCGAACGACTGAAGGTGAACGGCCAGTGCACGTAATCTATCGACGCGTCGACGACGAGTGGCTCGACCCGGTGCACTTTCGCCCCGACTCACTCATTGGCGTCGCGGGTGTCGTGAACGCGGCGCGGGCGAATACGGTCACCATCGCGAACGCGCTCGGCAACGGCGTGGCGGACGACAAATTGATCTACACCTTCGTCCCCGATCTCATTCGTTACTACCGCAACGAGGAACCCATACTCAAGAACGTCGAGAGCTATCGACTCGATGATCCCGAGATTTTCAATGACGTCATTGGGCGCCTCGGACAGTTCGTCGTCAAGCCCGTCGACGGCTCGGGTGGCAAGGGGATTGTCATTGGTCCCCAGGCCGAGGAGGAGACCCTGCTCGCGCTTCGAAAAGACGTCGAGGCGAATCCGCGTGGTTTCATCGCCCAGCGGCCCGTCGCGTTGTCGACGCTGCCCACCTACGTTGACGGCAAGTTGGCGCCGCGTCACGTCGACCTTCGGCCCTTCGCGATCAACGACGGTCGTGACGTGTGGGTACTGCCCGGAGGATTGACTCGCGTCGCGCTGCCCGAAGGGGCCCTGGTCGTCAATTCGAGCCAAGGCGGGGGATCGAAGGACACCTGGGTGCTCGCGAGCCCCGAAACTTTCGAGGACGCCCCGAGCGCGAGGACCAACGGGTATCACCCGCGCCCCTCGGCGAACGCCATCATTCGTCAAGTCGACCCTCGTCATCCGAGCGAGGCCGAGCAATGAGTGATCAGCGCCTCTTGTCGCGGGTCGCCGAATCGCTCTACTGGATTGGTCGCTACGTCGAACGCGCCGACGGGACCGCGCGGATCATCAACGCCTATATTCACCGCATCGCGGAGGACCCCTTTGGCGACGCGGAGCAGGCGTGTCGCGCGCTGTTCGCGATTCTCGGGGTGACCCTCGACGAGGAGGAACCCGCGACCACTGACGTCGTGCTCGACGGTCTCGTGTTCTCGCGCGACAGTCCGAGCGCCATCGCGGGTTCACTTCGCGCGGCGTACGAGAACGCCCGGCGATCGCGCGAATTGATCTCCTCGGAGATGTGGGTGTGCATCAACCGCACGCACGACGAGCTTCCGGTGCGACAACTCGACGCACAAAAAGTAGGGGCCGCGAGTTACTTTCGCTTCGTGTCGGACCGCGCGGCGCAGTTCACGGGTCTCAGCGACGCGACCATCAGTCACGACGAGGGTTGGCATTTCCTGGTACTGGGGCGCAGCATCGAGCGCATCGACATGACGTGTCGACTCTTGGACGCCCAGTTGGTCGGTCTCAAGAGTTCGCCGGACTGGCTGACGTTATTGCGAGCGGCCGGAGCAATGGAGTCGTACTTGCGCGAATCGCACGGCAGCGCGACTGCTGAATCGTTGGCTTCGTTCTTGCTCTTGGATCGACTCTTTCCGCGCTCGGTGTTTCACTCGCTCAACGTCGCCGACAACTCCCTCGAGTTGCTCACTACCTCGCACAGTCGCGTGGGCGACACGTCGAACGCACGTCGAACGATCGGGCGCGCACGCAATCGTCTGGAATACTCCGATCCGCACACCTTGGTCGCAGAATTGCCCGAACTACTCGAGTTCGTCGAGCAGACCTGCGCGTCAGCGAATGACGAGATCACGACGCGCTACTTTCGCCAAGTCATCGCCGAGCCGTGGGCCACCGAACGGGGCGTGTGACGAGTGGATCGTACGTCACGCCTCACCATTCGCCACGTCACGGGCTTCGTCTACGACGGTTTCGCCGAGTCGTCCTACAACGAGGCCAGAATGACACCGCTGAGCTCTCCTCGCCAGGACGTGCTCGAAGCGACGATCTCGACGAGCCCGCACGCGAGTCAACTCACGTACCGCGACTACTTCGGTTCTGCCGTTACCGCCTTTGACCTGCACGATCGCCACAGTCAGCTCGAGGTCACCGCGACGGCACTCGTCGAGGTCACCGCGATCGAACACGAGAAACCCGCGCTCAATCTCATTGACCTTCGCGACGAGAAGATCGTCGATGAGTACGCCGAGTACCTCTCGAGCACGTCGCGCACCGAGTTGCCACTGAAACTCCACCAGGAACTGGCGAGTCGAGTGTCGGGCGATGACATCGACGAACTGGTGGGACGGGTCTCGCACATGGTGAGCGAGCGCGTTTCCTACGTCGCGGGCTCCACGCACGTGACGACGACCGCCATTGAGTCCTGGTCACAGAAGAGTGGCGTGTGCCAAGACCTCTCGCACCTGATGATCGCGTTCCTGCGGGGCCAAGGCGTGCCGGCGCGCTACGTCTCTGGCTACCTGCATCCTCGCGTGGACGCGGCGCTCGGCGAAACGGTCGTTGGCCAAAGTCACGCGTGGGTCGAATATTTCTGTGGTGCCTGGGTGGGCTTTGACCCGACCAACGGCAACGACATCGGTCTCAGCCACGTCGTCGTCGCGAAGGGTCGCGACTACGGCGACGTGCCGCCGTTAAAGGGTATCTATCACGGTGCGGCGTCACGCGCGCTCGGGGTCACCGT
>CAJCJA010000028.1 GCA_903970515.1 Candidatus Saccharibacteria bacterium CG_4_10_14_0_2_um_filter_52_9
GCGCTGTAGATCCGATGCGCGGCCAGAGGTCGTCCATCGTCACGGTCGAGACTGCGGATTACGAGCGGTCGTAGTTTGCTATCGACGGCGCGAATCGTGATCTCGAGTTGATCCATTTCGACGTCGCCGACGTTGTCAACAAGCTTCGGTTGTGCGGCTCCGGTGGGAGAATCCACCGAACTCGACGCTCAGCAACTCGAACTCGCTAATTTGGCGTACCAATGGCGAAATCGCGGCCACTCGTCTTTGCGAGATAGAGGGCACAATCCGCCAACTCAAGGGCAACGATGGTCGATTGGTCGCCGTCGACGTGAGCCCAGCCGGCGGAAAATGTCGCAGGGGATGGTCGACGCTGAATCCAACTATTTCGTAGGCGCGCGCAGACTTCAGCCGGGTTGGCGGGTGACCTAAGGAGAATGAGAAACTCGTCTCCGCCGTAGCGCCCCGCCAAGTCGTCGGCGCGTACTTCTTCGCGCAACATCGTTCCAAAGCAACGCAGGACGTTGTCGCCAGCGAGATGTCCGAGATCGTCGTTCAACTCTTTGAAGTGGTCGAGGTCGATCATGACGAGGGCATCTCCTTCATGAGCGCGCGCCACCGCGCGGTCCAGGTAGCGACGATTGGCGATGCCGGTGAGAGCGTCGCCGGCCGCGTCAGCCCAAAGGGTTTCCGTACGCAGTACGACGGCGACGGCACGCTCCGCGTCGCCGATGAACTCCGGTAAGTACCGCTCGAGAAGCTGTCGCACGACGCTGCCCCGTGGTGCAACGGCGACGAGTGGGGGCCCTCCCGTGAACGCGAGAACATCCGGTAGTGCATCATTTCGAGAGTATTCATCGGCGAGCACAACCTCTCCTCCTAAGGCTTGCACGAACCGGACCCCGGCGTCTCTCACTTCGTCGCAACTCGTCGCCCATAACAGTTCGCGACGCGCTTCGGCAAACGCCGCCTCGGGGGAAACCACCTCTCGAGACTTCCCTGCGGTTTCGTTCCCCCCTGGCGAAGTGTGCGAAGGTTGTTGCAATCGAGTGGCGTAATTTGACGCCCACTGATCATCGTTCCGTTGACCAGACTGGTTACCCAGCTTTACGGGTTTGAACGAGACCTCGTTCGCCGGGACCGGTCGCCCAAATAAGAATCCTTGCCCAACGGGACATCCCAGCTCAATCAGCGCATCGCGCTGGGCTGGCGTCTCCACGCCCTCCGCGATGACCAATTGACCGAGTTCCGCACCGAGCCCGATGACCGAGCGACTGATCGCTGCGTCCTCTAGATTCCCGGGAAGACCCGCGATGAACTCCCGGTCGATCTTCAACGTATGGATCGGAAAGTTCCGAAGATACACCAGGCTCCCCCACCCGGTGCCGAAGTCGTCGATTGAAACGCGCGCGCCGGTGCGAACCAATCCATTGAGCGTCGCGCCCGCAACCGCCATGTCCTCGACGAGCGCGGTCTCGGTGACTTCGAACCACACCGTGCCCTCTTCGAGTTCACATTCCGCTGTCGCGGCCGCGACACTCTCGACGAGTGCGGGGTCGGAGAGTTCACGTGCGGAGAGATTTATGGCGACGTGAATGTCGTGGCCGCTCGCTCGCCATTGAGCGATTTGTCGCAACGCCTTTCGTCGCACGATGGCCCCGACGCCGCCAATGAGTCCCGAGTGCTCAGCGGCGAACATGAATGACTCGGGAGTGAGTAGCCCGCGATCCGGATGTTCCCAGCGGGCGAGCGCCTCAAAGCCGATGACCGAGCCATCACGAAGATCGATGAGCGGCTGGTAGTGAACAACGATCTCGTCATTCTCTATCCCGCGACGAAGGTCGACGACCGTTGCGTTGCTGGGCTTCGGCGAACCCTCGGTGGGCAGTCGCACTGAGGGCCGAAAGGTAAAGACGGCCGCCACACGGCGTCCGCCCGCGTCGAGTACTTCACGGGCCGAGGCCAAGACCGTCGTAACGCTTCGATCATGACTGAGGAGGCGCACTTTACCGTGCCATTCGCCTCGCTCAAGGATCGCCGCCCACGCAGTCTCGAACTCGGCGCCTCCCGCAACCCACGGGACAATGTCGGCGAGATGTCGACCCTTCGCTGCCTCGTAGTCCCAGCCATACGCTCGTTCCGCCGCGAGATTCCAAACGCGCACGTACCCCGCCAGGTCCACGACGATCACGGCGTCCGGAATGTGGGTCACTACCCCAGTGGCGAGGCGCAAAAGTTGTGCGGCCGCGCTCTCTTCGGGAGTGAGGACGGCCCTCCAGGCGGTTTCGCCTCGCCACTGCGTGACGCTCGTCGCAACCTCCACTTGTACCGTCTCTCCATCACTTCGCACTACTTCAAGTAGCTGAGCCGCGACTGGAGCGCCCGAGAGCAAACGTTCGATTCGCGACTGGAGCGCCCCGGACGATTTGGGACTCACTATGTCCGCGATATTCAGACCAATAAGTTCGTCGGGACGGTCGTAGCCAAGTAGACGTGCCGCCGCCTCGTCCGCGGAGAGGATCATCGAACTGTCGTGGATGAAGACGCTCGGCTCCGCGACCGCGACCGCGAGTCGGGCTGGCCGATCCGGTGGGACAAATTTATAACCAACGCCCTTTATCGTTTGAATAATCCGCGGATGCGAAGGGTCGTCCTCAATCTTCCCTCGCAAGCGATAGATGTGTTCCGCGACGGTCCGAAGCCTTGGCGGGCCCACCTCAGAAACCCATACGGATCGGAGTAATTCGGCAGAACTAAACACGTGTCCGGGTCGAGTTGCGAGGAACGCGAGCAGGTCATACTCCTTGGCCACGACCTCGATCGGTGTTCCATTCACACGTACCTCTCGCGCCGCGAGGTAAATCGTGAGCCCCTCGCCGAAGACCAACATCGGGTCGCTCACTGAGCGCAGTTTTCGAGTCAACGTCATCACTCTGGCGCAGAGTTCCGCGACGTAAAAGGGTTTGACGACGTAGTCGTCCGCACTCAGGTCAAAGGCCGTCACTCGATCGCGCTCGGCTGCGGCGCCGCTGAGAATGATGACGTGCGTCGTGGCCCCCGCAGCACGAATGGCGCGCAGGACATCGAGACCAGATCCATCTGGTAGTCCGAGGTCTATTATCGCAACGTCGAAATTCGCTCCCGCAACGGCGCGAAGTCCTTCGGCGACCGTAGAAGCCGGCGTCACGGTCAAACCGCACGCCCCGAGTTCCTCACTCACGAGCGAACTCATGTCTTGATCATCTTCGAGAAACAACACTCTCATCTTGCCCCCTACCTTTCGTTTTTGCTGCGGATTACGAAATGAGATTCGCCCCGACTTCCTTTTCGTCGCCGTCCTTTGAAACCGCAGCATCGAGAGCGACTCCAACGGCGTTGAGCAACGCTGCCTCGGTGAAGGGCTTCTGCACGAGAATCACGTCCGGGTCCAGGTCACCGTGGTTGCCGAGAAAATCGGCACTGTAGCCGGACATGTAGACGACGGGTAGAGCGCCGTAGGTAGATTCGAGGAGCTTGACAAGGGTTGGTCCTGACATGTCCGGCAGGATGACGTCGGTGAGGATCAAATCGAATCGCTGCTCCGCCGCCACCTTGAGTGCGTCAGCGGGTGTCGCCGCCTCAATCACCGTGCAACCTCTTTTGCGGATGAGATCGCACGCAATGACCCGCACCGTATCTTGATTTTCAACAACGAGGACCTTCGTACCCTCGCGAAGCGTGGGAGTGTTCTTTTCCACTATGCGACGAGTGGCGTCGTCGTTTTCACAGAGTGGAAGATAGACCCGTACGGAGGTTCCGACGCCACTCTCTGAGTACAGGTAGACGTCACCCCCGGCTACTTTGGCGATACCGTGCACCGTTGACAGGCCGAGGCCGGTTCCACCTTCGAAGTTCCTCGTCGTATAAAAGGGATCGAAGGCGTGCGCCAAGACGTCGGGACTCATACCTCGGCCGGTGTCACTCACCACAATTTGCGCGTACGTCCGAGGGATCACCCCGGGGTGCCTTTTCGCAAAGCCTTCATCGAGTTCGACGACGCTGGTCTCAATGGTGAGCAGCCCACCGTCTGGCATGGCGTCGCACGCGTTGACGGCGAGATTCACGACGACCTGCTCCAGTTGTCCACGATCGATCAGCACTGCGGCTTGCTGACCACTACGCACCTCCATCGTGATATGTTCGCCAATCGTGCGCGCCAGCAGTTCTTGTGTGGCGAGGACGACCTCATTCACGTCAATCTTCTCGACGTGGATGGGTTCACGACGAGCGAAGGTCAGGAGCTGACGAATGAGCCGCGCCGCCGACTCTCCGGCGGCCACGATCTTTCGAGCCTGCTGACTCGCATTCTCGTCCACCCCCCGCTCGATCATCGACCCGTAGTTCAGGATCACCGTCAAAAGATTGTTGAAATCGTGAGCGATACCGCCGGCGAGGAGTCCCAGACTCTCGAGGCGTTGTGCCTGGTTGAGTCGCAATTCAAGGGCCCGACGTTCGCTCACGTCGCTCGCCACCCGAATGACGCCGTTGGGAGATCCGGCACCATCGTGGCTCGGCGTGTCGGTCGCCGAGATCTGCACCAGGGTGCCATCACGGTGAAGCACGGTGAGATCCCCCCGCCAGAATCCACCGCGTTCGCTCACGGCGAGGAGATCCTCAAACTGATCGATGAAATCGACGATTGGCATGACGTCGGTAATCGCCCGTCCGAGTGCCTCATCGACGGACCACCCGAACATCGCCTCGGCGGCCAAGTTCCAATACGTGACCACGCCAAAGTTGTCAGCGGCAACGATTGCCTGACCCGCATTGTCGAGGAGTTGCGCTTGAAAGATGAGCCTCTTTCTCCCCGCGGCTGATTCGGTGTAGTCGACGCACGCCCCGAGAACGGCCTCAATTTGGCCGTCATCGTGGCGTCGAATCGACGTGCGGGTTCGTATTCGCCTCAGTTCACCGTTGGGTCGAACCAGGGTGTTGTGCCACTCCACAGCCTCTCCAGCTGCGGAACGAGCAAGTGCCGCCGAAACGTCCTGACGTTCATCACGAGGTACGAATGAAAGTAGTGCCTCAGTCGTCCCGGGCCATTGGTCGCGAGCAATGCCGTAGATCTCAAAAATCTCGTCAGCGAGAAACTCGAAATGATCTCGAGCGGGAGACCATCGCCAGTGACCAGCGTGGGCAAGACGTTCCGCTTCACGAAGCAGCGCCTCTCGTTCCGCCAGGACGCCGCGTTCGCGCAATCGATCGATGCCGTAGGCAAGGTTGGCCGTGAGTTCTCCTAACAACTCAACGCTTTGGGCGTCGAACGAATCGGGCGTCAGCGAGTAGATGCACATCGCACCTATGACGTACGCACCTACCTGCATCGGCAGCACGCAGGCGGAACGAAATCCCCACGCGTCAGCACGCGTTCGCCAGGGGGTGTCAAAGGTCACCGCGTGCATCTCATTAATGATTTGCGTCGTACCGGTCTCGAGCGTCGTGGCCACTGCTTCGGACCAATATTCGTCACCACCCCACGCGAACTCCATTCGAGGGAGAAACGAGACCTGACCCGCCGCAGCCCCCACTCTGACGACGCGCTGGACGTCCGGCGTAGCCGCGCCGACGCCAACGGTGGCAACGTCGATTGCGTCGATGGAGTCGACGAAACCAACCCACGCGAGTGCGTAGCCCGAGTCAACGATCGTGTTACAAATGTCAGAAAGAAGTACCGATTCGGTATCAGCTCGCACGAGAACCTTGTTCGCTTGACTCAGCGTTTGGAGCGCTCGCGAGAGGTGCACCTTCTCAGTAACGTCACGACAATTGATCACGACGCCCTCGACCGCGGAATCGTGGAGCAAATTGGTCCCGACGGTCTCGAGCCAACGCCATTCGCCCGACGCGTTGCGGATACGGAGCAGCGCGAGTGGAGCAGCGGTACCAAGCGGCAGCACCGTCACCGCCAAGGTCGCCTCTGCAAGTATCGGCAAATCCTCCGGGTGAACAAAACTCGGCATATTCTTGCCAATCAATTCATCGTCCTCGTATCCCAAGACGGCGTAGCCTGACGAACTGACATAACGAATTACGGCCATTGCGTCAACGACCACGATCATGTCGCTCGAATGCTGAATCAACGAGCGAAACCATTGTTCACTCGCGTCACGGGCCGTCTCGGCTTCCTTCCGTTCGGTGATGTCAGCGGTGATCCCGATGAGGGCGACCAACACGCCGTCGTCACCGAAGACCGGTGTGACCGTTCCGTAGACATCGATCCAGTCACCCGATCGATGTTGCACGGAGAACTCCCCCGACCACGTTCGACCAGCTTTCGCGTCATCGAGGACCCACGACGCATCTTCACCGGCGTACTTGCTGGGCAGCGTGTCCGCGATCAGTCGACCGAACACTTCCTCAGTGTTCCAACCGTATTGGAGTTCGGCGGCCCGATTCACGAAGGTGATATGGCCCTCCGCATCGGTCACTACGATTGCCTCGCCGGCCGCCGCTAGAAGCTCAGCGTGGAAGTGCTCTGACTCCAGTGCTCTGCGTTGCTCAGTGATATCGGTGACGAGAACGCACGTGACGTTGAGCCCGTCGAGGTTGAGAGGGCTGGCCGTCAGAGCGACCGCGACGTCGCCATCGTCACCCGTGCGCATCGTCAGCTCCAGCGGAGTAACCATTGATGCCTTGGACCTCAGCATGGCGCGAAGTAACGTATGCGAGTCGCCCTTGAAGAGGTGCTCGATCTTAGAACCGACAAGTTGGTCCGCGGTCGTTTTCGTGAGCTCCAGCATCCGAGCGTTGACCCACAAAATTGTCCCGTTGGTCAAAACCGTCAGTGCACCTTCGGCCATGCTGTCGAAGAACAGCCGATACGGTTTGTCCGCTCCCGTCAGAGTGAAGAGTTGGTCACCTTCCGTGGTGGTCACCACGAGAGCGTCCACTTCTCCCGCCCTAATCGCTCGGAGCGCTTCACGAGATTCCGACAGCGCGGCCCGCAACGATTCGGTGCTCTCTGCTGGGCGCGTAGGTGACCTCCGAGATGTCACGTTCGTCCTGCCTCCACTCCTTGGCAAATGATTGACGCCACACTGAGCTCTCGCAGGTTGCACCCAACGTGCATCATCAACGACCCGTGGCGGTCAACGGTAACGTCACCGTCAAACGTTCGCGAGCATCGCATCATTGCGCTATCGCTCGAATATCTCGAGTCCGAGAAGCACTCGTTCACGATCGGAAAGGTCCCCAATGATTCGTCGCAGCGGCGGGGGAAGCTTGCGAACCAGGGTGGGAAGCGCCACGATGTCGTCAGATCTGGCTAGTTCGGGGTGTTCCGAAAGATCGATTACTTCGATCCGGTATTGACCGGCCAGATGGTCCTCGCAGATGTGTTGCATATTCGCGATCGCCCTAAGCGACTTGACTGTTTGCCCCGCGATGTAGAGTCGAAACTCCCACATCGTGTCTCCGAGGTCCTGACCTCGATTGTCGAGACTGCTGAGCGGGACACGACGACGCTTTATCACGGCTCTCTGTCCCTTCATTCAGTCGGTGCTGGGCGTGGAAGTGGCCCAGCGATGGTTGCTGATCAGACCTCGATGGGAGGACGCGTCGCGACCGGCCGCCTCGGCCGCGGCCAAAACTCGGTTGAACTCAATCTCTTCGGCAGTGTGATCAGCCCATAGAGCGGATACTCGGGCTTCGATGTCCTCCTTACGTTGGTCGAGACGTCGCCGCTTGTCTTCGACGTCTTGAAGCTGCTGATTGTGGAGCGCAAAGTCCGCCATTTCTTGAACAATTCGGGCAGTACCCGTGAGGACCCCGGAAGGTCCTACGTACGGCTCGAGTATGTCGACCCCTTTGTCGGTGATAAGGAACTCCGTGAGTTGGTTGGAGTGACTCATGCCTCGAGACTTGATGATCGAAAGCATTCGATTACGCTCGCCGTTCTCCGAATCCGTCGAGGTAAATATCCACGTGTCGATGAGCGACGAGACCTCAACATCAGTTCGCTCGCCGACTCCTACCGGTGTCAGCGCAGTGAAGAGTGCGGAAATGCCCTTTCCCTTAAGAGTGTCCACCTCTCGCAGAAGCATTGCCGCAATCTGGCTTTTCGACCCGATGCGCAAGAGGCTCGAAATGGGATCCACCACGATCACCGTGGGGGCGAAGTCATTGAGAATCGAATTCAACCACGCTAAATGACCTTCAAGACCCAGGAAGTTTGGTCGAATCGACTCGATGCGCAATCGACCGCTCGTTATCCACTGCGAGAGATTTATCCCCACCGATTCCATATTTCGCACGATCTGCGCGGCAGACTCCTCGTAGGAGACGAAGAGTGTTGTTTCACCGCGTTGGCACGCGGCGTCCGCAAAGTGAGCGGCGAGAATTGTTTTTCCCGTACCCGCGGGTCCACTGATAAGGATGGAACTTCCTTGGTAGACACCGCCCGACAACATATCGTCCAATCGTGGTACTCCGATTGAAATCTTCGTCGTCGGCGCCGCCTGGTGAAGTCCCAAACTTGTCACGGGGAGTACCTCGAAGCCAGAACTCGAAATGAGGAACGGGTACTCGTCGGTTCCGTGCAGCGTACCGCGATACTTGAGTACCCGAAGACGTCGTGTCGAGTGCTCGTCGTTGATCCGATGGTCAAGGACGATCACGCAGTCTGATACGTATTCCTCGATCCCGTTTCGACTCACGCTGCCCCCCTCGCCCCGCTCAGCGGTGATGACCACGGTGAGGCCTTGGTCTTTGAGCCAACTGAAGAGCCTGGCGAGTTCGACCCGCACGATGGCGGCGTCGGCAATCGTTCCGAACAACACTTCGATGGTGTCGATCACAATGCGCTTTGCCCCGATTGATTGAGCGGCACCCGCAATGCGCAAGAAGAGTCCTCCGAGGTCGAACTCACCCGTCTGAATTAATTCGTCCCGGCGTGCCGCTACGTAATCAACGACGAGCAGGCCGTCGTCCTCCAGCTTTTTCAAGTCAAATCCGAGCGACGAGACGTTGGCCGCCAGTTCCTCAGGCCTCTCCTCGAAAGCGACAAACACGCCCGGCTCACGGTGGTCGGTGGCTCCCCGGCAGAGGAACTCCATCGCGAGCAGCGTTTTGCCACACCCGGGTCCGCCACACAATAATGTTGGCCGCCCCTTGGGAAATCCTCCATTGAGAATCTCGTCGAGTCCCTTCACGCCCGTGGGTGCCTTCTTTATTCCTGGCAGATGGTTTGGCGCGGAAGCGAGTGACGTTTCGGACGCGCGTTTCTCGGCTGCGGTCATCGTTCCGGCAATCCGGACGTTGTCCCGACTAGCTTCTCACCGATTGAACTATGAGAATCCCGAGTTTCGACGTGAGACCGCTTCGTCGACTCAAGTACCCTGGCATTTTTTAGGTCTCCAAGTAGTCGGACATTGCATGAAGGGAACCAATTGTGACCTTCCCTGTGCGTTTCTACGACGGTGAGAAGGTTCGTCTCTGGTGTCGAACACTGAAGGACATGGCTCGACCTCGCAACTGTCGAAAGACGCGTGCGTGCCCGCCACTCACAGCGAAGTGGCGG
>CAJCJA010000029.1 GCA_903970515.1 Candidatus Saccharibacteria bacterium CG_4_10_14_0_2_um_filter_52_9
TCAACGAGGTGGCCGCCACCTCACTACCCTACGGCGAGTGAAATGCGCGTTAATTCGTCGCGACGACTCTGAAACCTTCGGCGAGCTTGCCCTTTTTCATGCCCGCCCGTCGCGCTGTCTCTTTCGACCAGGAACGCAACATCTTCTTTAGACCTTTTCGCGATCCCACTTGACTGACGTGGCGACGAAGTGCCGCGTACTTGAGATCAAAGGTCTTGGTGATGTCGACGACCATGTTGGGCGCGACGCCGCCGAGCCAGACTTCATCCACCGTGTGCGGCTTGAAACCTTCGCGCACAAGTTCAGGAAACGCGTGCGGGTTGCGCGCGTCGGGATAGACCGCGCGTAACGTCGCCTCGCCCACCGCCAGGTGGTCGGGGTGACTCGCGTAGATGCGCTCCCAATTGCGCTCGGGGCTCTGGGTGATCACCAGGTCGGGCTTCTGGGTGCGAATCGCGCGCGTGATCTCCTTGCGCAACATCAAGGTCGGCTCGACCTGACCATCGGGCCAGCGAAGGAACGCGAGGTTGGTGACGCCGACTTCTTTGGCGGCGGCGGTCTGCTCGGCTTCTCGAATGGCGGAGCGCTCCTCTTTGGTGTGCGTCGAGTCGTCCCCACCGGCGTCACCGGAGGTGACGATGCAGTAGGCGACGTTCACGCCGTGCTTCGTGAGCGTCGCCACGGTGCCGGCGGAACCGAAATCAACGTCGTCGGGATGCGCGACGACGACGAGTGCGCGGGTGATCGATCCGTCGTACTTGAACTTCGCAATCGATGGAACCTTTTTGCTCACAGCACCGAGTCTTCCTTGGTGGGATCCCAGTTCGCAAGATCCTTTAAGTGCGGGTTGTTGGAGAAGACTTCAATGATCGGACGCTTCAACGCGAGGCGGCGCATGATCACTTCTGCCTCGATGACCTGGTTGTACAACAAGAGCGACACGACGACACCGGTCGAACCGGCGCGCGCGGTGCGTCCCGAGCGGTGCAGGTAGGCCTTGTGGTCTTCGGGTGGGTCGAAGTGCATCACGCAGTCCACGGCGTCGATGTGCAGTCCTCGTGCGGCGACGTCGGTCGCGACGAGCACCGCGAGCTTGCCCGCACCGAAGTCGGCGAGTGCCTTTTCGCGTTGGCTCTGGCGAAGGTCGCCGTGGATCGCGGCTGCGTCGACGCCTTCTTTCTGGAGTTGTTCGACGAGGCGGTCGGCCCCTCGCTTGGTGCGACAAAAGATGATGGTCTTCTCGAAGGACTTACAGATCGCGGCCGCGACCTTGATACGGTCCATCTGGTGCACGCTCAAGAAATGGTGCACCATGAGTGACACCGTCTGGGTGTCGCTTTGGACTTCGTGGAACACCGGATCGGTCAAGTAGCGCTTCACCAATCGATCGACCGCGCCGTCCAGGGTCGCCGAGAACAACAGCGTCTGGTGCGGGTGCTCGGCGATGCGACGAAGCACCCACTCAACCTGGGGCATGAAGCCCATGTCGGCCATGCGGTCCGCCTCGTCGAGCACGAGCACGTCGAGTCCTTCGACGTTGAGCTCGCCACGGTCGCCCAGGTCGATCAGTCGTCCCGGGGTCGCAATGATGACGTCGCATCCCTTGTGCAGTGACTTCACCTGGCGCTCGATGTCGGCGCCGCCATAGACGGCGTTCACGTGCAAACCCAATGCCGCGCCCAAGGGTTCAAGGACCTCATGGACTTGGACGGCCAGTTCCCTCGTGGGGAGCAACACCAGCCCGCGTGGTCGCGCGGGGCCCTTACCCTGCTCCAGCTTCTCGCTCGCGGCGACGCGCTGGAGCATCGGCAGTCCGAATCCCAGGGTCTTGCCCGAGCCGGTCTTCGCCTTCCCGCACACGTCACGCCCGTCAAGGGCGTCGTGGATGGTCATGGCCTGGATGGGAAAAGCGGTGGTAATACCCTGCTTTTCGAGTACATCGCACAACTCTTTTTGGACGCCCAAATCGGCGAAGGTCTTATTGGATGTGTAGGAATCCAGTGACGAAGTCACTGATTCTTCTTTTTCACTGCTCACGGGTCAAACGGTCGTTTCTCGGTTGGACCCGGAACCGGCTTCGAAAGTGGGGGCCCAAGCTCGTCTTCTAGAGCTTCGTGTGCAGTCTACGTGCGATAGTGCCTCCTAGTAACCGCTTGACTCAATCGTTCCCGATAGGAACCGGGGATTCGGACTTTTAATCCTCAGGCGCTGGGATCGAGACCCAGGCGGCCCACCAGTAGTACCAAGGACTTTCAAGATTCTTCACGAATTCGTGCGGCTCAAATCCCTAATTCCGTCCCTCCGATTTGCTGAAGATCGCGAAAGGGACAGAATCTAACAGCCGACGCTGCGACGACCAAGTAAATCCTCTGTGAACTTCCTCGTGGTCCGGCCACCGAGAAGAACCACTTGCCTCTCAATGGGCAACGTTCGAAACTGGGACCCCTCATGATCCGCAACGGTCGCATCGCAATGAAACTTCGCCACCTTTGTAATCACCAGATCGGCGTTACCACTGTTCAGTCGGTATTCAAGGGGAGTTCACTATTTGGCGACGACTCGATTCTTGCGATCCTTACCAACATCAAAACCGAGGGCGGCATATCCTGGGAGTCTCTTTCGGTGCATCCGTGTGAGCACTGGGCTCTTAGCGTCGACATAATCGTGGACTTCAACGGATGACTTTCCGTCCAAGGGTCGAAGAATCCGGCCTACGTATTGGACGACTCTGCCACGAAAAGCAATTGGGAAGGCCATGAATACCGTATCGAGCGGCGGACAATCGAACCCCTCACCAAGGAAGCTGCCCGTCGCGGCGAGGACCAGCCCGCCTCGCTTGGACGCGTCATCCAAGTCCGCCATGACTTTGGCACGAGCCTTCTTCCCCATTCCACCTTGAAGGACGAGAGGCGTGGTTCCCCTCGCAGTGAGCGCAGAGACGACCGACGAGAGATGCTCGGTCCACTGCGTCAAAACGAGACAGTTCCTGCCTTTGGCAGCTGCAGCGGCCACGTCATCACAGATTGCCATCGTTCGGACCTCGTCATCCACTAACGCTCGAAATAATTCCTGGATGTGCGTGACATCATCGCTCACTTCAAAACTCGTCTGGTGCACTATGAGTTCTCGGCTGAAATCGTTCTCTACGTCAACCTTCTCATTCATCCGGTGACGAATAGGTCCGCAGTACATCGTGATCAGGCCCTGAAGTCCATCGCGCCGGTAGGGCGTAGCAGTAAGACCGAGCCAGCGTCGGGCGCGGATCTGCTTGACACATCGCTCGAATGTCACGGCCGGGACATGATGACATTCGTCAACAACGACGAGGCCGTAACGACCTGTCAGCTCGTCGAGATCCTCTCGTCGAGCAAGACTCTGCGCCATCGCGATGTCGACGATACCGGTGATCTTGTTCCGCCCTCCACCAATCTGGCCAATCTCCTTCGCGGCCAGACCCAGGTGAGTTGCCAATCGCTCAGCCCATTGCTCCACCAGTGGTTTGCGATCAACGATGATCAGCGTAGGTCGTCGATGGTGCGCAATGAGTGCGCAGGCGACCACGGTCTTCCCGGCACCGGGCGAGGCCACCAGAACGCCCAGTTCGTGCGTGCTGAGTGCGCGAAGTGCGGTCGCTTGATCCTCACGAAGTTCAAAAGTAGGCGTGAACTCAATCTGCTCGGGATCCGGACGACTCTCGTGGACCACCAATCGACTTCCCGCCTCTGCTACCACACCGGCAGCCTTCTCGGACAGACCTCGAGGAAGTAGTAGCGACTCGAGCGTCTCTCCATAGCAACGGATCATCCTCGGCGTATCCCACGTTGAGAATCGGAGCCGCTCCTTCTCGTAAAACGCCGGGTTGTGCAGTGACGCGAGATGCTTGAGTCCTGCGAGCAGCGCCGGTGGGAGACCAGAACGTTCGATCTCCAACATCGCCGCAGCGACGCCGACCACTGTCTCGGGCATCGCGATGGGAACAACATCTCGAGGGCGTTGAAACGTCCTCTCCTCAGGTCCCGCTCCCACCACCGGCGCCGTCGCGAGAATCGATTCGACTTCAGTATGCGAGATCCGCTTCGTTGATGAGAGGTGGGCCCACTGGTCCTCTATCGGCTTCATGGTGCCGGGGTCAAGAAATGCGGTAGTCCCACGATCTCGGCATTCCTTTTGCAAAGGTAGTGCAATCAAGTTACCGAACGACCCCTTCGGCATGAAATCCTGCGCTGGGAACAATCGGTCATAACTCGCGAGGTCCAACTCTCCTCGAAGATTCATCGCCTCACGGAGTAACAGAGTGCCGAGACGTCGGGCGAGTGTCGCTGACACAGAGCCGCCAAAGAAGATCCAGACGTGTGCGCCGTCACCCGACCTCGAACGTTCGAGCGCCGAAGTGATCCCCAGCGATTGCGCGGCATTGAAGTAAGCGAGCGCGTCGAGCGCCCAGCCCGGCCCGTCGAAGTCGCATACAATCAGGCGGCAACTGTCGTCACGAAGCAGCGGATAGAGCCCAACGTGGATCTTCCCAGCGAGGTGATCAGCGATCACGCTTTGCGTCAGCGGGAGATACTCCTTGCTCGGGGATCGAGCATTGGCGAAACCACCCTTCACCGCTGGTGACCAACCGTGCTTTCCCGTCCTTCCGCTTTCCCACCTGAGCGCGTAAACATCGTCGCGACCCACAAACAGTGATTGGAAGAATTCAACCTTGGCCTCAGCTGATGAGTTGCGGTCGACTTGATTTGGAGAGACTTCCAGTTTGGTCTCAGCACCTTGGCTACCTTCTTGACGTTCAATTTCGGTGGTCACTGAGGACTTCAGACCTAGAATCTTTGCAAGCCTGTCATTTTCTCGCTCCAACTCCTCAACTCGGTGGCGGAGGTCGACAGAAATTTGAAGTTCATCATCATTCATTCGAACCCCAACGCTCCTCCCTACTGCAAACGGCCGACCAAACCCCTAGTGAGACCAAAACAGTACTCCCGAGTCGAACCAGCAAGGGGGTCGTCCTAACTTCAACGCCCATCCAATTTTGATTCAATCTAGTTGGCCGTTGCCCTCCTTACGACTAAGTATCTATGGAACCAGACAGATACATCGGGAGCGTCAAAACTTGTGTTGGCATGTGATACTCATGCGCTATCGGCCGCGATCAACTTTTCTCTCGGCGATCGTCGAAATCCATTGATTCAGGCTGGGCCACGTAGATCGCGGACCCCTTGCCGTACTTTCCCGCACGAGTGTCATCATCCGTCTTATACGAGATTCTCCTCATAAAACCTAGATTGCGTAACGCAACGAGGACCCTCCCAACATCTTCAAGATCCTCGTAGTCATACGTATACACGCAAGTCAAGAGCGCCCGGGAGTCACCCTGCAGCGGGTTACCCTTCGCCGTAGCAGCCTTGGCAGCGCAACCAAGTTCCCCGGCCACAGTTGCGTCATGAATTTTGGTCCAAACATCGTCGTGCTCCGTTGGATTCGTGAACAACATCCATTTTCCACATCGCAATTCTTCACGAGAAGACCTAGCCCCAGAGTCAACGTGAATCCAGTAGTCCTCAGTCACCTCTGAAGGTCTTGCATGCTTCGCAGGCCCATTCGGATGTTTCTCGTGCATAGGCACCATCATTTCAGTGTCGTATTACATTGTCGAATGGTCCTCCAAGACTCCTTCAACCCTCCCTTGCAACAAAACGACTTCCAGAGATGGTGGTGTCCCCTTCGAGGGTCATCTCGAAGATTCGACATGACCGCCATCACTGAATCTGTCCATATTGCAGAAGCGCACTGTTACGGCAGCCAATGTAGCGGTCCGAAGTCCCTTGAACTAGCTATTCCCCATCCTCGTGGCCCGGTGGAATAAAATGGTGAAAACTTGCTTGACGAAGGATTTGTTCGTAGATTTATTGCCTAAGAGTTGATTAGGAGATCGTTTTGGCCATGAACGTTGCCTGTGCGGGGCATGAGAGCCTTTCATAGGCCAAAGGCAGAACGCAGAATAAAAAGGCGAAAACTTGCTTGACGAAGGATTTGTTCGTAGATTTATTGCCTAAGAGTTGATCAGGAGATCGTTTTGGCCATGAACGTTGCCTCACCGGGTCCCCAAGGATCACTTGTCATCGCCACGCCAGCAAATGCAGCACATCTCAGCCGCCAGTCAAAGTCTGGGGCAGCCTTGAGACTTGCTCCAGGCCTCTACGCAGTAGGCGCATCGTTACCGCCAGAACAGATTGCACGCCATCACCTCCACGCAATCGTGGCCCTGTTCTGGCCAGGCGGCGTCCTGTGCGGTATCACCGCACTCCATGGAGGCGGCGGCCCAGTGAATGGAGTCGTCTACGTTGCTCAACCTGAACCGACTCGTCCCACCGCTCTACATTTGCCTGGAATAACGATCGTTCCCGTTATCGGACCGGCTGCACTTCCAGGCGACACGGGAATGCCCGAGGGACTGGTCCTATCAGGTCCGGCCCGCGTGCTCGTTGAGAACGTGCATTTGCGGGGGCGGCCCGCTCGATATCGTGCCGGGACCAAACTCGTCGAAGACCGAATTGATGAACTTGCCCGATCAGGGGGTGCCGGAAGAATCCAACGAGTTCTCGACCAGCTCGACGTCATCGCAAGTGCCTTTGATCCATCTGAAGTCCGGATTGTCCGTGACCGATTGGCGGCCGTTCTCGGATCAATTTCGTCAGAGGTAACGCCAACGTCACCACGATTAGCGGCACGCCTGTCCGGCACTCCCTTCGATGCTCATCGTGTGGAAATGGTGCAACGGCTTGTCAGAATCCTTCAAGATCGGTCGCCCCAACCCATGCCGGCGTTTCCCCCATCCTCACGTTGGGAGTGGCTCGCATTCTTTGAGGCTTATTTTTCAAACTTCATCGAGGGAACAGAGTTCGGTGTTGACGAAGCACGACGGATCGCGGTGGAAGGCGTGATTCCGGAGAGTCGCCCTGCCGACGCGCACGACGTGTCTGCCACCTACCGACTATCCGTTGATCCATCTGATCGCGTTCTCATACCAAGAACGGGCGAAGAATTGTTAGGAGTACTTGCATCGCGGCATCGAGTCCTGATGGCCGCTCGAATTGACAAGCATCCAGGTGAATTCAAAATCCAGCCGAACTACGCCGGTGGTTACCAGTTCGTAGATCCCGATCTTGTGCGAGGAACTCTCATTAAGGGATTCGACGCGATCAATCTTCTTGATGACCCGTTCGCCAGGTCAGTGGCAATGATGCTACTCATCACCGAGTGCCACCCTTTTGATGACGGCAATGGGCGAGTAGCACGACTGACGTCAAATGCAGAACTCTCCGCCGCAGGCCAGGTGCGCGTTCTAATTCCAATCATCTATCGAAACAACTATTTGGCCGCACTCTCGGGTGTCTCTGGAGGTGCTGGCAATGGAGAATCCCTGATTTCAGTTCTCGAGTTCGCCCAACGCTGGGCGGCGGCGGTCGACTGGAGTACGTACGCTGGTGCCCACACAATCCTGACAAATTGCAATGCCTTTGTGGACCCCGGACTGGCAGACTCGACGGGGCAAAGGCTTATCATTCCTCGATGACTGATCGCAACGTCCTCAAGCCACACTCGCCTTTCGAATGTCACGATTTAGCGCATCACCGGTGAAATAACTCCGATGTTTAATTACGTCGGTCGCTGAATGTCCGTGGCCATGAGAAAGTATCCACTGGTGGCCAACTGAGGTCTCCGCTGGTGGCCACGGACACCCTGCCGCGCGCTGGCCGTTGATGAATCGCGGACGCCAGGATCGGGTGGGAAAATCCCTAATTTCATCCCTAATATTTCCCGATAGCCACGGAACGCACTGAACGCACTGAACGCAAAACCCCATGAATATGGGGTTCTCTGAATCTAATGAATAGAGAATAATGAACTCGGTGGCCTTTTAATCTCACAGGCCCACGAATTTCAGAGGCCACTTTTAGTGGGTGAACGTTCACGCTCGTGTAACCCAACCGTCGACATATATCCGAACGAAATCGAAGAACTTTGGACCGGACTCGCTGGCGAAACGTGGTCCGCTGAAAATCGCTATCGAGACGGTGCGAAAAAAAGGCCTCATTACAGGCCTCTCATTTCGCAACCTTTGAAACCGATTCAATGCTGTCACGAAGTTGCGGCTTGGCGATCATGAAGGCGCCGCTCGTAATGCTCAATCTACCGCCGATACTCTCCAATCAGCCGGTGAATTGGAACACAGTGCATTCTGGCGCTATATACAGGCGCATGCACTTTTCGATCGTGGTCGAGATGATGATATTGGAAAGGCACGTCAATCTTTGGAGGGTGCCGTAAATTCTGCCCCTAGGACTGCTTGGTTCATTCGCCCGAGCCGCACAGTTGAACAGTTGGCAGGAAGAAGTATTGATTCCACAGCGCATGACTCGCTTTTCATGGCCTGGGACGAATGGATCCGAGAGGGTGCTGGACGATTACCCGCACAAGTAGCACGCGCTCGGGTACTGCTCTCAGGCACTCATGATCAGCGTGCCGAGGCCGTTGAACTTCTTGCTCGCTTATGTGGTGCTTCTGGTGATCGACCTTCGGGGCAGAGTGCCACCGATGTTCGTTGGGCTTGGGCAACGCCAAGGATGGGTCATAGATGCGTGTGGGAAGTCAAGACAGGTGGCTCAAAGTCGGTGCCGCGCGCCGACGTCAATCAAATACTGGGGCAAGTGAAAGAGGAGAAGAATCGCTCACCAAATGCCAAGGTTGTGGGCTGTCTCCTGGTCGTGCTCGATGGCATCGAAAGTGATGCATTGCGGGCCGCCCGTGATGAGATCGCGATAATGCACGAAGATGCTGCGCTGACTATTTTTGATGCAACGGCAGAGTTGTTTACTGCCTACATGACAACGTGGGGATCGGGATTGGCGATTGAGCGTGGCAGCGCTCGAAATGAAATCGAAAAGCGCTTGCCCGCCGCGGGCTGGTTGAATCGTCTTCTTACACCAACCACTGGTTCGGTCATGAGGGCCCAGAACGTTCGAGCACTGTTGGTGAGTTCATGAGTGCGAATCTCCGACCTCGGCAGTTCAAATGCCTCTCTTTACCTCATTGTCCTTACAGCGTGTGTCCTATTTGGACCCACCGGTTTACCTTGACTGACTGAAGCAAATCGCCCAGCGGTGCTTGCTCACCGTCCGACGTCCCAGACGACAATGCGACTGAGTACTCGGTTCCGACCCAGGGCCCTCATCACGTTGTCGTGATGGTCGTGCGGGTGACAATCGGCTCTTCCCGCGTGCTTCGCGGTGCAGACCCAGTGGGGTCAGGCTGTGGAGGGAAGCAAAGCGGGCGTTGGGTCC
>CAJCJA010000030.1 GCA_903970515.1 Candidatus Saccharibacteria bacterium CG_4_10_14_0_2_um_filter_52_9
GTCCCTTGAGGTCATCGTCCGTCGCGTAGTACGGCCACGCGAGTGGATTACGGTCCGCGAGTTGTTGCGCACCGTAGCCAATAATCATGCCGTTACCTTCCAGATTGATGAAGATGCCGTTGTTCTCGATGGTGCTCGGAAGAGCAGGGTCGGGGTAGGCACCGAGGATGTAGGGGCAAAAGGCGTACAGTCCTTTAATGAGGCCGATATCACCCGCCTGCTTGAGTGCGAGCCCTGTGGCGAACGTCAAATTCCCGCCACCGCTCTCGCCCGACACGACGATGGATGAAGCGTCGATACCGAGTTCGTCCGCGTGCTCGCGCGTCCAACGAAGTCCGGAGACGCAGTCGTTCAATCCACCAGGGAACGGCGCGAGCTCTGGCACCGAACTTGGCTGGAGCGAGTTGCGAAAGTCAACCATAACCACGACGACACCGTTTGTCGCAATCATCTTTCCGAAGGCCCGATAGTTGCCCCAAAGAGCGGTGCCCGTCGCCATGCCGCCACCATGGATGTAATACACACAGGGCAACACCTCGTCGTTATCGGGACGGATGATCTGGAGGATAATCTCGTTGCCATCTGGTGCCGATGTGACCTTTCGGAGTTCAACTCGTAGCCCCTTCGAAGAGACAATTGACTCGTCATCGCAGGCTTCAAGAACCTCCCGTGTGAATTCCGCGATCCCAAGCGCCTCGGGCGTGTTCGCCGCCGCAATGGCGTCGTCGCGGGTGGCAAAAATTCTCGTCTCTTCCCCGGGGAGAAAGTCGAGGGCAACCTTGACTCGAGGGTCTATGCGGGGGTCAGCGTTGTGGTCATACGCCATGGAGATCCATTCTCTCGTTGGTAAGCCTTCGATTCGAAATGTACCATTTGTCCGAACACGGCGCTCACATCGGAACCACGATGATCATCACACGTCCCCGAAATCAGTTGAGAACAGATGCGACGTGCGCGGTGGCGTCGAAGAGAGGGACTTCGCTTCATCCTCGAAGTCCCGATCCGCGGGCGTCAGTCGTTCTCGGTGCTGACGAAGGTGTTCCTCCCATGAGGCAACAAAGAAGACTTCCTCGAAAACGTTGAGCTGTTCCCCATTACGAAACAGCCCCCACTCCGTCGCACCCGTTCGCAGTCGCGACTCGCGAACTCGAACCATGGCGCTCATGAACTCGGCCTCTTTCTCGGGGACGATTTCGTACGTCGTCCACACGAGAACTGGTCCCTCGTCAAGCTCGAGGTCGATGGCGAGCTCTGGATCGGGTCGCACGACGGTCGATCTATCCATCCCGGACGTGTTGACGAGTGGCCAGAGCCTCAATGACGCAGTACCAGCGCCAAGCAACGCGGCGGCGACGACAAAAGAAACGGTGATGCTGAACTCGTCGGCGACGATTCCCCATAGAAGCGCACCGAGACCCTGGGCTCCGAACAACACCATCTGATAGATCGACAACCCCCGCGCCCTCACCCACGACGGCAAGAAGAGTTGCAACGCCGTGTTCAACATTGCGAGTATCCAGACCCACGTAATGCCAGTAGGGATAAGCACGATCACGACACCAATCGTCGAGTGCCATAGGGCAATGACGAGGAGCGCAAGGGTGAACTCTCCTCCGGAGAGCGCAATGATTCGATTCACCGTCAATTTCGTGCGAATCCTCGAGAGCAGCGTTGCGCCGATGATTGCCCCGATACCGAGTGCCGCAAGCAACAATCCATACCCACTCGCGCCAAGGCGCAGATGCCGGCTGGCCACGAGCGGCAGAAGACCCCACAATGCACTCGCCGGAACAAGGAACAACGACGCGCGCAACAAAATGCGCCGAACCACGGGAGAGTGGCGAACATAGCGACTCCCCGCGCGCAGTGCAGACATGAATCGCTCGGGGTGCTGCGGCGTCATCTCTGATGAGGGTCGCCACAGCACGACGACGACGGCGTAGAACAAAAACGTACCGGCGTTGACGGCAAAGTCAGCCCCGACTCCAAAGTGCGCTACCAGAATCCCCGCTAACGCGGGCCCGATCGCGCGCGCGACATTGACGTTGACGGAGTTGATCTGGACGGCCGACGGGACCTCGTCACGCGAGACCAGTTGGGGCACGAGTGACTGGTACGCCGGCGTGATGAACACTGAGCCCGAACCAATCACGAAAGTGAACATCAAGAGAAGCGCGGGAGAAATCTGTCCCTCGAACGTGAGTATCGTGAGCGCGGTACCGGCGGTGGCGAGCCCGAGTTGCACCGCGAGCATCAAACGACGCCGGTCGAGCGTGTCAGCGAGCACACCTCCCACCACCGCGAACAGCACATCGGGGAGCATGTCGGCCGTTTGCACGAGAGACACGAGGATCGCGGCGTGGGCGGTGTGTACGAGCAACCACTGGGCGCCGACGGTCTGCATCCACGTGCCGACGTTGCTGACCAGCGATGCAATCCAGAGCCAACGAAACACTTTGATGCGCAGCGGTGCCCAGGTTGACCGCTCAGTGGCGGGCAACGTCACCGCAGGTCCGATTTTCGGAGGCGAGCATTTTCCACCTAGCGAGAATACGCCGACTCGAACGATTTTGCTTGGGTTTTCGCCACGATGCCAACCAACGCCAATGCAGCCGCACGAAGTCGAACGAGGAGAGTGTGCGACGCAGTCTTTAAGAACATCGACGATTTACCGAGACGCGTCACACAATCCACCGAACCAGAGAGCGACGACTAACTTCTCCCGAGTGACACGCATGGACTGACAAACGAACCGCTCGCGTTGAACACTCGCACGCTCGCGGAGTACGCCGCATGGGTGTCACGCCAAGCTGGCGTGTGCCAGGAAATCGTACCGCCCGTTGTATTGGTTAGTGGTGAATAGCGAGAAGAGAGGCCGACGGCTGCAGTGCGACAACCGTATCCACTGAACGTCGAAAGATTCACGTGCGTTACTCCTTCGGTGCCCAAACTCGACCACGACACTTTAATGAAGTCAGGTCGCAAGACCAAGCGATGGACAGTCGCCGATTGGGGCGCTTGAGGTGTCATCGGCATCGAGGTGGTGGTCGTCGTCGAGATTGCTGGCGATAGGGAATCCAAAGCGAAGTATTGGACTTCACTCGCCCAAGTAAAGGTCATTGATGGTGGCGTCCCCACGGGAAGCTCTATTAAATCATCCCATTGCCCTACGTCTTTCACCAGTGCGTACCCAGCACCCATCTCGCAAGTCCTGCATTCGAGTCCGACGCCGACCTTAAAGAGAGGGTCACTCCCCAACAACTCTTGACGATGTCCCCAACAGCCCGCAGCATTCGCCGAGGTGCACGTAATATTCGCGGTCGTGCCAGTCGAGCCGCCCCATCCATCGTCGTACATCCAGATGTAGTCAGCCTCGAGCGCGTTAAAACCTTCGCTCCACGCGCCCCCAATGCCCGCAAAGCCATTGGTCTCGACACCGACTCGGAAATTTGGTGCCGGATTGGGATCCTTCGCCTCCTGCGCAGCGGTTTGCGCCGCACCCGACAGCATGGCGTTGAGTCCGAGGTAGGGCGGATAACCCAGTCCAATCCGTTCGAGATTCGCAAGGACAAAAAGTTGTTCAGGCGGCGTCATGACGTACCAGTTGCTCGGCAGCGCCATCGGTACTTCGTCCAGCGTGGCGCGAGCGGCGTTGATGGCACTCAGCAGATACTCGGTGCACGACGGATCGTTCGTGAAATTGGGCCAGGATCCTTCGCTGTTAACGCACGGGTTGGCGCACTCAATTCCGGTGCTGGCCATGGTGCAGGCGCCGGAATTGAGAAAGTCTGGCGTCGGCGCAATGTTGGCCTTGGGAGTTGGCGACTCGGGCAATGAACTCGAACCCGCCGAGTTCGTTTCCAGTGGAGCGGAAAGAACGAGAAGCACCAAAGCAAGCGCCAACATCAGGCACAGGTAATACCCTGTATTTTTCAGAAGGATGCCCCCATCGCTCTCGCTCGACTCTATCAATCATTTATCGAGCGCTATTGATGGTCTCTTCAATAGCGACAGTCGCAATGACACTGCAGCGACGTCCCCGCCCGTTCACATCTAAGAATTCGGACACAGTGCAACCAACCTGTTAAGAAGGTGTCGACGTTCTCAACTGTTGTGCGGATGAATTGTTGCCATGCCGAAAAGTGAGAGACCCAATGCAAATTCGAATTCTTATTTTCGAGTGTTCCTCGGGCAATGGTGCGGACCTGCTAGGTGCATTGGAGGCGGGGCTTTTCGGCGATCGACTGGCGCGAGAAGGTTGTCGAACGTCAATTGCCTACGTTGACGTTGCGGAACCAGACACCATCGTGCTCTTCGAAGAGTGGGAATCAAGGGACCACATCGAGCGTTGGATTACCGCAAGGAAAACAGCGGGCTTGCACGATGCTTTTGTGAAAACGGTCACTCCGATGTTGGCATCGCCCTACAAGGTCCGTTACCTCGAGCCCACATCCTCGTAACGAGCTGCGACAATCGATCCGACGGACAACAAGAGACAGAGCGGTGAATAGACCTGACGGTCGAGACGCAGGAACGTTGCCGAATCACTACCGGGTGACACCATTGACGTCCGCCCGGTGAAACCTAGGGCACCGCGAACTGCGAACGATGCGCCCATGAAGAAAAGCGAGAGTCGGCGAATCGGTGAAGGTGTGTGGATCGCGTCCGACACCAGACCTGCTCCGGTGGCGAGGGCACCCGCGACCACAAAACACGCGAGTGGCGGAGGTACACGAGACGAGCCAATGACCGCGTCGGCGAGCTTTCGCCGAGTCCGAAAGGGGAACGTCGAACCGAGTCCCCACGCGACGTGAAGGATCGCCAACGACGCCAGCGCAGAACTAGTGAAACGAGCAGTACGTCGCACCTTTTCACAGTAGTAGTTGCACACTTCGATGAAAATTTCCTTGCCGACCCGAAGACGCCTACACCGGTCACCTCGTCGACATTGTTTGGAGACTCAAAAGTCTGCATCGGACGCTGGGCTTCGAGGACCG
>CAJCJA010000031.1 GCA_903970515.1 Candidatus Saccharibacteria bacterium CG_4_10_14_0_2_um_filter_52_9
GTCACCTCGATTGGTGATTACGCGTTTTATTACAACGACCTCACGTCAATTACCATTCCCTCCGCAGTCACCTCGATTGGCACCGACGCATTTCAGGGAAATGACCTCACTTCGGTGACATTCCCCTCGTCGGTGACCTCGATTGGTAGCTACGCGTTCGTCACCAACCAAATGACCTCCATAACTTTTCAAGGTTCGGCCCCAAGTTTTGGTAGCGAGGTATTCATTGAGAATCCCGGTGGTCCCGCTTACTACAGCCCGAGCACGAGTGGCTGGGGCTCCTTGGCATCGTATGTAATTTCGCCCTTCACTTTCACAGTCATTTTGTCAAACCAAGCCCCTTTGGTCCTCACGTCAACGAGTGGAACGTACGGAACCGCGCTCCCCCTCACCTCGAGCGGCGGCTCGGGCACGGGTGCGTTGAGTTACGCCGTGACGTCATCTGGAAGTGCGGGCTGTTCGATTAGTGCCGATCAGCTCGTTGCGGCGAGCGCGGGTACCTGCACCATCACGGTGACGAAGGCGGCGGACAGTAACTACCTCGCGGCTAGTTCAGTTGCTACCACGGTCACCTTTGCAATGGCTAGCCAGTTGAGCCTCATGATCACTTCGACCTCGGGAGTCGAGAATTCTCCGCTCACTTTGGTGACGACCGGCGGCTCAGGAACAGGCGCCATTAGCTTTGTCGTGGTGGACGGTACCGCGACGGGCTGTTTCATCAATGGCGGCGTATTACGGGCCACGGGCCCTGGCACCTGCCTCGTTACTGCGAATCAGGCTGGTGACACGAATTACAACGCCACATCCTCTTCTCAAACGACGATCACCTTTAATTCATCCACACCCACGATCACCTGGGCAACACCGTCCTCGATCGTCTACGGCACGGCATTGAGCGCGACCCAGCTCGACGCGACCGCGTCGGTTCCGGGCACGTTCAGTTACTCACCCGCCTCGGGCACGGTCTTGACCGCGGGCACGCAGAGCCTGAGCGTCACGTTCACGCCGACCGACACCGCGGACTACACGAGCGCCACCGCAACGGTCTCGATCAACGTGACCCTAGCGATGTCGAGCACTCCCACGATCGCAAACATTCCCAACTCCGCAACCGTCGGCGGGGGTTTCACCGCAACACTTTCTGCCACGCCTTCCGTTTCGACACTTCCGATATCTGGTTATGCGTCGGGCGCCGCTGCCGATTCGCTAACGAATACGATCTACTTGACGAACAGCGGCAATCTCTGGGTCATCAACGGCGCGACGAACCAGCTCATCACGACTGTGCCGACCGGCCCCAATCCGAGCACGGTCGCCGTCGATCCGAATACCGACATGGTCTACGTCGTGAACGAGCAAGGTGGCTCGGTCACGGTGATCAATGGCGCGACAAATACCGATGTGACAACGATCTACTTGAACGGCTCCAACCCTAATGACGTCGCCGTCGATGCCGCGACCAACATGATTTACGTGGCGAATCGCAACGGTTACCTCAATGTCATCAACGGTGCGACGAACACTGTCTCCGCGAACATCTACGCGGGATCGGGTCTCTACAGCGTTGACGTCAACCCGACCACCAACACAATCTACGCAACGGCAGTTTCTACGGGCGTTGTTTACGTCATAAACGGAGCGACGAACACCGTTACGACTTCGATAGCAGTTGGATTGTATCCAAACGGCATTGTCGTCAACGCGGCGACCAATACTATCTTCACCGACAACGGCATTGACAGCGTCTCAGTCATCAGTGGCACGACGAATACCGTGACTGCGACCATCCCATTGTCCAGTTCTCCCTATGACTTCCAATTGGCGCTGAATTCGTCAACGAACACGCTCTACGTGCCGACGCTAGCGGGCAACGTGCTCGTCATAGATGGCGCGACCGACACAATAAGTAGCTCCATCACAGTGGGTGGTCAACCGCTGGTTGATGCGTTCAATAGTGCGACGAACGAGCTCTACGTCGGTAGCTCCGGGGGTGTTTCAGCGATCACCTTTTCGCCGCTCGGCGACGGCACGCAGTCAGTGAGCTCCTCGGCGCCGCTGGTCTGCACGGCTTCGGGACTGAGTGTTACCTACGTCGGTGTCGGCACATGCACATTGATCGCTGAGGTTGCGGCGGGGAATAACTACGCAGCGTCGTCTGGGTCTCCGCAAAGCTTCACCGTGAGCCAAGCGACACCCACGATCACCTGGGCGACACCGTCCTCGATCGTCTATGGCACGGCATTGAGCGCCACCCAGCTCGACGCGACCGCGTCGGTTCCAGGCACGTTCAGTTACTCACCCGCGTCGGGCACGGTCTTGACCGCGGGCACGCAGAGCCTGAGCGTTACGTTCACGCCGACCGACACCACGGACTACACGAGCGCCACCTCGTCAGTGTCGATAGTTGTGAACAAGGCTGTACTTACTGTGACACCAACCAATGTGAGTCGGAACTTTGGAGCTGTTAATCCAATATTCGCTTACTCCGTGAGCGGCTTCGTCAATGGCGACACGTCCTCGGTCGTCACGGGCTCGCCAGCGTGTTCGACCACGGCCGTAGTGACGAGTACGGGTGGGAACTATCCGATCACCTGCACACAAGGAACGCTCAGTGCGTCGAACTACACCTTCGTGGAGACGACCGGCACGCTGACCGTGACTTACAGCAGCGGCAGCGCGTGCTTGTCGGGTCTCTACCTTGGTTACACCGTGCAGTCCGGGCAGAGCGTATGCTTCGGGCCCAATGCCACCGTAGACTTGATTCTCAATGTTGAGCCGGGCGGCTCCGTAGACATTGAAGGCGCCACCGTCAACGCGATCAACTTTGCGGGCAGCGCCAATGTCGTACGTGTGTGCTCGGCGACGATACTCGGGGCGGTAATCGTCCAAGGATCAACTGGGTACGTGGACTTCGGTGACGGTGGTTCTTGTGCAGGATCCAGACTGTTGGGCTCATTGACGTTGCAATCGGACACAGGAGGTGTTTCGGTGCAAGGACTCAACGTACTCGGAGCCTTGACGGTCAGTTCGGACAGTGGTGGGATAACTGTTTCAGGCAATACGGTCAACGGAACCCTCGTGGTCGACTTCAACAGTGGAGCGATCACTGTGTCGAACAACCACGTGACGGGCATAACGATTGACCCCTCAGGGCAATGACCAACAAGAGCAGAACTTCGAAGCTAACGCATCCACTCACATAGCTCATTAGAAGAATTCGTCAAGCGCGAGAAAAGGTCAAAGGGCCCCTTCACGCAATATGATCCGGCTCCGAACTCAGAGTTCGAATACCCTACTATCTGCTTCATATGCAACTCGTGAAGACTTTTCTACTTCGCGACACACCGGACAAAGTATTGACGTCAGGGCCGGCGTCTAAGAGCGTCGGGCGGATGACCCCTCTATTGTGCTCACAGTCATGGGCATCGCCGGTCGGCCCGCAGTTCGCCGAGAGGACCTAGTCGCTGAGACGGTTCGCGAATTCCAAACTCGTGTCAAGTTTCTTGGCGTTGTGACAGCTTTTTGCAACGATCCCAAGGCACCAATTTTCTCCGTTTTCGGACTTCATACGCCATGGGCACCGCGACCAGTTCGATTCAAGTGCCGCCTCAATGAATGCCTTCAACTCATAGACCAGTGTGTCGCATATGTGCTACGATTGTCGCATGACTGAGATCGCCTCCCGGGAGTTACGAAATAACACGCGGGGACTCCTTCGCCGTGTTGCGCAAGGCGAGGAGATTGTTATCACGGTGGATGGCCAGCCAGTGGCAGCATTGCACCCACTCAATCAACGACCTCGTTGGATTGATGGCAAGGACTTCGTCCGCCGACTCGCCGGTCGTCAAGCCGATCCAGGTTTACGCAACGAGTTACGTCATTTGGCTCCCGATAGCACAGACGACCTTGCGTTATGACGCGAGGTCTCGCCGACACAACTATCTTCATCGCCCGAGAGTCGGGACGAGCACTCGACGAGTCGAAGATTCCTAGCGAACTTTCGGTGTCGGTCGTCACGATCGGCGAGTTGCGTGCTGGAGTGCTTGCCACAAACGACGTCGTCATACGAAACGTGCGTTTGACGACGCTGACGACGGCGATGACCTTCGATCCCGTCGTGATTGACGACGACGTCGCCGAACAATGGGCGCGTCTTAGGGTGTTGCTCCGAGACTCACATCAACGCATGCCGGTGAACGATTCTTGGATTGCCGCAACGGCAATGGCGCTTGATGTACCCATCGTTACCCAAGACGACGACTATATCGACTTGGACGAACTTCGCGTCATTCAAGTGTAAAAACGGGGTCCCCCACTAGTCGTTGCACCGAAAACTTTCATGTCAGCTATTTAATCGATTCCAATGGTGTCTTGCGCCACCCGCTGGCAACCTGCACGAAAATGGTGCACGGCGCGCTACAACTGGTCCATACTGGCATCAAGGGCTCAGAGAGGTCCACGGCGCCGGGAGGATTCCTGTTGACGATTGAACGCGGCACCGCGGTGCACCCGCCATCGGCTTCTTCGACCTTCGAAGCCGGCGTCAAAGGAGAACCGGCCCTTGTTGTGCGTCACCTGACCAAACGATTCGGGGATCGAACTGCGTATGCTGACGTTTCCTTTGAGGTCGCCCATGGCGAGGTTTTCGGGTTCCTCGGTCCTAACGGCGCGGGGAAAACAACCACCGTGCGCACTCTCGGCACACTCATCGCACCCAGTTCCGGAACGGCAATCGTCGCCGGTATCCCACTGAGCGTCGAAAACGGCGTCGAGATCAGACAACGCATCGGCATCATGCCCGAGAATCCAGGTCTCTACGATCGTCTGAGCGTCACGGAGAATCTGGAGTACTTCGCGGCGCTCTATGGCTTTCGCGACGCCCACGTTCGCATCAACGACGCTCTCGATGCGGTCAACCTCGCCGACCGGGCCCAGGATTTGTGTGGCGGACTGTCCAAGGGTCTTCGTCAACGGGTAGGGCTCGCGCGCACGTTGATGAGCGATCCACAGATCATGTTCCTCGACGAGCCGACGTCGGGCCTCGATCCCGTCGCGGCGCTCGAGGTGCACACCCTCATCAATAGCCTTCGTGCGAAGGGAGTGACCATCTTCTTGACCACCCATCGTCTCGACGAAGCGGAGAAGCTCTGCGACCGCGTAGCGATTCTCAATACGAAGCTTCGCACCGTAGGCCGACCCGCTGATTTACGCGCGCAGTTATTCCACAACACGTTGCGGGTGCGAACCCGTACCCCACTCGCAAATCCGGGCGCATTCTTCGCCACTCTCGCGTCAATCAATGAATGGCACTCGAACGAACCAGGCACGTATGAACTCGAGGTCGCTGACGTCCAGTCCGCCGCGCCCGATATCGTGCGAGGACTCGTTGGCGAAGGGGCCGACGTGATCTCGGTGGGCGAGAGTGCGCATTCACTCGAGGATGTCTATCTTGCGCTCATCGATGACGACGGAAACGGTACCGCTTCATGAATACGTTCAGTTCCGCTCGGTTGATGGCCGTAATTCGCAAGGAGATGCGCGATTATCGTCGCAAGCGCTCCATCGTGGTGACGATGTTGATTCTGCCCTTCATGTTTCTGATCGAACCCGTGGTCGCCATTTTTGTCGTACCCGCGTCCTCGGGAGTCAGCGATCCGAGGAACTACGTCATTCTCCCGGTCCTCTACCTCCTCCTCATCCCGAGCATCATGCCGAGCACGCTGGCGGCGTTCACCGTAGTGGGTGAACGTGAACAAGGAACGCTCGAGCCGCTCCTCACGACCCCAATCAGTCAACAAGAATTCATCGCGGGCAAGGGAGCAGCGGTGTTGATACCTACGATGGCCCTCACCTACGGCGTGTACGGACTCTTCCTGCTCGCGGTTGAAGTGTTCGCAAAGTCCGTGGTTTCCTCGGCCATCTTTGGCCAGGGTTCCTTACTGGTCGCACTTATCTTGATGGCACCGTTGCTTGCGAGCTGGTCCATTGCAGTCGGCATGGCGGTGTCAGTGAGGGCGACCGAAATCCGCGTGGCCCAACAGCTGGGCGCTTTAGCCAGCATCCCACCGGTGTTGCTCATCTTGATACTCGCCGTTGGCGTGATTCATCCCACGTTGGCGGTCGCACTCATTTTCAGCATCATCCTGCTAGGGGTCGACGTACGCGCGATACGAATCGTCGCCAAAATGATGAACCGAGAGCGACTGGTCACCGGCTCAAAGCCATCGCGATAAATGCCCAACACTCAACCATCGTGGCCAAACGAACTCCAATGAAATCGAAGCGTACGCGCATCGACTTCGCTTCGCCGCCTCAACCCATTGGAGTGATTCGTAACGTCGCATCATTGTTGGTAGCGCTGGTCTCGTTCATTCTTATTTCGCCGCCCATCGCCAACGCCAGCGGCACGCTCAGCGTCGAGCGCGCGTCGCACGTGGCCGGTCTTCACGTTTATCAAGTCAACGGCCGAAAGTACGGCATCACGACGGCCATCCATGTCATCAGTTTTGATACGACCCAGTACTCCATCGCGATTGGACTCGCGCACGACGAAGTTGACGGTGGTCTGCAGACTCCAAGTTCAATGTGTCAACATACGCCCGGCTGCGTCGCCGCCGTCAATGCAGACTTCTTCGATCTGACGCCCACCGGTTCGCCCGACCCCGGCGATGAAGTCGGCGGCATCATCAAGGACTGCGTCTTGCTCCACAGTCCAGAGATTTCGCACCAGCAAGCCAACCTGGATGGACACAGCGTCACAAATGGCTTGAATTGGAGCAGCACCTTGTCGATCAACGGCACCGTCGTCCCAATTACCGCCATCAACCAAGAGCTTCCCTTGTCGTACCGAGGGGTGCATCTTTCCGTTGCGGGGACGCTGCTCTTCACCTCCCCGTACGCCCTCACGACACCTTCCGCTACGGGCCGCACCACCTATGTGTTCAGTCCAGTCGACGCCACGACAAGCCCTACCACCATCAATACGACCGTCGAACTTCAGCTCAACAGCGAGACGGGTCAGCCGGTCGTCGTGACACCCGGCGACGTCGACATCTCCGCGCCTCTGGGTTCCGCCCTCGCCACCCTGCAGATCGGCGACACCGTCACGTTGACGACGACCTCGACGGCGGGTTGCGACGATATCGGCGGTCATCCAATTCTCCTCAATCAAGGCGTCGCACCACCGATTGTTCGTGCGGACACCTACATGATCAAGCCGTACGCGCGCACGGTGATTGGTTGGACCGCCACTGGCGAGACCGTCCTGATGACCGTCGACGGCACGGACAGGGTCTCGGGAGCGACGGCGAGCCAACTCGTTCGCGTCTTGCGTTCGCTCGACGTCGTGACCGCACTTGACCTCGATGGCGGCAACTCCACGACGATGTATGAGGGAGGGCGCGTCCTCAACAAACCCTCGAGGGGATTCGAGCACCCGGTCTCCACCGGA
>CAJCJA010000032.1 GCA_903970515.1 Candidatus Saccharibacteria bacterium CG_4_10_14_0_2_um_filter_52_9
CGGTCGCTTCTTGGGCATACCTACCTCGCGCGGATACTTCTTGTCCGTTGAACGGGTCTTAATGAGGACTCGAAACGCTGCCTCGTGGCGCACGCGGCCTCGATCCTCCAAGCCAAGGGTCGCTAGACCTTCGACGCTCCAGCGGATCACGTCACTATCGTCTGGCGGTTCAGACACAACCAGTAGGCCGCCAATTTTCAAGAATCGCACCGCGCACTCGGCGACGACCGAAGGTGGGCCAAAGGAACGCGCGGTGACCAGGTCAAATGCGCCATCGAATGTGGGCTCGCGAGCGACGTCCTCCGCCCGCGCAGTTATGACCTCAATGTGCGCTGGCGCATCCGGCCATTGACGAACCTCCTCGAGGAACCTTGTTCGCTTCAGCATTGAGTCGAGAAGTACGCCTCGACACGCCCAACGGTCGAGTAGTACGAGCCCCGGCAATCCGCCTCCGCTCCCCAAATCAAGGAACTCGGACGGGGGAACGTCGCGAATCTGCTCCCAACAAAGCGCGAAACCGCGAGCGTGTGCAATCTGAGGACCTATTGGTCCTGGTCCTAAGAAGCCTCGCGCCCTCGAGTCTTCGAGGGCGCGATCGAGCCAATCCGTGGACACGTGGAAGCTACGCCGGCGCAACCACCACAAAGCGACGCGGTTCTTCACCTTCGGACCTGGTCACCACGGTGGAACTGTCCGTCAGAGCGTCGTGGACGGCCTTGCGATCGGCCGCCGACATGGGTTCCAGAGCTCTTTCTTCGCCGGTTTCTTGAACTTCTTGGGCAACTTGTTGGGCAAATCGGCCTAGTGCCGCCACTCTTCGTTCGCGGTACTGCGCAACGTCGACCAATATTCGGTCTGTCCTGCTCGGACTCTTTGATTGGACCACCGTACGAGTGACCTCCTGGAGGGCTTGCAAGGTCGTGCCGCGAGGGCCAACGAGTACCCCTAGTTCCGTTGGAGGGTTCGCATTTACCGCCAATTCCACAGTTTCTTCGTCCAATTCCTTCACGGAAACTTCAGCCTTGATGTTCATCGACGTGAGGAGTCCTTCGAGGAATTCCTTTGCAATCGATCCTTGTTCGGCCAGTGAAATTCCTTCAGCCATGATGTCCTCCTTCATTGAGACTTTCTCTTGTCGCGGACCACTCTTGGGCGATTCTGGTCTTGGTCGCTTGGTGGCCCCACTTTTTTCCTTGTCTTTTCTAGGCATTTCGCCTTCCGGGGTCTTCGTCGCTCGTGGTTTGTCGACCTTCGCACTTGGACCTCGTGGGCGGTCCTCGCGGCCGCCCGAACGCCGTGAACGTTTTGGGCGGGGTCCAGAGGGACGAACGCGAGCCCGAACTCGAGCTTCGCCTCGAACCCGACCAAAAAGGCCGGCCTTTGGTTCTTCGATGATTTCGATCTCGGCGTCGTCACGATGTACCCCGAGATGGGCAAGTGCCCGATCGGTTGCTTCGTCGATTGATTTTCCAGTGGTTTCTACCCAGTCCATGGGTTAACGCGCCTTTCTCTTTCGTTTCGCTCGAGACCGCGTTTGCTGTTGTGGTCGAACGACGGGAGGTTTTGGACTTGAAGGTTTAGGTGCTGACGGAGCGGGCGTTGAGGGTTTAGCCTCGATGGCCGGCTCCTCCTTCATCTCGGAGGCAGGCAACGAGCGCTGCGCCGCCTTATGAGGATTCGTAACACCCGCTCGGAACATCAAATCTTGAGTAATTATGCGAATTCCTGTCGAAATAATCATATAGAGAACCACTGCGGCCGGAATAATCAGATAGAAGTATGCAAAAATAACCGGTAGAAACCGCTGCATCATCAGTTGCTGACTTGGCATCGCTTGGCCGGTCTTGCGATTGCGGTTGTTCATTTGCGCCATTTGGAAGTACTGCAAACCCACTGCGACCGCGACGAAGACGAAGAAGGGGATCGCCGCGATGACTGAACCGTGCGAACTGAAGGGTTTAAGGTTGAGATCCATTCCAAACGCTTTGATCTGGCCGCCCGAGTGAATCAAGCTCTTGTACATTTTGGAACTTGAGGGAATATATCGAGGCTGGGCCTTCAGGACTTTTCCAACCAATACCTTGTTCGCCAGGCCCTTGATAACGCTGTAGAGGATGAAAAGGAAGGGCGCCTGCAATAAGACAGGGAGACAGCCTCCGAGCGGGTTAACTCCTTCTGCTTTGTACAGCTTCATCATTTCGTCGTTCAGCAGTTGACGGTTCTCCGGGCCCTTATATTTCTGTTGTAATTTCTTGATTTCGGGCTGCAGCTTCTGCATCGACATCATGGATTTCGTGCTCTTGATGGTGAAGGGCGTCAGCGCCCCCATAATGATCACCGTGAGCATGACAATCGCTATGGCGTAGTTCGGGATAATTCCGTAGCAAAACGCCAGAATCCAACCAAAGAGGTGAAAAATTGGCTGAAAAATGCTGCCAATGTCGTGTCTGAGGGATTTCATGACTTCTAACTCCTAGCTTTCTTCGGCTCCGGTACGAGGTCAACACCATGAGGACCCAGTGGACGACAACGACTCAAACGGCGCAGGGACATCATTCCCCCTCGAATTGCGCCGTGGACCTCAAGCGCTTCGAGCGCGTACTGCGAACATGAGGGGTAGAAACGGCAGGGTGAAAGACGCCCCGAAGAAAATTTCTGATACATCCTGATCAGATGCAACAGTGCCGCCGTTGATCTAGGGCGCTCAGAGGGCACCGGCGCGGACCAGTGCTTGGCGGAGGTGGTGTTGGAGTTCGTCATATGAAAGGTTTCCTGTCTCAAAACCACATCTGATCAGGTATAAACCAGACTGTGGTTGAGGGTCGAGGTCGTCGATGAGTGCCCGGAGTTGGCGTCGGATGCGATTTCGAGACACCGCATTTCCGACCCTTCGGCTGATCGCGTACGCCACCTCAGGAAGTTGAGAGCCTTCGTGAGCCACGAAACTTACTCGTAGAGGCCCACTTTGCCCTCGCCCCGTCGGTGTGGCGAAAAGTGCGAATTGCCGTCGGGTTCGAACCCGACCGGGCACCCTCTAGACCGTCAGTTGGTGACGGCCCTTGTTGCGACGAGCCTTTAGGACGGCACGACCGGCGCGGGTACGCATACGCGCACGAAAACCGTGCGTTTTAGCCCTCTTGCGCTTGTTCGGCTGGTAAGTACGCTTCACAGAATCCTCTTCTCAAAATGTCATGATGCGCTTCGCGGTACCCCCTGGGGGTCGCTGGCGCGCTGCTGGGATAAATCTTACCCGACTGACAAGCCTCCTCGGCAGGGCGGTCGAATTGGGTGTATGTTTACTGTCCCTGAGTCGCGCGAGTATTGAATATTCGTCGTTCTGGCTTGTGGAAAACGTCGCTTTAGGCCTGTGGAGGAATGTTGTGCAAAGTGGGGAGGAGATCTGGTTAGCCCTTCGAGATTCCTTACGTGGCAACGCTTCTGAGGCAGTTTGGGCCGCGGGACTTAATACACTGCGCCTTGTGGATTACCGTGACAAGGTCCTTGTCATTGGTGCACCGAACCAAATCCAGCTCCAACGAATCCAACAACGATTTCTCCCTTTCATCACGGAGCAGGCGCAACAACTAGTGGGTGACGACGTGACAGTCTCGTTAACAGTGAGTGATGTAATACCTGATGCGGACCTCAATAAATCCTCGGAAGTCGTAACGAATCCAACCTCGTCGGCGGCGAACTTTTCTCCGAGCGTCGACAAACCCGCACGACTCGATCCTCGAATGACTTTCGACTCCTTTGTGCCCGGTTCATCGAATCGCCTTGCGTTCGCCGCGGCACAATCGGTCGCCGAAACCCCCGGCCGCGCGTACAACCCTTTGATGATTTATGGAAACTCTGGGCTCGGCAAAACACACCTTCTCCACGCAATTGGAAATTACGTTCAGGAAAACTACCCAGGTCGCAAGGTTCTCTACGTGTCGACCGAAACGTTCTTGAACGACTTCATTCGTGCGATTCAAACTCGAACACAGTTGGCGTTGCATGATCGCTATCGAGAAAACGACGTGTTGCTGATCGACGACATTCAATTCATGGAAACGCGGGGCGAGACGTTTCATGAAGAGATTTTTCACACGTACAACGCACTCCATGGCGAAGGCAAGCAGATAGTGCTCACGTCGGATCGGTCACCGCGTGACCTCGCGGGTCTTCAGGAACGATTCAGGAGCCGTCTCCTTCAGGGTCTTGTTACTGAAATTGATCAGCCGGATCTCGAAACTCGAATTGCAATTCTTCGTTCCAAGGCCGAGCGCGAAGGTATAGGTTTGCCCGACGACGTCGCGGAGTGGATTGCTCAGCGGGTACGTGACAATATTCGAGAACTCGAGGGCTCCATCACGATGCTTCGCGCGTTTGCGAATTTGCGCCAAGAACCAATTTCGTTGGAATTAGCAAAGGCCCATTTGACCAATCTCGGTCAAGAGCAAATCATTTTGAAGCCGGAAACAATCCTTACTGTTGTGTCAGATTTCTACGGTTTGTCCGTAGAGGATGTTCGTGGATCCAAGCGACTTCGCCCCTTGGTTCACGCGCGACACGTTGCTATGTATTTGATTCGAGACCTTCTTGATAATTATTCCTACCCGATGATCGCGAGGATTTTTGATGGTCGCAACCACACAACGGTAATAAGTGGTGTTGAGAAGATTAAGGACCAGCTCGCCGTCAATAGCGAACTCTTGGCGCAAATAAATCAATTGAAGCGTCGCTTACAGGGTGATGGTCGTGATTAGTGGTGTGTGGACGACGCTGGGTTTTGTTTGTTGATTACATACCTCGATGTGTTGTTTGGTGCACAACACTTCAGGGTTGAGTTTTTAGGGTTGAGAGAGTTATCTACAGGGTTGTGTAAAGACCTTGGTACGTAATATATCTTCTAATCAGGTTTTTTGTTATGGAATCCACAATTCCACAACCCTACTACTACTAAAAGACTTTTACACACACAACACACCGTATCCTCAGCAGTAAAGAAAGGTAGTTCGATGAAGTTCAGATCAGAGCGAGACATCCTGGTTGAAGCGCTAAGCGCCGCAAGTCGTGTGGTCGCGACGCGCTTCGTCGGCGCATCCTCAGGGATTCTCCTCACGCTAACGGGGAACCAATTGGTGGTTACTGGCACGGATTTGGATATCACGATACGAACCACCGTCGATGTCATTGGACACGAAGATGGTTCCACCGTGGTACCCGCACGACTGATCGTCGACGCCGTCCGCTCCTTGGAAGCAGGCGCCGTTACCGTGGCGAGCGGTGACGAGAACGTAGAAATTTCGCTTGGTCGCGCGAAGTTCTCACTCCGAACATTCTCAGTACCCGATTACCCAAATCTCCCACCACTAACGGGTGTGCCCACCTCGATACCGGCACTCGATCTCATACAAGGATTGAACCAGGTGGTCCGCGCGGCGGCGAGTGACGACGCACGACCCCTTCTCACGGGCGTCTTGTTCACAACCGAAGACGGAACACTTCGTCTGATCGCAACCGACTCATATCGACTGGCTGTCCGGGACGTACCTGGAGTAAAAGGTCTCGGGGGCTCACAAGACCTACTAGTTCCCGCGCGAGCGTTGCAAGAACTACAACGAGCCGCGGCGAGCTTGTCGTCCGATGCCGAAATCGGTGTGACGATTACTGACGCCGAAATCTGTTTTGTGGTCGACACGACGACCATTGCATCTCGACTTATCGACGGTAATTATCCCTCTGTTCTGCAGTTGATTCCCGCGAGTTATCCCAACCAACTCCGAATCGCGAAGGACACACTTCTAACCTCGCTTCGCAGGGCCAAGCTACTCGCGAAAGATTCAACCTCTTCTGTTCGCCTCACTATGAAAGACAAGAACGTTGAGGTTCGAACTCAAAGTCACGACGCTGGCGACGTCGAAGACAACGTTGATGCGGATTACAACGGCGAGGAGATCACCATCGCCTTCAACCCCAGTTTTCTTATCGATGGGATTGAAGCGGTCCCCGGGGACGAGGTCATGCTCGAGGTCTCCGACTCGGTGCGACCGGCGATGGTCCATGGCGTGGATGACTCGAGGTTTCGCTACCTCCTGATGCCCGTTCGCGTCCAGTAGATCGAAGACACTCGTGGGGCTCCACGAACTCACGCTTCGAAATTTCCGATTGTTCTCCGAGTTCACCTTTACGCCGGATCACGGCGCCATCACCGTCTTCTTCTCACCAAACGGCACCGGAAAGACATCTGTCCTCGAAGCGGTGTTCGCACTCGCGACGGGTTCGTCGTTTCGTACCAGCGCGGCGGGCGACCTGATCAAAACCAGTGAGCAGGTCGCCGAGATTCACGGCGTTCTGTTTCAACAGACGCGGCGCATCCAAGTGGATCTGGTGTTGACGAAAGGAGTACGAAACACGACCAAGAAGATGTTGGTGAATGGTCAACGACCGAAGTCACGAGCACTTTTGTCCGAGGTGCTACCTCTCACCGTCTTCACACCCGAAGGGGTTGACATCGTTCGCCGAGGTCCCGAACCACGAAGGATGTTTCTCACCAACCTCCTCACGGACGTGAATCCGAACACTGCTGACCGAATCGAAAAATTCGATCAAGTCCTCGTGCAACGAAACGCATTCCTTCGATCACTCCAAGGCGACACTCCTCGCACTACGCAGCAAAAAGAACTCGATGTGTGGGACGAGGAGTTCTGCGAAGCCGCGACGCACATCATCGAGATCCGCCTCCAACTTCTGGAAAAACTACGGCCGCTAGTGACGAATTACTACCACGCGATATCCGAGAGTTCACTCGACGTTGGTGTCCTCTACGAAAGGTCGTGGCAAGGTCAGCTGCGCGACGCTCTTCGTGACGCGTTGCATCATGATATGTTTCGAGGTTTTTCCACGGTGGGCCCCCAACGAGACGACATCTTGCTGACGCTTTCGGGGCGCGATGCGCGCCGACAAGCTTCGCAGGGCGAACAACGCTCGCTCGCACTCGCCCTTCGACTCGCGGGGCACGAACTTGTTCGACATGAGCGCGGATTGGATCCTCTCCTCCTGCTCGACGATGTGTTCAGTGAACTCGATCCCCAGCGAAGCGAACGGCTGCTCCAGCTTCTGCCCGTTGGCCAGACGCTGGTCACGACCGCCTCACCGCTCCCGAGTTCGATGAATCCCTCCGCAATCATTGATCTCAGCGAGGCGCTGCTGTGAGTGATCGGCGTGACCAACCTCGTGTCCTCGGAGATTTGCTGAACACCCTCGCCGGACGTCTTCGAAAAGTTGACCTTCGAGTTATCGATGATGTCCGTCGGCTTTGGCCAAGTGTTGTGGACCCGGTATTGGCCGAACACTGTCGACCGGAGTTCATCAAGAACGGCGTGCTTCTTATCAGTGTTCCTTCGGGAGCATTCGCGCAGCGAATTAACTCCGAACGAGAGATGATCCTGGAAGGATTTTCTTCGCTCGGCGAACATGCGCCAACGTCACTTCGCACGGCGCTCACGACGTCGTAAAAGACATCCATTGAGGACGTTGGTGACGACCGCTGGGGTTTTGAAGTAGCCCCAAAACAGGTAGGATGATGCAGCCTAAATGTTGTTGTCGAGCGCGCAAAAAGCGCCAAAAATCGCTACCGAAAGGAATCCTTCGTGGCCCAGAAGTCCAAGGGATCAGCTGGCTATGGAGCCGGTGACATCACCGTACTTGAGGGTCTTGAACCGGTTCGAGTTCGACCAGGCATGTATATCGGTTCCACGGGACCAGCGGGGCTCCACCACCTGGTGTGGGAAATCGTTGACAATGCCGTCGACGAGGCCATGGCGGGTTTTTGCACCAGGATTGACGTCACTATTCTCCCCAACGGAAGTTGTCGCGTCGTCGATGACGGCCGAGGAATTCCCGTCGAGAACCACCCCAACTATCCGGGCAAGTCCGCCGCCGAGGTGGTCTATACCGTCCTGCACGCCGGCGGAAAGTTTGGGGGAGGAGGCTACAAAGTCACGGGTGGATTGCACGGCGTTGGAGCGTCGGTCGTCAACGCACTCTCAACGGAACTCGTCCTTGAAGTCGATCGCGATGGAGAACACCACGTCTTGACCTTCAAGAACGGAGGCAAGCCGGTGGGCAAGATGAAAGTGACCGGTCCGGCACCACGAGGCAGAACCGGTACGACCGTGACGTTCACGCCGGACCCCACGATCTTCGAAGAGGTCGACTTTCGCGCCCAGACGATTCTGGAGCGACTACAAATCATGGCCTTTTTGAACAAGAGTCTTGAGATCCGTTTCGAAGACCAACGAAAAGGTCGCGAAGCGAAAGAGACGTACAAGTACAACGGCGGCATCGTGGACTACGTTCGTCATCTCAACAACGCGAAGGAATCACTATTTCGCAAGGTTGGATTCTACGAACAATCCGAGGACACCCAAGAAGTTGAAGTCGCGTTCCAATGGAATACCGGTTACTACGAGAGCATCTACTCTTTCGCGAACGGAATCTCCACCATCGAAGGCGGCATGCACGAAGAGGGATTTCGTAAGGCGATCACCAACGTCGTCAATCGATACGCGCGCAAGCGAAATCTTCTTAAGGAGAAGGACGACAATTTGCTTGGCGAAGACATTCGCGAAGGACTCACGGCGATTGTCTCGGTCAAGCTAACCTCACCGCAGTTCGAAGGACAGACCAAAGGCAAGCTCGGCAACGTCTCCATTCGCTCACTGGTGGAACGAGCGACGAACGAGAAGCTCGCGGACTGGCTCGAGGAAAATCCACGCGAAGGAAGTCAGATCGTGGCGAAGGCCGTCCAGGCTTCGCGAGCACGAATGGCGGCGCGTCAAGCCCGCGATCTCACGAGGCGAAAGAGTGCGCTGGACGGCGCGGGCCTTCCCGGGAAACTGGTCGATTGCTCATCGAATGACCCGCGTGAATGTGAGCTGTTCATCGTCGAAGGCAACTCCGCCGGCGGGTCCGCCAAGGACGCGCGCAATCCGAGGAACCAGGCGATCTTGCCCATTCGAGGAAAGATCTTGAACGTTGAGAAAGCTCGCTCCGACAAAATCCTCAAGAACACTGAGATCCAAGCTCTGATTTCGGCGATCGGCGCGGGCGTCGAAGCCGACTTCGACGTCACGAAGGTCCGCTACGACAAGATCATTCTGCTCGCCGACGCCGACGTCGATGGCAGCCACATTCGAACACTGCTCCTCACGTTCTTCTTTCGCCAAATGACCGAAATGGTCAACAACGGGCACGTCTACGTAGCCCAACCACCGCTGTATTCGACGTTGGTGGGCAAAGAGAAGGTCTACCTTCGCGATGATCTGGCGAAGGCCAAGTTTCTCGAGGAGAACCCGAATCACAAGAACGACTTTCAACGTCTAAAGGGTCTTGGTGAAATGGACTTCGACGAACTCCGCGACACCACGATGGATCCGACGAAGCGCGCGCTGTTGCAGATCACCGTCGAACAAGCCGCTCTCGCCGACGAAGTGTGTTCAATTCTCATGGGCGATGACGTCCCCCAGCGACGTCATTTCATCCAAACCAACGCAAAAGACGTTCGTTTCCTAGATATCTAGGAAGAAGGAAACATGGCGAAGAAGACTCCGAACTCTGGCGCGGACACCCCCGACGAAGAGGGCGTTCTCGGTTACGTCGAGCCAATTGAGATAAATCTCGAAATGGAACGTTCGTTCCTCGAGTACTCGATGTCGGTCATCGTGTCGCGAGCGTTGCCCGACGTTCGTGACGGTCTAAAGCCCGTGCACCGCCGCATTCTCTATTCGATGTTCGACCAAGGACTACGCCCGGATCGACCCTATGCGAAGTGCGCCAAGGTCGTCGGTGAGGTGATGGGTACCTATCACCCCCACGGCGACAGCGCAATCTACGACGCCCTCGTTCGAATGGTGCAGGACTTTTCAATGCGCCATCCACTCATCAGCGGGCATGGCAATTTCGGAGGTACTGGTCCGGATGAAGGTGCGGCGGCGATGCGTTACACCGAGTGTCGACTCGCGCCGCTCTCACTCGAGATGCTCGACTCGATCGATGAAGAGACCGTTGACTTTGAGGCGAACTATGACAACTCGACGCAGCAACCAACGGTGTTGCCCGCGAGGTTTCCGAATCTCCTCGTCAATGGTTCCCAGGGCATCGCCGTGGGAATGGCGACCAAGATTCCCCCGCACAATTTGGGCGAAGTAATCGACGCAACGCTGCATCTCCTCGCCAATCCCCAAGCGACACCCGATGATTTGATGGCATTCGTAAAGGGCCCAGATTTTCCCACCGGCGCGCAAATTCTCGGTCGCCAAGGAATTCTCGACGCGTATCGCACTGGTCGCGGTTCGATCAAAATGCGCGCCGTCGCCGAAATCGAAGAATCTGGGCGCGACACGAAGATCATCGTGACGGAATTCCCCTACGAAGTCTCAGTTGAGTCGATCGAGGAGAAGATTTACGACCTCGTAAAGAACGGTGAACTCGAAGGAATCGCGGGGATGCAGAACGACTCGGCCGGTCGGAAGTCTCGATTGGTGATCCGTCTTAAGCGCGACGCCAACGCGAACGTGATCTTGAACAAGCTCTACAAGAACACGTCACTCCAAACCACGTTTGCGGTCAACATGCTCGCGCTTGTCGACGGCGTACCGCGCACCTTGAACTTGGCTCAGGTCTTAATCCACTACATCCTGCACCAGGTGGACGTCGTCACCCGACGAACGGAATTTCGCCTACGAAAGGCCGAGGCGCGAGCCCACATCGTAGAGGGCTTGCTCAAGGCGATCGACATGTTGGACCAGGTCATCGCGACGATCCGTGGATCTGATGACCGCGCCGACGCGAGAAGTTCCCTCATGGCGGCACCATTCTCATTCAGCGAAGAACAGGCGAACCACATTCTCGATATGACGCTGGGCCGACTCACCAAACTCGGTCGAGCTGAGCTCGAAGAGGAAATGCTCAAATTGCGCGAAACGATTGGCGAACTGAAGTCGATTCTCGAGAGTGACGTGAAACTTCGCGCGGTTATCGCCGACGAACTCGCCGAAGTTCGTGACAAGTACGCCGACGATCGCGTGACGATGATCGTGAATGACCCGGGAGAACTCGGACTCGAGGACTTGATCACCGACGAGGAGATCGTCATCACGATGACCCAGGCCGGCTACATCAAGTCGAGTCCGGCTGGATCGTTCCGGGTCCAGGGTCGCGGAGGTCGTGGCGTGCAAGGTGCCAAACTGCGCGACGAGGATTTCGTCGAACAGATCGTGCACGCCAGCACGCACTCCTATCTTCTGCTGTTCTCTAATCGAGGAAGAGTGTTTCGACTTCGTGGCCACGAGATCCCTATCAAGGAACGCACCGCCAGAGGTGCCGCGATCGTCAACCTCTTGAACCTCCAGCCGAACGAGAAGATCCAGGCGATCGTCTCGACACTTGATTTCCCCAAGGACAAGTTTCTCATGTTCGCGACTGCTGACGGCACCGTGAAGAAGACGGCCTTTAGCGAGTATGACAAATCGCGCCGCGAGGGTTGGATTGCCATTCGACTTCGCGAGGGCGACGAAGTAGTCCGGGTCGTGCCCACGAGTGGCGACGATGACCTGATGCTCGTCACATATCGAGGGATGTCGATTCGCTTCAACGAAGACGAAGTTCGTGAAGTGGGGCGCGACTCAACGGGGGTGCGCGGCATCAAGCTCGTCGCTGACGACAAGGCGATTTCCCTCGACGTAGTACGAAATGACGCCGACTTGTTCCTCGTCACCGATACCGGTTTTGGAAAGCGGGTCAAGATTGAGCGGTTCAACCGACAAGGGCGCGGAGGTCAGGGAGTTCGAGCGATCAAGTTGAGCGCCGCGCGGGGATTCGTGGTCGCGGCATTCATGGTAAATCTCGAAGACGAGGTGCTACTCGCCTCGAGTGGTGGCGTGTTGATCAGAACACCGGTGCGAGAGGTTTCATCCCAAGGCCGTGACGCGACTGGGGTGCGAGTCATGAATCTTGACGAAGGGCATTCCGTCGCGACCGCGGCGGTCGTTCCTGCCGACGAAGACTAAGCGGCCCGTCGCGCCCACGCCCGTTGCAGTACGCCGAGCATTTGATCCGAGCCTTGCGCACCGACGACCATGAATTTCTCGTCAACGAGAAGTGAAGGGACGCCGCTGATGCCGAGTTCCGCTGCGGTGGTTTCGTCGTGACGTACTTCATCAACGTAGAGTTGACTCGACCAGAGTGACGGCGCGTTGAGAACATCGACCTCGCTGGCGAGTTCGTTTAGCGCGTCATGATCACTGAGGAGACGACTTTCGCTGAAGTATGCGCGAAAGAGACGCTCGTTCATCGCGGCACTCTTTTGTTGGCTCGCGGCTAAGGCAATGAGGCGGTGTGCGTCGAAGGTATTGCCGGGACGTGCGTCGGCGAGCTTCCAACGCATTCCCAAATCCGCCGCCTCACCCTCGAGGCGCTCATTGAGTGAACGAGCTCGTTCGACGGGCATCGAATATCGTTTGGCGAGCAGTTCAGGCAGTGTGACACCGGGATCGGCGGGCGCGGTGGTGTCAAGCTCGAAGGCGCGATGACGGATGACGACTTCGTCACCGTGCTCAAATCGTTCGATGGCGTTGGCAAGTTGTCGGGTACCCAAATAACAAAAAGGGCACACCACGTCACTCCAGACGTCGATAAATAAGGTCTCGCTCATCTCTCAATCGTGCCACAACGACTCGCGTGGGGCAGAATGATTCGATGGCCGCGCGAGAACTGTGTGTGGAGGATGCGATAGCGCTCGTTCGGCCCGTGGACACGATTGGCTTTGGACTCGTGACGTCGACCCCGGCGGGTCTCTTGAAGGCGCTGTCGACCCGTGATGACTGGCAGAACCTCACGATCAGTGGCGGCCTCTTGCTTGGAATTTTCGATGTCTTCCTGCATCGCAACGTTCACTATCGCGCGAGCTTTTACGGAGGGGGCGAACGTTACTACCAGTCCCAGGGTGCGGACATACAGTTCGTCCCCTCGTTCTTTCGCCACTACGGGCTGTTGATTCAACACCTCGCCCCTCGGGTGATGATGATGCAGGGATCGATGCCGGATGCGCACGGCAACGTGAGTTTCTCGCTCTATAACGGCGCCCATCTGGAGGAATTCCTCGCCGCTGGAAGAGACCCCGATCGACTCTTGATCGTAGAGTGCTCGCCGCATTTTCCGCGGACGCTTCCTCTCGAAGGCTTCGTCAACGAAATCTCACTCAACGACGTCGATGTTGTTGTCTACGGCGATGAGCGTCCAACGGCGCTCGCCACCGAGCCCGGCACGAAGGAGGACATGGCTATCGCAACGTTCGCCGCAACGTTCGTGCGGGACGGCTCGACGTTGCAAACGGGTATCGGCGCGGTTCCCAATCTTGTCGCTCAGGCATTGGCGAAGCGTGACGGCGGTGATTACGGGATTCACTCAGAGATGTTCACCGATGGTCTTTATGAACTGAGCGCCGCCGGCAAGGTGACGAATCGTTGCAAGGGTCAACACCTAGGCGTATCGGTCACGACGTTCGCACTCGGTTCGAACGACCTCTACGATTTTCTTGACGAGAATGCGAAGGTAGGTTTCGCTCCCGTCTCCTACGTGAATGATCCGAGCGTCATCGCGAGGAACCATCGGATGGTGTCGATCAATTCCGCGCTAGAGGTGGATCTACAGGGCCAGATCATCGCTGACACGATCGGGGCGCGACAGTACTCGGGCGTCGGAGGGCACATGGACTTCGTCGAGGGCACGAGCTTGTCGCTGGAACACACGTCGCTGATCTGTCTGCAATCGACTTGCTTGGTTGGAGGTGAGCGTAAGAGCCGTATCATTGGAAGCATGTCTCCTCACTCCGTCGTCACGACACCTCGTCATCTCGCGGGCGTGATAGTCACGGAATACGGTTTCGCGGATTTGCGCGGTCTAACGGTGAGCGAAAGGGCAACGGCGTTGATTTCCATCGCCCACCCCGATTTCCGAGACGAATTGGCCGACGCCGCCGAGCTACTGGGGCGCTAAATGCTCATAGTTCGAGAATTGGGAATAGAGATTGGTGCACGCCGTATCCTCGAGCCCGTCTCCTTCACCGTCGGCAATGGCGAGAAAGTTGGCCTGGTCGGTCGAAATGGTGCGGGTAAGTCGACGCTGTTGTCCGTGCTCCTTGGTCAAACTCCCGAGCACCTGCGCATCAGTGGCACGGTCCAGCACCAAGGTCGGGTCAGTCACCTCCCTCAAGAACCCGTGTCCGGGGGCCTCGGGGTTGAACCGATTGGACTTTCGCACGTCTTGTCCGCGAGGGGGCTCGACCAACTCGACGCGGACATGCAGCACGCTCGCCACGAACTCGCGGCCGACCCGAGCGAGGCAACGATCGAAAGATTCACGGTACTCGAGGAGATGTTTCGCGAACGTGGCGGATACGAGGCCGAATCCGAGGTCGCTCGTCTCGCCGCAGGTCTCGGACTCGCCGAGGACCTCCTCTTAGAGGATCTCGACTCGCTCTCTGGTGGACAGCGACGTCGTGTCGACTTGATGCGCGTGCTCTACGAGCAGCCTGACACCATGGTGCTCGACGAGCCCACCAACCACCTCGACAAAGCGGCCAAGCGCTGGCTCTTCGATGAGCTCGAGCGATATCGAGGGACCGTCCTCGTGATTAGTCACGATCTTCCGCTGTTGGACAAGTCGATTGATCGCGTGCTGGCCCTGCGAGAAGGGCAGCTTCGCGAGTACAAGGGCAACTACACGAAGTATCTGGAACAAGAAGAGACCAGGCGCCTCGGTGAAGAGAAGTTGGCATCGCATCAAGACGAGCAGATCAATCGGATGAAGACACTCGCCGATTCAATGCGCGGTCAAACCGAGTCACGAGCGCGACTCGCCAAGGTCCTTGATCGCAAAGTCGAGAAGCTCGTGGACAATCGTGTCGTGGTGACGAAGAAGGAAAAGAAGGTGACGTTCAAACTCCCGAGTCCACCTCGGAGCGGCGACGTGCCGATGACGGTCGAACACGTGGCCGTCCGATATGGGACGCTGGACGTGTTGAACGACGTGAATTTCATCACGCGTCGTGGTGATCGGATCTTGATCGTCGGAAAGAATGGCGCTGGGAAGTCGTCGCTCTTGCGGTGCCTCGCGGGCACCCAGAGTGCACAGACGGGCATCGTCAAATTCGGTGCCAACGTCACCGTTGGCTACTTCGCCCAGGAACACGAGCAACTTGATTTTTCACGGTCCGTACTTGATCATCTGGAGAACGCCACTGTCGAGACCGAGGTGCAGCGACGTTCGCTGCTGGGCGCCTTCGGATTGAAGGGTTCAGCCGCCCACCAGACGCCGGGCACGTTATCGGGTGGAGAACGCGCGAAGCTGGCACTGGCGATTCTCGCTGCGTCCGATGCGAATCTCTTGTTGCTGGACGAACCCACGAACAACCTCGATCCGGCGAGTGTCGAAGCCCTCGGGGTCATGATGCACCAGTGGAAGGGCACGCTCGTGGCGGTGAGCCACGAACGCGAGTTCGTCGAGAAGTTGCAGCCAACTCACGCGGTGCTACTTCCCGAGGAGTACTTCGACCTCTGGCGCGACGACTACATGGACTTGATCGAGAAGCGTTAGCGATTCCCGGTACCTCGCTCGTCAGTCATTGCGTTCACCAAAGACGCGGTCGACTGTTTGCATGACGCTCACCGCGACATCGAGATCCTTAGAGGAGACCTGGTTGGTAAGTTCGCGGTTCATGGAGCGAATGGTCGTGACGATGGCGCGCGCGTAGGTCGCGCCGTTGGCGGTGAGTCCAACGTTGCACCGACGAGCGTCGGTCGCGTCGGGCGTGACGAGCACGTAGCCACGTTGCACCAAACCGTCCACGAGTTTGCGCGCGCCTTGTCGCGTGATGGCGAGTTCAGCGCCCAATTGACCAAGCGAACACGAGGAGCGCTGAAGCCTTCGAATCAAGAAAGCGTCGCTACGTCGATAGTCGTCGAATCCCTGGCGGGCGAGTCGCACCCTGGTCTCTCGGATCCACGCCTGGCGAGCGAGGGCGATCCAGTCGCTGAGGTAGCGACTGGCGCCTGATTCTGCGGACATACATGAATGTTATCTTTTATGCAACTTGGTTGCATAAAAGACGTCGTCGTGCCACAATGGCGAGAGAAGGGGGGAGCGATGTCAAAGTGGATCACCAGGTTCGGTTCCCTTGTAATGGCGGTGGTGATCGCCGGCGCCGTCGCGGTGATGACGCCAAGTTTGAACCTCGAAGCCGCGGCTTCATCGGTGGGTTCATCAAGTTTGGGATGCGGGACGAGTGTCACGCGTGACGCAACCTTGACACTCAACGTCGACGGCTTCGAGCGCACGGTGATCGTGCACACGTCCAACACTCGCAACTCGGTGCCAACGCCACTCGTCTTGAACTTGCACGGCAGTGGGAGCACCGCATTGGAACAAGAGGAATTCACCGACATGGACGCGAGCGCTGACGCGAATGACTTCATCGTCGCGTATCCGCAGGCGCATATTCCCGACGGCACCGGGTTCGATTGGAACGTACCGAACGCGACGCTGACGGGGGGCCGAGCGGTCCCCGCTCACGCGGCCAATGACGTGAAGTTCCTCACAAAACTCGTCGGCATTATCGAAGGAAAATATTGCGTCGACCCTCGGCGGGTGTACGCCACCGGTTTCTCGGGGGGATCGCGAGAAGTGAGTGCCCTCGCGTGCGTCGACTCGACGCTGTTCGCCGCGATCGCGCCCGTCAGTGGGCTTCGCCGACCTACTCCGTGTCCTACAGCGAGATCGGTGCCCGTCATCACGTTTCACGGGTCGAGCGACCCGGTCGATCCATTCCGCGGCAACGGTCAAGCGTATTGGACCTACTCCGTCCCAACGGCCGCGAAGGATTGGTCGACGCAGGATCATTGCACGAGCGAGTCGACGACGCATCCGAAAAAGGGCGTAGTCCTCACTACGTACTCTCACTGCTCAGGGAGTGCCATGGTCGAGTTATACGAGATCCTCGGCGAAGGACACGAATGGCCCGGTGGACCAACGCTGCCCTCAGAACTTACTGCGATCCTTGGTCCACAGTCTTCCGCGATCGATGCGAATTCCACCATGTGGTCCTTCCTGTCCAAGTACCACTTGTGAGAACGACGTGACGAGACTGCGCGCAAGATTGTGAATGTGGCGTCGTGCAAAGTGAGGGCCTCTTCGCGCTAAACACGTGGAAACCAATGAGAGCGAGCGTTCAAGTCGCTGGGGGTTTTGGAGTGCGTTTCCTCGCGCGAACGCGCGTAGTGAGCGCCTCGGCGCTACGTCGTCGCTCTTGGTGAGAGCGCTCGGCTTGAAGGATTTTCCATCGCTCGTAACGTTGCGACGACAACGCACCACTCTGTACGGCGTCACGCACCGCGCAACCTAGGTCATCGAGATGCGAACAGTCACGGAAACGGCATTGTGCGCCAAGTGCCTCGATATCGGCGAAGGTCTCGTCGATACCGTCCTGGCCGATCAAAAGGTCCACCAAACGAATGCCTGGAATATCTAGCAACACACCGCCGCTCGTCAAGCGATAGAGACGTCGAGTGCTCGTCGCGTGTCGTCCCTCACCGCTGCGTCCCACGCTGAGTGTCAGTTCGTCACGGCCTTCGAGTGCGTTGAGCAGTGACGTTTTACCGGCGCCGGACGGCCCGAGCATCACGGCGGTCACGCCTTCGCGAAGCTGATCGCGCAGTGGCTCGATACCGTGGCCACTTCGCGAACTTGTCGTCAAGACTTCGACGCCGGGGACGACGATGTTCGCCTCCGCTGAGATCTCCTCAGCATTGTCCGCTTCGTCGGATTTGGTGAGAATCACGAATGGACGTGCTCCGCTGTCATAGGCCATCACCGCAATTCTCTCCAACATTCGTACATTGAGACCACGATTGATGGGTACGACCAAGAGGACGAGGTCAAGATTGGAAGCGAGAATCTGGACGTCCCTGCCGTTGGGATCCGGACGACGTAGGGTGCTTCGCCGCGCAAGGACGCGCGTGACGTGATGACCGCGCACGATGACCCAGTCGCCAGTGACGGGACGTTCGTTTATCTCGCTCGGAAATGTGCAGAGCAACTCCTCCTCATTCCCGGCGCCGTCGCACGCAATAACCTCGACTCGCGCACCGTGCACGATGGTCACTCTGCCGAGTTCGTGGCCGTTTTCGACGTCGAAGGAGACGTCGCTGGTGAGGCCCAGTGAGCGATAGACGTCATTGCATTGAGCGAGTCTCGATTGCTCGTCGTTCGCGGTGCCCTCGGTCATTCTCAGACGCTATCTGGCTCCTTCATCCCTTCGACAGCGATTCACGCGGAGGAGGTTCGTGGCGTCCGTGTCAAGACTCAAACGGGTTGGCGACGCGGGCTTCACACAATTAATGGATAGTCCACGGGAGACTGGTCAACCAAGATACGGCGCGATTAAGGAGTGCTTGAGTTTCGTGCGCATCGCTTTTGAGGTTGGCATTCTGCTGTGACGCTGCGATCTTGATCCCACTCGGAAGTACGCCACGTCGAGTCGAAGTAGTTGAGGGGCGATTGTTTGTCCCAAGAAAAATTGAGAGATCGCAAATCGTGGGCGAGGGGGGACTTGAACCCCCACATCCTTTCGAATACAGGCACCTGAAGCCTGCGCGTCTGCCAATTTCGCCACTCGCCCTGAGACGTCGCAACAATACTTCAGGCGCCGATTGCCACTATTTGCAATCGAAACGTCACACGCGACACCGGTACAGTTGTTTTTGTCATGGTTCTCAAAAGTGTGGAAAATCGCCTCGAGCGGCTCTTCGAGAAGACGTTTTCGCGACCCTTCAAGAATGCGCTGCAGCCAGTCGAAATAGGTACGCGGATCGTGCGCGAGGTTGACTTGACGCGACGTCTCTCCAATCAAGGACCCATTTCGCCAAACCATGTGCGGGTGTGGCTCGGGCCGGCAGATGCGCAGCGATTTGACGGTTTTCAAAAGGCGCTCGTCGCCGAACTCGAGGAGACGGTTCGTCAGCACGCCGTGAGTGAGGGCTACAGCTTCGTAGGGCCCGTCGCCGTTGAGATCTACATCGACGACGCACTCAAGGTCGGTGACCTGGCCGTGAAGACGGAGTTCGTCGCGGGCGACGCGCAGCCCCGACTGCTCGCGAATGATGGGAGAACTTTTGCGATTGGCGATCAACCTTTGATCATCGGGCGTAGTCCCGACGTCGCGGTCGTCATCAATGATTTCAACGTCTCGCGTCACCACGCCGAAGTGTGGCGCACCAGCGAGGGTGTTGCCATACGCGACCTTCAGTCGACGAACGGCACGTTCGTGAATGGACACCGAATCACGGCAGTGTCGTTGTCGCCACGCGACGACGTCACGGTGGGACCACTCCATTTTCGAATTGAGTTGGCTTGAGTCACCTCGTAGCGTCGACGAACTACGCAGCAGTGGTTCGTCCACTGCAGATCCTGGTGATGGTCGTTGCACTGATTTTTCTCGCCTGGGTACTTCGTGTTGCCTCCGTCCAAGCCCGTCCCGCCGATAATGGAAACGTTGCTCGCCGTCGCCGCAGTGGACATCTCTCGCTTGAATTCATCGAACCCGAAGAGCGAGGAGGCGAACGCATCGAAGTGTCCTCGCCAATCACCTTGGGTCGAAGTGCGGAGTGTGACGTGAGTGTACAAGACACCTATATATCGTCGCGCCACGCCCGATTGACGAATGACAACGGCGAATTGTCCATTGAGGACCTCGGGTCCACCAACGGCACTTACGTCAACCAAGAACTCGTCAAGGGACGAATGCAGCTCGATCGAGGTGACATCGTGCAGGTTGGCGGAGTGATCTTCGAGGTGGTTCGTTGACGCGCTGGCGTTACGCCGCTGCGACTGATACGGGACTCGTTCGAGGAACGAATCAGGACGCGATTTTCGTCGACAGTTCGTTGGCCATCGTCGCGGACGGTATGGGAGGCCACGCCGCTGGCGAAGTGGCATCCGCGATGACCGTCGACCGCGTGTACGAGGGTTTTGTTGAGGACCAGTCGATCGAGGGACTGCACCGAGCCATAGAGGTCGCCAATAGCGACGTCTTGCAAGAGGCGCGCGACGATCCAAATCACTTTGGTATGGGCACGACCGCCATGGTCGTTGGTCTTACCAGGGATAGCACGGGCGTCACGTCACCCACGATGTTCCACGTGGGTGATTCGAGGTTGTACCAACTGCGCGACGGCGCACTTCGTCAACTCTCCGAGGACCACAGCGTCGCTGAGGAATGGGTGCGAATGGGCCGGCTCACTCCCGACGAAGCACGCACGCATCCTCGGCGTCATCAGTTGACGAGGGGTGTGGGCGTCGAAGAGACCATCGACATCGACGTCATGTCCATCAACGCTCAGCCGGGAGATCGCTTGCTGCTCTGTAGTGACGGACTCTCCAATGAACTCAGTGCCGACACGATCGTTCAATTGGCGAGTCCGCCCGCGTCCCTTGATGACGCCGTCGTCCAGCTCATTGAGGCGGCCAAGCAGTCCGGAGGGCGTGACAATATCTCGGCCATTCTCTTAGAGTTCGATGAGGTCGATCTGGCGACGAGACCAATCAAGCGGACCTTAGGCACGACACCACCACCGGTCGCGGTGAGTTCGCGACCGACGTCGCATCGGGCAATGAGGAAGAGTCGATGGCTGAATTGGCGACTCGGCGTTGCGGCGAGTGCCACTCTCTTCGTGGTGGTCGCGTTCTTCTTGATCCTTCACTGGTACGCCTATTCCACGTTCTATCTCGCGCCAGAGAATGGCGTCATTGGCGTCTATCAAGGTCAACCTTCAGGGGTGTTGTGGTACAAACCCGAACTCGTGGCTTCGACGAACTTCTCGTCGCATCAATTGCGACCGGCAGACGCAGCCTCCCTGAACGACACAATAAGTGAACCCTCACTCAATGCCGCGCTGAGCTACGCGAGCTATCTGCACGCAGCGTGGCAAGCCAGTCAAAGTGTGGCGCCGACACCGACGACCACGACCACGCTCATCACAACGACGACCACGAAGAAGGGCTAGTTCGTGTCAAGGCGCTTAAGCATCCTCGCGACGATTATCCTGCTGCTCTTCGTAGTCGCGGCGGCGCAAGCCGCGAACATCCAATTCTTTCGTGCGCCCGCCCTGGATAAGTCCGTGCTGAACCCGCGAGTCAACGAAGCGTCGACCGAGTACCCGAGGGGCGAGATTGTTGCCGGCGACGGCACAATTCTCGCGCAATCGGTTCCCACGAACAATGCGACGTATCCGTACAAGCGCATTTATCCCTTGGGCGATTTGACGGCGGGGATCATCGGTTTTTCGTCGCCCTATACCCAAGAGTGGGGACTCGAAGCCGAATACAACAACTACCTCACGGCGCACGCCCAACCCGCGGAAAGTTTTGAACAACTACTTTCGCCCACCAGCGCGGCAGATACGGTGACGTTAACCGTTGAGCCGGCGCTGCAAAAAGTCGCGCAAAACGCCATGGGAGGTCAGGATGGCGCCGCCGTCGTCCTTGATCCGCGCACCGGTGCCGTGCTCGCGATGTACTCGAATCCCACCTACAGCCCGACACCACTGACTTCGTTGGATCCGAACATCGTCGCCGCCGCGTACAAGAAGATCACGACACCCGACGCGCACGGCTTTCCTCCGCTCGGACTGGTCGCCACCCAGCAGACGTTTCCTCCTGGTTCCACCTTCAAGGTAATAACGACGACCGCGGCGGTCGTAGGGAACCCCGCGCTCTTGACCAAGGCCTATCCCGTCAAGGCCTTCACGCGACTCCCTCACTCGAACAAACTGTTGTTCAATGACGGGGGTCAACCCTGTGGCGGGACGGTCGCTGTCATGTTGCCCGCATCGTGTGACCCCGGGTACGCGCTGCTGGGTTTGGATCTAGGGGCGAACCTGATGTCGGCGACCGCGGATTCCTTTGGCTACGACCAACTTCCACCGCTGGACTTTCCAAACGTCGTGCCGAGTTACTTTCCCACCGCGGCATCCTTTGCCGCTAACTTGCCCGGGCTCGCCTACTCATCGATTGGGCAAGAGAACGTTCGCGCAACTGCGCTGCAACAGGCGCTCGTCGCGGCGGGCGTCGCTAACGGCGGTGAGATCATGACGCCACACTTCTTGTCCACCATCACGTCGCCTGACGGCACGGTCGTCAAGCGTTATCAGAATTCGGTGTGGTTATCGCCGATGAATTCCAATCAAGCCGAGCAGATAGTGCCTCTCATGGAGAACGTCGTGCGCTACGGCACCGCCGCGGGTATCTTCCCGTCGGACCTCGACGTGGCCGCCAAGACGGGTACGGCCCAGACGGGTAACAGTTTGAAGAACACCGACGACTGGATGATCGCGTTTGCGCCGGCGACTGATCCTACGGTGGCGATCGCCGTCGTCATGCCGTTCCAAGCGGAGTCAGCGTTTGGTGCGACCGTGGCGGGACCCATCGTGAAGTGTCTGGTTGAGGGCACACTCGCGCTCCAAGCCGGTCTGCCGGTGTCAGGAACCTCGACGACGTGTCCAAGTTCCCCCACGGCTGCCGCAGGGTCAAAAGCGTAGGCTGTTGAACGATATGGAGCCAGTCGACGACCCGCGGATTTATTCGAACCGGTACCAGGTCACACACCTCATCGCACGGGGCGGCATGGCGCTCGTGTACCGAGCGCAAGACTTGCTTCTCAATCGACCGGTCGCACTAAAGATTCTCTATCCCGAATTGAGTTCTGATCCACTCTTCGTCGAGCGTTTTCGACGCGAAGCTCAGGCCGCGGCGAATCTCTCGCACCCGAACATCGTGCCGGTATTTGACTGGGGTGAGGACGACGGTGCGTACTTCATCGTGATGGAACTCGTGGACGGCACTTCACTCGCCGAGACGTTGCGAAGTTCGCGCCAACTCACGCCTACCAATTCGGCGCAGATCGTGGCACAGGTTGCGGCGGCCCTTGGCTACGCGCACCGAAACGGAGTGGTGCACCGCGACGTGAAACCCGGCAACATACTGCTCACGAGCGACGGACAAGTGAAGGTGACCGACTTTGGTATCGCGCAGGCGGTATCCAGCGAGGATCATCTGGCCGAAGAAGGCTCGGTCATGGGAACGGCGACCTATTTTTCGCCCGAACAAGCCGAAGGTGCCGCCGTCGATGGACGAAGTGACGTCTACTCACTCGGCGTGGTCCTCTACGAGATGCTCGCGGGACGCCCGCCGTATGTTGGCGACTCACCCGTCGAGGTGTCGAGCCAGCACGTCCACGGTTCGGTGCCGGCTCCTAGTGAGTTCAACAACCGAATTCCGAGGGACCTTGAAGCAATCGTCTTGGAGGCACTCGCCAAGTCGCCTTCACAGCGGTACCAATCGGCCGATGAGTTTCGAGCAGACCTGATTCGATTCACCGAGGGCCAACCGGTCCAGGCCGCTGGTTACGACGGCGCGTTCTTTGGCGCCGACGCGACGCGCGCGGTAGCCATGGTCTCACCGGGTGAGCGCACAATGGCGGTGCCAGTGATGGCCGGACCCCGCACCGACATTCGTCGTCGTCGACAGAGCAACACGACCGGCATCATCGCCGCGGTCATCATCGTGCTCCTCGCCATTGGCCTTCTCGGTTACTTCCTCGCGACCAAGTCGAGCGGCGTGACTTCAATGCCGTACGTCGTGGGCGAGAACGTGACCTCGGTCACACAAACGCTGCACAACGACGGACTTACCCTCGGGGCGATTTCGCAGGTTGCCTCGTCGAAAGCCAAGGGAACGGTCATCGCGACGATCCCGGCGGCGGGCAAGAAGGTAAGCAAGGGTGAAGCAATCTTCTTGAAGGTCTCAATGGGCGTGAGCTCGACGCCCGTCACGATCCCCAACGTCGTGGGTATGACGTTGAGTAACGCCGAGAGCATTCTCGCGGCCGACGGACTCAACTACACGCCTCAATTCACGACTACGCCGCCCGCGAATTCGGTGCCCAATACGGTCCTCTCGCAAACACCTACGGGACCGAGTAAGGGCCGCACCGGAGAAAAGATCACCATCGTCGTGCTATCACCGACTGCTCCCTTCTCCGTCCCTTCGGTCGCGGGCCAGACCCAAGAGCAAGCGACGACGACCCTCGTGCAAGATGACCTCAAGGTCAGTTCGACGACGGGCTCGGCGTGTTCGAACACCGTGGCGTCGGGACTCGTCGTGAGCACCATGCCCGCCGCCGCTGCGCAGGTGACGGCGGGTACGTCGATAGAGCTCATCACGTCCAGTGGCGTGTGTCAGGTCGTCGTACCCAACGTCGTCAATCTCTCCCAAGGCGCCGCGACCTCACAACTCACCGCGCAGGGACTCATGTCCTCGGTGACGCCCGCGGACCCGACGCAGTGCTTGACGGCGGCGCCCGGCACGGTCGTCACGCAGAGCGACGATCCGGGATCGGAAGTCCCGTACAACTCGACCGTCGCATTAACGGTGTGCGAGACGACAACAACAACGACGCTCGGGTAGTTGAGTCGTGTTCGATAACATCGATACCTATGGCAAAATCGGCGTCCAAGCAACGTAAGGCGAAGTCGGTCGGTCGTTACGTGGCGCCCGAAGTTCGCGGTCGTGTGACGAAGCGGCGTCCTGTTGGCGCTGACCACAGTCCTCGTTGGTACGGCTGGCTGCTCATTGGACTCTTGATCTTTGGGATGTTGGTCATCACGCTCAATTACCTGGACGTACTGCCGGGCGCGACGTCGGCGTGGTACTTGGTCGTGGGTCTCGTCGCGATGTTCAGCGCGTTCTTCCTCGCCACTCGTTACCACTGAGACAAAAGTCCCCGCGGCGCACCGCGGGGACTCGTCAAGGGTTCGCGTCTAGTTGAGGCGCTCGATGATGGTCGCGTTGGCGAGTCCACCACCTTCGCACATGGTCAACAGACCGTAACGTCCGCCCGTTCGCTCAAGTTCGTTGAGCAGGGTGGCGCAAAGTTTCGCTCCCGAGGCACCCAGCGGGTGGCCCAGCGCGATTGCCCCACCGTTCACGTTCACTTTGGACAGATCGGCCTTGAGTTCCTTTTGCCACGCGAGGACGACCGACGCAAAGGCTTCATTGATCTCAATCAAATCGATGTCCTCGAGCGTGAGGCCTGCGCGCTCGAGGACCTTCGTCGTCGCGGGGATGGGACCCGTGAGCATGGTGACGGGGTCGACGCCGGCGAGTGCGAACGAATGGAACTTGGCGCGCGGCGTGTAGCCCAACTCGCGAGCTTTTTCCTCGCTCATAATCAGCACCGCCGACGCGCCGTCGGTGATCTGCGAGGAGTTGCCCGCGGTGACCTTGCCGCCTTCTTTGAATGCCGGCTTTAAGTTCGCGAGGGTTGCGACACTGGAGTCAGGACGGATTCCTTCGTCCTTCGTCACGAGTTCGTCGGTCGCGTGACCATTCTCGTCACGTACGTACACCGGGATGATCTCGCGATCGAATCGTCCTTCGGCCGTGGCGCGCGCCGCTCGCTGGTGGCTCTCCGCGGAGAACGCGTCGAGGTCCTCGCGCGAAATCCCCCATTGGTCGGCGATCATCTCGGCGCCAATTCCCTGGTTCTTCAGACCACCCACCGGTTCGTAGCGTTCCATCACGCGTGGTCCGAATGGGAAGCCCGAGTCCTTGCCAATGGATGATCCCATGGCAACGCGGCTCATCACTTCGACACCCGCGGCGACGACGATGTCGTAGGCGCCGGACATGACACCTTGTGCGGCGAAGTGCAAGGCCTGCTGGGACGAGCCGCATTGGCGATCGATGGTCGTCGCGGGGACCGACTCTGGCCATCCGGCTGCGAGGACGGCGTTGCGTCCGACGTTGAAGGCCTGCTCGCCGACCTGGCTGACGCAGCCCATGATGACGTCGTCGATCAACGACGGATCGAGATTATTGCGACTCGCGATGGCGCGCAGCGCCTCGGAAGCCAAATCGACCGCGTGCCAGTTACTAAATTTTCCGTTGCGCTTACCCCCCGGGGTGCGAACGGCATCCACAATGACCGCTGTTGGCATTGTCTACCCTTTCGTACGACGTGGGAAAACCCCACCGCGCGAATCCTAGACGCGACTTCGCACTATCGTCACGGGCGTGGTGCACGAGACAAAGAACATGGATCGTTGGCTTGGTGATGGTGGCATGGCGATCATTAGCGGCGTCGGGGGTTCCTTTGACGCGTACGGGGTCGACGGCGAAGATCTGGGCTGGGTGAGTGGGGTCTTCGCCCCTCTCGATCTGGCGTGTAACCCGCACGGGGCGGTGCAGGCGGGTGTGCATTCGGTACTGCTCGACGCCGCGATGAACTTTGCCATCAACGCCGCGCTTCGAGGCAAGGATCGCACCAAGGCAACGATTGAGATGACGACCGAGTTGATGAGACCCGCGCTTCGAGGTGAGCAGTACCACGTGCGAGGCGACGTCGTTCGCTTGACGCGCCAGATTGCGTACGCCGAAGCGAGTGTCACGAACGCGAAGGGTGAATTGGTCAGTCGCGCGACGGGCACGTTCCTCGTGCACCGCGCGTCGAACTAGATGTGATCGGCCGGTATTTGGCCGAGCCGGCCAGCCTCGTAATCGTCGAAGGCCTGCTGCAGTTCGGCGCGGGTATTCATGACGAAGGGACCGTAGGCGGCCACGGGCTCGCGAATGGGTTCGCCACCAAGGATGAGAACCTCGAAGGCGTTGGTACGAGAGTCCTGGGACTCACTCGCCGAAAGCACCAACGTCTCGCCATCGATGTGCACCGCCAATTGGCCTTCGCCGATCTCGAGACGATCGAGACCCACGCTGCCTCTTCCCGCGAGGACGTAACTCAAAGCGTTGTACGTTGGGTTCCAGGGAAGGCTCAAGGTCCCACCGGGCATCAGGGTCACGTGCAACACCGTGATGGGCGTGTGCGTCGAACCGGGTCCGTTGACGTCGCCCAGTGAGCCGGCGATAACGCGAATAATCGCGTCGCCGTTTTCATTGGTGAGCAGCGTCACTGCGGACGCCCCAATGTCTTGGTAGCGGGGATTCGTCATCTTCAACTTCGACGGCAGGTTCACCCACAATTGGATGCCGTGGAACAGTCCACCTGAATCAATGAGCGCGTCCGGTGGTCGTTCGATGTGCAAGATACCCGCACCCGCGGTCATCCACTGGGTGGCCCCGTTTTGAATGACGCCACCGCCACCAATGGAGTCCTGGTGAAGGAATGTACCTTCCATCATGTAGGTGACTGTTTCGAAACCGCGGTGTGGATGCCAGGGCGTACCTTTGGGCTCACCGGGTCCGTAATCAACTTCGCCCATCTGGTCCATAAGGATGAAGGGGTCGAGGTCGACGACGTCGACGCCCGCGAAGGCTCGCCGCACCGGGAATCCTTCGCCCTCTAATCCGCGCGGCGCACTGGTGATCGATTTGATCCGACGCACCCGGTCCGTGGGCTTCGGTGTGGTGATCTTGGGGAGCTCTAAGGGATTGTCAACACTGACGGCAGGCATGACACCAGCCTAATGACGCGCGACGTGTTTTCCACGCGACTCGCGCACCATGAGTGCGCCGACGACAATCACGATCGCGGCGCTGAAAAGCAGCGATACGTTCCCAGTACCCCAGTTGAGGCCACCTCGCGCTCGACTCACGCCCATCCAGTCGGCGAAGGACGCGCCGAGAGGTCGCGTGAGAACGTAGCTCGCCCAAAAGGTGCCGATGGCGTTCAACTTCAAGAAGCGATAGCCAATGCCCGGAAGGATGAACAGACCCACGAAGAGTATCCCCGAACTGAAGTAACCCAACTGCAACGTGGTCGCGGTGAAGTCGCCGGTTGCGGTACCCAGCGCGAACGTGGCGGTGATCGCCGCCCAGTAGAAGAGCTCGCGTCGAGTCGAAAGGATGCTGTGGATCGAGAGGGTCCCCTCCACGTGGTGCCAAGTGAGAAAGACGGCCGTGAGGGTCACCGCGAAGAGCAACACCGAGACGACGTAGGGAACTCCGAAACCAACGTGCAGCGCGTCCGCGCACATCGTGCCGAACACACTGACCATCACGACGGCGAGCCAATACTTCAACGTACTGAAACGCGCCGCACGAAGTTGCCAGAGCAAGACGAGCACGAAGACGATCCCCGCGCCCACGACCGCCACGGCCGGGGCGAAGTGGTGGACAAAGTAATCCGACGTCGCTTCGCCCATGGCGGTCGTGAGGAGCTTTATGAACCAGAAGGTTCCATTGATCGTGGGGACCTTCGACGACTGAAATTGTTGATTGACGTCGAGAAACTTCACGCGCTTGAGGCTATTCAAGCGTGGCGATTTTCTCGAGGAACCTCGCGGGGTCAACGGCCACGAACACTGCCTTCGCGCTCGCAATGTCGGAGTCGTTGGACTGCACGCGAGCGCGAATAGACAATTTTCTCCCGTCGCGCTGCTCGAGCCAGGCCCGAGCGACGATGGGTTTATCGATGGGCGTCGGAGCTAAGTACGTGACGTCCAATTGCACCGTGAACGCGAGTACGTCATGTATGGCGAGTACGAGACCCATGGTCTCATCGATCAACGCCGCGACGATGCCCCCGTGGGCTCGCCCCGGTGCGCCCTCGAACGCCTTACCTAGCGTCACCTGCATGGCCGACGTGTCGCCCTCTCGCCATAGCAATGCCCCCAATCCCATTGGATTCGAGCCACCCGACACGATTGAATCGGAGAAGAGTTGGTGCTTTTCGACAGAACCTTCGTGCGGTACGGCCAGTTTGAACGTTTGCAGCGAACCGGGCGAGAGAACTCGCGTGCGTAGCTCTGCATTGTGGACGATGGCCAGCATTTCGTCAACGTGCTCGCTCAACATCGCTAATTGCTCGTCACTGAGGTCTCGAGCCACAAAGTCGTGGCCTAACGCACGCAACTGGGCGGCGACCGCGGATCGCGCTTCGTCGCTGGTCATGAGTGTCGCGAAGAGGCTGAGATTCGGTGGGTGTCGTGAATCATCATGGTCGAACCGTTGTGCCCGCTGTCTCGTACACTGCGCTGCTCAGAACGCTAACGCAACGTCGCGAGCGTGACGGCGCGATGGTGGGGCGATGGTGGGGCGATGGTGGGGCTAGTAAGAATCGAACTTACGACCTCGTCATTATCAGTGACGCGCTCTAACCGACTGAGCTATAGCCCCTAAGGGATACCAATCTACACCAGTGGCTGAAAACCCTCTTGGTCAGACGTCCCAGAGCTTCGCGGCTATCGATTGACTCGCCGTGGCGAGCAACGTGCCCGTCGGACTCCAGAGGAACGCGGTGCCTTGTGCGAAACCGCCGGCGAGTGCGTGCATATGAATCTCGCAAAGAACCCATTCGGTGGGTTCGAGCGTGGCGACGCGAATGGTGTTGTCCAGACTTCGGCCCATGGTGTTGCGCCCCAACGGTAACGTGACGCAACCCGAGACGTAGTCGCCGAAGATAGCGAGCGTCGCGGCAGAAGGGACGAAGTGTCCCGGCACGCGAGCCCAGATTGCGGTGACCGGCGATCCCGGCGTACCGTCGATGTCCATAAACGAGCGTCCGAGAGCAAGACGCGTCTCGACGTGATTGAAGATCGAGTTGTCGAAACGTCGTGGCATCACTCGCGGCGGACAATCTTCGGGAGCGGGAACCTCGGGCATGACGAGCCACGGGCTCGATGCGCTAAGTTCGCCCGTGCCCAACGCCGCGTTTACCGTGAGCACTTCGCGACCTTCGCATCGCGCGGTCGCACGGGCTTGGGTGACATGGCCCCCCACGACGGCGAGATCGGTCGTCACCGTGACACGACCGCCTTCGGGCGCGTAGGAGAGATAGTGCGCCGTCGCCCAAATAGTCGGTCGCCCACTGGCTTCTTCTAGCGCGACGAGACCTGCGGCGAGACCGCAACCTCCAAACAGGAAATGGCCCGGTGTAATGAGCCGTTCACTGACCTGGAAACCCCACGTGTGGTCACTCTCGCGCGTCATCGCGAGAAAACTCTTGGCGTCCACAATCGCCGAGGCTAGTTGACCACGACGCGGCGCCCTCTCGCTCGTGCGACTAGCTCGAGACGAAACGAGGCAGACTTGGTGCGTGATTGATCCTCGCTTCGTTTTCGTCGCGGCAGCGTTGTCGCTCTTTGGAGGGTTCGGCTACGTTCGCGACACGCTTCGAGGCGACACCTCACCCAATCGAGTGACGTGGGGACTCTGGGCGATCGAAGGAGTGCTCGGGTTCGCGGTTGAGATTCAACAGCACGTCGGACTCGCGTCAGTAATGACGCTCATGCTCGGATTCGTGCCCGTCGTCGTGATACTCGCGTCATTGAAGAGTCCACGTGGTGTATGGAAGATCGGGCGGTTCGATGTCGTCTGCGGATGTATCGCAATGGTGGGTTTAGTCTTCTGGGGTGTGGTCAATCAATCCACCGTCGCTCTTGTCGCGTTCGTCGCCGCCGACCAGGTCGCGGCGCTGCCGACGGTGCGTAAAGCGTTTCTTGCGCCGACGAGTGAATCACCTCGACTGTTTTTCCTTGGTTTCGTGAATTGTGGCATTACGTTGCTCACCCTTCGTCACTTCACGACTGGCGGCGCGCTGTTCCCGGGGTGCGTGCTCGTCACCGATCTGACGATTGGTGTGTTCATTGCCACCAAGATTGGTTCGCGGCACACCTTGCACCTGAAGGACGTTAAGGCGGCCGCGTCGTGAGCGACTCGTCGAGTATGACCTTCGAGCAACGTCGTGAGGCGGGGCGCGCCATGCGTCTGGACACTCCACGCATTTCACTCGCTGACCTGGTGGACCGGCCCACGCACTATGACCCGATCGGTGAACTCATCGCCCAGGGTGAGGATCGGGTGCAGAGTTTGTTGCCCATTCGCTACGCGCGAATGCTCGAGAGCCCTTTCGCGTTCTACCGCGGCGCGGCGTTGCTGATGGCCGATGACTTGAGCCGTGGTACGAGTACCACCCTCGACGTGCAGATATGCGGCGACGCGCATCTCAGTAATTTCGGCGTGTTCTCCTCTCCCGAGCGTCAATTGGTCTTTGACGTGAACGACTTCGACGAGACCGAGATCGGTCCATTCGAGTGGGACGTGAAACGACTGGTCACTTCGCTTGCGATTGCCTCAGAGCAGTTGGGTCATCGTGCGAGTCAACAAGAGAACATCGCCGCCGCCGCCGCTCACGAATATCGAACGGCGATGGCGGACTTCTCATTGATGTCGAGACTCGAAGTCTGGTACGCGACACTCGACCTCGCCAGTGCGATGAAGGAACTTCGAGGATTCTTCTCCTCTCCCGAGCGTGTCAGAATCGATGACATCTTTCGCCGCGTGAAATCGAAGGGTCCCGAGTCGGCGTTCACCCGGGTGGTCGTCTATGAGAACGGCATCCCGAAGTTCGTGAATCGACCGCCGCATTTCATGGCGCTCACTTCGAACGGTGATTCGCACCTGGGACGCGAGGACGTCGACGAGATCGTGACCAATTACGTCACCACCCTGAGCAGCGATCGGCAAGCACTATTGCGACAGTTCGAGATCCGCGACGTGGCTCGTCACGTCGTCGGCGTGGGCTCGGTGGGTACCGAGTGCCTGGCGGTCCTCTTAGTCGGGCGAACCGAGCATGACCTACTGCTCTTGCAAATAAAGGAGGCGCAGACGTCGGTCGTCACGAGGGCCCGGGGACTCACTTCGACATTCGAACCGGGCGACCGAGTCGTACGGGGTCAACGAATGATGCAAGCGACACCCGACGTGTTACTCGGCTGGCACACGCTCGAGCAGAAAGTTCCTCGACGCAGTTTCTACGTCCGTCAACTCTACGACGACAAGGCGTCGATTGACTTCAGCGCCCTGGACGAGCCCTTATTGATTGCGTACGCAAGAGTGTGCGCGTGGACCTTGGCGCGAGCGCACGCGCGCTCAGGACGAAGTGCTGAGATTGCGGGATACCTGGGAAAGAATCGGCGCTTTGACGAAGCGATGGCGTCGTTCGCGCTGCAGTATCAAAAGCGAAACGAGAGCGACTTTCACGCCATGCGCGACGCCGTCCAGCAAGGTCGCCTTCGCGTCCACGCGTGAAGCCGCTGTTAGCGTTTCACCTGCATTGGCTGGCCTTCACGTGCGCGGTCCTCGCGGTCGTGATCGAGCGTTCGTTCGTTACGTCGAAGCACGAGCGTCGCGTCGCGCTCGTTGCGCTAGTGACGTTGCTGGTCGTGGTCGTGTGGCCGGTTGGTGATGTGGCGGCGACGGTGTCGCTCACCGTCGCGACGTTGCAGCGACTGGTCATCATGCTCCTGGTAGCGCCGCTTCTTCTGCTCTCGACGCCCACCGCACTCCTGGTTCGACTGACACGCCCTCGCCTCGTCGACGGCGCGGTCCAGTTCCTCAGTCATCCGGGCGTGGCGATGGCGTTCGTGACCGTCATCGGCACGGCGACTCTTACGACGCCGGTCGTCGATTGGAGTGCGTCGTCGAGTCTCGCGCGAGGGGTGGTGCTCATAGCGGTGTTGGTCGCGGGCGTCGTCTTGTGGATTCCGGGACTGGCCATCATGCCCGGTACGAGGCGACTTTCTCCAGTCGCGCGGGCTGGCTACATCTTCGCGTCATCACTCGTGGTAACGAGTTTGTCTTTCGTATGGATCTTCTCGCGCCACTCGCTCTACCCGGATCTGCATCACCAACACGCGCTGTTGCACATGACACCGCTCCTTGATCAACAGCTCGCCGGGTTCGTCGCTAAGTTCGCCTGCTACATCCCGATGTGGGCAGTCGCGTTCACGATTTTCGCTCGTGCCGACGAGACGAGTACGACCGAAGAATCGCCGCTGCACTGGGCGGACGTAGAACGTCAACTCCTGCGTGTCGATCGTCAACGCGAGCGTTCATCGCGCCGCGAACTGCGTGAGTAGGAATCTTGGTAGGATGCAATGCCGTCGGGGATGTAGCTCAGTTGGTAGAGCGCGGGCTTTGCAAGCCTGAGGTCGTGGGTTCGATCCCCATCGTCTCCACCAAAAGTGGGTCTTCCGGTTGTGAAAGTTCGGGACGTGTGTCTCACTTTGGCTCCGGGACATGTGTCTCACTCGAAATTCGCAGTGGCCTCGGGACATGTGTCCCACTCGTTCCACCAGTCCCATTGACCTCGCCGCGATTCTCGTCTTGCCTGGTTTTCATCTCAGCGGATCGGTGATTTAGTGCGCGTCTTGACGCCACCAATGGGGACGAGGCCACTTTGAAACTCCGTAAGTCCTCGCGACGCGGAGCGATTCTCGAGGGCGCTCTCATGAGACCCCCACGAGTGACCATCAAGTAAAGAATGTTGTCGTCAGCTACCTCGATGGTGGGGCATCTGTCGCTAGGACTGCAACACGAAGGGAACATCAGCCTTGTTGATTGTTTCGGAACGTTTTTCCGTACCCGGTTCCCTATCGTGTGCGTTTTGACGAAGCATGAACTGGGTCATGCCAATTGTGAGGGAGACCGCACCAGCGACGTGGAGTTCGACGAGGACGGCGGGCACGTGAGTGAGATATTGAGTGACGCCAATGGCGGCTTGCACGAGTGAGATGATCACCAGCCGACGCACGCCCAACTGGAGGGCCTTGGGTGCACCACTGCGCCAGATCGCGACGAGCAAACCAACGACGATGCCAATGAACAACACCGCAGCGAGCGAGTGGACCCACGCTGCTGAGGAAAAGGCAAAGGGCAGACGTTTGGCGCGGACCTGACCTTGCGAGGAGCCAGCGTGGGGTCCAGAACCTGTGGTCACGGTGCCAGTAATGAGCAAGACGACGAATGGGACCCATAGAAGTTGGGCAACTCTTCGAAAATGTGGATCGCGCACGTCGTTGCGGGTGCCAGGTCCGTAGAGATACTTCGATCGGTGATACAGCACGGCGGCGATCACGACCATGGTGAGCGACAACAACATGTGCATTGAGACCAGCCAGGGATTGAGTTTTGTGTACACGACGAATCCACCCAGGACCGCGTCAGCGATGACCCCCAGGATGAGTCCGCCCGCGAGCATCGTGAGATCGCGTCGCCGCGGAAGGCGCATCAGCGACGCCACGAAGGTAACGCCCGTCAGGATAACGAGCGTGACGGTGACCATTCGATTCGCGTATTCAATGAGTGGATGAATGCTCCAGGAACCAGTCACTCGTCCGTGAAAACACGTGGGCCAGTCCGGACACCCGAGACCCGAACCGGTGAGTCGCACCGCTGCGCCCGAGAGCACGATGAGGATCATCGAGAGGAACGATGCGAAGGCGAACCAGCGAAAGACGTGAGGAACGAGGCGACGATTCATGGGAGCCACTCCCTTAGCCTAGGGATTTCTCAGGGCCCTAGAATATTGACCATGACCATCACCGCACCTCGAGAGTTGTCACTCTCTGAAGTGTTGAAGGGTTATCTCGCACTAACGAAACCGCGCATCATTGAGTTGTTGCTCGTCACGACGATTCCCACGATGGTGGTGGCGGCGGGTGGCATACCCGGATTGTGGTTGATCGTGACGACGTTGATTGGCGGCACCCTCGCGGCGGGTGGGGCGAACGCGTTCAACATGGTCATCGATCGTGACATCGACGCCGTGATGGAGCGCACAAAGAGGCGACCTCTCGTCACTGGCGTCATGACGCCACGAGCCGCGACGATATTTGCGTTCGGACTCGAACTCGTGGCCTTTGGCGTCTTGGCCATCTGGGTCAACGAGTTGTCTGCGTGGCTCGCCATGTCCGCCACGGCGTTCTATGTCGTGGTCTACACGGTCTGGTTGAAGCGTCGATCCAAGCAGAACATCGTGATCGGAGGTGCCGCTGGCGCCGTGCCGGTACTCATTGGTTGGTCCGCAGTGACGAATTCGCTGTCCCTGACCCCAGTGTTGTTGTTCCTCGTGATTTTCATCTGGACGCCCCCGCACTTCTGGGCGCTCGCCGTGCGATACCGCGACGACTACTCCGCGGCGAACGTGCCAATGATGCCGGTGGTGGCGTCGTTGCGTCGCACGACGCTCGAGATTCTCGTCTATTCGGTGCTGATGTGGGCGCTGACGATACTCATTGGACCCGTGGCGCACCTGGGGTGGATCTACGCGCTCTCGGCAACGGTGCTCGGCGGTCTCTTCACGTTTTACGCCCTTCGGCTCTATCGGCACGCGATGACTGACCGCGCGGACGTGGGCGAGGCGATGCGATTGTTTCACTTCTCGATCACCTACTTGACGGCGTTGTTCGTGATGATGGCGGTTGATGTTCTTGTCCGAGGGCACTAGCGCTAAGCGAGGCCGTCCCTCGCCCATGATGTTCGTGTCGATTGGTATCGGTGCCGTCATCGCCATTGCCCTCATCAGCGTCGTGTCGGTGTTGACGGGTGGCAAGGTCACCTCGGGGTCCGCTCCCGTGACGTCCGCGCTCCAAGGAAAGACCATCGCCAATTTCTCGGAGAGCGGTCTTAATGGTGGCGTGGAGAAAGCTCCGTGGGAAAGCCATCGTCCCTCCGTGCTCGTGTTCTTCGCGAGTTGGTGCACCGTGTGTCAGCCCGAGATCCCGAAGGTGGCGACGTACGTCTCAACGCACCGACTCGGGCGAGTCGTGGTGCTCGGGGTCGACGCGGGTGACGCGCGCTCCGCCGCGCGTGCGTTCGTCAAGAAGGACCAAGTGACGTTTCCCGTGGCTTTTGACCCGAACGACACGGTCACGTCGGGCCTCTTTGATTTTGATGCGCTGCCCGAGACGGTATTCCTCAGCGCGAAGGGCGTGGTTGAGAGCGTGCATATTGGACGAATTCCCATCGCACAATTCGCTTCTGGCATAAGACAACTTCAGTCCTAGTCGAAGCGAAACGTCCGAGCGGCGAGGAGTGGAGCGAGGATCGCCCAGATGCCGAGCGAGACCCAATCAGCAATCGATGGATTGATTCCTCGGCCGAGAACGCGATGTAGTCCTTCGGCGAGAGCACCCGAGGGGACGCCCACGACGATCCTCTGGATGAAGCGGGGAAGTGACGAGACCGGGATGACGATGCCCGACAAGAGCAACAAGACCAGGTAGAGCCCGTTACTCGCCGCGAGATTCACTTCAGCGCGAAGTTGCCCGGCGAGCAAGAGTCCGATGCCGGCGCATCCGGCCGAGCCGAGCAACAAGAGAGCGAGGACTTCAAATCCCCCGAGCGATCCGCCTCGGGGGTGCCACGACAGCGCGAGCGCCACGAGTGAGAGCACCCCCACTTGTATCGCTTCGGTGACGAGAATGCCGCCGACCTTGGCACCGATGAGGCGACGTTGGCCCAGCGGTGTGACATAGAGCCTACGAAGCACGCCAAAGGAACGTTCGAAACCGGTCGCGATGGAGAGCGCGACGAGCGACGTCGAGAGAACACAAAGGGCGAAGATCCCTGGCGCGATGAAGTTGATCCGATGTGACGTGGGCGACGACGTCACTTTCGCGAGCGAGAAGAACACCAACAACACGACGGGTATGCCAATCGTGAGCAGGAGCGTCTCGCCTCGGCGAATGTTCATTCGCACTTCGGCGCGCGTCTGGGCCCACCACGCGTTCATGTGTCGCCCATTTCGCGTACTTCACCAATGAGAAAGAGATAGCGCTCCTCGAGTGACGCACGCGTGCGAAGCGACACCAGGGACAGCCCCGCACTCGTGAGAAAGTTGTTCACGTCCGCGATCCGTTCCGGTGACGACGCCACGTCGCAGCGCACTCGTCGAGGTCCGTCGAGGACCACGCGACATTGGAGAACCGTCGCGAGACCCACGGGGTCGATGGTTCCTGATGCTTCAACAATCATCTCGGGTTCGCCGGCGAGTTCGAGGAGCGTGCCGCTCGCCACTTCGTGGCCGCGGTGCAGCACGAGGAGACTGTCGGCGAGGCGTTCGGCCTCGTCCAGTTCGTGGGTGGTGATGAGCAAAGCGCACCCTCGTTGTTTTTCGGCGTTGATGATGTCGCGTATGACCTGACGACCCTCGGGGTCCACCGATGACGTTGGTTCATCGAGCACGAGGACGCGCGGTCGACCGAGGAGGGCAAGGGCGAGAAGGGTGCGTTGCTGTTCGCCCCCGCTGAGACGCCGCCACGGCGTGCGTGCGCATCGCTCCAGGTCGAGGAGAGAGAGCAACTCGTGGGTCTTGCGAGGAGCTTCGTAGTAGGTCGCCGTGAGATCAAGCACCTGGCGCGGCGTCATGGGGAACCAGACGCCTCCGCGCTGCAAGAGGGCGCCGGTGCGAATGACGACCTCTCGATGATCGCGCAGGGGATCGAGTCCGTGCACTCGCACCGTTCCCGACCCGGGAGCGCGAAAGCCCAACAGCGTCTCGACCAGCGTGGTTTTTCCCGCGCCGTTGGGTCCCAGGATGGTCATCACTTCGCCGTAGGCGATCTGGAGAGACACGTCGTCGACGGCGAGTAGAGGTCCGAAGGCGACTTTGAGATCTCGTATCTCGACGGCGTTACTCACGACATCTGAAACTAGACGTTTCTAAGACGCGCCCAAGCCCGTCGATAGGCTGGCGGTCATGATTGATCTCGTCCAACTACGTCGTGAACCCGATTTCGTCAAGGCAGCGCTTGCGCGCCGGGGTGTCTCGTCGTCGCAGATCGAGGAGATCATTACTCTCGACGTCGAGCATCGTCGCGTCTTGCAAGATGCCGAGGCGTTGCGCGCACAAATCAAAGAACTCTCGCGCGAGGTAGGTGAAGCGCGAAGAGATGGTGACGCGGCGCGCGCGGAGCACGTCGCCGAGCAGAGTCGAACCCTGGGTGACCTGGAGCGCGCGTCAAGCCAAACGCTCGACGCGCTCGCAGGTGAACTTCGCGAGAAGCTACTCATGATTCCCAATCTTCCGTCACCCGAGACACCTGACGGCGTCGACGAGAATGACAACGTCGAGGTACGTCGCTGGTGGGTGGGCATGGATAACGGCGAGCCATTTCCCACGTTCGCTGCGCATCAGCGCGTCGCGCACTGGGATATTGGTACGGAGCTGGGGATTTTGGATATGGAGACCGGCGTCAAGATTGCGGGTTCCATGTTCCCCCTCTATCGAGGTGCCGGATCGCGACTTCTCCGCTCCCTAGGTTCCTTCGCGCTCAATGCGCACGCGTCGGACTACGAGGAGATACGCCCACCGAGCTTCGCCCTGACTGAAACGATGATGTCGACGGGTCACCTACCGAAATCCGCCGATGACATGTACGCCATTGAGCGCGACGATCTCTGGGCGATTCCCACGTCGGAAGTTCCTCTGACTTCAATGCACCGTGGCGAGATACTCGACGAAGCGCGTCTTCCCGTGCGACTCACCGCGCAGACGGCGTGTTTTCGCCGCGAGGCGGGAGCGGCGGGGCGCGACACGAGAGGATTGTTGCGAGTGCACGAATTCGACAAAGTCGAACTCTTTGCCTACTGCACGCCCGATCAAGCCCAAGACGCCCACGCGGACATCCTCGCGCGCGCGGAGTCATTACTCCAGTCCCTCGGGCTCACCTATCGACTCCTCGACCTGTGCGCGGGTGACCTCGGCACGTCTTCGGCGCGCACGATTGACCTCGAGGTCTACAGTCCCGGCGTGGATCGCTGGCTCGAAGTGTCGTCGGTCAGTTGGTTCCGCGACTTCCAAGCGCGCCGCGCGAACGTGCGCTATCGCACGAGCGACGGAACGACCGCACTCGTGCACACGGTGAATGGATCTGCCCTGGCGTGGGCGAGGATTTGGGCGGCTCTCGTCGAGACGTACCACCAGCCCGACGGTTCAGTGAAGCTGCCCGACGTGCTCGCTCCCTACATGGGCGATTCGCTGACGATCACGCGGAAGACTTGGTGAGTTCGAAACGATAACCCACGCCCCGCACGGTCGTGATGTGTTCGGGGTTCTTGGGATCGTCCTCGATCAGGCTTCGAAGTCGCTTGATGTGCACGTCGAGGGTCTTCGTGTCGCCAACGTAGTCGTTTCCCCAGACCCGATCGATGAGGACCTCGCGCGTTAGCACGCGGCCCGGATTCTCGAGCAGAAGTCGAAGCAAGGTGAATTCCTTTTTGCGCAACTTGATCTCCACGCCGTTGAGGAAGCACCGACGTGCGTCAATGTCCATCCGCAGCGGACCCTGCTGAAGGATTTCGTCACTGGTCTCAGGCTGTTCGTGACCTTCGCGACGACGAAGCACCGCGCGAATACGTGCGACGAGTTCGCGTAATCGATAGGGCTTCGTGACGTAGTCATCCGCGCCGATCTCGAGCATGAGCACCATGTCGACTTCTTCGCCCTTCGCACTCACGATGATGATCGGTACGTCGCTCGATGTACGAATCGACCGGCACACGTCGAGCCCGGACACCTTGGGCAGCATCAGGTCTAAGAGGACGAGGTCAAAGGTGTCCTTGGCAAAGAGGGTCATGGCTTGTTGGCCGTCGCGCGCGACGCTCACCTTGAATCCCTCGCGGTCAAGACCAACGCTGAGGGCGTCGACGAAGGACTCCTCGTCCTCGACAAGCAGGATGTGGACTCTCTTTTCCGAATTGGTTTTCTTGGCCATCACTGGTTCATTGGGAGTTCCAAGGCGAAGGTTGATCCCTCGCCCTCACGTGAGTCAACCACGACGGACCCACCGTGGTTCTGTGCGACGTGACGTACGATGCTGAGCCCCAGTCCCGTACCGCCAGTCTCGCGCGCTCGACCTGGGTCGACGCGGTAGAAACGCTCGAAGATCCGCTCCAAATCCTTCGCCGGTATGCCCACGCCCTCGTCTCTGATCGCGATTCGAACCAGAGGACCCACGACCTCACCATCGTCGTTCGTCGTTGGCTCGACGCGATCAATGGAGATGACCACGTTGCCGCCACTTGGTGAGTAGACGACTGCATTTTCGAGCAACGCGTGGATCGCCGAGATCAGTTGACGTCGGTCCCCCACACTTACGTAGTTCGTTGCGGGCTCGATGAAGTCGAGGGTGACGTCGTGCTGTTCGGCGGACGTGCGAATTCTTTCGATAGCGTCGGCGACGATGAGCGAGACCGGTACTGGCTCTCGCATGGGCGAGCCCTCGCTCTCAATCCTCGAAAGGTCGAGCAGGTCTTCGATGATCCGGTTCACCCGGAACGCTTCGGAGTTAATACGTTCGGCGAGCCGGTTCGCGACGGCCGGATCTTGCTCGAATTGTAGGGTCTCCGCGAGAAGGCCGAGTGCGCCCATCGGCGTCTTCAATTCGTGCGAGACGTTCGCAATGAAATCACGTCGAATGTCTTCCAGACGTCGTCGTTCGGACACGTCTTCGATGATCGCGATGACGCCGAGCGGACGACGACCATCGTCAATGACTGACGCTCGCACGCTCAACGTGCGCCGCGGGGGCCCGTAGATATCAATCGTGCGTTCGGCGACGCCATTGGACCAACCCTCGGCGAGCACTTCGGTGACCGCCTGGGCAGCGATGGCGTCACCGTATCGGCTGGCCATGAGGTTCTCGGCTTGGTTGTTGCGAAAGATAACGCTGCCCGCCTCGTCGCAGAGCACGAGTCCGAGTGGGAGGGCGTCGAGCGACCGGCGAAGACGCACCGACTCGGCGCTCGATTCGTTGACGGCGAGCGATGCTGCGCCGGTGGCTTCTTCGAGATAATTCAAGGCTGACTCAACCTTGCCGTCGTCGTTGTGAGGCTCGACACCTAATCGTCCGCCGAGTGCCGTGAGTCGTTGCGCGATCGATCGGTGGCCTCGTCGCCGATTGAGACCTACGCCGACGAGGACCCCGAGCACGAGTACGCCTAACGCCGCGAGATACAAAAATACGGGTGCCCAATGGGACGTCAAATTTTTAGTCACGGCGAAGAGCACGAAATCATTCTCGCAGATGTGACCGAATCGACGGAACCGCGACCTTTGGGCAATCCCACCTTGAAAGGGAGTTCTCCATGCTTTTCGCTGACGTCACACTCAGTCCATCGACCACTGCACTACCCGGGAGCGCGGCACTGCAGCAAATTGCCAACGGCGTCGCTGCGTGGGCACTCATCGGCGCACTTATCGCGTTGTTGGTAGGTGCCGCACTCTGGGCCGTCGGGAGCCACACGCAAAACATGCACCAGTCGGCGTCGGGTCGACGTGCGGTCATCACGTCGCTCGCAGCGGCGATCTTGATCGGCGCTGCGCCCAGCCTCATCAATTTCTTCTTTCACACTGGTTTGAGTGTTCACTAGTGGGTGTCCTGTGTCTCTTCTCGCCGGTCACCTGTGCGACGACGTCGGTCGCCAAAGCCACGCTCGGCGACATATTCAGTGCTCTTACCGCGTGGGTCCTCGACAGCGTCCAGTGGCTGTTGACGGCAGCTGGTCAAGTCCTTACGTCCAGCAGCGAACCTTCGACCGTGGTGAATGCGGCGAACCAGGAGTTCAACTCGTTGCTAGTTCTCTCACCAATTTTGTTGATCGTTGGATTGATGGTCACGACGCTGCAGGCCCTTCGACACGCCGACGCTTCGTCACTGTGGCGCGTGTACTTCGGGGTTGCGCCAGCGTGCGTCCTCGGCATCTTCCTCGCGCGCCCAATGACGCTGCTCGTACTACGCGCCGTAAATGAACTTTCCAGCACCGCCGCGCAGTCCGTCGTGCAAGATGAAGCAAAAATCGCAACCACGCTCGGATCGCTCGCGACGCTCACGCCCGGCTTTGGCCTCTTCCTGCTCGCGGGAGGCGTCGTCCTGGGAGCTTGGCTTCTTTGGTGCGAACTCGTACTTCGCACGGTGGTGCTCGCACTCTTGCTGGTCGTCGTGCCAGTGGTGGTGCCGCTGTCGACGTTTCCCTCCCTGCGCCGAATTGGTATCCGGCTCGGCGAGACCATTCTGGCGGTCGCCGCGAGCAAGTTTCTCATCGTCATCGCACTCACGTTGGGCTTCAACGAGTTGATGGGCGACTCAGCCAGTCTGGTCATCGCGGGCGCCGTGACGCTCTTGCTCGCAACGTTCTCGCCCTACGTCCTGTTGAAATTGATTCCCTTCGTCGAACAGTCGGCCCTTCACAATCTTGAAGGCATACGCCGCCGATTCAGCAACGGGATGAGCAATGTTCCTTCGTCGCCCGCCGTGGCGGCCGCGCGCTCATTGCTCCCTGATGCACCGGTGCCAGGGCCGGCTGAGCGGCCCGACGACCTCGGGCTCGACATGTGGGACGCGAGTCCCGAAGTTGAGTTCCCGGATGACACCGGTCCGCGACCCGCCGCACCCATCGGAACACCGCGACTTCGTGGAGGTCACGCCGTAGTGAAATCCGACGACTTGGGTCCCGTCCTTGGCTGGCATTTTGACGAGTGAGTACCTTGGCCTTGGCGAGACCGACGCGGACGCGCGTTGGATTGGTATTCGTCGCCATCAAGCCGTCCTGATCGTCGCCGGCGTCGGCATCGCGGGCGACGGCGTGATCGCACAGCACCACACACTGCTCGAGGTCGCGCTCGGTGTCGCCGTCGTCATCGGTGCCGCACCGATGATCGATGGCCTTACGGTTTCTTTGTTCGTCGTGGTGTGCTGTCGGTTCATGTGGCGTCGTCGTTGGAACACCATTGAGTGTTTTGACGATGGCACGTCGATGGAGATCCATGCTCGCGGAGTCGCGCACGTCATGGGTTTCGAGCTCAATCACCGAGGTCGCCTAGACCTCTCGGGCTCGGACGTAGAGATGTCGGACCGACTCGCGGCGCTGGTCGTGGGATTGTCCGCACGAGGATCCTCGAGTCACGTATCACTGCACGTGCGATCGGGCGAACACCAGGCATCGACGATGTTGGCGTTGGAGCGTCACGTAAGTCATCAAGAAGGATGGACGCAGAACCGCTCGATGCTCGAGGCGTTCATTGGCGCCAATGCAGATGGCCAAGCTTCGGGTTTTCTCGAACGATGGACGTATATACGTCAGGCGTCAGGATTGGCGCGAGTTCTTCGCGTCATTGACTTCAACGCCGCAAGCAGTTCACTCGCGATCTTTGAGCGCGTGCAGATGAACGGGCGACGACCGGCCATTGCATTGCATATCGACGTGCTCGCGGGAACCAAAGCGCAGCGAGTCGCATCGCGTGCAGTGCACCGATTAGGTAGCGACGGTGCCGTTGCGACGGCCGCGGGATTCCGGCGAACGGCGAAGGCCGATCGTGCGCTTCATCGCCTGGCCCAGCGTGAAGACGTCATCGTGAGCGGTCAGGCGTTGCTGCGCATCGGCGCGTTCATCGTGGTGCGTGCAACGTCAGTTGGCGAACTTCGCCGCGCGGTGAAGGACGTCATTCAGAGTTGCGAGGAATCTGGCTTGCGCGTGGAGCGAGGCATCGGAGTACAGGCCTTGTGGTATTGCTTCCAGCTTCCCGGTGGTCCAGGGTGGTAGCGCGAGCGTGGACCCATTGGGCGACGTCACTTGATCTTCGATCATTGCGCCTGCCTGCGCACGACGCGGGTACCGGCCTGCGGGGACGAGCGCTAGGAACGTCCCTTCGTGGATACGACTTCGTCTTCGACCCCTTTGACGCCTATCGGGAGGGTCTAATCACGAACCCCAACATGATCGTGGCCGGTTCGATCGGAGCGGGCAAGAGCACGCTCGTCAAGATGCTCCTCGCGCGAGCCCTCGAGAGACATCGTCGAGTTGTCGTCATCGATCCCAAGGGCGAGTATGGTGCGCTCGCGTCGACTCAAGGGGTGCGAGCGTTGGCGCTCGGTCGCGACGGTTGGTGCAATCCGTTTCCCGACGACGCACGAGACGCCCTCGAGTTCCTTCGCGCGCTCGTGGGCACCGCGCAGGGCACCGCGCTCAGCAGCGACCAACATTACGTGCTCGACGAGACGTATCGTCGCCTTCGCGTTCCTCGACCGGCGAGGGTGCTGCGTGCCTTGTACGAGGACCTCTATGCGTTCATCTCGAGTTCGTCGCATCCCATCGAGCGAAGTCTGGCACTCACGCTGTATCGATTCATCGAAGGTGACCTCGCGGGACTCTTCGACGGTGAGGGAGAACCCATGCGATTCGAAGGCAGCACCATCGTCCTCGATCTTTCGACATTGTGGTCGTCAAACGCGTTGTCGGTCGCCGCGCTCAGCGCAGTCGCCGCCGCCCAACAACTCGTTGGATCGAGTGACGCCGAACCCGGGTACCTCGTACTCGACGAAGCGTGGGCATTGCTCTCTGATCCCCAAGCACTGCGTTGGCTCCAAGGTTCATGGAAGCTCGCTCGTTCACGAGGAATCAGCCACGTTCTCGTGTTGCATCGATGGACCGACGTCGGCGCGGTGGGCAACGAAGGAAGTGCCGAGCGTGAACGAGCCAAGGGACTCCTTCGTGAGTGCGAGACGGCCTGGTTGTTTCGCCAGCCTCCGAATGAGGCGCGTGAGATGAGCACGGCGCTTGGTCTCCACGATCGAGAGGAGCGCTACCTCGTGTCACTTCCCAAGGGAGCCGCCCTGGTGCGATACGGCGTGCATCGCTCCATCGTCCGATTCCGCCCCGACGCACGCGACGTCGTGTTAATCGACACCGATGGTGCCATGCGAGGCGACGCCGAGTGAATCATCGTCCGCTCTTGGGTCGAAGGGTATGGAACACGATTGCTCTAGGACCAGTCGTGCACTTAGAGAAGAAAAGTTCGCTGTTGATCGTCGGTCCAACGCAATCGGGCAAGACCTCGTCGCTCGTGGTGCCGGCGATACTAAAGTGGCAAGGAGCGGTCGTCGTCACCAGCGTCAAGAGTGACGTCGTGCATTCGACGCTCGCGTGGCGCTCGACCCTCGGCGACGTCGAGTTGCTGCAGCCTGGCTTGGAGAATGGGTTGACGTGGAACCCCCTCGAAGGCGTTCATACGCTTCGACACGCGCTGCGAGTGGCGCGCGACCTGACGTCGGGATCGTCATCGAGAGGTGACACCGAATTCTGGAATTCGCTCGCGACCAAACTCGTAGGTGCGCTGATGATGCTCGCCCTGGAGAACTCCTCGGACATCTTCGAAGTCGCCATGATGGTGGAGAACCGCTCGTTTGAACGATGGCTCCAAGGTCGTATCAACTCCGAGGCGAGCCAGGTCGTTCGCTCATTCTTGGACCATGACGCGAGGACGCTCGATGGTGTCTTGACGACCGCCGAAACGATGGTGATGCCGTGGCGATTTCGTCAGCCGTTGGCTCACGTGCGCGACGTACTGGCTGGGGCGAACACCCTCTACCTGTGCAGTCCGCGAGGTGAACAACAACACTACGAGGCGCTCTTTCGCGGATCGCTTCGCATGGTGCTCGAAGAACAGCAGGATCGCTTCGAGAGAGGGACCCACTCGCCGCTGCTCATGGTGCTCGACGAAGCGGCAACCGTTGGCTCGTTGGAGGAACTCGACCAGATGGCGGCGACCGTGAGCGGGCTCGACGTGACGCTCGTAACAATCGTCCAGGACTTCTCCCAGTTGTCGGCTCGTTGGGGTGCTCGAGCGTCAACCATCGTCAACAATCACTCGACGCGAATGGTGCTGTCGGGTCTCGCCGATCCAACGGTGTCCAAGTTCTTGCCGGAATTGGTGGACACGTCGAATGAGACGAAATCGATTCCGATTCGTCTTCTGCCGCCGGGAACCGCCTTCGTCGTCGCAGGTAGGCGGCCGGTCTTCACGGTGCGACTGAAGCCGTGGTGGCGGCGACGTCATTTACGACGACGCGGGACATCCTGAAAAGTACGATTCTTGGATGATGTCGCAGAACGTGTCCGCCCTCGCCGAAGTCCTGGCAGTCGATATCGGTGCGACGAACATCAAGTTCTGCCGTGTTGATTCGCATGGCGAGATGCTCGAAACGGTACGCAAGCGACCAACGCCGTATCCGTGCACGCCCGAGCGACTCGTCGCGTTCTTGCGCGAGAGGATCACGCAGGGCAGCGCGACGATGGTGGGCGCCGGGTTTCCCGGCGAGTTCGATGAGGGACACGTCATCCGACCTGGAAATCTGTCCCGTCCGGGTGGTGTGACGACGGACGTGGATCCTGCCCTGGAGCAACACTGGCGAGGGTTCGCTCTTCAAGATGCCTTGTGTGACGCGACCCAGCGTGACGTTCGGGTGGTCAACGACGCGCGACTCGCGGCCCTCGGATGTATAGAAGGTCACGGTAACGAGCTCGTCTTGACGTTGGGTACGGGCTTGGGTCTCGCCCTCGCCGTCGATGGCCAAATGAAAAAGGTTCGCGACGTGGGCGCGGAGGTCTACCTGGACGGCCTGACCTTCGATCAACTCTTAGGAGAGCGTGCGAGGTCCCTCGATGAGGAAGCGTGGTTCGCAGTTTTGGACAAGACCATCGCGAAATTCACCAGCGAGTTCGGGGCCACGACCGTGCACCTCGCCGGCGGTAACGCACGACGAGTGTCACCTGAGTATTTCAGCGACCTCAACGTTCGAATAGTGATCAACGGGAACCAGGCACCACTACGTGGCGCCGCCAAACTCTTCTACGCCTGAGCGAGATCGACGGCGCACTGGGCGAGTACACCCGCGACCGCGCGACACGAACGGTCATCGACGCTGAAGTCGGGACTGTGATGCATGCCGCTTGAACCATCGGGTCTCGCACCCCCAATGAACATGTAGCACCCCGGAATTCGATTCAAGAATTCCGACACGTCGTCACTCGGTGAGGCGGGTGGAAATTGCATGACATTGGCGGCGCCGGCGAAGGTGCTCGCGCTCTCGAGGACGTGCGAGGCCACGTAAGAGTCGTTGCGCACGGCGGGCGTGCCTTCGCCTAGTTCCAGCGTGCACGACACGCCAAACGTCGACGCGACGTCGTCGAGGAGCGACCGCAGATTGTCGAGAGCTCGAACCTGTTGCTCGGGAGTGAACGTACGAAGCGTGCCTCGAAGTTGTGCTGTTCGCGGCACCACATTGTTCGCCGTGCCAGCGTGAATAACTCCCGCCGAACAGGCGCAGTTGGTCCCTTCGTACGAAAGCGCGTCCACCACTTCGCCGAGTCGCGGCGCGAGGTGGCTTACGGCGAGCACGACATTGCCGTCAACACTCGCCATCGCCCCGTGACCACCTTTGCCCTTGAGGTTCACGATGAGTGCCCTCGCCTCGCTCATCATGATGCCGGGCCTCGTCCCGACGAATCCAACGGGGGCGAGCGAGGTGACGTGCGCACCAATGACGTAGTCGACTGGATGTTCGTCTAAGACGCCACCGTCAATCATGGCGCGCGCTCCGCCGAGACCTTCCTCGGCAGGTTGGAAGAGGAGTGTGAACTCGCCCGCGAGCTGATCGCGACGCTGCGCGAGCACGTCGGCAACACCCAAGAGACCGGCGGTGTGGACGTCGTGACCGCAGGCGTGCATGATCCCCTCGTTGAGCGATGCGTACGAAACGGTGCCTTCTTCCTGCACGGGAAGCCCATCGATGTCGGCGCGGATCATCACTCGTTTGCCGGGCCGCGCTCCCTTGAGAACGGCGACCGCACCCGTCGCAGTGGGACAGAAACCCGACTCCCAACCGAGCGCGGAGAGTCGCTGGCGAATGACGTCGGACGTGCGGTGTTCTTCGAAGGCGAGTTCGGGATGGGCGTGCAGGTCGTGGCGAAGATCAAGCATGTCGTCGTTCGCACGATCGAGGAGTGACGCTAAATCCTCGCTGAAGGTACGGGTCATGAGTGCATGGTAGTGACCTTCTCCCGGTACTCACGAACAGTGGTCGGCTAGGATGGGAAGTCTCATCAATGCGGCTGTAGCTCAGCGGATTAGAGCATCGGTCTACGGAACCGAGGGTCGGGAGTTCGAATCTCTCCAGCCGCACCAACTGAAAGCCAACAAGGACCTGATTGATGGGGGTTCGAAGTGCTGACAGGGTTAATTCAACTAAGTGGCGGTTGTACTTATTTCTGTACTTACGGCTCTCGGAATGATGGCTTAAGGGTCGTCGAAAGTCGTGAACAAAAGATTTGGCAGGAATTTCTTGCTGAGTTGTATATTGGTTTCGAGTTATTAGATCCCCAGAGGACGGCAGGTCAGTCGAAAGGTTCGGATGGCCTGGGGGAATTACATATAGGGGCAAATGGGCGCCCCTCCAGTGAATGGAGAGAAGTGGCGCCCCCAGAGAAGCACCTATATACGATTCCTGAGACGGCTGAACGTCTCTCATTATCGCGAAAAACTGTCTATGAACTCATCAAAAATGGTGAGTTGCTTGCCGTTCACCCAACTACAGCGGCTCGCATCTCTGAAGACGC
>CAJCJA010000033.1 GCA_903970515.1 Candidatus Saccharibacteria bacterium CG_4_10_14_0_2_um_filter_52_9
TCGACGACGTCGTCAGGTCGAAGAAGTCGCACGCCTGCACCGAAGAGTGCGTCAGCAACGCGCCAACGCGCACCACCAACTTTCACGTCGTCTGGTCAACGAGTTCGATCTGATCGTCGTCGAAGATTTGAAGATCACCAAAATGGTGCGTCGACCAGCGCCGAGGAAGGACTCAATCAGTCCTGATGGTTTCGCACCCAATGGGGCGAAGGCCAAATCGGCTCTCAACCGATCAATCAACGACGCGGGGTGGGGAGGATTACTTTTGCGACTTTCGTACAAGGCTGAGAGTGCCGGTCGGACAGTCGTGAAAGTCAACCCCCACCACACGAGTCAACGCTGCGCGGCCTGTGGCCACGTGGCGTCCTCGAACCGGGTGAGTCAAGCGCTGTTCCACTGTCAGAGTTGCGGTCACGATGACCACGCTGACGTGAACGCCGCTCGCAACATCCTTGGGGCCGGTAGAGCCCAGCTGGCGTCAGCCAGCAATGGGCCGAACTGACCCACTACCCGCCAGCCCCAACGGTCTCAGGAATGCAGGCCGAACTTCGCCAAAAACGGCGCTGCAATCGCCAGTTGGCCCCTGGAAGGATGCAAATCGAGGAACACCTCGAACTCGGACTTCGCCAGAGCCTGATTGCCGGGCGTCGAGTCCGCGACGATGGCGTAGTAGAGACGCGGCGCGGGCGATTTAGGCGCCAGGGCAATGGCGTCGCGCAGGTCCTTCACACCCACGCGCATCACCTTCAAGTTCTGATCGGAACTGCCCGCGGAAAAGTCCAGCCACCCCACCTGGGTGAGCGCTGGCACGTTCTTCGGATCAATCGTGAGGACCGACTCGTAGGCGTCGAGGGCCGTCGCGACGTCCCCGTTGGCGATGTCACCCTGGGCCTCGTCGAGATACTGCTGGACCTTCTGGGCGTTCGAGAGCGCAAGACCACCGGTGATCGAGTTACCCGATTGACGCGGGCTGATCGCCGACACCAACACGATCACCAGCGCGACGCCGAGACACACCAGTCCCACGAGCAGTCGCCATCGCCTTCGCACGCGTCGCGTGAGATGCGTGGGCTCTGAGGCACGAAGCGCGTCGAGTCGCGCCTGCGCCCTTTCAATACCCGCGCGCTCGCGTTGTTCGATCAGCGCATACTCGTGCGCGCTCAAGTCCCCACTGGCGAGTTCACGCGACGCGTCGTCGAGGGACGCCGCGCGCAGTGCCACCTCGGCACTCAATTGCTCGAGTTCACGACTCACGCGCGCCTCCGCCGCGCGAGTCCTAGCAACGCGGCGACGAGTACCGCCAGCGCCGCGACCGGTACCACCCAGAGCAACACGCCGAGTCCCGACGTCGAGGGACTCAACAAGATCTGCGGTCCGTACTGCGCCTCGATCGTGGTCAAGATCTTGTTGTCCGACATCCCGACACCGACGTCCTCGGTAATCTCGCGACGCACCGCGATCGCGGAGGTGGCGTTGCTCTCGGCGACCGAGAGGTCCTCGCACGCCGGGCATTTGACGAGCGACTCCAAGTGCGCGATGCGCGTCGCGTTACTCGGTGCGCTCGGATTGACCGCGACCGCGATCGCGAGCACCGCGGCGAAGACGACCAACCAAAGCCAGAACGAACGAAGGAGCGTCATTCCTCAACCCGTTTCAGCACCGCGTCAAGCTGGGCGACGCTGACGGCACCGAGCAGCGTCGCTTCCACGCGACCGTATTTATTGAGCACGAACGTGGTCGGCGGCGACTCGACGCCATACTCATTGGCGATGCTCCCGCCCGGATCGACGATGCTCGGATAGAGCGAGCCGTAGTGTGCGGCGAAGGATGCCGCCCCCGACACGGTGTCGTTGAACACGACGCCAATCACCGCGACGCCGTTGTGTCGCTCCTGAAACGCGAAGGTCGAAAGATTGGGCGCCTCCACCTCGCACGGCTCGCACCACGACGCCCAGAAGTTCACGACGACGACCTTTCCGCGCTGGGCCTTCAGTGACCAGCGACCACCGCCCAGCTTCGCTCCCGAAAACGACGGCGCCACTTTTCCGAGCAATGGACTGTTCGCGTCGGTCGCGTCGGTGACGGGTTGGCGCGTGCCGAGGAACACGCTGAAGGCGATGATCACGACGAACAGCGCGAGCGAGATGATCGTCACCGTGCGCTTCATGCGAGCTCCTCGGTGTAGCGACGGCGCAGAAAGGAGATGGCGCTCCCCAGACCCACGACCAGTCCGCCAATCCACAGCCAACTGAGCAATGGTTCGACGGTCACCCCGAGCACGACCGACCCCGCGGGCAGGTTGCTCTGCACCTGAGCGCCCGACGTGGCGCCATTGCCCCCGACGGCGTCGAAGGTGACGTACACGTCGCGCAGTAGGTTCGAATCAATCGCGGGAGTGCCCACGGTCGTGCCACGTCCGTTGAACGTCGTGACCGCCGGGCGAAGTTGGTGGCCGTCGACGCTCACCTTCAACTGTGTCGCCTCTTCGAGGGCGTCTCTCACTTGGTGAAAACCCGCGAAGGTGACCAACTGTGAGTCGACGATCGTGCTCTGGCCCGTCGCGAGCGTCACCTCGTTGCGCTTCGTGTACGAGGTCGACACCACGATGCCAATCGCGAGGATGACGATGCCCAGATGCACGATCATGCCCCCGGTGCTGGGCGCGCGCCACGCGGAGCGAAGACGCCCGCGGCGCAGAGCACTCACCACCACACCGCGCAACGTGCGCAGCGCCGCCCCCGCCGCCAACGTGGCGAGGAAGCACGCGATCAACACGGCGGGATGACGCACCCCGAGGATCACGAGAATGCCCGCGACGACGAGCGCCGCCCACGCGCAGATGCGTATGCGGTTCCACAGGACCCCAGCGTCGACGCTTCGCCAACTCACCAGTGGCGCGAGCGCCATCAACAAGAGCAGGATCACGCTGAGTGGCGCCGCGATGGAGGCGAAGTACGGCGTCCCGACGGTCACCTGGTTACCGTTGACGGCTTCGTAGAGCAGCGGGAACACGGTACCCAACAACACCACGATCGCAAAGCCCACGAACATGACGTTGTTGGCAACGAACAAGCCTTCGCGCGACAAGGGATGATCGACGCCCACCGGCGAGCGAAGCGCGTCCCCGCGCCACGCGAGCAGTCCTATCCCCAACGCGACGCTGAAGAAGAAGAGCCCGATCAACAGCGGCCCGAGCGTCGAGGAGGAGAACGAGTGCACGCTTTGCAGCACGCCCGAGCGCGTGAAGAACGTGCCGAGGACGGTGAGCGAGAACGTCGCGATGGCGAGCGAGAGGTTCCAGACTCGAAACAGCCCGCGCCGGTCCTGGACGATCACCGAGTGGATGTAGGCCGTCGCCGTGAGCCACGGCAGCAGGGCCGCGTTCTCGACCGGGTCCCATCCCCAGAACCCACCCCAGCCGAGTACTTGGTAGCTCCACCACGCGCCCAGGATGATCCCGAGCGAGAGCGCCCCCCAGGAGAGCACCGTCCAACGACGCTGCTCGAGGGGCCAGCGGTCCTGGACCCGACCGGTGATCAACATCGCGATCGCGAAGGCGAAGGGGATCGTGAAACCAACGAAGCCCAGATAGAGCAGTGGCGGGTGCACCGCGACGAGCGGGTTGTCCTGGAGGAGGGCATTGGGCCCCGCACCTTGGAGCACGTGAGCGGGGTTGTGCACGAACGGGTCGGCGGGGAACATCATGAGCCCGAGGAAGAACGCGGCGACGCCGAAGAGCACCACGCTCGCCCACTGGACGACGGCGTCGTGGGCGTCGCGCCGGTAGTACCAGAGGACCCCGAGGGTAATTAGCGCCAACAACAAGGACCACAGCAGCAGGGATCCTTCCAACGCGGACCACATGCCGGTGATCGAATAGAGCAGCGGCGTGAAGGTGGCGTTGTTCGCCGCCACGTAGGCGAGTGAGAAGTTGTGCGTGATGAGGGCGTACTGCATCACACCCACCGCGCCCAGGACCCCGACGAGCGTCCACAGGGCAAAGAGTCGCGCCGGCGCTTTCTTCCTCGTGAGCACGGCGCGCAGCTGGCCAGCGACGCCCGCGACGGCGCCCGCGAAGGCGACGTAGAGAAACGCTCTGCCCAACCACGTCAGGATCATCGAGTCGTCCTATTGGGCGCCTTCACGCGATGCGGATGCGCCGCGATGTAGGTCGCGGTGTGCTTGACGAGAATCTGACTGCCGTCGAAGTCCAGTGACGTGGGCGAAGTGAAGTGACCCACGACGACGACCGGGATGTCGGACTGGAAGAGTTGTGGGGGCGAGCCGTGCGCGTCGACGAAGACCTCATGGTCCTTGGGTCCCGTGAGCACGAAGGACGCCCCGCTGGAGGTGCGGGTGATGGTGCCTGGTTTGACGACGCCTTCGATGCGAAAGACCCTCGTGCCGAGCAGAGCGCGTTGGTGGAGGGCCTGATCGACCGTCTCGAAGTAATTGAGCGAGTGCAGGATCCCCTGACTGAGCAGCACGATGATCGCGGCGGCGAGGACGACGAGCACGCCCATCGATCGCCAGCGGCTACGACTCGTGGATTTCGGCGGCGCGACGGGGCTGAGCTCGCTCGTCTCAGTGCTTGGCACGACGTCCTCGCCACCAGATCGACAGCGCGTAGAGCGCGAGCCCCCCAAAGGCGAACGAGTAGCCGGCGGCGACGTAACCCATTAGCGGGCCCCTTCGCGTTGACGCATTTCGAGCGCCAGATCGAGCGTCGCGCGTTGTGTTTCCTCGCGCAACACCTCGAGGCGATAGCGCGCTCGCAGCAACCAGAAGAAGAGCAACGTGAAACCGAGAAAGCTCAACAGCAACGTCCACGCCATCGAGCCGTGCACGAGAAGTTGACGATTCGACGTGAACACCGTCGCTCCTTGGTGCAGCGTCTTCCACCACTGCACCGAGAAATGGATGATGGGCACGTTGATCGCCGAGACGATCGCAAAGACCGCACTGCGGCGCGCGCGAAGGACGGGATCGTCGTTCGCGCGTCGAAGGGCGAGGTAGCCAATCGCGAGGACCCCGAGTATCGCCGTTGAGGTGAGTCGCGCGTCCCACGCCCACCACACGCCCCACGTGGGTCGTCCCCAAATCGATCCGGTGATCAAGGTGAGCACGATGAAGACCACACTTACTTCCATCGCGCAGTGCGCGACGCGGTCCAGGGTCCCGCTGCGCGTTCGCTTCCACAGGTACAGCACGCTCGCGATCGTCGCCGTGCCGAAGGACACGTACAGCGCTACCCACGCGACCGCGGGGTGCACGTAGAGCATGCGCACGAGGTTGCCCTGGATGCGGTCAGGTGGGGTGACCCACAGTCCGAGCCAGAACGTGAGTACGAGCAGCAGGAGCGTCACGGGGCCCAAGAGGCGTTGGGAGAGCTGTTTGATCATGATTCCTCTAGAACACCATAAAGAAGAATTCCGACCCCCACGTACGCGACCAACGCCACGGCCAGAATCAGCCACCATTCCCAGAGCCCCGAGTGGGTCAAGGCGGCCGAAAACGAGCGTTCTCCCGCCACCAGCAGCGGCGCGAAGGCGGGCAGCGTCAGGACCGGCAGCAGCGTCGCTGCCCCCTCGCCCCCGGCGGTGAGTGCCCCGTACAGCGTCCCGGCGGCCGCCATCGCCGCCAGGGTCACGAGCACGCTCGGTAGGGCCAAAAGTGCCCCGTGCAGCGCCGTGTGCAGCACCAACACGGTGCCCGCGAGCAGCACCAGACCGCTCAGCCACAGCTCCACGCACAGCGCGAGAGACTTACCCAAAAAGACTCCCGCCGGGTCGAGACCCAAGGTCTGGACCGACGCTCTCGTGCCCGGGGTCGACTCGATCACGTAACTTCGATTGATCATCAACAAAGCGACGAAGAGCATCACCAGATAGAACAGTCCCGGACCCGCCGACGAGTGACCCGCGTGCGTTGGTCCCAACGCGAGGCCGCTCAAGAGCAGCGCGATCGCTCCGAACGGCACCACCTGCCAGAGCAGGACGCGACTTCGCCGCTCGATGAGCAGGTCCTTCTTCGCGACGAGCCAGGCGGTGCGGATCACGAGTCGTCGCTTTCGACCCGGCCGCCGCGCAAGACGATCTGACGCGGTCGCAACGTCGCGCTGCGCAGCGGGTCGTGCGCACTCAAGATCACCGTCGCTCCCGCGTCGACGACGTCGGCGAGCAACGCGTCGAAGAAGACGCGCCCCTGCTCGTCGAGTGACGCGTAGGGCTCGTCGAGCAACCACAACTCGGCGCGGCGCAGTAACAACCACGCCAGCCCCAGCCGGCGCCGTTGCCCCGCGCTCAAGGCCTTGGTCGTTGTCTCGAGACGCGAGCGGAGACCCACTCGCTCAAGCACTGAGTCGATGTCCTTTAACGGCCTCGCGAGCGCACTCGCCGCGAAGACGAGGTTCTCGCGCACGCTGAGATCGTTGTAAAAAGATCCCTCGTGACCCAGCCAGCCCACGCGACGACGTAGTTGACGCAAATCGCCCTTCGCCAGGTCCACGCCCGCGACGGTTCCCTCCCCCGAGCTGAGCGACACGAGACCCGCGAGCAGACGCAGCAGGCTCGTCTTTCCCGCGCCGTTGGCGCCCGTAATCACGCTCAACGACTGCGCTTCTAACTCGAGGTTGACGCCACTGAGAAGCGGAAACCCACTCGAGAGTACGACGGCCTCGCGCAGGGCAACGACGAGACCCTTTGGCATCGAGAGGGTCTAGGCCCCGAGGATGTTGAGGTCAGAAACAACCATCATCTCAATGAGCGCGTAGAAGTCGACCTCGCACTTCCAACCGAGCACGTCGCGCGCCTTGGTCGAATCACCGACGAGCAGGTCCACCTCGGCGGGACGGATGAACTTCGGATCGACGACGACGTAGTCCTCATACTTGAGACCCGCCGCGGCGAAGGCGACCTCGCAGAGTTCTCGCACCGAGTGCGTCTCGCCGGTCGCAATGACGAAGTCGTCGGGGGTGTCGCGCTGGACCATCGCGAGCATCGCGCGCACGTAGTCGGCCGCGTAGCCCCAGTCACGATGCGCGTCGAGGTTCCCGAGGCGAAGCTCGCTCGACAGTCCTGCCTTGATGCGCGCGACGCCGTTGGTGACCTTGCGCGTGACGAACTCGAGACCTCGTCGGGGCGACTCGTGATTGAAGAGGATGCCCGAGGAGGCGTGCAGGTTGTAGCTCTCGCGATAATTCACGGTGATCCAGTGCCCGTAGACCTTGGCGACGCCATAGGGACTGCGCGGGTAGAACTCGGTGTGCTCGTTCTGGGGCACCGTGCGCACGCGACCAAACATCTCGGACGAACTCGCCTGGTAGAAACGAATCTCGGGATCAACCGTGCGAATGGCGTCGAGCATGCGCGTCACCCCGAGCGCGGTCGCTTCGCCCGTCAAGACCGGCTGGGTCCAGGACGCCTGGACGAAACTCTGGGCCGCGAGGTTGTAGACCTCTTGGGGTCGGTGGTCGCGCAGCACACTAATGAGCGACACCTCGTCCATCAGGTCACCCGAGACGAGCGTGAGTTGTTCTTGAATGTGGCTGATGCGCGTGTTGTTCTCGGTGGAGCTACGCCGCACGAGACCGATCACCTCGTAGCCCTCGCTCAAGAGCAAATCGGCGAGGTAGGAGCCGTCTTGGCCGGTGATGCCGGTTATCAGTGCACGCTTGGCCACGACAAGTCCTCCAGAAAGGGCACTGACCGGAGGCCAGCACCGTCACACTCTACTACTGGGTGCCGAAATCCTCCTTGGCCCCGTAGCCTTGGTCGATGGCGCTCATCACCTTCGTGAGCTTTCGCCTCGGACTCTCCGACGGCGTCTCGATCGAAGCGGCCAAGTGGATGCAGGCGTGTCGCGCGCTCGGCCACGACGTGCGAAGCGTCGCGGGCGAAGGCCCCGTTGACGTCGTGCTGCGCGGGTTGCGTATGAATGCGCCGGTCCCACCATCGTTTGACGATCTGGCGCGTGCACTCGTCGACGCCGACGTCGTCGTCGTCGAGAACCTCGCGTCGCTGCCTCTCAACGTGAAGGCGCGCGACGTGCTCTATGACGTGCTGCACACTCGTCGAGCACTCTTTCATCACCACGACCTTCCCTGGCAGCGCACGCACCTCGCCCACCTTGAGGGCCCACGCGACGAGCCCGAATGGTGCCACGTCACGATCAACGCGCTGTCGCAACGCCAGTTGCGCGAACGCGGCATCGAGTCGGTGCTGTTGCCAAATTCCTTCGACTGCGATCCACCCATGGGAAGTCGCGACACGACGCGTGCTCAGCTGGGACTGCGCGAAGAGAGACTCGTGCTCATGCCTACGCGCGCGTTGGCGCGAAAGAACGTCGCGGGTGCGTTGGAACTCTGCGAGCGACTCGACGCACAGCTCTGGCTTCTCGGGCCCGCGGAGGATGGCTACGGCGAGAATCTCGACTCCTTGCTCGACGCGTCGAAGGTGACCGTCCGTCGCGGGCTCGACGTTGGCGACGTGCACGACGCATACGCCGCGTGCGACCTCGTCGTGATGCCCTCGACGTGGGAAGGATTCGGGAACCCAGTCCTCGAAGCAGTGACCCATCGACGCGCCCTCGCGCTCAACGTGTACCCGGTTGCTCGCGAATTCATCGCGCGAGGTTTTGAGTTCTTCGAGCTCGATGAAGTGTCAAAAATAAGAGAATTCATCGAGGCGCCCGACGCGGCGTTGTTGGATCGGAACCTTGAGGTGGCGCGGAAATACTTCAATCTGGACGATCTCGCACCCGCCCTGTCAGAAGTGCTTTCGCACATGAACGTCCAGTCAGCCCCACTAGTGTCGTGACGTGGTGATCACCGACGACCGTCCCCAGCACGGTGAACGACGCGAACTCTTGCTCGGCGTCGCCCGCAAGATCTTCGCCGAGCGAGGATTCCAGTCAACGACAATGGACGACATCGCCAAAGAGGCGGGTTTCACCAAACCAATCCTCTATCAGTACTTCGAATCAAAGACCGACCTGTACCACGAGATCGTCACCCAGACGGCGCAGAAACTGATCGACAAGCTCGCGAGCGCGGTGTCGCTCGCGGAGACGCCGCGCGCGAAGATCGAGGTCGCCTTTCAGGTGTACTTCGAGATGGTGGTGAGCGAGACCGACGCGTTTCGCATCCTCTTCATCCACTCCCACGAGGGTCAAACCGCGGGGGACCTTCGAAACGTCGAACTCACCCTCGTCTCGTTCGTCGAGCCCTTCATCGACATCTCGATCAGTAGGGAGCACCGGCGTCAATTAGCGGCGGGCGTCGTGGGTATCGCCGAAGGCGCCGCGGTCGTCTGGCTGATCCAACAGGAGGCAAAACGATGGCCCCCCGTCGAGCCCGGCGAAGCAAGCCGACTCGCCGCACGGATTGCCACTCTCGCGTGGGGTGGGCTGCGCGCGATCCAGCGCGACTAATCGTCTTCGAGCAGCACCGCGAAGGCTTGGGCGAGTTCCCATAGTTCTTGCGCGCACGCGATGTACGTCGCAGCGTCGCCACCCGCCGGGTCGCGCACGTCACACGCCGGATCGGGTTCGCGTGAAGACACTTCATCACGCGTGTCCTCGAATGATTCGTCGAGCGCAGCGTCGAGGACGAACTGGTGCAGCGACACGGCCTTGTATGCATGGAGCGGAAAGTGTCGTCGCACGTAATTGACGTGATTCGCTTCGCTCGCGAGCACGATGTCGGCCCAGGCAACGTCGTCCTCGTTGACTTGGTGGCTTCGATGTGCGCCGTAATGATGCTCGCCGAGTTCGTCGAGTGACTGCAGCGCACGAAGAGTACGCGGACTTATTGCCGAGCCCTCGATGACGTGGGTGCCGGCACTGCGGAGTTGCCACCGCACCCCGTTTGCTTCACCAATCGTTTGAAGCATGAAGGCCAACATCACCGAGCGTGCCACGTTGCCGGTGCAGAGCGTGAGGATATTTAGCGAAGAGGGCACGCACCACTCTCTCAGATGACGAACAACTCACAGATTTTAGATGTCAATCTGAGTATCCCTCACCCGTGGGGAGTGGTGACGCGAGAGCAGACAGCAATTGAACTCAACGCAAAAGGTTGGTACCAGGTGCGACCGACGGGTAGCCATCAGATTTTTCGGCTTCGCGAACGACGCGGCATCGTCGTCGAGCCCAACACCATCGAGACGCAATCATCGAAGTCGACTTTGGCGAGCACGATGATGCCAGTTGGCCTTCAACGGAGAGCATGATGTGCACGTAGGTGGTCATCATTGAAGACGCTGGACCGAATTACTCTGCGTACGGAACCGACCTACCAGGGTGTGTGTCGATTGGCGCGACGATCGAGGAATTGGTCGCGAACATGCATGAGGCAACATTCGCCGTTCGGTGAAGCTTTTGGTTGATTTGCAAAGATTGACCCAACTGAGGTGAAGTAGTTGTCCCGCCTGTACGATACCCACCAAGAGACTTACCGTGGGAGAGTGAATGCGCCACCCACGATTTCTGGTACAATGGGTGAAGTGAGTAATTACCACACCTTCAACCTTGCGAATTCTTACCGCGTCCGCCTTGACAGTCGGCGCCGTCCCACCCTGCCAACGGCCCTGCTCGACGAGGCTGGTATTGACGGTGAAGGTGTTGAGTTGATCGCCAGAGCCGAGGGACCGGGGAGAATAGTTCTGGAGAATCCACTCTCGCTGCTGCGCGAGGTGCAGGCGGCGATTGCTGCGGAGATGGAAGAGAACCATGACACCGTCGACTTGGCTATGGAACTCATTGCGGAGCGCAAGTTCGACGCGAGTCTGCAACAGTAGGTGCCAACCGTCCGAGTGATCCCCGGGGGAACGGTCGCCGTCGACGCTACGTTTCTGATTGACCTTTTCCGGAGCCAATCCGACGCACAAGAATACGTGACGGTCCTCAGCCGGTCGGTGGCGACGACCGTAAATTTCGGCGAAGCGCTCTACAAACTCGGGCTAACCTCTACGGCCAAGCCTGCCGCCATCGAGAGAGCATTGACGAGCACGGGACTAACGATTGCTGACGTCGACCTTCGCGTGGCTCGACGATTTCTTGAGCTCAAGGACATCGACAAGAGAAGTTCTGCGGCCCAAGGTAGAGCGGGGCTGAATCCAATCAAGACTTTGGCGCTCGGTGACTTAGCGTGCCTGGGGTACGCCCTCGTGCACGGACTCTCTGTGCTTACTGCCGATAGACACTGGACGACACTGGCAACACACGGACTCACCGTGCCTGTGTTCGACTATCGGGATCCAAGCACAAAGTTGTAGCCAGGACTGCTATTGGCTCGCGCGACGTCGGCGCGAACTGACCTTCCTTGCACACCGCCTCCTCGCTAAACCGTCCGGCATGGGCCGAACCATCGACAGTTCAACTGAAATCCCCACTCAACGCCGAATGCTCGTGACGTAATTGGGCTCTACATCACGGCCCTCGTTGAATTCGACGAATGAGTACCGCAACCTCCCTCTCTGGTCGTTCACGTGGACATCGCTTCGTAGGTCAATTTCGCAAGGGACCCACCGTTCCGCCCCCCATCGGCGACAAGATCGACCCGTTTAACGGGTCTCGCATATGTACAGTTGGTGGGTCGATGTGAGAATCTAAACACGCACACCGGAAGCTTGAATTGCCGATGACGGGAATGGCTTCCGTGGTCCTATGCCAATACGCCGGCATTGACGCCGCAGACAACGTTTACTCACCTCACAAACAGCGCATCATGATATTCCTTGACCGCGAGTACTGCATCCGCTCGCAGCTGATTGACATCTTCTTCGGGGTGGTCAATCTGAAATTGCGACGCGTATGCGAAAGGACCTTGATCGCTCTCAAGGGTGAAGTTCGAGAGGAGTTCGTCAAGTGCCGTTCTGGTATCGCCAACGAGGTCGGCCTCAAAAATCGACTTGGTACGCTCAGCGGCATTTCGAGGACCTCCGTCGTTGCCATGTAGCAGTACGAAAGCAATGTCGTACCAGTCTTTCTCCTTGCGGCGGCTATACGCCGCGGCGGATTTGGCCAGGAGGAATCCAGCCACTCCAGCGACATTGACTTCGACGTTGTAAAAGACACCGCCGACTTTCGAAGTCAGAGGGTGACGAACGAAGTCACGAGAAGCGAACCGGGTTCCTCGGAGGTTGACTGCCCCTAGCGCGTCGCACTCGGCGAAGTTCACCGTAGCGCTCGCTGGTTGATCTTCAAGGTCAGTGAGGAGTTCGAACTTGACGATGGCTCTTGACTCATCCGCCCGAGTCTGCCAACGCCAAGTTCTTCCGTCAATCGACTCGAACTCTGCGTTCTTAAGTGCCTGCTCCAATCTGGCCGCGTTCGTAGCGCCTGCGGCAATCTCGAGATCGACTTGGACGTCAATGTCGGTTGTTCCGGCGTGCATCTTCCCTGACTTATCACACAGCAGTTCCGGTACGAGCCCACCGAGCACAACGAATTCAGGAGTGTTTCCGTAGTGGTGCACCACGCGCACAAGCGCTTCTTCGGCGGCCTTGCGCGCTGGTCGGGATCGGGCCGGCTCAGTCGCCACGAAATACCTCGCGCAGGTGCTCCGCCGCCTCCTCGCCTCGAACTCCTTCGTTGCGAAGATCAGCGTACGTCCGGGGCCACGACGTTACCCATACGCCATCCTTCTCCTCAATCAATCGCTTCGTCGCTTGCGTTGGAAACGGCAGAAGAAGTAGCCGACCTCCCTCCATCACTTCGAGCCCGGACTGTCGAACGATACGGAGCATGTCCACTTCGCTCGACGCACCCACGTACACGGCACCGGTGGGCGTTTGAGTCAGATATGGTGCCTGGATCGACGCGGCGAGCGCGCCGGCGGTGGACCATGGAAGGCGCATCGAAGTCCACTTCTGCCCTATTTGACTGATTTCAGTGAGCGGCTCTCGCCAAAGTAGTCCGCAACGAAGTTCGTACTTCGCTCGACGTTGATGGGCCGCCTCTGAAAATTGATCGAGCAGCCGATCAAATTCGACAATCCTTCGACCCGACTGCGGTCCGCGTGCTTTTGGTGCACGGAGGAGTCCGCGCCCCACTAGGAACGCGAGCACCCTGACGGCGGTACTCAGTGAATGCCCGGTCGCGGCCGCGACCGCTTCGGCAGTGGGAGTTGTGCCTGAGAGGACGGCCTCCACGATTCCGATGGCAGCCGGTGTCCAATCCGTCGATGAGTGACGAACAGCAGGGTTCTGACCTGAGAGCGCGATCACCATCGAGCCAGCCTCGATGCTCGCCGCGCCTCTCTCGTCCGCCCAGTTAATTCCCTCTCTGGTGATTGCCTGCTGCGCAGCTAAGGAGAGTCGGGACGCGGCGATGACATCTGGTCGCGGTCGAGCTTTCAAGGCCATTTGAACGCCTCGGAAGTCGCCTCTGCCTGCAAATCGGACCCGAAGCGGTGTTCCCGCTACGTGTACTTCGACGTCAATATCGTCCAAATGTTCAACCGTGATCCGGGTTCCCATAGGCAGAATCGTGGCGAACAAGGCCCTGACCCGCTCCATGAGTGATCTGTCAGTAGCCGCGATCATCACAAATGAGTATACATCCACAAACGCGGATGTATAACAATTCTGGATGTAAATACAGGCCGGCCCTCTTTGAATCAGCCCGGTACAGGCAGCCAACCTTGTCAGTGCCGTAGGCAGTCAAACCCAAAAGGCTGTTAACTTGCGGCTTGGACTACCTGATGTGTACGCCGGAAATCGCTCGAGCGATGATTGGTCTCTGGATTTCGCTAGTCGCCTCAACGATGGCGTAGCTATTGGCGGGTCCCGTACTAATCCTGGTCAATGCTCCTTTTGCCATTGCGCAGTCTCACAATTGAGTCAACTGAGTCCGGTTAGAACCCGATTGATCCATGTTTGAGGCCAGATTCGTGGGTCTCGCACGACGACCGACGTAGGTCGTCAAAGTCATTGCCGAGTTGACCCGCGCACCAAATGGCCCTTGGCGGTGGCGATGAGACGAGTGATCCGACGTCAACGGACTCGGCATCGCATCCCAGTGGCACAACCGCGGTTCGATCTTCGAATCCGAAGCCGCGCGCGCCCAGACCAATCTCGACATGGTAGCGAAGGTTTATTTCTCATTGGGCGCCTACGAAGGGCCGGAGGGCGATCAATTGCAACTCGCGCAGTTTCCTGAAGACAAACGAGCCGGGACCGAGGCGAAAGCCTCAGACGTAGTTGCTGCCTTCGGAGAGGTGAGCGTGGTGGCCGACCAGGAGCGCTTTGTCGCGGTGTTGCGAAGCCGTAATGACTCCAATCTTGTCATCGAGTTTGAAGTACTTCCCGGAGAGTTTCATACGACGGCGGCCCCACTCAACTTTTCGCGCGCGATGACCCATCTCTTCGACGCTCCGCGATGATCTCTACAAGGTTGGGATCGCTACCTCAATCATTTCAATGTACGGCGACGACTTCCCACGCGAGATGTTCAGCGTCAAGTACCGCCGGCAATACGCCGTCGGCCGCTTCGCGCGAGAGCCACAGCGTGGCGTCGAGCGCTCGCACCGCAGCCACGCCCTCAAGGTTGAGAAGATTTAACCTAGGGTGGCGCCCAGCAACCTCAACCATGATCGGTACAAGTTGTCGTGTGTCGGGTAGACCGATGTCTTCTGGCAACTGAAGCATCGACCTTATTGCCCGTTCCTGTGCAAGAGTCTGCAACTCGCGGAACGGTCCGGAGAGGTGGCCGCCGGCGCCGAGTACGGCCGCTCGGCACGCTCGGTAGTACCAGTAGGCGGTGGTGTGCACAATCGAATCCGGTCTGCGAATACCGACGAGAAGCTCCTGCACCAAAAGGCGGTCGTCGAGGACGACGTTCACTATTGATCGGCGAGATCGGGGTCGTCGATTGCTGCGAGCCCAGCGTCATAGCGCGCAGTGAGGACGTTCTTCAGTTCAGCCTTGGCTCGTGCTATTCCTCCCGGTAGGACTAAGGCGGCGTCGCCAAGGTCAACGAAAGCGATCTCACCACCCTCCTCGATGCCCCAGCGATGCCTGAGTTCGGCCGGAAGATTGGTTTGACCACGCTGCGACACTCGGGCTTGACTGACGGGAGTTGACATACGTGCATTGTATCATGAGGACTCTTACAAAGCGCCTAGATGTCGGAGTCCGAAGCGCTCGACGAACCCATCAGTGAGTCCAGCGATGATCTCATGCGAAAGGTTCAAGGCTCATCTCCAACGGCGCCAGGCAGCGAACCAGAGTGCTAATGACCAACCATCTTTTGACTTTTTCTATTTGATGTGAACGCCCGAGATCGCGCGAGAGATGATGAGTCGTTGGATCTCGGAAGTCCCTTCGAAGATCGTGTAGATCTTTGAGTCGCGGTGCCAGCGTTCAACGGGATACTCGCGCACGTAGCCGTAGCCACCGAGGATCTGGATCGCCTCTTCGGTGACGTGAACCGCGGTCTCACCGGCGAAGAGCTTGGACATCGATCCTTCTCCATTGAGAAAGGGGGTCTTTGTCGCCGCCATCCATGACGCGCGCCACACGAGCAGGCGCGCCGCGTCGATGCGGGTCTTCATGTCGGCGAGTTTGAAAGCAATGCCCTGGTTCTCGATGATCGCGCGACCGAACTGCTTACGCTCTTTGGCGTAGTCGAGCGAGTACTCGTACGCCGCGCGCGCGATGCCGAGTGCTTGGGCACCCACCGCGGGACGCGTCGCCTCGAACGTCGCCATGGCCGCTTGGCTCGAGGCCTTCTTCCCCTCGCGCACGCGCGCTAATTTCTCATCGAGCTTTTCTTTACCTCCCAGCAGACAACTTCCCGGGATACGACAATCCTCCAACACCACTTCGGCGGTGTGCGAGGCGCGGATGCCCATCTTGGAGAACTTCTGGCCCTGACGAATTCCCTTGGTGCCTTCGGGCACGATGAAGGACGCCTGACCACGACTGCCGAGCGCGGGATCGACGGACGCGACGATGACGTGCACGTGCGCGATCCCACCGTTGCTGATCCAGGTCTTCGTGCCATTGAGCACCCATTCGTCGGTCGCTTCGTCGTAGACCGCACGCGTGCGAAGCGACGAGACGTCACTGCCCGCGTCGGGCTCCGTGACGCCGAAGGCCGCGAGCTTGATGTCGTCGGGCGTCCCAAAGCACTTGGGCACCCATTCCATCTGTTGTGCGGGCGTGCCGTTCGCCATGATCGCCGCGACCCCCAGGGTCGTGCCCATGAGCGCCATGCACAGTCCCGCGTCGCCCCAGGCGAGTTCCTCGAGCGCGATCATCATTGACAGGCCGGTCTTGTCCGACACGGCGTTGGCGAGGAAGTCCACGCCATAGATCCCGAGTCGCGCGGCCTCTTCGATGATGGGCCAGGGCGTCTCTTCGCGCTCGTCCCACTCGTGCGCGGCGGGGCGCATGACGTTGAGCGCAAAGCCGTGCACCCATTCCTGCAACGTCTTTTGGTCGTCGTTGAGTGCCATTGAGAAATCAGTCATTACCCCACCTTGAAGATTCGTTGTGGTTACCGCCAAGTAACCAGCCACCACCATAGAGCCAATCGAGCGCACAAAACACAACCGCCGCCCGAAGGCGGCGGTCGGTCACTGCAAAATTGCTTGGTTAATTCAGAACAACGCGTTTCGCGAGTGGACCACGATCGCCGGGTTCGATGTCGAACTCCACGGTCTGTCCTTCGACGAGGGTCTTGCGACCTTCGCCCTGAATCTCCGAGTAGTGAACAAAGACGTCAGGCTGGCCATCGACAGCGATGAATCCCCAGCCCTTCTCGTCGTTGAACCACTTGACGGTTCCTACAGCCACTGTGGGCCTCCTTGTTTCTTTGGAATCGACTTTCGCCGGTTCCGGAGGGAACCACAACGGCAACCTCAACCCACCACGCTACATGGTAATTGAGCGACCTCCAAATGGTTTTTAGGCCTTGCGGATGAGGGTCCCGGTACCCGAATCCTCGACCACCCAACCCCGCTGCTCGAGTTCGGCGCGCAGCCGATCGGCCTCGGCCCAGTTCTTGGTCGCGCGAGCCTGGTCGCGCGCAATGACCAATTCCTCGCTCTCGCCGTCCACGTGGTCGGCACCCGCGCGCAACGAGAGACCCAGGGCGCCAAAGAGGATGTTGACCGCCTGGGCGAGTTCACGGGAGCGCTCGATCTCGCCCCGATCGGCCGCCGCATTGGCAGCGGACACGGCGTCAAAGAGCTGGGCGACACCAAGGGGAGTGTTGAGGTCTTCGTCGATCTCTCGTGTGACACCGTCGTGGAGAGTCTTCGACTCCCCCTTCCATTCGTATTCGCTCGCGCGCACGAAGTCGGCGCCCCCGAGTGCGGGCAGGTCGAATCGTCGAGCGAGCGCGTCGAGTCGCTCGAGGGCGCGCTGCGCGTCAGCGATCGTGTCCGGGGTCACCTCGATGGGCGAGCGGTAGTGCGAGCGCAGGACCAACAATCGATAGGCGCGCGCGTCCACGCGACTCAACATGTCGGTAAGCGAGGTGAAGTTCCCGAGCGACTTGCTCATCTTCTCGCCCCCCACCATCACCCAGCCGCTGTGGCTCCAGTGACGCGCGAAGTCGTGTCCCATCGCGACCGCCTGGGCGCGTTCATTCTCGTGGTGGGGGAACTTGAGGTCGAACCCTCCCACGTGAAGATCGAAACCGTCACCGAGCAGGCCCAAGGACATAACCACGCACTCGGTGTGCCAACCGGGTCGACCGTCGCCGAAGGGCGCCTGCCAACGCGGTTCGCCGGGCTTGGCGAACTTCCAGAGGGCGAAGTCGAGCGGGGAGCGCTTCTCGTCGTTGGCTTCGACACGGGCGCCCGCGCGTAGTGACGCGAGGGGTTGTCCCGCGAGCAGACCGTAATCCGGGACCGTCGAGACGTCGAAGTAGATGCCGTCACTGATTCGATATCCCACGCCCTTGTCGAGCATCGCCGTAATCAACTCGACCATCTCGTCGACGTAGCCGGTTGCGTGCGGCACGTCGTCGGGGCGCATCTCACCGAGCAAGTCCATCGCGTCCCACCACTGCTGCTCGAACTGCGCCGCGACGACGTCCTCGGTGCTCGATTCACGCAGCGCGCGGGCGATGATGTTGTCGTCGATGTCGGTGATGTTGGACACGTAGTGAACGTCGAGACCCTGGAACGTGAACCAGCGTCTCGCGACGTCCCACACCAGGGTGTAGCGCCCGTGACCGAGGTGCGGCAGGTCATAGACCGTCGGGCCACAGACGTACATCGAAAGGCGTCCCGATTCGCGCAGTCGCAGCTCTCGGACGTCCCCGTGCACGGAATCAAACAGGCGAATCACTGTTCTAAACTACGCCAACCATGAAAGACGAACCAGCCGCGTTGACGAGGGTCCCCGAGAAGCCCTCCGTCGACGGCATCGAGGAACGTTGGATCGACACGTGGGAGCACGAAGCGACCTATCACTTCGAGCGCGAATCCACGCGCGCGCAGGTGTTCTCGATCGACACGCCGCCACCCACCGTCTCGGGTGAACTGCACATGGGTCACATCTTCAGTTACACCCATTGCGACATCATCGCGCGCTTTCAGCGGATGTCGGGCAAGAAGGTGTTCTACCCGATGGGCTGGGACGACAACGGACTGCCGACCGAACGGCGCGTTGAGAACTTCTTCGGCGTGCGTTGCGATCCGACGCTCCCCTACGACGCGTCGTTCCTCCCGCCCGCTTCACCCGGGGACCAGAAGATCTCGATCTCGCGAAAGAACTTCGTCGAACTCTGTCACGAATTGACGAAGGCGGACGAAGAGGTCTTCAAGAACCTCTGGCGGCACTTGGGGCTCAGCGTCGATTGGAGTCTCGAGTACTCGACCATCTCGCCCCACGCCCAAGAGGTCTCCCAGCGCGCGTTCCTTTCGATGCTCGCACGCCGCGAGGTCTACTCCTCGATCGCTCCCACCCTCTGGGACGTCGACTTTCGAACCGCCGTCTCCCAAGCCGAACTCGAGGACCGCGAGCGTCCCGCCAACTATCACCGCATCGCGTTCTCCAAGTCCGACTCGAGTGGCGTCGTCGAGATCGACACGACGCGCCCGGAGTTGTTAGCAAGTTGCGTCGCACTCGTGGCGCACCCCGACGACGCGCGTTACCAGTCGCTCTTCGGCACCAGCGTGATCACTCCGCTGTTCAGCGTCGAAGTGCCGGTGCTCGCCCACGAACTCGCCGACCCCGAGAAGGGCACGGGAATCGCGATGATCTGCACCTTCGGTGACACGACCGACGTGACCTGGTGGCGCGAGCTGTCACTGCCCACGCGAACCCTCATCGGGCGCGACGGACGTTTCTTGCCCTGTGACTTCGAAGGCGAGAACTGGCCCTCGCGCGATCGCAATGGCGCTCGAGCGTTCTACGCACAGCTCGAGGGACGGACGGTCAACCAAGTGCGCGCGAGCGTCGTCGACGCCCTACGGACGAGCGGTCAGTTGATCGGCGACGTGCGTGCGATCACGCACCCCGTCAAGTTTTATGAGAAGGGCGAGCGTCCCCTCGAGATCGTCACGTCGCGCCAGTGGTTCGTCGCGACGCTCGAGCACCGCGACGAGTTGCTTCGTCGAGGTAAGGAGATCAACTGGCACCCGGATTTCATGAAGCACCGCTACCAGAGTTGGGTCGAGGGGCTGAACGTCGATTGGAACATCTCGCGCCAGCGTTTCTTCGGGGTGCCGTTTCCGGTGTGGTACCCGACCGACGAGCACAACGTCATCGACTTCGACGCACCGATCTTGGCGTCCCTCGAGGACCTTCCGGTCGACCCTTCGAGTGACGTGCCGGCAGGATTCAATGAGTCCCAGCGCAACCAGCCCCTCGGCTTCGTGGGGGACCCCGACGTGATGGACACCTGGGCGACCAGTTCGCTCTCTCCCCAGATCGCGGGGCACTGGGGCACCGAGCTCTTCGAGCGAGTGTTTCCGATGGACCTGCGTCCCCAAGCGCACGAGATCATCCGTACGTGGCTGTTCTCGACGGTGGTGCGCAGTCACTTCGAGTTCGACAGCCTGCCCTTCACCAATGTGCTGATCTCAGGATGGGTCCTCGACCCGCAGCGAAAGAAGATGAGCAAGTCCCTGGGGAACGTGACGACGCCGATGCCGCTCTTGGAGACCCACGGAGCCGACGCCCTTCGCTACTGGGCGGCGTCGGGTCGACCGGGCGTCGACACCGCGCTGGACGAAGCACAGATGAAAATCGGACGACGCCTGGCGATCAAGATGCTCAACGCGTCGAAGTTCGTCCTCGGACGACTCGAGACGACGGCACCCCTCGGTGTCGAACACGTCACCGAACCTCTCGACCGCGACATCCTCTCGCTGTTAGGCAACTTGATCGCTGACACGTCGACGGCGTTCACCAACTACGACTACGCACGCGCCCTCGAACGCAGCGAGTCGTTCTTCTGGTCGTTCTGTGACAACTACGTCGAACTCGTGAAGGTCCGTGCCTACGGCGAAAACGACGATCCCGCGACCAACTCGGCGCGCGCGACGCTCTCGCTCTGTCTGTCGACATTGCAACGACTCTTCGCGCCGATTCTTCCTTTCGTCAGCGAAGAGGTCTGGCGGTGGTGGCACGAGGACTCGGTGCACCGGGCGAACTGGCCCGCGGTCGGCGAACTCGAGGGACTCGTCGTGCCCGAGCGCGTCGGTTTTATCTACCAAAGCGTGAGTGACGTGCTCGAGGCGCTACGACGTGAGAAGAGCACCGCCAAGGTCTCCCAACGCGCGCGAGTGGCGACGCTTACGTTGGCGGGACCCAGCGACTGGACTGACACGCTACGGAGTGCGGAGCGCGACCTCAAGGACGCGGGCACTATTGACGTCGTCACCTACCTCACCGCCGACGAAATCTCAGTGGACGTGGTCCTCGCCTAGAACGAGTTGTTCGTCACTTCGACGAACCAGCACCTGCACGTCATCGACGTAGTAATAGGCGAATTGATCAAAGACGCGCCCGACGCGCGTGACGAATTCTTCCGTAGTGCCAAAGATCGCAAAACCATGTTCGTCGGGCCACGAACCCGTCGCGTCACGGGCGAGACTTGGGCGACGAACCACCCCGTGCAGTTCGAGTACGTCGTTCAGTTCGCCACGACGACGTTCGTTGGTCGCCTCGTCGAGTCGAGCAGAAAAAGGGTTGTCCGAGGTCACGACCCAGAAGGGTCCAAGCTCGCGCGCCGCCTGGGTCGCCTCAACGCTTCGCGATGGCGAGAGTTCCACGACCAACTCGGTCGGTGGCGCCGAATAGCTGGCCACTAACGAGGGGTTCAGCGATGGGCGTGGACGCACGACCGACGTCGCAAAAGCGACCGCCGCGCGAACGGTCGCGGACGTGCGCGGACTCGCCGACACGTCAAAGGCGTGTTGTGTGAGGGGAAGTTCCACGTAGTAGATGGGCTGCAGCGCGACGCGGCGAAACTGCTCGACGAAGTCGCGCGCCACGTGCACGTCGACGAGCGTGTCGTTCGCGCCCTGGACGACAAGAAATGGCGGCGCGTCGAGTCCGATCCGGTGATAGGGCGACATTTGCTCGTAGATCTCGGGGAACTCGGCATAAGGCCGCTGGACGACGCGCTGTTCAAGCAGGATCCTTAGTCCTCGCCCGAGCCCGTGCCAGTGGGTCTCGTCGCCAGTCATCTCCAAGACCCCGTAGAGCGAGATGCAGCCGCGCACACTCCAATCAGGTACGCCATCGACGTCTTTCGGGCGCCAGGTCGGGTCGTCGGCGCTGAGCGCCAAAAGCGCGGCCAGATGCCCTCCCGCGGAACCACCCGAGACGACGACGCGTTCAGGATCGCCCCCGTAGGTGCCAATGAACTTCTTGATCCACGCGAGTGTGCGCGTCACGTCCTCGATTTGGGCGGGCCAGGCGTTCTTGGGCGCGAGTCGGTAATTGCACGCGACCGCCACCCAACCCTGACGCACGAATTCGTGCAACATCGGGCGACCTTGTTCACGCTTATCGCCGAAGGTCCACGCGCCGCCGTGCACGTAAAAAATCACCGGCGCGTTCGACGGTGTCGTCGACATGCGCCACACGTCGAGTCGATGGCGCTTTTGCGGACCATAGGCGATGTTGTGGATGAGTTGCATATCGCGAGGGTGAAAGGGGACCTGCAGCATCGTTCGCCACCACGTGCCAAAGGCGTCGTCCTTTGCCCCGGGCAACACAAGTGGCTGACGGGGACTCGTCGCCAAGTCTCGACGAACTAAGCGTTGCGCGAGCAGTTGAGCCACGATAAGTATCAAGTTCTCAACGACGACGATTGAACCGAGTACGAGCACGAGCACGCTAAGTGCTTGGGTGCGCGGCCAACCCCACCACCACAACACCGCGAACGACGCCGCCTCGATCACTATCGCTTGCACCGGCAACTCGCCCGCCGCCCAACCCACCGGATAGGCGAGCGCCGCGAAGACACCGCGACGTCCCGGTCGAAGCGCCGTCAAGGCGGAGAGTACCATCCATGCGGACAGCGCCGCGACCAAATAAGCCATCACCCATTGTTATCGCCACGCGAGTACGACCAAACGCTTTTCGACGCATCGAGGGCACGTTCTCGGACCACTACATACGAAGCGGAAGTTCGTCCTTTGATCGACGAAGACGCGCACAAAGACGAATTTTCTCTGGCGTTAGGCTAGGAATCGTGCCACCGACTCCCGCCTCGCTCGCCAGACTTCGTGGCACCGTCGGCATCTGGACCGCGACCCATGAGTCACTCGCCCCAAGCCAAGTGGGCGATATATCGAGTGAACTCGAAGAGTTGGGCTATTCCGCGTTGTGGATTCCCGAAGCGTGGGGTCGCGAGTCCTTCACCAACGCCGGCCTCTTGCTCTCGAGCAGTACCACGATCACGATCGGCACGAGCATCGCCAACATATGGGCCCGCGACGCGGTAAGTGCCGCCAACGCCACTAAGACGCTCAACGCCGCCTACGGCGACCGGTTCGTGCTCGGACTCGGCGTGAGCCACCGTCCTCTCGTCGAACGACTTCGCGGCCACGAGTACGCCACACCCTTTCAAACAATGAAGGCGTACCTCGAGGCGATGGACGCTGCTCCCATGTTCAGTGCCGAAGGCAGCCAGGAGTACGCGAGGGTCATCGCCGCCCTCGGTCCAAAGATGCTCGAACTGGGCGCCACCCTCGCGAACGGCGTCATCCCCTATCTCGTCACCCCCGAACACACTGCACTCGCACGCAGCATCATCGGCGACTCGTTCCTCGGCGTCGAACAGGCCGTCGTACTCGGACAGGACCGCGAGGAGTACCTGCGCCGTGCGCACGAATACCTCGAGATCTACACCGGTCTCGACAACTATCGCAATAGTTGGCTCCGCCAAGGCTTTAGCGACGACGACTTCGTTCGCGGCGGTTCCGAGCGACTCTGTGACGCGATGGTCATGCACGGTGACGAAACAGCGGTGATGGCAAAGATCCATGAGCACCAATCGGCGGGCGCCGACCACGTGTGTTTGCAGGTGCTCGGTGCCGACCTCGCCGAAGTTCCGCATGACGAGTGGCGCCGTCTCTCGCCCTTACTCGACGCCTAGTGGCTCACATACGCGTCCAGATCAACATTGCGGAGTCGCCGGACATCGTCTGGAACGAACTGCGCCACATCGATCGACACGTGCAATGGATGATGGACGCACGTTCAATATCGTTCGACACCGACCAGCGAGAGGGGGTCGGTACGTCCTTCGTCTGCGTCACCAAGGTGGGTCCCTTCGTGACGCGCGACCGCATGACCGTCACCGCGTGGTCCGACACTGAAACGATGGGCATCGAGCACCGCGGCATCATCACCGGAAGTGGCACCATTACGCTTCGCGCGACACCGAAGGGGACTGACGTCGTATGGGAAGAGAATCTTCATTTCCCTTGGTGGGCCTTCGGCGAAGTAGGCGCGAGCGTCGCACGACCAGTACTCCGCGCGTTATGGCGAGGCAATCTGAAGCGACTGCGCGCGATAGTTCGCGACGGCAACGACTAAGCGAGGCTCGTCCCTTCTAGGACTGGTCGTTGGGTCCAAACACGACGACCTTAGGACCAGCACCGCTCGACGGGCCACGCAGGACGCGGATCAGAAAGGCAACCGCTCCGAGCCAGACGAACTCGCCAAACCCAATCGCGATCCACCCGATGGTGATCAAGAAGAGTCCCCGAAAGAGACCACCGAAGAATCCGTAGTGGATCATCGCCCCAATCCAAAGCGGGAACCACGCAACGAACCAACTGACGAAGGGAGCAACGAAGACGGCCGCCGCCCTTCGGCGCCAACCGAGGTACACCCCAAACGCGGCCGTGACGCTGAGTCCCACCCAACTCATGGTCACGCGCGACGCCCAACGTGTCTCAAAGAGGAAGAACACCACCGCCATCGCGGTCGCCCAAAGGAGCATGGACGCCGTGACGTTGCCTCGAGACCGTTCACGAACCTGAAAAACCACGCCACTCATGTCCCCAACTTACTCACTGACCGGACGACGCCGATGACGCCGGCCGGTACGATGCACCTATGAGCAAGGGCGTCCTCGCAATACTTGGCTCGGGCGAGACTGCTCCCGGCATGACGAAGATCCACCGATCGCTCTTTGAAGGTATCGATGCCGAAATCAAGGCCGTCAACCTCGATACGGCCTACGGATTCCAAGAAAATGTGCCCCAGATGACCGAAAAGCTCGCGGACTACTTTCTCACATCGCTGCACGTGATGGTGAAGCCTCTACATTTCTCCTCCTATGAGGATTCAGACGAACTGAGTCGAGCAATCTTCAAGCAAGAGGTTCGAGAAGCGAACTACGTCTTCGCTGGACCGGGCAGCCCGAGCTACGCCATCAACCAATGGCTCCCACTGCACTTCGCCGAGGACCTCAGTGCCGTCCTCGCGAAAGGCGGCACGCTGTGTTTCTCCTCCGCCGCGGCGGCGACGATTGGCACATTCAGTCCACCGGTCTACGAGATCTACAAAGTGGGTGCTGCGCCCTATTGGAATCCAGGCCTTGACCTCTTGAGCGAATTCGGACTCTCCTGCGTCGTCATCCCTCACTTCAATAACGCAGAAGGTGGGAACTACGACACCAGTTGTTGTTATCTCGGTTTGCGGCGTCTGAAATTGATGGAAGAAGAACTTCCCGCCGATATTCGGATACTTGGGGTCGATGAGCATACCGCCCTCATTATCGATCTTGAAGCCGACTCACTACGTGTGCTGGGTCGCTCGAACGGCTTCTGGCGGCGAGGTGACGAGGTCGTGGTCCTCGAAAACGGTTCCACGACGCCGCTGAGCGAACTACGCTCACAACAATTCAATTCAGCCAGATCGCCAAGATCGCCTGAAGAGCAAACAACGACGTCGAGTGAGCAACTCGCCCAACGAATCCTCGAAGGAGCATCTGACGCTGTCGAGTCCCTCGCCCAACTTGTGCGACGAAGCGAAGCGGGTGGCGAGGGGCGAATAGACCCCTCAACGCTCATCGAAGGTGTGCTCGCCGCGCGGGAAAAAGCGCGCGCGCAGGGCCAGTACGAACTGGCAGACGACCTGCGTGACGCTTTGGTGAAGGCCTCCATCGACGTCCATGATGGTCCCACAGGTTCTACCTGGTCGCTCTAAGTCTCGCAAGTGAATTTGAAGTCGGGACTCTTCGCGCCAAGAAAATCTAATGGCATAGATCCGGCCTTGTAAGCGGTTTTGCTCCGAAGGACTTGTTCGGTGGAGCTACTTGCAACCAAAGGCAATGGCCCCCTCTTTCGAGGGGGCCATTGCCTTAAGACTTGTAGGACTCTTCGGCTGTTTAGGCCTTAAAGTTCGCCTTGAACACGTCGCCGTTGGGCTCGGTGAAGGTGAGCGTGTGCTCGCCGCCAACCTTGGCGGGAACGGTCACGCGTACCGTCAAGACGGTCCCGGTGTCACCCGACACGACGGCCTTGATGCCGTTGGTCGAGGTCACCTTTGGCTGGCCGTAGAAGCCAGCACCCTTGACGACGATTGACTCAGTCTTACCAGCAGTGCCGTTGCCGCTCTCACCAGTGGTGTAGGGCGTTACGACAGTGGCGGTAGCCGCAGCCAGAATCGGTGCGGAAGTCGCCTGTCCACCGTTGGGGTTGGTGACGACGAGGCTGGTAGCCGTTGTCTCAGCAACACCCAAGGTGCAGGTGACTGACAGTGACGTCGATGACGTGTAGGTCACGGTGCCACAGGTGCCGTTCGTCGGGCTGGTGACTACTGTCGCGGCTGACGCGAAGTTGGTTCCAGTGATAACGAACGTCGTCGTGCCACTCGCGACACCCGATGCTGGGGTCACGGCCGTGATCGTCGGAGCCGCTGCGATGAACAGACCACTACCAAAGGCGGTGGCTGCAACAGATCCGGCGTCAGGGTTCGTGATCGTGTAGGCGTCT
>CAJCJA010000034.1 GCA_903970515.1 Candidatus Saccharibacteria bacterium CG_4_10_14_0_2_um_filter_52_9
ACGTCGAGCACAAGCCCGTCGTTGAGCTGGATGTCGCCGTGAAGGTCGCACTCGAAGGGCTCACCACGGTGAAGCTGCTTGGGGTGACCGTAAGACCGGTGCAACCACCAGTGACCAGGGTCGCGCCAGGCTCAAAGCCAGTACCAGCAATCGTGAAGCTCGCCGCAGTTGCGGTGCTCGCCGGAATCTCCGACGGACTCACGCCCGTGATGCCCGAAGCGGTAACGGTAAATGAATTCGCAAGCGTTGCGCTCCCGAAGTCGGCATTGTTCACAATTACGTTGTACGTACCAGCCGTCGCCGAGGCGTTATTAGCTTTGTTCGTACCGGTAACGCTGGCCAAAGTGAACGTTGTTGCGCTCGTTGGAGTCAACGTACCCGTAGTGAGGTCGGTTCCATTGGAAGCGTTTTGGATGACGACCGAAGGCAACACACCCGAAGTTGCGTTACCACCGCTCGCGGTGTCAAAGCCCGTTCCGGTTACGGTCACAGTGCCAGGAGTTGTCTGGCCAGCTGCAATCGATGTCGTCGAGATCGAAGTGATCGTCGGAGCCGCATCAATAGTCAATGAGTTCGCCGTTGCTGTCGAGGTTGCCGTTCCATTGTCGTCGGTCAGAGTTACGGGGTAGGTACCAGGGGTTGACGCACCGGTCGTTACGATGCCGGAGAGCACCGCGTAGTCAGGGCCACCGAGAGCAACCTCTTTGGCCCCCAGGAACGTCACGCCTGGAGCAGTTGTCGTGAGCGAGAGATTGTTCGAACCATCGTCGGAGAAGCCCGTTCCAATGAGTTCGAACAGATAACTTCCTGGACCGCTTCCAACTGCCGAGGCGCCGGCGCCGATCGCGGCAGGTGTCGAGTAACCTGTGGCGCAAGCGCCAGGATTTCCGACGGTGTTTCCCACAAGCGTAAAGCAAGTCTCCAAAAAGGCTGGCGTCGCTGCACCTGCTTCAGTAGCCAAGGCGAGTGGCAACGCTGCCGCTACAAGAACCGCGGCGGCGGCAAAGGCCTTCACCAAGTGGCGTGGAACCCAGCGCAAGTTGCTCGCCCCAATTCCGTTCTTCGTGGTTTTCATATGTCATGACTCCGTCTAATGAGGGCCGTACAAGGACAGCCGCGCTGAGGTGATACGTACGTCGGTAATTCGTTGATAGGTAAAGCCCCCCAAGAGGAAACTGCTCTTACCTAAGAAGCGAGTATATGCATAGCGCCAATCGCAAATTGAGATGAGATTTGACGAAAAGTCAGCAAACGTCTAGGAGGATCAAAGTTTCCACAAGAATCCTGATCAGGCTCTTTTTCTTAGCGAGGTTCCGCCGAATGAGCCCTTGGTGCCCGGCTCAGGAAATGCGAAGGGGGTGACATTGTGCAATAGGGACGCAGTCGCGGTCTCTGTTGAGAGGACTTTCGTCTGGCCCCTCTCGTTTTTCTCGCTTCGCTCCGTCGAGTGGAGAACGGGCACCGTAGAAAGTCTCTCGAGAGCAAAAGTACATGTACTTAGGAGGCGATCGCGCAGCGGTTTGGACCGATCTCTAGGTCAGGCGACGCAGTGCTTGGACTCGTACGCCCCGCGTTGATGCGAACGATCTCGCGATAGTTCGGTGGACGATCCTTCACTCGAGCAATCGCCCACGCAACAAATTCCTCTTCGCCCACAGCGAGTACCGCGAGCTTTCGTCGCAACTCGCCGAGTGGCGCAGCGACGTACTCCCCTGAGCGCACTTCAACGCTTGCGCCATAGTGCGCGGGAAAGACCATGATGTCGTCGGACAAATGCAGTACGCGATCGTGAAGGCTCTTGTAAAGATGGCGAGCGAACACTTCTGCGTCGTCGGCGAGATCGGGACGTCCCACACTTTCTAGAAACAATGTGTCGCCCGTGAAGATCGCACCTTCGCCTAGTTGGAACATCGTCGAACCCTCTGTGTGTCCCGGCACACTCACCGAGGCGACGTCGAGCTGGACGCCGCCGACAAATCCAATCGAGGCGTGGTCATACAACTGGTCGAAGTCGAAGGTGAATCCGTCGGCAGGATTGAGCCACAACGTCGCGCCGGTGCGCTCACGAAGCGCTCGTGACCCACTTAGGTGATCGGCGTGAAGGTGCGTGTCGAGAATGTGGTCGATATGCCATCCGTGCAACCGCGCGACGTCCTCGTAGTTCTCGAGGTCCGATGAAGGGTCAATGACAATCGCCGTCGCACCGGAACCAATGACGTACGAGAGGCATCCCTTGCCTCGTCGTCTGATCTGCACGACGGTGGCGTCGCCGAACGTCGCTTCGACTCGGTCATAAGTCCTCGCCCACGCAGCCATTCCGCCGTCGAGCACCTGGCTCGCGACATTTTCTTTCGCCAAAATCTCGGCACCAAGTTGCGCACGCGATCCCAAAGCACAGATGACGACGACGCGCGCGTCATGTGGCACCTCGGCGAAACGTGAAGGCAGCTCGCCTAAGGGAATGTTGTGTACCCCGGGAATTGACCAGTCGGCGACTTCGTCGGGTTCGCGAACGTCCAACAGATACGGCGGATCGTTGGCGTCGAGTAGTGGCGTAAGTTCAGTGGTGCTGATGGAGGAAATAAGGTCAGCCGGCACAGACAAAGTCTAGGGGTCGATGTTCTCGCACTTCCTAGTCACGACAGAGAGGTACGCCAATGGCAGAACTGCAAAACGTGAACGTCGACGAGGCGCGTCAACTCATCGCCAACGGAGCGTTCCTTCTCGACGTGCGAGAAGACGACGAGTTCGTTCTCGGTCACGCGCCCGAGGCGCACCACATTGCTTTGGGCGAAGTGCCCGACCGCGTTGAGGAGCTCCCAAAGGACGCGGTCATCGTGAACGTTTGTCGTTCCGGGGGTCGTTCGGCGCGCGCGGGCAAGTTCCTGCTCGAACAGGGTTTTGACGTTGTCAACCTCGAAGGCGGCATGACCGCGTGGGCGCAGTCCGGCGCACCATTGGTCGCCGACAGCGGCGACCCCGTCATTGGTTGATGAAATAGCCTTTGACCAGGTACTACACACGCAGTCCCAACGGGATTCGAACCCGTGCCTCCACCTTGAGAGGGTGATGTCCTAGGCCACTAGACGATGGGACCCTGATCGTGCAGGGAAGAACCTCGCACGTTCGCTCGGGGGCAAGGACTCGAACCCTGAATAACTGGACCAGAACCAGTTGTGTTGCCAATTACACCACCCCCGAAGGGCTTGACAATCCTATTACACAGCGAAATCAAGTGCCAGATGAGTGGAAGATCCTCGCCGGTGCGCTCGTCCATGAACTCAAGCGACCGTAACCAATGATCCGACCAACGCCCACGTCGAAGGTCTCCTTCAAGTAGTAGCGCCACAGCGAGTGTTTGATCGTCGGCGAGTCGGGCACGGGCGAGGGCACCGGACGCAATCCCTGCGCTGACGATATAGCCATGGCGCGGTATTCGTGAAAAGGATCGGTCACCGTGATGACGGTCGCGATATCGTGCTCCTTCATCAATGGCAGCGCGGTCGCCACGTTCTGCCACGTGTCGTTTCCGAATCCCTGGAGGATGCGCGCGCTGGGCACACCATGCTGTTCGAGAAACGTCTTGGAGACTTGCGATTCGGTGAAATCGTCGCCCGGTCGATTCCCTCCCGTCACGACGACCCACGGGGCTCGACCTTGGCGATACAACACCACCGCCTGATCGAGTCGCGCTTGTAGCTCCGGGGACGCGACACCGTTGTCCTCGGTCGTGCCAAAGACGAGAATCGCGTTCGCGTGCGCGTCGGAGTGCTCGTGACTGGTCAACCAGATCTGCACGAACGTCACGGCGAAATAGAGAACGATGACACTCACGATCCCCGCGACGATGCGCAACGCGAGCTTGAACGGCCCAAAGATCACGCCGAGGCCCGCTCCAGGGCGTCGTGAAGTCGTGCGAGTGATCGCTCTCGACCAAGGAGTACGAGCGACTCAAAGAGCGGAGGTCCCACGAGCGATCCGGTCACCGCGCAACGGATCGGCGCTTGGGCTTTACGAAGGTTGAGGCCCATCGCGAGCCCGAGTTCGAGAATCGCGTCATGAAGCGCGGGTGCCTCCCACGGGGTGTCGGTGAGGCGCTCGAGCGCCACGGCGAGCAACGCCTGGCCCAGAGGATCGTTGCCTATTGACTTGTCGAAGTCGGTCTCGTTGTACGAGAGCGTTGTCACGAAGAAGAAGCCCACCATCGCAGGCACCTCGCCCAAGGTGGCGACGCGCTCGTGCACGAGGGGGGCCACTCGGGCGAACAGGTCCGCATCGAACTCGTCGCTCGACCAGGGCGGTACTCGATCAGTGGGCGACCACGCGCCGTCCCCGGGACGCACCCACGGTCCGCAAGCATCGATGAACTCTTCGAGCGACAAGGCGCGAATGTACTCGCCGCTCATGTGGTGCAACTTCTTCGTGTCGAAGAACGCCGGTGAGTGCGAGACGTCCTCTAAGCGAAACTGTTCGATCATCGTCGTGAGTGGGACTATCTCCTCGTCGCCGCGAGGACTCCATCCGAGCAGGGCGAGGTAATTCACGAACGCCGACGCGAGGTAACCCTCGTCGCGATACGACTCGGTCGCGACGGGGTCGCGGCGCTTGGACAGTTTCTTTCGCTGTTCGTTCACGAGTAGCGGCAGATGCGCGTACGCGGGAAGCGCCAGGACGGTGCCTGAGGCGACGTTGAGTGCCTCCCAGAGCATCATCTGCTTGGGAGCGTTCGAGAGATGCTCCTCGCCGCGGATCACGTGCGTGATCGCGTCGTCGCGATCATCCACGACGTTCGCCAGTGCGTAGAGCACCGCACCCGAGGAACGCGCGACGACGAAGTCCTCAAAGGTGTCGTTGGCGAATTCGACGTCGCCTCGAATGAGGTCGTGAACGATGGTGCGACCCTCGTGCGGGGTCATGAAACGAAGGGCGGTCGACGGTCCCTGGTCGAGTCCGCGGTGCCGGCAGAACCCGTCGTAGCCGGGCGTCTTGTTCGCGCCCTTGCGTATCGCGAGCGCCTCAGCGCTGCAGTCGCAGTAATAGAGGTACCCGGCGTCGCGCAATTGCTCGAGGGCAAGCGCGTGCGCGGGTGCGTTGTCGCTCTGTCGCGACGGTCCCTGGTCGACGTCGAGACCCAACCACGCCATCGCGTCGACGATGCCCTGCACCCATTCCTCGCGGTCACGACTCTCGTCGGTGTCCTCGATGCGCAAGATGAATGTGCCGTCGGGCGCGTGACGGGCGACAAACCAGTTGAAGAGGGCACTTCGCGCCGACCCCACGTGGAAGTAACCCGTGGGCGACGGCGCGAAGCGGACCCGTGGTCCCACCCGCTACTCCTCGATGGAGATGGCGGCGTTGGGACAACTCGAGACCGCCTCGCGCACGCGCTCGTCGAACTCGGGTCCCGGATTCTCGTTCAACACGTACATGAAACCGTCGTCGCGCACCTCGAAGACCTCCGGAGCGATACCCATGCAGACCGCGTTGCTCGAGCAGAGGTCGTAGTCAACGTTGATTTTCATGGGGACTCCTTCGGGTTGTCCCCAATCGTAGTTCCCCTCGTGCGCGGCTTTCGTAGAGGACTCGCGTCCATGCCTATGATTTCTGCGAACAAGGGGACACGATGGACAAGCGCGGCATTGGCACTCTTCAAGTATCGGTCGTGGGCATTGGCTGCAACAACTTCGGTGCTCGCATCGACCAGGAGGCGACGAACGCCGTCGTCAATGCGGCACTCGAGGAGGACATCAACTTCTTTGACACGGCCGACATCTACGGAGCAACGAAGTCGGAGGAGATGCTGGGACGCGCACTTGGGCGCAAACGTGGCGACGTGATCATCGCGACGAAGTTCGGCATGCCCATCGACGACGAGCGCTTCGGCGCGAAGCCCGCCTACGTCAAGCGCGCGTGCGAGGACTCGCTGCGGCGACTCAACACGTCCTACATCGATCTGTACCAACTGCACTACCCCGACGAATCGGTCCCCATCGAGGACACGCTCGGCGCGCTGCACGAATTGATCGACGAAGGAAAGGTCCGCGAAATCGGCTGTTCCAATCTCACCGAGGTGCAACTGCGCGACGCGCGGAAGGCGGCGGGGACGAAGGCTCACTTCGTCTCGGTGCAGAACCAGTACTCACTCCTCGCCCGCGATCCGGAGAACGACGGGGTGTTAGACGTCTGTGACGAGCTCGGTCTCGGATTCTTGCCCTTCTATCCCCTCGCCAACGGACTGCTCACCGGCAAGGTGACGCCCGGTGCCCCACTGCCCGAAGGCACGCGACTGGCGTCGATGCCCGCCGAGCGAAGTGCGCACTGGTTGAGCGAAGAGCTCCAGACGGCGACGCGACGACTGCTCGACTTCGCGACGGAGGTTGACATTCCCATTCTCACGCTCGCCTTCTCCTGGCTGTTGAGCCGTCACCAGGTCAGCTCGGTCATCGCGGGCGCCACCAAACCAGAACAAGTTCGCGCGAACGCGCACGCCGTCACCACCCTCGATGCGAAGGTGCTCACGCAACTCGACGCGTTGGGCGCCTGAATGATCCATCACCTGAACGGAGACGCATGACCTCGATCGATCCGCACGCCCTGGAGGGTTTCGCAAGGAGCCAATTCGCCGCCAATGGCGAGAGCCACGAGTTGTTTCGAATCGGCTCGGGACCCGCAGTCATCGTCATCCACGAGGTGCCGGGCATCACGCCGCTCGTCGCCAACTTCGCGCGCAAAGTCGCCGAGCGCGGCATGACCGCGGTGCTGCCGAACTTGTTGGGCACGCCGGGTCGAGCGATGACCCCGCGCTACGCGGTGCGCTCGGCGATCAGCGCCTGCGTCAGTCGCGAGTTCGCCACGTGGGCACTCAACAAGACGAGTCCCATCACCGTGTATCTGCGCGCACTCGCCGCCCACGAACACGAACAGTGCGGAGGTCCCGGGGTCGGTGCGGTGGGCATGTGTCTGACGGGAGGGTTCGCGCTGGCGATGAGCGTCGATCCAGTCATGCTGGCGCCGGCGCTCAGCCAGCCGGCGATGCCTTTTCCCACCGACAAGAAGCGTCGCCGCGACCTCGGTATATCTGATGCGGACTTGGGCGTCGTGAAGCAGCGCGCGTTGGACGGTCTCTGCGTGATGGGACTTCGCTTCACCGGTGACAAGACGTCGCCATCCGAACGCTTCGAGCGACTTCGTGAAGAACTGGGGGCGAACTTCATCGGCGTCGAGATCGATTCGTCGCCCGGCAATCCGTGGGGCTATCGCAAGGGCGCACACTCGGTGTTGACCGAGGACTACTCCGATGCCCCTGACTCGCCCACGCGCGAGGCGCTCGATGACTTGCTCGAGTTCTTCGCGACTCGTCTCGGGGTCAGTTAAGTCCTCAGCCGGCCTTCACGGTCGCGAGGATCTTCGTGAGCGTGTCCTTCGCGTCACCGAAGACCAACGTGGTCTTGGGGTTATACAGCAGTTCATTCTCGATACCGGCGAAGCCCGGACGCATTGAACGTTTCAAGAACACGACGTTCTCCGCCAAGTCCGCGTGGATGATCGGCATGCCGTAGATCGGCGAGGTCTTGTCCTGCGTCGCCGCCGGATTCACGGTGTCGTTGGCGCCCACCACGAGTGCGACGTCCGCGGTCTGAAGTTCCGAGTTCGCTTCGTCCATCTCGAGCAGTTGCTCGTAGGGAACGTTCGCCTCAGCGAGCAGCACGTTCATGTGACCGGGCATGCGTCCGGCGACCGGGTGGATGGCGAAGAAGACCTCGATGCCCTTCTTCTCGAGTTCCTCGGCGAGTTCGCGCACGACGTGCTGGGCCTGGGCGACGGCGAGTCCGTAGCCGGGGATGATCACGACGCGACTCGCGTAATTGAGCAGCACGCCCGCGTCCTCGGGCGAACCCGATTTGACGCTGCGCCCGTCGGCGCGGTTCGCCTCACCCGACGCCGTCACGACCGATCCGAACGCGGAGAACAAGACGTTGGTCAAACTGCGACCCATCGCCTTGCTCATGAGTCGCGTGAGCAAGATGCCCGACGCGCCCACGAGGGTGCCCGCCACGATCAGCAAGTTCGATCCCAACGTGAAGCCCGACGCCGCGACCGCGAGTCCGGTGAAAGCGTTGAGGAGCGAGATCAGTACCGGCACGTCCGCGCCACCAATCGGCAAGACGAACGCCACGCCGAGCACGAAGGCGAGCGCGAGCAAGATCCAGAGCAATGACGAAGAACCCGTCACGAGGATCGTGATGATGAGCGCCAACGCGCCCAGACCGAAGAGGGCGTTCAAGAACTGCTGGCCGGGGTACGTCACGGGGCGACCCGTCATGAGCTCTTGGAGCTTCGCGAACGCAATCGCCGATCCCGCGAACGAGACGGTCCCGATCAGCACACCCAGCAGGACTTCGAGGATCACGTAGGTCGCGGGGTGCGTCGACTTTATGTGGATGTACTCGGTGATCGAGACCAGACTCGCGGCGCCACCGCCCACGCCGTTGAAGATCGCGACCAACTGTGGCATCGCCGTCATCTTGACGAAGCGCGCGACGGGCACTGCGACCAACACGCCGATCGCCATGGCGAGGAATATCAGGCCCACGTGGTGCAGCGAGTGGCCATCGACGTGTTTGTAGAACGTCGCGACGATCGCGACGAGCATCCCGAAGGCGGCGAGCATGTTGCCGTAGCGCGCGCGCTTGGGACTCCCGAGTCCCTTCAGCGCAAGCACGAACGTGGTCGCGGAGAACAGGTAGAGCAGATCAATGAGTGTCTCGCGACTCACGGAGCCACCTCGTCAGTCTTCTTCTCGGTCTTGGGCTTCGCCTTGAACATCTCGAGCATGCGGTCGGTCACGACGAAACCACCCACGACGTTGAGCGTGGCGAGCAGGACCGCGAGGAACCCGAGTACCTCTTCGAGATTCGTGTTGGCGGCGCCGAGTACCAGCATCGAACCCACGAGGATCACGCCGTGAATGGCGTTGGACCCACTCATGAGCGGGGTGTGCAGGATGCTCGGGACCTTGGAGATGATCTCGATCCCTACGAAGATGCTCAGCATCAAGACGGTGGCGTACTGCAAGAGGGTGTTACCCATCAGGCGTTCTCCTTCACTTCAGAAGTGATCGGCACGTAGGCGACCTTCAAGGCCTGCGCCGTGGGCTCGTGATTGACCTTGCCGCCGCGCGCGACCGTCACGCCCACGACGACTTCATCGCTCCAGTCCGGATTGAGTTGCCCCTTCGCGCCAAAGAGCGCGAGCAGTTTGACGACGTTGTTCGCGTACATGAAACTCGCGTGCGCGCCCATCTGCGCGGGCGGATTGGACAAGCCCACGATGCGCACACCTTTGTGATCGATGACGGCACCGGCCTTGGTGAGTTCGCAGTTGCCCCCGCCGTCAGCCGCCATGTCGATGACGAGTGAACCCTCGCCCATCGCTTCGACCATGGACTTGGTGAGCAGAATCGGCGCCTTGCGACCCGGGACCGCGGCGGTCGTGATGACGATGTCCGAGTTGGCGACTTCATTCAACAGGGCCTTTTGTTGTTCCTTGCGCTCGGCGGCGGTCAGTTCGCGCGCGTACCCACCGGCCGCGTCCGCGCTGAGATCGAGTTTGACGAACGTGGCGCCGGCGGACTCGGCTTCCTCCTTCGCGGCGGTGCGCACGTCGTAGGCGCGCACCTTGGCGCCGAGTCGCTTCGCGGTCGCGATGGCTTGAAGTCCCGCGACCCCCACGCCCATGACCAACACTTTGGCTGGACGGATCGTGCCCGCCGCGGTCGTCAGCAGGGGAAAGAAGCGGTCGAAGTACTCCGCGCCCGCGAGGGCCGCGCGGTAACCCGACACGGTCGCCTGACTCGAGAGTGCATCCATATATTGCGCGCGCGAGATGCGCGGCAACAAGTCAAAGGAAAGAATGGTGATCTTTCGCGCGTTGAGGGCTCGCACGATCGTGGGTGCGAGCAACGGCGAGAGGAAGGAGAGGTGCAGTGAACCAACGGGTAATCGCTTCACCTCCGCGAGTGTCGGCGGATTCACGCGCAGGTTCACGTCGCCCGTCGGGGCCGGTGAAATGCTCGCGCCCGCTGCCTTGTACGCGGCGTCGGGGAAGTGCGCGAGCACTCCCGCGCCGCGCTGGACGACTACCTGCCAGCCGTCGCCCACCAGGGTCTTGACCGCGTCCGGGGTGAGCGCGACGCGAGTCTCTCCAGCACGCGACTCCTTATAGAGCGCAATTTTCATACCTTGTTTCTAGCAGGGACGTTTCGACGCCCCGGTTCGCACGGCCCCGGTTCGCACGACCTCGGTGACGACCTCCACACGTCACGGCGGCGGAGCGCGTTCGTCACGCGACGAACGCGACGTGGAAAAGATCCGTCGCTTCCTAGCGTGCACTCGGCGTGCCCAGCGACTAGAAAGAGCGAATGGAACTATTCCGTATCAACGTCGACTCACCCGTTGGTCTCTGGGGCGTCGAAGGAACGAACGAAGGCATCACCCATATTCATTTGCCCCACGAACGGGGGCGCTCGTCGCTCGGTGTCGCGCCACGGCACGTGAAGGACGCCGCTCGTCAATTGGAGCAGTTCTTCGCAGGCAGGCGTCGCAGTTTTGACGTCGAGCTCGCCGAGATGCCCGCGACGAACTTCCAACACGACGTCTGGCGTGCGCTCCAGAGAATTCCTTACGGACAGGTGCGCACCTACGCGGACGTCGCGGCGTCGCTCAAGCGACCGCGCGCAATGCGCGCCGTTGGTAACGCAAACCACGCGAACCCCTGGCCGGTGATCGTGCCGTGTCACCGCGTCGTCGCGAAGAGCGGTCTGGGCGGTTACGGCGGTGGCGAAGACGTCAAGCGCTTCTTGCTCGAACTCGAAGGCGTCGCGGTCTAGAGAAAGAACTTGTCGGTACTTTCGGGAATCGTCATCTTGGACATCGGGATATCGTCGTATCGCTCGTGACTGATTTGGCGAATCGTGCGGCGCGTCAACCAGAACAAGACAAACGCCCACGGCAACTCCAGCAGGGCCGCGAAGAGGATGCTTTGCAGGATGTCACCGCGACGCGCGGTCGTGACGTCGAACCAGGCGTCGATGACGAGCAGCGTCGCCGCCGAGGTCGCGAAGAGCGAGAGGATCGCCCGTCGTTTCCACGCGGCCCACGCTGACGCCAGCAGCATGGTGATCTGGGCGACGTCGAGGCCCACCCACGCGAGGTTCCAATGGTTCGCCACGTAGTGCGGCGGGAGGTCCAAGCCGATATAGATGGTCCACATCACCTCAAGGACGGCGGCGCCCGTGAGGACGAGCAGGAGTCTTGAACGCGTCGAACGCGGAAGACCCCGGACGTTCATCTAAGCGGTCACCGACACCGGGCTCTTGAGGGCGTCGTTCATCGCCATGGTGCCTTCGAAGAGCGCTTCGCGCTCCTCATCACTCAGCACCTCGAAGAACGTCGCGACCGCGGCGGTCGTCAATTCCTCGGCGTGCTTTTCCTTTCCTTCGAGCTCGAGGGTGACCGTGGGCACGTCGTCCTCGCCGTAGCCGTGCAGTTTGAAGATGAAGGGATCTTGTAGGTAGGCGGCCTGCGCCGCGCTGATACCCACCTCGTGCACCGCGTCGATGTGCACGCCGCCTCGCAGTTCGCGCAGCAAGATCGAAGCGAGGTACGCCGCGTGCACGGGGTTGGAAGGAACGTCGAACTTGCGATAACCATCGAAGAGTGCGTGACGCCCCACAGGCACCGAATTGAGGACCTTGAAGGCGGCCTCGGCGAACGCAGAAAGGATCGAAGGATCAATTCCCCCGAACGTGTCGTCCGCGAAGACGTAGGCGGCGCGCAAGTGCGCGCTGGCGACCTGTGCCGGATCGGCCTTCTCTCGTGACTTCGCCCAGAGCATGTCCATCGCCGAGGGCGAGAAGAAGGTGAACGCTTCAAAGACGCTGTCGAAGTCGGCGTCACCGAGCACGCCACCACGGCCGAGTCCGTAGAACTCGAAGACGTTGAGACCGTGCTCCTTCGCTCGTTCGGCCGTCGAGGGCACGAAGTAAAAGCTCATGCCGATCAACTGGATTGGATCGGCGGTTCGTTCGGAAAGTTCAGTGGAGTTCATTGAAGCGACACTAGGTCGTTTGCGCGAACGCTGGAGCGTCAAACGAGACGTCCGTCGCGACGGATACGTAGTTCAATTGCCGTACCAGCCGGCACCTCGACGAAGCGGGCGCTGCCTCCGTGCTTGGCGGTGATTTCAGCGACGATCGCGAGCCCCAGCCCGGTGCCACCCGAATGACGACTTCGCGCGGGGTCGGCGCGGACAAATCGCCCGAAGAGGCGCCCACTCGCCTCCACGTCGATGCCTTCGCCGTCATCACCGACGCTCACGACGGCGCTGGCCCCGTCATAGAAGCACGCCAATTGCAATGAGCTCTGTGCGTAGCGCACCGCGTTGTCGATCACGTTTCGAATCATCCGCTTCAACATCGCGGGGTCCCCGCTCACTCGCGTGGGTGCGACCCGTGATGTGTCCACGCTCAACGAGCTCATCGCGCGCACGCGCTGCGCTTCTTCGAAGAGCAAGTCGTCGAGGTCGACGTCGACGCGACTCGACTCCATGCGGAATTCGTCGTTGCGCGCGAGCCAAAAGAGGTCGTCGATGAGGACGTCCAGCCGACGACCTTCACGCAGGATGGTCTCGGTGACCTCACTCCAATTGGTCTTCTCGTGATCGTTGGCGGCGCGGTCCACGGTCGCGAGCAGCGTCGTGAGGGGACTGCGCAATTCGTGACTGACGTTGGAGACGAATTCCTGTTGGAACTTGGACGACGCCTCTAGGCGGTCGAGCATCTCGTTGACGGTCTTGGCCATTCGCGCGATCTCGTCGTCCCCGCCCGTCACCGGCACGCGTTGCGAGAGGTCTTGGGCGGCGATGGCGTCCACGCGACGTCGAATGGTTTCAACGGGCGCGAGCGCGAGTCCAATACCCAGCCAGATCAACGAGCCAGAAAGAAGGAGCAGGAGCGGGAACGACACGAACACGCTGAACAAGAGCACCGTCACGCTGTGATCAATGGGACCGCCGTAGACGAACCCAAACACGAGGCCCGTGCCGCGTGGCGTCGAGACGGTCTCGACCTGGCCGAGGCTTACTTCACCCACGAAGGGTGTCGTTTGCTCGTTGTGCTTCAACACGACGGCGAGCCCGTTCGTGGCGTCAGCGTCATAGTCCGACACGGCGAGCACCGGCGCGTTGATGATCGCCGAACTGGCAGCCCATACCTGAGTGCCCGCAGCGTTCGTCACCTGCACGACGACGTCACCGTGCATGGGGATCGACATGCGGTGCGTCAACGACATATGGTCGTTCACGAGGCGCTCCTGGGCCTGGGTCATCGTCGCTTCGATCTGATTGGACGCACTGGTTACCAGCGAGCGATGCACCAGGCTCACGAGCGCGAATCCGGTGAAGGCGAGGATGATGGCAATCGCGAGGACGAAGAAGAGTGTCAGTCGCGCGCGGATCGACAGCTCGCGCGCGAACCTCATTAGACGGCAGAAACGCTGTAGCCGACGCCTCGCACAGTATGGATGATCGAGGGTTGTCCCGCGAGGTCGATCTTTCTTCGCAGGTAGCCAATGTAGACCTCGACGATGTTGGGGTCGCCCTCAAAGTCGCCACCCCACACCGACGCCAGAATCTCGCTCTTGGCGAGGGGCTTGTTGGCGTTGCTCATGAGGTATTCCAATAGCGCGAATTCGCGCGGCGTCAAGGTCACGTTGCGACCATGCGAGGTCGTCTTTCGACGCAACGCGTCAATCGACACGGGACCCACGTTGAGACGAAGAGGCCGGTCGCGATCGTAGCGACGAAGCAGTGCGTTGATTCGTGCGATCAAGATGGAACGCTCAAATGGTTTACGCAAGAAGTCGTCGGCCCCCACCTCGAGTCCTTCGACCTCATCCATCTCACCGTCTTTGGCGGTGAGCATCAGCAGCGGGGTATTGACCCCGGCGTTGCGAAGGTCCAAGCAGACGCTAAAGCCGTTGCGACGAGGGAGCATCAAGTCGAGCACGATGACGTCGAAGTTGCCGTCGCGACCGCGGGCGAAACCGCTCTCGCCGTCGTGGCATTGCTCTACGACGAAGCCTTCGTCGCCTAGGAGATCGGCCACGGCTCGCGCCAAGTCATGATCGTCCTCGATCACGAGGACCCGTCGCTGCTGTTCTGCCATTTGAGATAGAGGTTACCGTCCGGCCTCGAACTCGCCCAGGGCGACGAAATCGACGTGCAGGGTCCATGGACCACAATGGAGACATGCTCGATGGATCGATTGCCTCCTTCTTTGTTGACAAGATCCAGTCGCTCTCGCCCGGCCTCGTGTACGTGGTCGTCGCGTTGCTCGTCTTCGGCGAGGCGGCCGTCTTCATTGGCTTCGTGCTTCCTGGAGAAACCGCCGTACTCGTCGCCGGTCTGGTCGCCAGCCAAGGCCGCGTGAGCGTCGTGGTGGTCTGTGTGATCGTCGTCGCGGCGGCGATTCTCGGCGACTCGGTTGGCTACTTCGTGGGTGAACGATACGGGCGGCGTCTCTTCAACCTGCCGATACTTCGCAAGCGGCACGGCGAACTCGATCGGGCCCTCGACGGACTTCGCGAGCGGGGTCCCTACTACGTGTTCGTGGGGCGCTTCACCGCGTTCCTGCGCGCGGTGATGCCCGGTCTCGCGGGCATGAGCGACATGCGCTATCGCGTCTTTCTGATCGCGAACGCCTCGAGCGCGATTCTTTGGGGAGTGAGCTTCACGCTGCTGGGCTACTACGCCGGCTCCGCGCTCACGAGTATCGAGCGCTATTCGAACTGGATCGGCATCGCCGTGCTCGTGGTGGTACTCGCGGTGATCGCGGGCTTCTACTTCCTACGTCGACGACGTGAAGCAACACGTCGCGGCACCGTCGAGCCTTAGTGAAGCGAGTCGAGAACGTCGCTCGCCGGTGAGAGGCGCCACGTACCCGCGTGACGCACCAGCAGTCCCGTGCGTGCTGCGGTAGGACCGTTCCCCTTCACCAGGGCCCGCACGTAGATCTCCTTCACGTCCGTAGCCAAGCTTTCGCGAAGAGCGTCGCCATCAAGGTCGATCGTGCGCCAGTCGCGAACGAGCAACGCGGCAAAGGGTTCGAGTTGTGCGAGTTCGTGCACGACGCCCTCGATCTGTACGCGGGCGCTGTTCGCGTCCTCATTCGCTCGACGACGCCAGGGCGGGGCGCTCGCGTCGATGAACCCGCGCGTGACGAGTCGTTCGGCGTCCGCGAAGACCACCACGCCATCGACGTCGCTCGCCAATACGTCGAGCACGCGGCGTGCGTAGCGCACGACGCGCGGCGCGACCCACGGCAACAACCACGCCTCGAGCCCGAGCCACAACGGCCACACCTCGCCCACGAGTGACACCGTCACGCGCAGTCCCTGCGAGCGCGCGTAGCGCGCGACCACCGCGTATCGCTCGAGTGCCTCGTCGTCGAACTGGTCGCTGTGAGGTTCCACCCGTGCCCACTCGACACCGAGACGTATCCCGTCGAGTGGCGTCGTCGCGGCGACGTCGAGCACCTCTTCGTACCCGCGCCAGAGGTCGTCGCTGACACCCGGTCCGCGGTGGCGCCCGAGAGCGATCGTGGGGGCGTAACACGTCGCGGGCTCGCGCACGGCGTCGAAGCCGCCCTCGACGGCGTAGCCCTCGAGGGTCGCGAGCACGGAGGGACGAGCGGTCACGATTCAGTTTCGCATGGCGCCAGAGACAACAACTAGCGTTCCTTGCGGTGCCCCAGGGGCGACACGTGAAGGAGACGTCATGGCAGATGAGCTAGTTCGAGAGCGACGCGGTCACGTCGAGATTCTGACGATCAATCGACCCGAAGCGCGCAACGCCATGAACCGCGCGGCGGCGCTCGCACTCAGCGACGCCCTCGACGCGTGCGAGAGCGACGAGGACGTCTGGGTCGTCGTCCTCACCGGCGCGGGCGATAAGGCCTTTTCGGCGGGCATGGACTTGAAGGCCTTCGCGACGGGCGAGTTCCCCATCACCGAGAAGGGCTTCGGCGGCATCACCAAGCGCGTCTTTCCCAAGCCGCTCATCGCCGCCGTGAACGGTTCGGCCCTCGCCGGTGGTTTCGAGATGATGCTCAGTTGCGACATGGTCGTCGCCGCGGACCACGCGAAGTTCGGCATCCCTGAAGCCCAACGCGGACTCATCGCGGGAGCGGGCGGACTCATTCGACTTCCCAAGCGAGTACCAATCGCGATTGCCTACGAACTCGCCCTCACCGCGGATCCGATCGACGCACAGCGCGCCTACGAGCTCGGACTGGTGAACAAGGTCGTGCCGGGCGACCAGGTGCTCGACGCCGCGATCGCGCTCGCCGAACGCATCGCGAAGAACGCGCCGCTCGCCGTGCGCGCGTCCAAGCACGTCATACGCTTGGCGGCGGAACTCAACGAGGACGACGCCTGGCCCGTCAACGACGAAGCCTTCGGCGCCATTGGTCGCAGCTCGGATGCGATTGAGGGCGCGGTCGCCTTCGCTGAGAAACGTCCCGCCAATTGGCAGGGCAAGTAGTTCGTCGCGTTCGTCGCCGACGCGCCGCCACACCATTGCATCCAAGGTGTTCGTCGGCGACGAAGAAGAAGTAAGTAGGGCTGAAATACCCCATTGTGGTGTCGCTTGTATGGCAATTGGCTGGGCGCAGTACTGTATTCATATCTGCGTCAAAGGAGAAGACAGTGTTCGTAGGCGAGATTTTTGGACCCGATCTCTTGATCGTGGTCATCGTGGTAGCCGTGCTGGTCTTTGGCGGATCCGCTATTCCTAAATTGGCGCGAAACCTTGGTTCTGCCAAGAGTGAGTTCGAAAAGGGCATAAAAGCCGCGAAGACGGACGACTCCGCCAAGGCGACGGACGTCGCCGATACGAAGCCCGAGGCCGACAAGTAGCCCCAGGTGGACATCGTTGAACTGGCCGATCGCCTCTGGCGCGGCGAGGCCTCCGTTAAGGACCACCATCCGATTATTTTCGGGGGCGAACTCGCCGAGATAACTGACGGCGTCGCGTTCCTGCCCACCTTCGGGAACTGCTCGGCGTTTTCTACCGACGACGGCCTCTTCATGGTCGACACGGGATCGGCGTTCACCGCGCCCAAGATGCACGAGGAACTTCGACACTGGTCGGATGATCCACTCAACACCGCGGTGTTCTCACACGGTCACATTGATCACGTGTTCGGCGTTGGACTCTTCGAAGAAGAAGCGTCCACGAACGGATGGCGTGCGCCCCACGTCATTGCCCACGAGCACATGCCTCGACGATTCGACCGCTACGTCATGACCGCGGGCTACAACCAAATCGTCAATCGACGCCAATTCGGCATCGACAACTTGATGTGGCCCACGCAGTATCGATACCCCGACGAGACCTACGTGCACGAACACACCGTGCAGGTGGGCGGACTCGACGTGCACTTGCGCCACGAAAAAGGCGAGACCGACGACGCGACAGTCACGTGGATCCCTTCCAAGAAGGTGCTCTGCACCGGGGACCTCTTCGTGTGGTCGAGCCCCAACGCGGGCAACCCCCAAAAGGTGCAACGATTCCCGCGCGAATGGGCCCAGGCGTTGCGACGCATGTCCCAACTCGACGCGGAGTTTCTGCTCCCGGGACACGGCATGCCCATCATCGGCGCCTCGCGCATCCAACAAGCGCTCACCGAGACGGCCGAGTTCCTCGAGATCATCGTTGACCAGACCCTCGAGATGATGAACGCGGGTGCGCGACTGAGTGACGTCATCAGTAGTGTCGTCGCTCCGTCGCATCTTTCGGATCGACCGTTCTTACAGCCGGTCTACGACGAGCCCGAATTCATCGTGCACAACATCTGGCGACTCTACGGTGGATGGTGGGACGGAAACCCCGCCACCTTGAAACCGGCGAACGACCGCCTCGTCGCGGCCGAGGTCGCCGAACTCGCGGGCGGCGCCGGCCGTCTCGCCGAACGAGCCGAGGAGTTGATGGCCGAAGGTTCGAGCGACGCCGAACGCCTGGCGGGCCATCTCATTGAGATGGCGTGGCTCTCGGCGCCCAAGGATCGCGCGGTCGCCGAGGCGCGCCAGCGCATCTTCAGCGTCCGGGCCGAGCGTGCCACTTCCACCATGGCGAAGGGCGTCTTTAATTGGGCGGCACGCGAAAGTACCGGCGAGTCGTCGTAGGGCTCAATTTCGGGCGGGGATAAGGCTTTCCACAATTTTGCGAAGGACCCGACCGTAATTTCTGAGTAAGGTCATGGTGTGCAAACACCCGCCCTGCCCCCACAGGGTGCCACGGTCCGTGCGCGCCGGTGGCGCCATCTTCGACGTGCCGTTGCACTCCCCTTGGCTGCCCTGGCTCTGTCGGGGTGCACCATCCCGTCGTTCTACGCGAGCGAGGGCGCGACGTCGAGTTCGAAGTCCGTCTATCACCTCTGGCAGTGGTTCTCCATCGGCGCCGTGATCATCGGTGGATTCGTGTGCATCCTGGTCGCCTACGCGGTGCTTCGATACCGACGCAAGGGTGACCACATCCCTCGACAGAGTCAGTACCAGTTGCCCCTCGAGCTCGCCTACACCATCGTGCCGATTCTTATTGTCTTCGGCTTGTTCGCAGCGACGCTCGTCGTCGAGAACAAGGAGACGGCCAATCCAGCGACCAAGGTGACGATCAACGTGAACGCATTCCAGTGGGGCTGGAAGTTCACGTACCCGGGCACCAACGCCTTTGTCTACGGACAGACCACGCAGAACCCCGAGATGATCATGCCCGCCGGTGAGAACGTGCACTTCAACCTCACGTCCTCAGACGTCATTCACGGTTTCTACGTGCACGACTTCAACTTCTCTCGCTACGCGCTCCCCGGAGTAAGGAACGAGTTCACGATCCTCGCCCAGAACGAGGGCACGTACTTCGGACAATGCACCCAACTCTGCGGGCTCTACCACTCGCTCATGTACTTTCGCGTGAAGGTCGTCTCACAGAGCCAGTACGCCGCGTGGATCGCCTCCTTCAACAACCCCGCCGACGAAGCGGCCGCGAAGGCCGCCGCGAAGACGACCTACCAGCAGACGTCCAGCGTCGTTCCGACGCATGGCTCAACGACGAAATTCGGGAGATAAGTACATGACTGACGTCCTCGATCCACCCGTCCAACTACCCCCGCCGCCACCCTCGCACGAGATGCTCGAAGAGCACGGCCACGACGAACACCACGGCCCCACCGGCATCCTCAAGTGGATCACGACGACCGACCACAAGATCATCGGACTCTCCTACACGGTGACCTCGGTAATCATGATGATCATCGGTGGCGCGTTCGCCGAGATCATCCGAGCCCAACTCGCTTCACCCAACGGCACGCTCGTCTCGCTCTCCCAGTACAACGAACTCTTCACGATGCACGGTTCGGTGATGATCTATCTGTTCGTCGGGCCCTTCGCCTTCGGTGGACTCGCGAACATCATGGTGCCGATCCAAATCGGTGCACCCGACATGGCCTACCCGCGACTCAACGCCTTGTCGTACTGGTTGTATCTGACCGGGGCCATCACGATGTTGTCGGGCTTCTTCACCGCGGGCGGCGCCGCCAACTTCGGATGGGTCGCGTACGCGCCGTTGTCCAACTCTGTGAATACGCCGGGCTCGGGTGCGGACCTGTGGATAGGTGGCCTTTTGCTGACGGGATTCTCCGCAATCTTCACCGGCGTCAATATCTGTGCCACGGTCTTTTACCTGCGCGCGCCGGGCATGACCATGTTTCGAATGCCGATCTTCACGTGGAACATGTTGGTCACGGGCATCTTGATCCTCCTGGCGTTCCCGGTCCTGACGGCCGGTTTGATCATGCTCTACTGCGACCGGCACTTCGGCACCCATATCTTCTCGGTCCAGGGAGGTGGTGTGCCCGTGCTCTGGCAGCATATTTTCTGGTTCTGGGGTCATCCCGAGGTCTATATCCTCGCCCTGCCGTTCTTCGGCATGGCGACCGAGATCATCGCGGTCTTCTCGCGTAAGCCGGTCTTCGGTTATAAGGGCATGGTCTTTGCGACGTTGACGATCGCGGCGCTCTCATTGGGCGTGTGGGCGCACCACATGTTCACCACGGGCGTTGTCTTGTTACCGTTCTTCTCGATTATGAGTCTGTTGATCGCCGTACCGACGGGAATCAAGATATTCAACTGGATAGGAACGATGTGGCGAGGAGAGATATGGTTCTCGACCGCGATGTTGATGGCCATAGGATTTCTCATCACGTTCCTCATTGGCGGCCTCACGGGCATCTACCTCGCGAGCCCGCCGCTCGACTTCTTCACGCACGACACGTATTTCGTCGTCGCTCACTTCCACTCGGTTGTCATGGCCCTGCTTATGGCCGCGATGGGTGGTCTCTACTACTGGGGACCGAAGATCACCGGGTACTTGCTCAATGAGCGAATCGGAAAGATGCAGTTCTGGTTCCTCTTCATCGGCACGCAGATCTTCACCTTCCCCCTCTACGTCTTGGGTCTCGAAGGGATGCCGCGACGAGTCGCGATCTATCCGCACGACCCGCAGTGGAAGACGCTCAACGACTGGAGCACCTTCGGCGCGATACTGATCGGCATTTCGACCATATTGTTCGTCGTGAACGTCGCGGTGAGTTGGAAGAAGTATCCCTCCGGGGACAACCCGTGGGACGCTCAAACCCTTGAGTGGTTCACGACGTCACCTCCGCCACACCACAACTTCTATCGACTGCCCCAGATTCGCTCCGAGCGTCCGACGTGGGACCACAACCACCCCGAGCATCGCTCGCTCACGCACGGGAAACATCCTGAACTCACCGAGGACGGACTCGAGAAAGTGCACTCCTCATGAAAGTAGAAGCCAAGGTCCTGCTGTACCTCGGGCTCTTCTTCGGCATCATGAACGCCGTCTACTGGAACTGGAGTCTCGAGAACGCGGGCGGCGTCATGATGTTCGCCGGCATGCTGCTGTGCTTCTTGCCCGGTTCCTACTACTACTTCTGGAGCCGACGCATGAAGGCGCGTCCCGAGGACGACCCCAACGCGACCCAGACGTCGGGTGCAGGGTTCATCGGCACTTTCCCCGGGACGTCAATCTGGCCCTTCACCTTGGGCATGGGTGCGTTCTTCGTCGTGCTCGCCCTGGTCTTTGGCATTTGGTTCCTCATTCCCGGTCTGGGACTGGCGGTCTGGGCACTGTTCGGTGCGACCGCCGAAGGCCGTCGAGGCGGGACCCACTAAACAGATTTTCCCGGCGACCCCTGCATCGGACCTGATCGAAGGGACGACGCATCCCTTCGAACTGGCTGACAATCCCTCGAGGTCCTTGCATCTCGGCGTAGGGCTACTTGTTCTAGTGAAATAGTAGATGATACCGACCGAGAAGCGACCATGACATTCACTTCCGTGAGCGCGTCAGCGAAGCGCCACTCCCACGAGCCGACGAGCTGCACGACTTCCTCGAGAGTCTGGACCTACCGGACGGACGTCTCCGCGCCGCCCAACTCGAGACAGTCGTGAACCCCATCGCCGCGCACCCCGAACTCTTCGAGGACTTGCTCGTCGAGGCCCCCGATCGTCAGTGGTGGTTGCTCCTCTATCGCACGCCTGCCTTTGAAGCGAGCTCCTCACGTGGGAGGGGCCAGGCTTCGAACTGGCACGACCACGGCGGCTCCTCGGGAGCACTTCGCGTGACGAGCGGATCACTTCTCGAACGTCACCGCGCCTCCGACAGCGTGAGCGTCGAGACCAGCGTGATTGGCCCGGGCGAGTTCACCTCTTTCTCGACCGACTACATGCACGACGTTCTACGAGAGTCGAGCGCACCCGTGGTGAGTATCCACGCCTACTCGCCACCCTCGAGCGGTTTTACGTTCTATGATCGCACGCGTTTTGGTTTCGTCGCTCGCGAGTTCATCGGGGAGGAACGCCGTTCGCGTTTCTCGACGACCCCACCACTCCCCGAGGACGCCTAGACCTCGAGCGTTGCGTTCGCGGCACACCACGCCCTCGCGAACCGGTGCGAAAAACCACCCCCGACCCTCGCTCCGAGGGTGGTTTTTCGTGGAGGCAGATACATCACTTCACGAAGTTCGATGGCCCAGAACCCTTGATAATGAAGGCAAAGAGGGGCTCGCGACGAACAACGGGTCAGAGCCTTTTGCCTAGTATGGAAAGCGTTGTCGTTGCCGATGAATGTGTTCACGTCAGCATCGAGCGAAGGAGACGCTGTGGCGGTCATGGAGAGTTCGACGAGTGTGGTCCTCGGTGGCACGAGGGGAGGACCCAGTGTCACGCACCTTCGAAAGGACCGCTGGTGGCTCCAGCCCGTCGTGACGATGTCCATCCTGACGGCCTTCGTGATCTACTCGACGTGGGCGGCTTTCCAGAACCGGTACTACTACGTCGGCGCGGGCGTCCACCGCGACCTGATCAGCCCGTTCTACTCGCCGTGCATCGCGGACGACTGCGTCAGCGGATCCAAAGCGGGCTGGCACTTCAGCGGTTGGTCGCTGTCACCGGCGTTGCTGATACTCATCTTCCCGCTCGGATTCCGCCTCACCTGCTACTACTACCGACGCAGTTACTACCGCGCCTTCTGGTGGTCCCCGCCGGCGTGCGCGGTCGCCGACGCCCACGGCACCTACACCGGCGAGACGCGATTCCCCCTCATCATGCAAAACGTCCACCGCTACTTCTTCTACGCGGGTCTGGTCTTTAACGTCCTGCTCACCATCGACGCCGTCGAGGCGTTCCGCGAGCCCGGACTGGGTTGGGGCGTGAGCGTGGGCACGATCGTGCTGTGTGTCAACGCGGCGCTGCTCTGGTTGTACTCGCTGAGTTGTCACGCGTGTCGTCACCTTTGTGGTGGACACGTGAAGAGTTTCTCCCAGCACAAGATCCGGCATCGCTTGTGGAAACTCGTGACCCCGCTCAACGCCAAGCACATGAACTTCGCCTGGGCCTCGCTCTTCGTCGTCGCCCTCACCGATGTCTACGTGCGCCTCGTCGCCTCGGGCGCACTCACCGACTACAAACTCTTCTAGATCAAGGAACATTTGTGAGCACCACCTACGAGCACCACGACTACGACGTCTTGATCATCGGCGCCGGCGGCGCGGGGCTGCGCGCCGCGATCGAAGCCAAACAACGCGGCTTGAAGGTCGGCATCGTCACCAAGTCATTGCTCGGCAAAGCGCACACCGTCATGGCCGAGGGCGGCATGGCGGCCGCCATGGGCAACGTCTATCCCGAGGACAACTGGATGGTGCACTTTCGCGACACCATGCGCGGGGGTAAGTACCTCAACAACTACCGCATGGCCGAGTTGCACGCGAAGGAGGCACCCGACCGGGTCTGGGAACTCGAGCAGTGGGGGGCACTCTTCGACCGCACGAAGGAAGGCAAGATCCTCCAACGTGACTTCGGTGGTCACCGCTACGCGCGTCTTGCGCACGTGGGCGACCGCACGGGTCTCGAGCTCATCCGTACGCTCCAGCAAAAGGTCGTCTCCATGGGCATCGACGTCTTCATGGAGTTAAAGGTCCTCAAACTCGTCCACGACGAGAGTGGTCGCGTCGCGGGTTGCGTCGGGTACTGGCGAGCGAGCGGTGAGTTCGTCACCTTCGCTGCGAAGGCCGTCATCCTCGCGACGGGCGGGGCCGGTAAGTCCTGGAAGTTCACGTCGAACTCCTGGGAGGGTACCGGTGACGGGCACGCCATGGCCCTGTGGGCGGGCGCACAACTCATCGACATGGAATGCATCCAGTTCCACCCCACCGGCATGGTCTGGCCGCTCAGCGTACGAGGGCTCCTCGTCACCGAAGGCGTGCGCGGTGACGGCGGGGTGCTGCGTAACTCCAACGGCGAGCGCTTCATGTTCAACTACGTCGCCGACATGTTCCGCGCCGAAACCGCCGACTCCGAGGACGAAGCGGACAAGTGGTACGACGACCACGCCGCGGGACGGCGTCCCCCCGAACTGCTACCCCGCGACGAGGTGGCGCGGGCCATCAACTCTGAAGTCAAGGCCGGTCGCGGGAGCCCCCACGGTGGGGTCTTCCTCGACATCGCGTCGCGTCGAAGCCCAGAGTTCATCCGTCGACGCCTGCCGTCGATGTACCACCAGTTCATGGAACTCGCCGGCGTCGATATCACGAGCGAACCAATGGAGATCGGCCCGACGTGTCACTACATCATGGGCGGCGTGAAGGTGGACGCCGAGACTGAAGCCACCCTCGCCCCTGGTCTCTTCGCTGCGGGCGAGGTCGCCGGTGGGATGCACGGCGCGAACCGACTCGGCGGTAATTCTCTTAGTGACCTCATCGTTTTCGGGCGTCGCGCCGGCATGGGGGCCGCCGACTACATCGAATCGGGCCAAGCAGCGACGTCGCTCGACGAGGGTGAGGTCGAAGCAGCGGTCAAGGACGCGCTCGCGCCTTTCGATCGATCGAGCGGTGAGAATCCCTACGACATCCAGCGCGACCTCCAAGAGATGATGCAAGCCAACGTCGGCATCATCCGCACGCAGTCCGAACTCGAGTTCGCCGCGGGCGAACTCGACAAATTCACCGAGCGCGTCAAGAACATCGCCGTCAAGGGCGGGCGGGCCTATAACCCGGGCTGGAACCTGACGACGGACTTGCCCGCGATGATCACCGTGTGCAAGTGCGTCACCAAGGGCGCGACACTTCGCAAGGAGTCACGCGGCGGACACACCCGCGAGGACTTCCCCAAGGCCGATCCCGAGTTCGCGAAGTTCAACTTCGCCCACTCGTCCAAGGGCGGCAACTGGGACAGCCCGATTGAAACGGTGGAGTCACCGTTGCTCACGATGCCCGATGATCTCAAAGCTCTGCTCGAGGAGGACCACTGATGGCCGACGTGACGATGCGAATCTGGCGCGGCGACGCGAACGGGGGCAACTTCGAGACGTTCACGCTGGCCCAGAACGAGGGTGAAGTCGTCCTCGACGTCATCCACCGCATCCAAGCGACCGAGGCACCCGACCTCGCCTGTCGCTGGAACTGCAAGGCGGGAAAGTGCGGTTCGTGCTCGGCGGAGATCAACGGTAAGCCGCGTCTCATGTGCATGACGCGCATGGACCAGTTGCCCGAGGGTGAGGTGACGGTCACGCCGATGAAGACGTTCCCGATAATCCGCGACCTCGTCACGGACGTCTCATTCAACTACGTCCAAGCGCAGAAGGTTCCGGCGTTGTTGCCGCCTCCCATGCCCGAACGAGGCTACGTGATGTTCCAGGAGGACGTCGAGCGAGGTCAAGAATTTCGCAAATGCATCGAGTGCTTCATGTGCCAAGACGTCTGTCACGTCATCCGTGACCACGAGGAGAACAAGGAGCACTACAGCGGACCACGATTCTTCATTCGTTACGCCGAACTCGAGATGCACCCACTCGACACCAATGACCGGCGACACCTCCTGCGCGAAGAAATGGGCCTCGGTTATTGCAACATCACCAAGTGCTGCACCGAGGTGTGTCCCGAGCACATCCACATCACCGACAACGCCATCATCCCGCTGAAGGAACGTGTCGTGGACGCGGCCTACGACCCCGTGGCGTGGCTCGGGCGAAAGATCCGCCGCAAGCACAACCGGACGGCCGACGAGGCTGCCGTCCAGCCAGCGCCCTAGAACGTGGTCGACTTCCTCTCGGACGCGTGGTTTGAGAGCCTGAACGAAACACTGAAACACGCCAAACCAATCCCGGGGAGCAAGTCCGACGCGGTCTTTCGCATCGTGCTCGAGTTCGCGAACGCGCCCAAATCCGTGAACCACGCTCTCACCTTCACGATCGAAGGCAAGCGCGCCACGGTGACGCCGGGCGACCACTTCTTCGCCGACACGCTCGTGCGCCTCTCCTACGCCGACGGCAACGCTCTGTTCAAGGGTGACTTCGATAGTGCCACCGCTCTTCGTGAAGGGCGGATCAAAGTACGAGGCGATATCAACGCCATGATCCCCATGCTCAACTGGTTCCAGTCCTCGCACCCGCACGCGAGCGAACGGCCACCCGAACCCGAGGTCACGTCCGAGGATCAAACGTAGGCGACGACAAAACGAAAGGGTCCGAACACCAACGCGACACACCCGGTACTTCTTGCGTTTGAGCAGACGTCCGCTGCGGGCAGTGACGCAACGTCCGTCGTCGTCGCCACGATGTCGAACGTTCCGACCGAAACCTGATCTCTCGAGAGGTTCCTAGACGAGCCCGAGACTCGTCACTTCCTCGCGTTCGCTGAGCAACTCTTCAGTCGTGACCTTGATGCGTGAAGCCGCGAACTCGTTCAACTCGAAACCTTGCTTTACGTGCCACGAGCCCTTCCCGTCGGCACTGACGGGCAGACCAAAAGTGAGTCCTTCCGGTGTCCCGTACTCGCCCTGGCTCGTGACGGCGACCGACACGCAGTCGTCGCCCGCGGTGGGCGTCGTGAGACTCACGACGGTGTCAATGGCTGCGTTCGCCGCCGACGCCGCAGAACTCAGTCCTCGCGCTTCGATGATGGCCGCGCCACGCTTTTGCACGGTGGTGATGAAGTCACCCTCGAGCCAGGCGTGGTCACTCACGACGTCGGTCGCTTTCTTTCCCGCAATCGTTGCGTTGGCAAAATCGGGGAATTGCGTGGCGGAGTGGTTGCCCCAGATGGCGAGGTTCTTCACGTCCTCGACGGGGACACCCGCCTTCTTCGCGAGTTGGGTCTCGGCGCGATTCTGGTCGAGACGCGTCATGGCGAACCAGCGGTCCACGGGAACCTCCGGCGCGTTCGAACGCGCGATGAGACAGTTCGTGTTGCACGGGTTCCCGACGACGAGGATGCGAACGTCACTCGCCGCGTGCGCCGCGATCGCTTGGCCCTGGGGCTTGAAGATCCCACCGTTGACGTTGAGCAGATCGCCGCGCTCCATGCCCGCCTTTCGCGGGATCGATCCCACGAGTAGCGCCCAGTTCGTGCCGTTGAAGGCTTTGCTCAAGTCACTCGTCGCTTCGATTCCCGCGAGCAACGGGAAGGCGCAGTCGTCGAGTTCCATGACGACGCCTTCAAGGGACTTCATCGCGGGCTCAATCTCGAGCAGTTGCAAGACAACGGGCGTGTCGGCGCCAAACACTTGTCCTGACGCGATGCGAAACAGTAATTGGTAACCGATCTGACCGGCGGCGCCGGTCACGGTGACGTGGACGGGGGTAGTCATCATGCTCCTTGTGGTGTTGTGGTTATAGACGATCGACGATGGCCGAGGCGAATTCCGAACACTTCACTTCGGTGGCGCCATCCATCAAGCGAGCAAAGTCGTAGGTGACGATCTTGTCCGAAATGGTCGCTTCGAGGGCGCACACGATGTCGTCCGCCGCACCCTGCCAGCCCAAGTGCTCGAACATCAGCACTCCCGACAACAACACCGAACCGGGGTTCACCTTGTCCTGGCCCGCGTACTTGGGCGCCGTTCCGTGCGTCGCCTCGAAGATACCGTGGCCGGTCACGTAGTTGATATTGGCCCCGGGAGCGATGCCGATCCCACCGACCTGGGCGGCCAGCGCGTCAGACAAGTAGTCACCGTTCAAGTTCATGGTCGCAATCACCGAGAACTCCGAGGGACGAGTGAGGACTTGCTGGAGCGTGATGTCGGCGATCGAGTCCTTTACCAACAACTTCGAGCCCGGCTTGCCGTCGCAATCGGCCCAACCCACGGCGACGTCGGCGAATTCGTTGCGCACGAGCTCATATCCCCACTTCATGAAGGCGCCTTCAGTGAACTTCTGGATGTTGCCCTTGTGCACGAGGTTGACCGACTCGCGCTTGTGCTCGAGCGCGTACTTGATCGCGGCGCGGATGAGTCGCTCGGAGCCGAACTTGGAAATGGGCTTGATACCGATGCCGCTCATCTCGCGAATGTCCCAGCCGTAGGAGTCCTTCAAGAACGCGCGCAGCTTCTCCGCGTCGGGCGTTCCCGCTTCGAGCTCGAGGCCGGCGTAGACGTCCTCGGTGTTCTCTCGAAAGATCACCATGTCGACGAGCTCGGGTTGCTTCACCGGAGAGGGCACGCCCTTGAACCAACGAACCGGACGCAGGCAGACGTAGAGGTCGAGGATCTGGCGAAGTGCGACGTTGAGGGAGCGAAAGCCGCCACCAATGGGCGTCGTCAGGGGTCCCTTGATACCGATCAAGTACTCGCGAAAGTCGACGATCGTCTGCTCGGGGAGCCAGTCGCCCGTTTCGTTGAAGGCCTTCTCCCCCGCGAGGACTTCCTTCCACTCGATGGTCTTGCCGTACTTCTTCGCGGCGGCGTCGAGCACCAGTTTCGCGGCGGGCCAGATGTCTACGCCGATGCCGTCGCCCTCGATGAAGGGGATGATGGGGTTGTCCGATACGTTGAGGACGCCCTCGGAATTCACAGTAATTTTTTCAGCCATGACGTCATCCTACGGCGAATTTCAAGCGTCAATTTTTGAGACCGAGCCCTATAGAACTTGTACGTCAGTGCGAAAGTGCCGCGTAGATCTCTCGGGTCGCCGTCGAACGATTGAGTGTATAGAAATGCAGACCTGGCGCACCGGCCTCGAGCAACTGCTCACACAACTCCACGGCGGCGGCGATGCCCGCGTCACGAACTGCTCGCTTCCCACCGTCTTGGTCGGCCTGCACCAAGCGGGTCACGAGTTCGCGAGGAACCCGCGCGCCCATCGACGCCATGTGCTCAATGCCCGACAGTGTCGTCACCGGCATAATCCCCGGCAACACCGGCTTCGTGACGCCGAGCTCGTCGAGCTCATCGACGAGGCGCGTCCACTCCTCGAGTTGAAACAGGAACTGCGTCACCGCAAAGTCCGCCAACGTGAGTTTCTCCGCGAGGAAGCGTCGATCCGACGTCATGTCCGGCGATCGAGGATGACCCTGAGGGTGCGCGGCGACGCCAATGGCGAACTCGCCCACCTCGCGCGCGAGTTCCACCAGGTCGATCGCGTGTTGGAATTCCGACGCCACCAGCGCAGGGTCGTCGGGAATGTCCCCTCCGAGAGCCATTACGTTCTGCACGCCCGCGTCGACGTAGTTCTTCAAGATGTCGCGCATCTCCGCGCGGGTGTGGCCGACGCAAATCAAATGGGCCATCGCGGTGAGATGACCACCCCGCTGAATCTGGGTCACCAGGTCAAACGTGCGTTGTCGTGACGACCGTCCCCCTCGATACGTCACCGACACGAACGAGGGTCGCAACGGTCCCAAATCGTCGAGGGTGCGCTCGAGTACGACGGTCTCCTCGTCGGACTTGGGCGGGAAGAACTCGAAGGAGTGCGTCGGGCCAGCGCGCAGTAGATCGTCGATGCGCACAGGTCTAGGGCACCCGACCGAAGTCGTCCTCGAGACGAACGATGTCGTCTTCACCGAAGTACGATCCGTGCTGGACTTCGATGAACACGACGGGCACGGTCCCGTGATTCTCGCAACGATGCGCTTGTCCAATTGCGATGTCGATGCTCTCGCCTGGCGTGAGATGGTGTTCGACGCCGTCGAGCACGACCGTCGCGTCGCCGTCGACGATAAACCAGTGCTCGGCTCGCTTGGCGTGAGTCTGATAACTCAGGCGTTTCCCCGGGAGCACGACGATGCGCTTGACCTTGTGGTCAAACATCTCGTCATCGAGCACTGTGAAATTGCCCCACGGACGCTCGTCGAATTCGCGTCCCTTCGTGTCGGTAGTCGTCATCGCACCTTCTCTGCGGCCAATACGGCGTTGCGCAACAGCATTGCACGAGTCATTGGACCAACGCCACCGAGACGCGGCGTGACCCATCCGGCGACGTCACCGACGTCATCGGCGACGTCACTGAGGAGTTTGCGTCCCTCGAAGGTCGTGCCGGCACCCACGACTGCGGCGCCCGGCTTCACGACGTCGCGCGTCACGATGCCGGCTCGACCCGCCGCCGAGACGATGACGTCCGCGCTGCGGAGGATCTCCGCCATGTCCTCGACGCCCGTGTGCACGACACTCACCGCGGCGTTGCAATGTGCTCGACGCATCGCCATGAGGAGCGCGAGAGGCCGTCCAATCGTGATGCCTCGTCCAATGATGGCCACGTGTTTACCCTCGACCGGCACCTCGTAGTGCGCGAGCAATTCGACGATGCCCGCCGGGGTGCACGGAAGGGGTCCGGGCACGCCCATCACGAGTCGACCGAGGTTGGTGGGGTGAAGACCGTCGACGTCCTTTTCGGGCAGGACGCGCATCAAGACTTCCTCTTCGTTGATGCCATCCGGTAACGGCAGCTGCACAAGTATGGCGTGCACGTTGGGGTCAGCGTTGAAGCGCTCGATCACTGCCTCGATCTCGGACTGGGTCACGCTGGAAGAAAGGTGTTCGTCGAAGGACCGCACGCCGATTTCGGCGCACTCGGCGATCTTCATCTCGACGTAGCGCGCACTCGAGGGATCCTCGCCCACGAGGATCGTGCCGAGACCGGGAATGCGTCCACCCGAGCGAAGTCGCTGGGCTCGATCGGCGAGCTCCATCTTGATGCGAGCGGCCACGGGTTCGCCATCAAGTAGTAGTGCTGCCATGTTGCTCCTAATGACGAAAGTGACGCTCACCGGTGAGCATCATCACGATACCGGCGGCGTCGGCGGCGGCGATGACCTCGGCGTCACGCACGGACCCTCCGGGTTGAACGACGGACGTCGCCCCCGCTCCCGTGAGTGATTCGAGTCCATCAGCGAAGGGGAAGAACGCGTCGGACGCCGCCGCGCTGCCCTGGGCGAAGTCGCCCGCCTTCTCGCTCGCGATGTTCGCCGCCACGACACGCGACTGTTGGCCCGCGCCAATACCCACCGCGACGCCGTCGCGAGCGAGCACGATGGCATTCGACGTCGTCCTCGCGCACACTCGCCACGCGACGACCAAGTCCTGGAGTTGCTGGGGCGTCGGTTGGCGCTTGGTGACGCAACGCCATTCGCTCACCGGCGCCAACAACTCGTCGGCGTTCTGCACGAGGGCGGTGTGTCCGAACGTGCGGATCGAACGACCGAGTGGTTCGGGCGAAGGGGCGCTCAAGAGTCTCGTCGCCTTGCGCCGAGCGATGAGAATCGTGAGCGCCTCGTCGGTGAAGGACGACGCGATGATGACGTCCGCCTGGGGACCCGCCGCGATCAACGTCGCGACCTCCTCGTCGAGTTCACCATGCACGGCGACGATGCCACCGAACGCGCTCTGGGGGTCGGCCCGCAAGGCCTTTTCGAACGCGTCGGCGAGGCTCGAGCCGAGGGCCGCTCCCGAGGCGTTCGCGTGCTTGATGATTGCGACCGCGCGTGTGCCCGGGGCATCGCTACTCAGTTCGTGGACGAGTCGCCAGGCCGCGTCGGCGTCAAAGAGATTGAGGTACGACAGTGCGCTGCCCGCGTGCTGGGTCACGCCATCCCACCAGGGGGTGGTGCCCGCCTCGCGGTAACGTGCGCCCGTCTGGTGAGGATTCTCGCCGTAGCGCGTAATCGACGCCCGCTCAAGGGTGAGGTGCAGTGTCGCGGGCACGATCGCGTCGACGTCACTCGGCTCCTCACCGATCTCGCCGCCTTCGTCGAACCAGCGAACGATCGAAGCGTCGTAGCTCGCCGTGTGGGCGAACGCGGCGCGCGCGAGCGCGTGGCGCGTCGCGTCGGACACTGAACCATTCGCCTTCAGCTCTTCGAGCACGTCGGCGTACTGCGCGGGGCTCGTGAGTACGGCGACGTGCTGGTGATTCTTCGCGGCGCTGCGCACCATCGAGGGTCCGCCGATATCGATGAGTTCGATCGAAGGGTTCGACGAGAAGGGATAAAGATTGCTCACGACGATATCGATGGGCGTGATCTCGTGGGCACTGAGCGCCGCCATGTGCTCGGGCTTCGAACGATCAGCGAGGATGCCGCCGTGGATTCTCGGGTGCAACGTCTTCACGCGTCCGTTGAGCATCTCGGGAAACCCAGTGACGTCTTCGACCTCGAGGTGCGCAATACCCGCTGCCTCGAGTGCGGACGCCGTTCCACCAGAGGCGACCAACTCCACCCCCAATTGCGCGAGACCGCTCGCGAGCTCGATCAAGCCCGTCTTGTCATAGACACTCAGCAACGCGCGCATTCAGCCCTCTCCCATCGTGCCGGCGACGCTCTCTGGTTCGAGTCCTTCGTCGAGTGACGCCATTACCCTAGCGAGGACCATTGGATACAAGGACCGCTCAACGATCTTGATTCGTTCGTGCAGGGTTGATTCGGTATCGTCGTCGTTGACCGCCACCTTGCGCTGGGCGAGGATGGGACCATCGTCGAGTGCCTCGGTCGCAATGTGCACCGTGCAACCCGTCTCCTTCACTCGCGCGTGCAGTGCGTCGGCGACGGCGTGCCAACCTTTGAAGTCGGGCAAAAGACTCGGGTGCGTGTTGAGCACACGACCCGGGAAAGCTTCGTGAAACGACGGCGTCAGGATCGTCCCGAAACCAGCCATGGCGATGAGCTCGACGTCGTGTCCTTCGAGCACGCTCGCGAGGGTCTTCGAATATGCCTCGCGGTCAAAGGATTTGGCGAACCCACCGAAGTCGGCGCGATCGACGAGGGCGGTCTCGACGCCCGCATCGTGGGCGACGTCGCGCGCTCGACACACTCGATCCGACGCCACCAGGGTGACGTCGATACCGGCTTCGAGGATGGCTTCGAGGATGGTGCCCGAGCCCGACACCAGCACGCAGAGGCGGACCCGGCTCAACGCCCTACAGGGCCTTTACGATCTCGACCATCTTTTGACCCGCTTCGGTCGGATTGAGACAGACGTGGACTCCGGCGTCGGCGAGCGCGTCCATCTTGGCTTGCGCCGTACCCTTGGAACCCGAGATGATCGCACCTGCGTGACCCATCTTTCGACCCGGAGGGGCGGTGACGCCCGCGACGTAGGACACGACGGGCTTGGTCATGTGCGCCTTGATCCACTCGGCCGCTCGTTCTTCCTCGGACCCGCCGATCTCGCCGATCATCATGACCGCCTTCGTCTCGGGATCGTCTTGGAACGCGCGCAGGCAATCGATGAAGTTCGTCCCCGGTACGGGGTCGCCACCAATACCCACGCACGTCGTTTGACCAATGCCCTGTTGACTGAGTTCGTGCAGCGCCTGGTAGGTGAGTGTGCCCGAGCGCGACACGATGCCGACCGGTCCACCGGCGAGGGCGATGTCACCCGACGTGATCCCGATGTTGCACTTTCCGGGACTGATGATGCCCGGACAGTTCGGCCCCAGGAGACGCACGCCCGGGAACTCCTCGACCAGACGGTTGTAGGTGACCGCCTCGTCGTGAGCGGGAATACCCTCGGTGATGCAGACAATGAACGTGATCCCGCCCTCGGCCGCTTCGAGGATTGCCGCCGAGGCGAACTTGGGAGGCACGACGACGAATGACGCACTCGCCCCCGTCGCGTCGACCGCTTCCTTCACGGTGTTGAACACGGGAATGCCCTCGACGTCGCTGCCGCCCTTGCCGGGCGTCACCCCACCGACGACCTTGGTGCCGTAGGCGCGATTGCGAAGTCCGTGGAACTTTCCCTGACCTCCGGTGAGGCCCTGAACGATTACCTTGGTGTTTTCATCAACAAAAATACTCATCGTTCTTCCTTAAGCGTTCGCGAAGGCGACGGCCCGACGGGCCGCGTCCAGCATGGTTGGTTCGGTAATCAGGGTGTCGCTCAGGTGCGGAGCGAGGATGGCTCGTCCTTCGACCGCGTTGGTACCGTCAAGGCGAAGCACGACGGGCGAGGTGATCGCCACTCGTTGCAACGCTTCGAGCACGCCCTTCGCGACTTCGTCGACGCGGGTGATGCCGCCAAAGATGTTGACGAAGATCACCTTCACCTTCGGGTCGGCGTTGATCACTTCCATCGCTGACGCCATGATGTCGGCGTTCGCCCCACCACCGATGTCGAGAAAGTTCGCCGCGGTCCCGCCCACTTGATTCACGACGTCGAGCGTCGACATCGCGAGACCGGCACCGTTGGCGATAATGCCCACGGTGCCGTCGAGTCCGATGTAGTTGAGACCCTTTTCCTTGGCCATCTTCTCTCGAGGGTCCTCGGTCTCGGTGGCGCGAAACTCTTCCCATTCGGGGTGCCGGTACGAGGCGTTCTCGTCCAGGGTGACCTTGGCGTCCAGTGCGTGTACCTTCCCCGCCGGCGTGAGGATCAACGGATTGATCTCGGCGAGGTCACAGTCACCGGTCGTGTAGCAGTCATAGAGTTTCACGAGGAGTTCGGCCGCCTGCTCGCGCGCGGGCACGTCTAATTCGGCTTCGTCCACCCATCGACGCGCGGTCGCGAGGTCGAGACCGCGCACGGGGTCGATCGATAAGAACGCAATGGCGTCGGGGTTCTCCTCGGCGACGACCTCGATTTCCACGCCCCCTTGGGCGCTCAACATTCCCAAGTGCGTCTTGTTCGGACGATCAAGCGTGAACGATGCGTAGTACTCCTTCGCGATGTCACTGGAACGCTCCACCCACAGGCGGTGCACGACGTGACCCTTGATGTCGAGTCCGAGGATGTTGCCCGCGTGTAGTCGCACCTCGTCGGCGTTGACGGCCAATTTGACACCGCCGGCCTTCCCTCGACCACCGACCTTCACCTGGGCCTTCACGACGACGGGATAGCCCACTCGTTCGGCGACGGCGAGCGCCTCCTCGACGGTGTCGGCTATGTCGCCGGGTGAAATCGCGATGCCGAATCGCGCGAAGTACTGCTTGCCTTGGTACTCAAAGAGATCCATTCACTTCCACTTTCATTGTTTTGTTGTCGAGCGACAACGATGACTACGACAGAACCTCGCGAGAATCGAGCGCTGATTCGAGCCACGCGCCAATCTCGGCGAGCGAGGCCCCGGGTGTGAACACTCGCGCGACACCCGCCGCCTCGAGCGACGCAATGTCGGTATCGGGGATGATGCCCCCGACGATCAACAACACGTCCTCGCGCCTGGCGTCCTTCAACAGATCGACGATCCGCGGAACCAACACGTTATGAGCGCCCGAGAGCAGCGAGAGACCGAGCGCGTCAGCGTCCTCTTGTATCACCGCTTGGACAATCTGTTCTGGCGTCTGGTGCAGTCCGGTGTAGACGACTTCGAATCCTGCGTCGCGTAAGGCTCGGGCAATCACTTTCGCGCCCCTGTCGTGGCCGTCGAGACCGGGCTTGGCGACTACGACTCGGTACGTACGCTGCATCGATTCCTCAGCATAGAGCCATTGTGATGACCACTCTTTCGAGGACTCGCGGGTACGCACGAGTAGCGTTAGAAGTCGTGAGCGCCACCTCAACTCCCGTGCGCGGTGCCGCTCGAGCGCTGCTCTCGGCGATGCGACCTCGCCAGTGGGTGAAGAATGTCCTCATATTGGTCGCGCCCGGCGCCGCCGGCGATCTCGGTCACGGCAGCATCATTGGCCACGTCATCGTCGCTCTCGTCGCCTTTTGCGCGGTCTCGTCAGGCAGCTACCTCTTAAATGATCTGCGCGACCGAGAAGCAGACCTGCGCCACCCGACCAAACGTCATCGCGCCATCGCCGCAGGTCAAGTCGCGACGCCGATCGTCGTCGCGGCGATGATTGCGCTGTTCGTCCTGGGCTTCGCCCTTCCGTTCGCCATCAGTCGCCCCGGGGGGCTTCTGCTGATCTTGGGCATCTATCTCGCCGTTTCGATCCTGTATTCGATCTGGGTCAAAGAGATCGCCGTCATCGAACTGGCGTCCGTCGCGAGCGGCTTCTTCCTACGTGCGTACGCCGGTGCCGTGGCGTGCCATATATATGTCTCGTCGTGGTTCTTGGTCGTCGTCTCCTTCGGCGCCTTCTTTATTGTCGTCGGCAAACGCTCGAGTGAACTCGCCCACGTCAGCGCGGACTCGGGGGGCACCCGCAAAGTGCTCTCGGAGTACACGCCCGAATTCCTGCATTCTGCCCTGACCTTGAGCGCGACGGTCGCGGTAACGGGTTATTGCCTCTGGGCTTTTGACACGTCCTCCTCGGGACTTTCCTCGGTGCGACACCACATCGTGCCCATCCGTCTCAGCGTCGTACCCGTGGTGCTCGCGATCCTCTTCGTGATGCGCACGTCGGAATCGACCGAAGGTCAAGCCCCCGAGGACCTCATTTTGAAGAACCACACCGTGCAACTCTTGCTCGTGGTCTGGGCGCTCCTGTTAGGGCTCGGGATCTACTGATGAGCACCAAGCTCTACGGGTGGGGACGCACGGCGCCCAGTTTCTCGACCGTCGTCGAACCTGACTCGGACGCGCAGGTCGTCAACGAGTTCGCGACGGGATCCCCACTCATTCCTCGCGGACTCGGTCGGAGTTACGGCGACGCCGCACAATTGAGCGGTGGCGTCGTGATGAGCAACCTCGCGCTTCGCTCAATGAGTCCCATCGACCACGATGGCGTCGTCACCCTCGGCGCCGGCGTCTCGATCGACGAGCTACTTCGAGTCGCGATCCCCCAAGGTTGGTTCGTGCCGGTGACGCCCGGTACTCGCCAGGTCACCATGGGTGGCGCCGTCGCGGCGGACGTGCACGGCAAGAACCATCATGTCGACGGATCGTTCGCGAACCACGTTCGCTCGATGAACCTCGTCACACCGAGCGGTCCTCACGAAGTCTCGCCAAACGCGGACCCCGAACTCTTCTGGGCCACGGTGGGTGCGATGGGCCTCACCGGCATGATCACGAGCGTCACGCTGCAACTGATGCCTATCGAGACCGATCACGTCCTCGTCGACACCGAGCGATTCAACACCCTCGAAGGCGTCATGGCGTCGATGCGTGAACGTGACGACGCCTACCAATATTCCGTCGCGTGGGTGGACTGCATGTCGCGCGGCGCCCACATGGGACGAGCAATCCTCACCCGGGCGACGCACGCGCGAGCACACGAAGTGCAAGAACCGACCCTCGACGCCCCCAGGGCGAGCAAGGTCGTGGTCCCCTTCGACGCACCGAGCGGCCTGCTCAATCCGCTCAGCGTGCGCGCCTTCAACGAAGTGTGGTTCCGCTCGTCGCCCAAGTTCCAAGAAGGCGAAGCTCAATCGTTGTCGGCGTTCTTTCATCCCCTCGATGGCGTACGCGATTGGAATCGTCTCTACGGCAAGAAGGGTTTCGTGCAATACCAGTTCTGCGTCCCCGATGACCAACCAGACGCCGTCGTCTCGTGCGTCGAGCGACTCTCCTCGTCGGGCGTGGCGAGTTTCCTCGCCGTGTTGAAACGGTTCGGGCCATCCAACCCCGGCCTGCTGTCGTTTCCGATGCCCGGCTGGACGCTCGCCCTCGACCTGCCGGTGGGTCCGAGCGCCCTACCGAGTGTGCTCGATGATCTTGACGAACTGGTCCTTAAGGCCGGGGGTCGCATCTACTTCGCCAAGGACGCACGACTCGCGCCGCAGAACGCTCGGCGCATGTACCCGCGGATCGATGAGTTCCTCGCCATCAAAGAACGCGTCGACCCCCGTCATCAGTTGACGAGTGACCTTGCTCGTCGTCTCCAACTAGTAGGAAAGTAACCATGGATAACGCCTTTGGCCAACCGCAGAACGTCGTCGTGTTAGGCGGTAGCTCAGATATCGCCCGGGCCATCACGAGAAAACTCTGCGCCGCGCGCGCACACACCGTCGTACTCGCGGGTCGCAACCAACAGCTTTTGGACAGTGCCGCCGCCGAAGCGCAAGAGTACGGCGCGACCAAGACCGACACGGTCATCTTCGAAGCGAGCCATACGACCAACGCGGGGCACATTGTGAGCGAATGCTTCGAGAAGGTCGGCGACCGCGTCGATCTCGTCATCGTGGCGATAGGCCTACTCAACAACCAATTCGAGATCGAAAACGACGCCAGCGAAGTGAACGAGATGGTCATGGCGAACTTCGCGTGGCCGGTCGTGGCACTCGCGGAGACTCGTCGGCGTCTCGTCGAACAGGGTAGCGGACGGATCCTCGTCATCTCCTCGGTCGCGTCGGTGCGCGTGCGTCGAAGTATGTACCTCTACGCCGGAGCCAAGGCCGGACTCGATCGACTCTGCGTCGGTCTCGCCGACTCACTCGAAGGAACAGGCGTCACCTTGCAGCTACTGCGGCCCGGCGTCGTGCGCTCTCGCATGACCGAAGGTCAATCGCCAGTGCCCTTCACGACGGGCGTCAACGAGGTCGCCGAGAACGTCATGCGCGGACTCGCGAGCGGCGAACGCGTCATTTGGAGTCCACCGATACTGCGCTACGTCTTTGGCGTCCTACGCCATCTTCCCGCCCCGATCTTTCGAAGGATCACCGCCGATCGCTAAGACGTGGGCGACGTAGCTTTCGACTTGACCAACTCGCTCGCGCGCAAGCTCATCGTGAAGAAGTCGCGATTCCACCAGGTGGTGAAGTAACGCGAACCCGTCGACATGGAATTCAACAGGCTCGTCGCGTTGCCACCGTTTATCGACGTATTGAGTGGACCGTCGAAGGTGGAGAACTGCACCCAGCCGGTGTTGATGTCGAGTTGCATGGCGCGCACGGCCCCCGCGCGCTTGAGGATGTCGGCGAGGTCACTGATCGACATCGCGGGTCCCCCGACGTAGACGATCGCGCCATCGCGCGTGACGCCCAGTCCCGAGCGCCACACGTTGTAGCTACCGCTGATGGTGGCGCCCCAAATCGCCGAGTTCTGATCCTTGAGATCCTTGACCTCTTTGCCATTGTTGATGAGCAGCACCAAGTTCTGACGCACCGAGGCGACCTGGTTCGACATCCACACTTGCGTGCCCCACGAGCCGACCGTCATCGTGCCGTCTTTGTAGATGACGATTGAGGCGGCGTTGTTGACCAGGGGCTTAACCGTTTCGCCGTCGGTGTAGTAGCCGCCGTGTGAATCTTGCACGCGAAAACCCGCGTTGAACGCGGCGACGAGCGACTTGGACGCGAGGGCGGAAATGGGAGCCGAGTACTTGTACGGTCCACCGCCAGGGATGTAGGAGCCCGAATACAACTGAGCGCGCAACAACGTCGGGTCCATCCACGCGACGCCCACCACGTAACTGGTGTGAATCGCGTCGGGTCGCACGAAGGCCTCGTAGACCGTGGGCACGCCGTTGGCAGTTTCTCGTCCCACGACGTGCCACACTCCTTCACCCGGGAGTGGATGCTTCGCGGGCGAGACGATGTTCTTTGGCGCGGGGAGATGACCCGATGCGGGAACCTTGATCGTGGTGGGTCCCGAACCGAACGTCGCGGGCGGGGGTTGTCCGCCGACTTTCGGAGGATTGAGACGGTACGCTTCCTGCTCCGCCCAGTTGACGATGAGACTAAAACCGTGCGAGCGTCCCCATTCGGCCGCGCGGGCGGACATCGAGGTGCCGTAGCTCGGATTCAAGAGCGCGAAGCCGAGGGTGACGACGTAATAAGCCAACAGGATGATGAGGATCAAGATGGCTGCGACGATCGCGCGTCGGATTATGTAGACCCTTTGAGGATGGCGGGGAATCGCCGGCGTTGCCGGCGGGCGGTAAGCGGTCCGGCGCGAATCCATGGTCTTTCATTCTGGCACTTCGATGAAGGCGCTCAAAATTGGCCGAAATCTCGCGGGTGACCCTCACGACCTGCGCAGTGGCGTCATCGCGAGCACCAGGTGCTTGGCCCCGTGTTCGTCGAACTGCACGACCGCTCGGGCGCGCGCACCCTCACCTTCGACACTGAGGACGACTCCCTCGCCGAAACGATCGTGGACGACCCGCTCCCCCGTGTGAAGGCCTAGTTTCTCCGCGCCGGTGGAACGAACCGGTGGTGCGGCGCCGGTGCCGAAGGCGCGTCCTTGCGTGAAGTCAGTGTTGCGCCCGACGAAGCCCTCATCCATCTCGAAACTGGATCGACGCAGAGGGGCGCTCGAAGAAATATCGTGCACCAGTTCGGGCGGAATCTCCATCAAGAAACGGCTCGCGATGCTGTCGACGCGCTGGCCCCATTTTGTGCGACTCCACGCGTGCGTCAGGACGAGGTGGCGCATAGCGCGCGTAATGCCCACGTAACACAGCCGACGCTCCTCTTCGAGTTCCGCTTCGTCGGCGAGGGCTCGCGAATGCGGGAACACCGTCTCTTCGAGTCCCGCGATCACGACGGCGGGGAACTCGAGACCCTTCGCGACGTGCAAGGTCATCATCGAGATTGCGCCCGCACCTCCGTCCAATTGGTCCGAATCGGCGACCAGTGACATTCGTTCGACGAAATCGAGCAGCGTGTCGTACTGCGCCGCAGCGCTCGCGAGCTCACCGAGGTTTTCGAGACGTGAGTATGCCTCATCGGTGTTCTCCGCTCGCAGGGCGTCACCCATCAGCGACTCGCGCACGATGGCGTCAATCATCTCGCGCGGCGTGAGGTCGTTCGCGAGAGCGCGCAGTTCATCGAGCATGAAGGAGAACTTCTCCGCACCCGAAAGGGCCTTCGCACTCAGCCCGGCGGCCTTGGCGAAGTGTGCGGCTTCGGCGAAGGACAGTCCGTGCTCGGCCGCGTAGGCGCCGAGCTTCGCCTGGGCCGATTCGCCCACGCCACGCTTAGGTTCGTTAATCACCCGGCGCGCGGATGCCTCGTCGCGAGGATTCACGACCAGTCGCGCGTACGCGAGCGCGTTCTTAATTTCTTTTCGGTCGTAGAAACGCATCCCCGAGATGACGCGATAAGGAATGTTGGCGCGCAGCATCTCTTCTTCCAGGACGCGACTTTGAGCGTTGGTGCGGTAGAACACCGCCATCTGATTCCATCCGAGCGACGATTCGGTGTGCAATCGACGCAACTCGCTCGCGATCCAGCGCCCCTCGTCGTATTCGTCACCGGCCCGATAGAGACGGATCTTCTCGCCCTGGTCGCCTTCGGTGAAGAGGTTCTTCGCGTGGCGACTCGCGTTTTTCGCGATGACGGCGTTCGCCGCGTCCAAGATGACCTGGGTCGATCGGAAGTTCTGCTCGAGCAAGATGACCACCGCGTCGGGGAAACGCTGCTCGAACTGGAGGATATTGCGCACGTCGGCCGCGCGAAAGCGGTAGATGGACTGGTCGGAGTCGCCGACAACGCAGAGGTTCCGATGTTTCTGCGCGAGCATCAGCACAAGTTCGTTCTGCACGCCATTGGTGTCTTGGAATTCGTCGACGAGTAGATACTTGAAGCGTTGCTGGTAGCTCGCCAACACCTCGGGGTCCTGACGCAACACCTCGACGGCGTTCAACAAGAGATCGTCGAAGTCCATCGCGTTGGAAATCTTCAGTCGCTCGGCGTACAGTTTGTAGATCTCCGCGACGCGTCGATGATGGGGATCGTCGCCGTAGCCTGATGCTTCATACGCGCTCGGCGAGAGAATCTCGTTCTTGGCGGCGGAGATCTGCGCGTACACGCTGCGCGGTGACAGCCGCTTGGTGTCGAGATTGAGTTCCTTCATGATGCGCTCGACGGCGGTCTCGGCGTCCCCGGCGTCATAGATCGTGAAACCTCGTTGGTACCCGAGGACGTGCGCGTTCGCTCGAAGGATACGCAGGCACGCGGAGTGAAACGTGGAGACCCACATGTGTTGCGCGTCCTCGCCCACGAGTTCGACGACTCGACGTCGCATCTCGTCGGCCGCCTTGTTGGTGAAGGTGATCGCCATGATCTCAAAGGGGCGCGCGTCTCCGGAGGCGAGAATGTGCGCGATCCTTCGAGTCAGCACTCGGGTCTTTCCCGAACCCGCACCCGCGATGACGAGCAGCGGCCCTCCTCGTTGCAGCACTGCTTGTCGTTGGGGTTCGGTGAGTCCCTCGAGCAATTGCGTCGGGTCGAGGTCGCCCGAGTCCTGGGAATCGTTACTCCACAGTGACTCATCCGAGAATGAGGACCGGTTCACTCCCACTCAATGGTGCCGGGTGGTTTGCTCGTCACGTCGAGCGCCACCCTGTTCACACCGTCGACCTCTCGAATCAATCGATTGGCGATTGACTCAATGACCTCGTAGGGCAGACGTGCCCAGTCGGCAGTCATCGCGTCATCGCTCGTCACGGCGCGAATGATGATCGGGTAGGCGTAGGTGCGTCCATCTCCCATGACGCCCACCGTACGCACCGCGGGTAACACCGCGAAACTCTGCCAGAGTTCGCGATAGAGGCCCGCCTTCTTGATCTCGTCAACGACCACGTAGTCGGCGTTGCGAAGTATCTCGGCGCGCTCGCGCGTCACCTCGCCCACGATACGCACGCCCAGTCCCGGGCCCGGGAAGGGTTGGCGCCACACGATCTCGGCGGGAAGTCCGAGTTCTTCGCCCACGTGTCGCACCTCGTCCTTGAACAGACTGCGAAGCGGCTCGACCAACTCGAAGGAGAGGTCCTCGGGAAGACCACCGACGTTGTGGTGACTCTTGATGTTCGCCGCGTGACCCGAGCCCGACTCGATGACGTCGGGATAGAGGGTGCCCTGGACGAGGAAACGCGGACCGTCACCGCCGCGACCCACGTCGCGCGCCACCGTTTCGAATTCACGTATGAAGAGTTCGCCGATGATCTTTCGCTTCTGCTCGGGATCCGTCACGCCCGCGAGCGCGTCGAAGAACCGGTCCTCAGCCTTCACGTGGATGAGCTCGACGCCGAATTGTCGAGTGAACGTCTCTTCGATCTGTTCACCCTCGTTCTTTCGCATCAGACCCGTGTCGACGAACACACATGTCAATTGCTTGCCGACCGCCTTGGTGACGAGCGCGGCCGCGACCGCGGAGTCGACGCCCCCCGAGAGCGCGCAGAGTACCCTCTCGTCGCCGACTTGGGCTCGTATGAGAGCGACTTGATCCTCGATGATCGAGGTGTTGGTCCAGGTCGCGGGGATCTGTGCCACGTGATGCAAGAACGTGGCGAGCAGTTCTTGTCCACGCTCGGTGTGCGCGACTTCGGGATGGAACTGCACGGCGTAGAACCCACGTTCGACGTCCTCCATCGCGGCGACCGGTGCTTCGCCGCTCGTCGCCGTGATGCGAAAACCTTTTGGCGCGACGGCGATCGCGTCACCGTGACTCATCCAACATTCGCTCTTCGCCGCCCAATCGCCCATGAGTCGCGAGGAGCCTTGACGGGTGAGCATCGTGCGCCCGTATTCACCGGTTCCCGTGCTCGCGACCTCGCCGCCTAGTTGGAGCGCCATGAGCTGGGCGCCGTAACAGATGCCGAGTATCGGGATGCCGAGTTCGTAGATCGCGGGATCGAGCGACGGCGCGGGTACCTCGTAGACGGATTTTGGACCACCCGAAAGAATGATCGCCGCGGGCGCCTTCTCGCGCACGTGCTCGGCAGTGATCGAGTTCGGCACGATCTCTGAATACACGTGCGCCTCGCGCACGCGCCTCGCGATGAGTTGGGCGTACTGGGCGCCGAAGTCAACGACGAGGACGTTAAAACTCAATGGCCCATGCCTACGCCCTGGGAGCGTTGCAGTTGCTTGCCTTCAGTTTGCAATGAGGGGGCGAGCATGATCTCGGCCTTTTGGAATTCCTTCAAGGTCTCGTACCCGCACGTCGCCATCGACGTGCGTAGCGCGCCAAAAAGGTTGAGTCGTCCGTCGTTCTCGTGGGCGGGACCGAGCAGCACTTCCTTCAACGTGCCACGCACTTGGGTGCGCACGCGAGTTCCTCGAGGAAGCGTCGGGTGAAAGGTCGCCATCCCCCAGTGGAATCCTCGCGCTGGCGCTTCGACGGCACTGGTGAGCGGCGAGCCGATCATCACCGCGTCCGCGCCACAGGCGAAAGCCTTAGCGATGTCGCCACCCTTGCTCATGCCACCGTCGGCGATGACGTGGACGTAGACGCCCGTCTCGTCGAGGTGACGCATGCGCGCACCCGCGACGTCGGCAATCGCCGTCGCTTGGGGCACGCCAATGCCGAGTACCGCGCGCGACGTGCACGCGTTACCTGGACCGACCCCGACGAGGACGCCCGCCGCGCCCGTGCGCATGAGGTGCAGCGCCGCTTGATAACTCGCGCAGCCACCCACGATGATGGGCAACTCGAAGTCGCGGATGAACTTCTTGAGATTGAGTGGCTCGACGGTCTTGGACACGTGTTCGGCGGAGACGACCGTTCCTTGAATAACCAGGATGTCGAGTCCCGCGTCGAGGATGGTCTTCGCCATCCACTCGGTTCGTGCGGGCGTCACCGACGCCGACGTGGTGATTCCCGCCGCCTTCATCTCCTTAATGCGCTGGGCGACGAGTTCTAACTTGATGGGCTCTAGATACATCTGTTGCATACGTGACGTCGCCTTGTCGTCGTCGAGTTCGCGAATCTCTTCGAACAACGGCATCGGGTCCTCGTAACGAGTCCAGAGTCCTTCGAGATTGAGCACGCCGAGTCCGCCGAGACGACCGAGTTCAATCGCGGTCGTGGGCGACATCGCGCCATCCATCGCAGAACCGAGTACCGGCAGTTCGAACTTGTACGCATCAATCTGCCAAGAGATGTCGACATCCTCTGGGTCTCGCGTGCGCCGTGATGGCACGATCGCGATGTCGTCAAACCCGAAGGCCTGACGAGCCGACTTATAGATGCCGATCTCTACTTCTGCCATCGTGAATGTCCTCCGCTAAGGAAATGTCGCTCCAAAATCGAACGGGCTGTACGTCCAATCTACTGGAAGGACTTATCCCCACACCCGCTCTAGGTCGGGCCATTTGACTTGTGCGACGGCACAGAGCAGTTCGGTGAGAATGCGCGCGGTCGCCCCCCAGATCACGTCGCCGGGGACTCGATAGAAGTAGATCGGAAAGAATCCATCACCGTCGACGCCCGGTCGCGGTTGGGCTCGTCGCCAACGTTCCTCGAGGAAGGCGTCATCATCCAAGAGGTCGCGAAGTGCGACACTGAAAGCCCGATCGACTTCGACGGGGTCCACCATCAGGGTCGGGCTCTCGCCAAGGGTGCCCACGACGGGCCAAATGGCTGATCCGGAGGCGAAGGTGACGATGGGCGAGAGCCAGCCAACGGGCGTGACCAGCGACGAAGGAATGCCGACCTCTTCGTTCGCCTCGCGCAACGCGGTCTGCACCGGCGTCTCACCATCGTCGCTGCGACCGCCAGGAAAGGCAATCTCTCCTCGGTGGTGACGAAGTGACTGCGAACGTCGCGTGAGCACGACCCGAGTTTCCCCCTCTTCTTCGAAGAGAGCGACCAGCACCGCCGACGTCCGGGTGACTTCTCGTGCCACGTCGTCGTGCACGCGGGTCATTTCCATTGGTCGCTCCGGCATCGGCTGCTCCGCGAAGGTCCTTTTGGCTTCGTGCAATCGCTCGAGAACGAGATCGAGACGAAGCCCTTGACGTTCGTCGGGACTCAGTGCGGCCCACGGCGATCTGCCTCCCGCGCGAATTTCGTCCGGTTCGGGGATGACTTGGGGATACTCGTGACCCACGAAACGCCCTGGCGACGCCGAGTTTTGGGCCATCAAATGTCCTCTAAAGTAGAAACGCGATTCACGCGCTCATCTGATTTTATCCCCTCCCGCCAAAACCACATCGGAGCACCTTTATGAAATCCCTCGCTCGCATGAGCGTTCGACGCCGATGGTTGGTGCTGGTCGCATGGATCGCTCTCTTCATCGGGATCAACATCGCTTCGTTCAACATTGGCTCGTCGTATTCAAACTCCTTCAGCCTTCCGGGCACGAACTCCACGCACGCGCTGCAGTTGCTCCAAAAGGGCTTCAAGTCCAAGTCGGGCGACGCTGACGACATCGTCTTTTCCGTCTCGAAGGGCAACATCGAGTCGCACGAAGCGACGATCGACGCAATGCTCGCGAAGGTAGCGAAACTCAAGAGCGTCGCGAGCGTGGTCTCACCATTCTGCACCGCGAGCAGCGCGTCGTGTCCCGGGGCACTGCAGTTAAGTCCCGGCCACAAGATCGCCTACGCCGTCGTGGACTTCACCAAGCAGGCGAATCTCCTGAAGAAGGCGAACGTCAGGGCCGTGCAGAACACGGGCGAAACCATCCGCTCCTCGAGTCTCTCCGTCAACTTCGGTGGCAACGCCTTCGAGCAAGTTGACTCACCCGCCGGAAGTCCGGGTGAGGGACTGGGTCTGATCGCGACCGCGATCGTGCTCTTCCTCGCCTTCGGATCCCTTTGGGCCATGATCTTGCCGCTCGGTGTCGCTCTCTTCGCCATTGGTATCGCGTCGGCGGCGACGACGCTGCTCAGTCACGGACTCTCCATCGCGCAATTCGCGCCCATCCTGGGATCACTCATTGGCTTGGGGGTCGGCATTGACTACGCCCTCTTCATCGTCACGAGAAGTAGACAGAACCTGCGCCAAGGCATGAGCGTGGAAGAGGCGATCGTCACGTCGGTGAACACCTCTGGTCGCGCCGTGATGTTCGCCGGCCTCACGGTGTGCATCGCGCTACTGGGCATGTTGCTGTTGGGCTTCTCCTTCCTTGACGGGCTCGGCATCGCCGCCGCACTGACGGTCTTCATCACGATGCTCGCGGCGTTGACCTTGCTACCGGCGTTACTCGCCTTCCAAAAACACCACGTCTTGAGTCGCCGTGAGCGTCGCAAGCTCGCCGCGCAAGGACCTGAGCCGCTCGTCGTCCAAGGCGGTTGGCAGCGATGGGCGAACTTCGTCGCCAAGCACCCTCGACGACTGTCCGTCATCGCCGTCATTCTCATCGTCACGCTCGGTCTGCCTCTCTTCTCACTGCACCTGGGAATCTCTGACGCGGGCTCGGATCCGTCCAGTTCGACCACGCGCATGGCCTACGATCTGCTCGCGAAGGGCTTCACCCCCGGATTCAACGGACCACTCGAGGTCGTTGGTTCCATCCACAACAGCGCCGACAAGACCGCCATGGAGAATCTCGACGCGTCGCTCTCGGGAAAGCCCGACATCATTTTCGTGACGCCACTGAAGATCAACCCACAGGGCACGACCGGTCTCATTACCGTGGTCGCAAAGACGAGTCCCCAATCCACACAGACCTCGGACCTCATCACGGCACTTCGTGATCGCTATATCCCCGACGCGACATCGACCTCGCACACGGAGATCTACGTCGGCGGTGAAACTGCACTTTCGAACGACTTCTCGGGCGTACTCGACGGCAAGATCCCGTTGTTCGTCGCGATTATCGTTATCCTCGGCTGCCTCTTGCTCATGGTCGCGTTCCGTAGCATCCTCATCCCACTGACCGCCGCACTCATGAACCTGCTCGCCGTCGCGGCGTCGTTCGGACTCGTGGTGGCGGTCTTCCAGTGGGGTTGGGGCAACGCCTTGATAGGTTCGGGTACCGGACCGATCGAGTCCTATCTACCAATCGTCATGATCGCGATCCTCTTCGGCCTTTCGATGGACTACCAGGTGTTCCTCGTTTCGCGCATGCACGAAGAGTGGGTCAACACCAACGACAACGAGAAGGCGATCATCCACGGCCAAGCGAACACCGGACGCGTCATCACGGCGGCGGCTCTGATCATGGTGTGCGTGTTCTTCTCCTTCGCGGTGGGCGGGGAGCGTATTATCGCCGAGTTCGGCATCGGGCTCGGTGGCGCCGTCTTGATGGACGCGTTCATCTTGCGTACGGTGCTCGTGCCATCGTTGATGCACTTCTTCGGTAAGGCCAACTGGTGGATGCCCAAGTGGCTCGACCGCGTGGTTCCCCACGTCGCGGTCGAAGCGAACGAGGCGCCCCAGCCTTAGCCCTTGAGCAGGGACACCGCGTCAGCGCACGGCGTCGCTCGCCACCCCAAGAAGAACCCGGCGACAGCGACGACTGCTCAGAGAACGGTGCGCTCTGCGGGCTCCCCCACCGTCAGAGCGAGTGCCACCTCGTCGTCGTCGCTCAACCCCTCGGCGTCACGGATCGACGCTTTGATGGGTACGAGATACCCGCCGTCTTTTGGAACGAGCGACGTCGACCAACTGGAGCGGCCAATCTGTGCGCGCACCGGAATCACGCCCCATCCGTAGCTCACGAGCGAGGAGAGCGCGCGTAGTTCTTCGCTTTCCTCCCTAGGGACGCGTACGAAGTGGAAGGGTGACGGACCACGCCAATAGAAGATCTCGCCACGAAATTGAAGACGCACGTGGGCACATTAGCAATTCAACGAATTCGCTTTCGTGCCACTTCGTCCGACGACGTCAACGCGCGATCAAGCCTGATCGCGTCGCGGCGCGGACAGGAGACGCTCTAAGGTGTCGATGACGTCGCCGCGGGGGCGACAGTCATCGTGACGTGAGGACGAGACTGTGTGGTTGTTTCGACCCAACAGAGTGGTGTCGGATCTAGGAACCATGTCAGCCGACGCCCCGCACTTTCGCGGTGGCATCCGACGAGGGAATTTCACCTCAGGGGTGAACGATACGTGGCCCCTCGCACGCCTTGACGTCTTCTCCAACGGACTGCGCATCGGACCTAGCACTCGTTTCGTTCGCCCCTTGGTGCCAACGTGGGAAGTCCAACTCGACGAACTCACGGAGTCCCAAGTCATCACGTGCATGGGGAGCAAGGGCGTGCGCTTCCGTGCGAGCGATCCCGCTGATTGGATTGTGTTTTGGACGTTTCGCCCGAGCGAGGTCATTTCGTACCTGAGCGGCCACGGCGTGAATGTCAATGAACAGGTCCGACGAGTGCCTTTCCGCCACCCCGACCGGTGAGCCACCAAACGCGTTGATCTACTCCGTCGAGCATTTCCACGCTTCGAGCCCTTCGTGAAACGCGAAATAGACGACCGCCGCACTGGCAATGGGGTCCGCCCACCACCAACGAAGCAACGCGGTCAACGCAATGCCGAGCAACGTGCTCGCGCTGAGTAAGGCGCACAGCGCGGTCTCCTTCGCGTCCAGCATCACGAGTCGCGCCAACGCTCCTTCACCGCGACGCAACAAATCGGCGGCGGTGCGAGCTTTCAGCGCGGCGAGCCCCGGCATCAGCACGCACGACGCGATACAGACGACGAAGCCGAGTGCGTTCTCGCTCGCTCGCAGATGAACACTGAGGGCGTAGATCGCGCTCGCGAGCACGTAACCGACGAGGGCGAAGAAGAGTAACGCGACGAGGCGGTGCGAACGGTGCCTCGCTTGGGGCGTCGCTCGATCACCGCTCAACATCGAGCGAAGTTGACTGAGGACGACCGCCGCACTCAACACCTCGATCACCGAGTCCGACCCAAACGAAAGCAGCGCCACCGACGACGCCAGGGCGCCACTTATGAGCGCGGCGAGCGCTTCCGCGACGGCGGCGAAGACCGTGGCGTACTCGAGCGCTACAGCGCGCGTCGCACTGGCGTCGGTGCGTGCTCGCGTCTCTTCCATCATCGTCACCCTACGTCTGGCGCACGATTGTCCACCCTCCGTACACTTGGCGACATGACCCAAAGTATCTACGAGGTGGCGGGCGGTGACGACGCGTTCCTCCAACTCGCTCATGCGTGGCACGTACGATGTCTTGACGACCCGGTCGTCAGTCACGCCTTCTCCCACGGATTTCATGCGGAACACACCCAACGCCTCGCCGCGTACTGGATCCAAGCACTCGGTGGTCCGACGCACTACGGCGATTCGATGAGCAATGAGTCCGAGGTCGTGCGAATGCATTCGGGCAACGGCGAGCACGTCGAGATGGACGAGCGGGCGATTGACTGTTTCGCCCAGGCGCTCGACGACGTGGGCTTGAGCCGTGACCCACGTCTGGCGTCGACGCTCATGGAGTACTTCCGATGGTCGACCCAGACCATGGCGTCGTATCCTCATTCGAAGGACGACGTCCCTTCGGACCTCGCCTTCGCCTACTGGTCCTGGGAGGGCCCGGTCACCCACGACTGAGCTGCCGGGGGAAGGATCGCGAAGACTCTCAGTCCTGGAGCGCCAACCAGCGTTCTTCGGCGGCGCTGAGCGCCATCTGCACGCTGTGCAGTTCCTCGGCGAGCTTTGCTTGTTCGCGATAGTCGCTGACACTGAGAATCTTGTCGCCGATCGTGCGCTTCTTTCGCTCGAGGCGCGTCATCTCCTTTTCGGCGTCGCGAAGCTGACGACCACGAGGCGCCGAGGCCGAGGAGTTGGCATCGGTGAATGCATCTTCCCGCGATGGCGATGAGCCGCTCGAGTTCGCGTTCGTACGAAGGATCCACGCGTCGATGCCCCCGGGAACCTCGGCGATTGTGCCGTCGGCGTGAATCTCAAGCAGCCGTTCCGTCGTGCGGCTGAGGAAGGTCCGATCGTGGGACACGACGACGACCGTACCCGACCACTGACGAAGGAACTCCTCGATGAGTCGAATGGTCTCGAGGTCGAGGTCGTTCGTTGGTTCGTCGAGGAACAACACGTTGGGGCGACGCGCCAGGGCGAGGAGCAGTTGCAGGCGTCGTCGTTCGCCGCCGGACAAGTCTTTCGCCTTCGTCAACGTCAGCGCGCCCGTGAACCAGAACCGCTTCATTAGAGCAACGTCTTCGAGTGAGCCAGGTTTGCCTCCTGGCCCCGCGACCAGTTCTTGCACACTCAAGTTGAGGTCGTAGCCCTCGTTGCCTTGCTCGAAGTACGACGTCACGACGGTAGGTCCCCGCTTTACGGTCCCGCTCGTAGGAACGAGACGCTGATCGAGTAGGTCGATCAAGGTTGATTTTCCAGCCCCGTTCGCTCCGACGACGCCCACTCGTTCGCCGGGTCCGAGCTCAAGATTCACGTCGACGAGGACCCTTCGATCATTCGTATAAGAGAACGAGACGTTATGAGCCTTGATTACCGTAGTACCGAGTCGCGGCATCGTGATGTTGAGATCAAGTGTGCCCTCGCGAGCGAGTGCCTCGGGTCGACGCGCCAGAAGTCGCTCCGCAGCATCAATGCGCGCTTGAGGTTTCGTGGAGCGAGCCTTCACCCCTCGTCGCAGCCACGCCAACTCGGTGCGCGCGAGGTTGCGTCGTACCTGTTCGCTCGCCAGCGCCTGCTCCTCGCGAATCGCTTGTGCCTCCAGCAACTTGGCGTACCCACCCGCGTGCACGAAGACCTTGCCACGATCGATCTCGAGCATGCGCGTCGTCACCTGGTCGAGAAGAAATCGGTCGTGGCTCACGAGGACGACCGCGCCCCGAAACTCTAAAATTTGCTGTTCGAGCCATTGAATGGCACCCAGGTCCAGATGGTTCGTCGGTTCGTCAAGGACCAGCACGTCGAGGGAAAGTGCGAAGATCCTCGCCAGCGCCACTCGTTTCAGCTGCCCTCCGGACAGATGCTCGACCTGGGTGTCCACCTCATCGAACATGCCGAGTCGATCGAGCGCGGCGTCCACCTGCCAGCCGTCACCGAGTGCTTCACGCACGGTCCCACTCGGCAGTGTTGGCACCTGTTCGAGGAAACCAATCTGGACGCCCTTCGCGCGACGTAGCGCGCCAGCGTCGGGTTCTTGGAGACCACTGATCACCCGCAACAGGGTCGACTTGCCGGCACCATTGATGCCCACCACACCGATTCGATCGCCCGTTTGAATCGTCAACGAGAGGTCGTCGAAGAGCGGACGATCAAAACCCTGAAGCGACACGTTCTGCAGATCGATGAGTATTGGCACGAGACTCAGGTTAATGACGAGGTCTCTTCGAACCCACCGAGTAGTGAAGGTATGAACAGTGGTCCCATTCCCTTTCAGCTCACGTTGGTAATGGTCACAGCGGCGTTGTTCTCAACGTTTGACGATGCCGAGAAATTCAGCCACTACATCGTAGAATTGACGCAACGTCCGATTCATCAATCGGCCTGGGGAGTATCGTGATCGCAATTTGGCATTGGTTCTTGCAGGTCACCGGCACCGACAACGAAGCGAGCCGATGGTACGCGTTCTGGAGCGGATTCGGTGCTGACTTCACTGAAGGCGCCGTCTTCTTAAGCATCGTGGCGTTTTATCGTCGTCACAAGTGTCAGAGTTGCTGGCGACCCGCGTTGAAGGGTGGTCTCGGGCGTGTTGAGGGGACGCATTACGAAACCTGTCACAAACACACCAACAACAAGGACCATCAAGCGTTGCAAGAGCAACACAAGATTCGCCATCCCGAGATGCACGAACATCTCGCCAAGGGAACGAGTTCGCTCCCATGACGTTCTTTGATCGATGGATATGGCCCGCGGGCGGTTCGGGCGGCATTCCCGGCGACGTGGTCGCGACGCTGATCTGGGTCATCATCGCGGGTATCGCCACGACAATCCTTTATCCCCCCTTACGCAGGGCCATTGAAAGAACCATCAAACGCCACTTTGAAGAAGGAACAGCCGAATTACACGCGAAGCTCGACCACATCATCGAACATCACCCCGATATCCCGCCTTTTATATCCAAGGAGAAGAAGAGTTCGACTCCCTGAGCCACTTCGCCGCGCACGTTCTAGAGTCAGGTCGTCTGAATGCGTGCGCCACGAGCCACTCGACCTGAGCTCATCTGCGCGTCGTTGCCTTGATTGAGAAAGGCAACGACGCGGTGACGGTCGAGGATGTCTAGCATCGAGGCATGACGCAGCGTTACGCAACACACGCGATGATGACGCCCGATGCGTGAGGAACTGCTCGTCGCGCTATCCAAAGGGAACTCGGGTGACATGGCCGAGAGAACGATTGACATCACCACGATCGGGCGACGATCGGGCCAACCTCGACGAATCGAGATCTGCTTCTATCGAGTCGGCGAGACGACGTACCTCAGTGGTATTCCACGAACTCGCCCACGCGATTGGTTGTTGAATCTCGCGGAGAATCCCGACTTCGTTTTCCACTTCAAACACGGCGTGACCGCCGACGTGCCGGCCATCGCGAGCGTCGTCACCGAAGTTGGGGAACGTCGAGCGGTGCTCGCGAGCATCGTCGACGAATTCAATGCGCATCATGGTCCCGCGAACAATCAGCCGCCCGCGGTACTCGACGAGTGGGTGCAGTACAGTCCCCTCGCCAGGGTGTCGTTTCTCGATGCATGACGACAAAATGACACCGCGCATCGAAACGCGCTGGTTCCGGGAATAGTGTCACGAGCGTCCCTCACGTCACTCGACCTACTCACCAAGAATCAATTTCGACCGTCAGTTTGAGCTACACGTCAGTGGCAACGCTGTGCTGCGTGTTGGCTTCTTAGACACTCGGAAGGGAGTACGCGACGATCTGCGAAATGCCGACTTTTCCGGCGGCCTTCGGACCACCCGCCAAAACGATGATCGTGTTGCCGGCGATCGCGAGGGAGGAATTCGTGGTGTTGGGCAATTTAATCGAGGCGACGAGTGCGCCGTTGGCTCGATTGAACGCCTCGAGGGTTCCTTCAAAGAGTGTCGTAACGACGAGGTTGTTCGACACCGTCGCTGCACCGGCCAGAAATCCCTTCACCTTGGTGTCCCACTCGACGGCGCCAGTCGTGAGATTGAGCGCTTCCACCTCGCCGCTCAACTTCCCGGCCTTCGTGCCGGTCACGTCATTCAAACTGTCAGCGGTGAGAGAGAGGTCGATCGTTGTCACGTAAATGGTGCCGTCATCGAGGGCCATGTTCGTGAGAATGCCACCGAAGGACCCTGGGAGAATCGTGTACGGCGCCTTCAACGTGAGCTTGTGCTCGAGAGCCTTGAGCGAATCGTTGTCGTGACCATTGTGTACGCCTACCGGCGTCTTCCATAACAGCGCGCCAGTCGTGGCGTTCATCTCGTACACGTAGCCCATTTTTCCTCCACCGATCACGACCGGCGTACCGTGCACGTTCCCCGAAATCGGCGACGCTTGCATGTCGTAGTCCTTGAAGTCATTGGGCACACCTTGGTAGTACCAGTTCAGCTTTCCCGTCGCGGCGTTCAAGTTGACATCACTATCGGTGTAGAGCAATTTGGACGGCTGCGCGATCGCCCCCGCCGCCGTCTGGTACGGATTGCCAATACCAAAGGTCACCGAACCATCAACCCCGACGAGAGGAGTCTCCCAGGCGCCTCCCGCGCCCACTCCCACCGAGGTCACACTGGCGTCCGCGTGCGCGACGGTGTTGAATTTCCAAAGCAAGGCACCGTTGGATGCTCGCAGCGCGATCAAGACGCCACCACCGACACCCGAGCCATACTGACTCGCGAGATACACGCGTCCGTTCGCGACGACTGGTTGGATGCCGAACGTGCCTTGTCCCATCGAAAGGATGCTCTTGTTCTGCCAGAGTCTCTTGCCCGTCGTGGCGCTCAGAGCGAATACCGCGGCGGGCGACGCCGCGAAGACGGCGCCATTAGCGACGGCCACACCATTGGGCCCGGGACCACTCTTCTCGGGCTTGTTCACCACATACTCCCAGAGGAGCTTTCCCGTCGCCAACGACAACGCGTAGACGTTCGAGTGGAGATCTTGGACATAGACAACGCCATTGACCACGATGGGATTGGCCGCCAAGGTGCCGTAGCCGCCCACGTTCTTCGCCGCTTTGCCCGTCAACCTAAATGACCAACGTTGCTTCAACGAGGACACATTCGCCAAGGAAATCGTCGATCCGGCGGCCACTCGCGTGTTCGCGATATCACCGTTGGGATAGGGCCACGAGCCTGCACCACTCGGCGCACTCTGCGCACTCGACGCGCCCGATGTAACAACCACCGCGACGATCCCGAGGACCGACGCTACGCAACTTCGTCGCGCAAACGATGCTTTCAATGGATGCCTTCTAACTTCTTCGAGGAAGGAACGTTGGTAAGCGCTCTCGGAAATTTTGAGATTCATCTTCAACGATCAATCGTCACACCAACGACGTAATCCCCCATGAATCTAAACCAATTTCCAATCCTTGTCGTTGCAACGGCGACGCAATTGCCATCACAACAAAAAAACCGGGCCCGATGCGGGCCCGGTTTCCTTCGTGGTGTTGACACCAATTACATCATGCCGCCCATACCACCCATACCGCCGTCGCCCATTGGCGGACCAGCGGGTTCGGGCTTGTCGGCGACGATCGCTTCGGTCGTGAGCAGCAACGCGGCGATGGACGCAGCGTTCTGCAACGCCGAACGCGTCACTTTCGCGGGGTCGATGACGCCGGCCTTCACGAGGTCGACGAGTTCACCCGTCGCTGCGTTGAGGCCAATCGATCCCTTAGCGTCGGAGACCTCACGAACCTTGACGGCCCCTTCGAATCCAGCGTTCGACGCAATGTGACGAAGTGGCGCCTCGAGCGAGTTCGCCACGATGCGCGCACCCGTCGCCTCGTCGCCGGTCAATGTCGCGACCAGTTTGTCGACGTCGACACGCGAGCGTACGAGGGCGGTGCCACCTCCGGCCACGATGCCTTCGTCGATCGCCGCGCGCGTCGCGCTTAAGGCGTCTTCGATACGATGCTTCTTTTCCTTCAGTTCGACCTCGGTCGCTGCGCCAACCTTGACGACCGCGACTCCACCGGCGAGCTTCGCGAGACGCTCTTGGAGCTTCTCGCGGTCCCAGTCCGAGTCGGTGTCCTCGATCTCTCGCTTAATTTGTGCGACGCGCCCCGCGAGGTCCGCCGGCGCACCCGCGCCGTCGACGATCGTGGTGGCGTCTTTGGTCACGACGACACGACGCGCTCGACCCAAGAGATCAACGGTCGCACTCTCGAGCTTGAGGCCAATCTCCTCGGAGATGACGGTCGCACCCGTAAGGATGGCCATGTCTTGGAGCATGGCCTTTCGCCGTTCGCCGAATCCCGGTGCCTTGACGGCAACCGACGTGAACGTGCCACGAATCTTGTTGACGACGAGCGTGGCGAGGGCTTCACCTTCTACGTCTTCGGCGATAATGAGGAGCGCTCGACCCGACTGCATGACCTTCTCGAGCACGGGCACGAGGTCGTGGACGGCGGAGATCTTCCCGCTCGTGAACAAGATGAAGGCGTCTTCCAATACTGCTTCTTGACGCTCGGGGTCCGTCACGAAGTACGGCGATAGATACCCCTTGTCGAACTGCATACCTTCAGTGAGTTCAAGTTCGATGCCGAACGTGTTCGACTCTTCGACCGTGACCGTGCCGTCCTTACCGACCTTGTCAATCGCGTCAGCGATGACTTCACCAATCGACGCGTCGGCGGCGGAGATCGTCGCCACCTGGGCGATCTGGCTCTTGTCGTTGACGGGCTCGCTCTGCTTGTGGATCGAGTCGACCGCCGCTTTCACGGCCTTTTCGATTCCGCGCTTGAGTCCCGCCGGATTAGCGCCAGCGGCGACGTTTCGAAGTCCCTCTTTGATGAGGGCTTGGGCGAGGACCGTCGCGGTCGTCGTGCCGTCACCGGCGACGTCGTTGGTCTTGGTCGCGACTTCCTTCACCAGTTGGGCGCCCATGTTCTCAAAAGGGTCCTCTAATTCGACCTCTCGAGCAATCGACACACCGTCATTGGTGATCGTGGGCGCACCGAACTTCTTGCCAATGACGACGTTGCGACCCTTGGGTCCCAGCGTCACCTTGACGGCGTCAGCCAACTTGTCGACGCCAGCTTCGAGACCTCGACGGGCCTCTTCATCAAATTTGAGAAGTTTGGACATCGAGACCTACTTCGAAATCGTGGCGAGCACGTCACGGCCGGAGAGGATCAACAGGTCCTCGCCGTCGACGGTAATCTCCGTGCCGCCGTACTTCGAGTAGACGACGGTGTCGCCCACGCTCACGCCGGTGGGAATCACTTCGCCGGTGCTCTCGGCGCGACGCCCGGGACCCGTCGCCAGGACTTCACCCTGCTGGGGCTTCTCCTTCGCGGTGTCGGGGATGACGAGACCTGAGGCGGTCGTCGCTTCGGCGCTGTCGGGACGGACCACAATGCGGTCTTCTAGTGGGTGTAACTTCATTTTTTGTTGCCTCCTGTGCGATTAGCACTCGAAACCTGTGACTGCCAATTTAGCAGCCTCAGGCGCCGAGTGCCAACGCGATTATGGCGCATGGCGCTCGCGCACCCAGGTCGAGCCCACGAGCCGGTAGAACACCCGGTCGTGGAGACGGTCCTCGCGGTGCTGCCAGAATTCGAAGAAATTTGGCGTCAAGCGAAACCCTCCCCAATAGGGAGGTCGGGGCACGTCGCGACCCTCGTAGCGCAGCTCCTCGTCGTGCATCGCCGTCTCCAGGTACTGGCGGCTCTCGAGGAACGCGCTCTGGTGGCTCGCGTGCGCGCCCAATTGGTGGCCTCGGGGTCGCGCCGAGAAGTACTCGTCGGACTCCTCGGCGCTCATGTGTTCGACGCTTCCCTCGATACGGATCTGGCGCCCGAGACCTTCGCAGTACCACAAGAGGGCGGCGTAGGGATTCTGTTCCAACTCCACGCCCTTGCGCGATTCGTAGTTCGAATACCATCCGAAGGAAGTCGCGTCGACGTGGCGCAGCAGCACCATGCGCGCGCTCGGTTTGGCGTCACTCGATGCCGTGACGAGCGCGATCGCTTCGCGGTCGCGCATCACCTCGCTCGCGTCGTGGAACCACGCGTGGAACTGCACGAAGGGACTCGGGTCACAATCCTTCGCGTCGAGTGGAATCCAACGCTCACTCACGCGACGTCGACCAGTTGCCAGTTCGCACGTGCGCTGAGCGACAGCGCGCTCGCGCCGTCGTGGGCGAAGCGATACAGCCCGGCGGCGCCGATCATGGCGGCGTTGTCCGTGCACATCGACAATGACGGCAAGTGCGACACGACGCCGAACTCGTCGGCGAGGGAGCGCACGAGGACGCGAAGGTGCGAGTTCGCGGCGACTCCTCCGGCGAGGGCGACGCCCTTCACGTCGTAGCGCTCGAGCGCGCGTCGAAGTTTGCGCAGTAACTGCTCGCCGACGGCCGATTGGAAGGATGCGGCGACGTCACCAATCGCGACGTCGGGGTTCTTTTGGGTCGCGCGCACGACCGCTGTCTTGAGACCCGAGAAGGAGAAGTCGAAGTCGTCACCGATCATCGAGACCGGCAACGCCAGCGCGCCGGGGTTACCGCCTTGGGCGAGTCGGTCGATCTCGGGTCCGCCGGGATAACCCAGTCCGAGCCAGCGAGCGACCTTGTCGTAGGCCTCGCCCGCCGCGTCGTCAATGGTCTCGCCGAGAACCTCGTGTTGACCGAGTCCCTCTTGCAGGACGATCAGACTGTGGCCCCCCGAGACGAGCAACGTGAGCAGCGGCCACTCGAGGTCTCGTTGTTCGAGCAACGGGGCAAAGAGATGCCCCTCGAGGTGATTGACCCCGACGAAGGGGACGCCCCACGCGAGGGCGTAGGTCTTGGCGGCCGAGAGCCCCACGAGCAACGAGCCAATCAATCCCGGTCCACTCGTCACCGCCACCGCGTCAATGGCCGGGTTCGTCGGATCGAGCCCGGCTTGGAGCAGCGCCTCGCGCACGACCGGTCCGATGGTCGTGATGTGGGCGCGTCCGGCGAGCTCGGGCACGACGCCGCCGAAAGCCCGGTGCTGGTCAATGGAGGATTCGATGACCGAGGAGTGCACGTGCAGCGTGTCGTCGACGACGGCCGCCGCCGTCTCATCACAACTCGTCTCGATGCCAAGTACCTTCACGTGCCAAGCGTAGGACCCGGTGACGCACCCTCGTCCACCAGGTCCGCCCAAAGAATGAGGGCGTCCTCCTTGATCCGTTCGTAGTAGTTCTTGCGCACGCCCACGGGTTTGAAGCCGTAGCGATAGTAGAGACGTTGCGCGCGCAGGTTCGATGCCGCCACTTCGAGGGTCGCGCGCTTGATACCGCGCTCCTTCGCGTCTCGCCACGCGTCATCCATCAGCGACGTCGCGACGCCGCGACCCTCGAAGTCCGGCAAGGTACCAATCGTGTTGATGTGCAGCTCGTCCAGCACGAACATCACGCCGAGATACCCCACGATCCGTCCCTCGAGCGCGGCGACCGTGTAACGACGCGTCGCGACGTTGGCGATCTCGTCGAGCAACATGTTCTTCGTCCACGGTTCGGGGAATTGGACGTTCTCGATGGCGAGCAGGTCGGGCACGTCGCGACGCTGGGCGAGACGAAGCGTCCAGTCGCTCATTGACGTATGCGCGTGTCGAAGTTCGCGACCGCGTCCGCTTCGCGCAGATAGAGCGGCACGACGTGCGAACTGGGTTCGCGGGTCTCGGCGAGCCGCAGCGCCTCGTCGACCGGCGGGACGTTCTGCTCGAACACTTCGCCATTGGGCACGGCGTTGAAGTCGCGAAAGTACCGCGTGACCCCGTCGCCACTGAACGTGACGGGTGCGCCACTCGTCGCCCATTCGATGACCACGCTGCGAGGGGCGAGCACCTCGGGCGCGCCCACCGGCGTGACGTCGTCGTCGAGCGTGAAGCGTTGCACGAAGACCTCGCCGCGACGCCCGTCGACACAACACAGCAGTGTCCCGTGCACGTGGGCACGGTGCGCGCCGTGGGCCAGGAGTTCGAGCGAACTGACGGTGACGAGAGGACATCCGAGTCCTTCGGCGAGTCCAATCGCACTCGCGATGCCCACGCGCAGTCCGGTGAAGAGCCCCGGGCCCACGTCGACGACGACGCGCTCCAAGTCCCTCGCTGCCAAGGCGCATTCGGCGAGCATGGCTTCGATGCCCGGCGCGAGCACCTCGGTGTGGCGCCGCGAGTCATCGAGCACTCGCGAGAGATAATGGCCGTTCGTCACAATACCTAGCGCGCAGTAGGGCGTCGCGGTCTCGATCGCGAGGATGTTCACGACGCCGCCCACGTCGCGAGCGCGACCGCTCTGTCTTCGTCGATCGCCCCGTCGACATCGAGCACACGAACCTCGTCGCTCTCGACCTCGAAGTTGACCCGCAACACGTCGCGCCCGAAGACCGACGCCGCGATGTCGCCCCACTCGACGAGCGCGACCGCCGACTCCTCGACGAGTTCGCCGAGCGCGAGGTCCAGTACCTCATCCAGGCTCCCCACTCGATAGACGTCGCAGTGCTGCAACGTCGCAATGCCCCACTCGTTATGACACTCGTGCTCTCGCACCACGGTGAAGGTGGGGCTCGTCACACGCTCACTGACCCCGAGTCCGCGAGCGACGCCCTTGACGAACGTGGTCTTACCCGCACCCAAGGGACCAACGAGCAACACGATGTCACCACTGCGCAGCACGCGCGAGAAGTCCTCGCCGGCGTCGCTCGTGCGCACGTCACTCGTGCAACGTCGCACGTAGCTCACGTCGACTCCAGAAGTGCGCGCACGATTCGTAAGTCACTTCTCATCACCTCGACCACGCTAGGTCCGCCGCGCAGCGCCGCCGCGGGATGAAACGTCGCGACGCCCTTCGCACCACCCAGTTGCACCACGCGGCCATGGGTCACGCCGATCCCCTCGTCAAATCCGAACAGCGACTTCGCCGCGGTGTTGCCGAGGGCGAGCACCACGGACGGTTGGCATCGACGAAGTTGTTCGTCCAGCCAGGGTCGACACGTCGCAATCTCGCTGCCCGTGGGCGTCCGGTTGGCGGGGGGGCGGCACTTGACGACGTTGGTGACGAAACACTGCTCACGGGTTCGTCCCAGTTCTTCACCGATGAGCTCGAACAAGAGACGCCCACTACGACCAATGAACGGCGCGCCCCCTTCGTCTTCGCTGCGACCCGGTGCCTCACCCAACACCATCAGCGCAGCACCTTCGGGGCCCGAACCAATGACCACGCGTTGACGATGCTCACTCAACGCGCACCTCGTGCACGTCGAAAGCTGGCTCAGGTCGAGCATCAGTCCACGAGCACACGTGGCACGCGCGCGCCCACGGCACAGAGGATCTCCCACGTGATCGTGCCCGCGTGCTGCGCCCATTCGTCCGCGCTGATCTCCTCGTCGCCCTGGCGTCCGAGCAACACGACGTCGTCGCCGATCTTCACGTCGTCGTCGCCGACATCGACCACCAATTGATCCATCGTCACGACTCCCGCCAACGGATAACGCCGTCCGTTGATCAACACCTGTGCGCCCGCGTCGAAGAGCCGTCGCGCGAAACCGTCGGCGTACCCGAAGGGCACGGTGACGATGTTCGAATCTCGAAGGAGCGCCCGACGACGTCCGTAACTGGGACGTTCGCCCGCGCGTACGCGTCGCACGGCGACGACACGAGCTCGCAAGGTCATCGCGGGCGACAGCGCGACGCCTCGCTCGTCGAGCGCACTTTCGAGCCACGGCTCGGGCAAGTACCCGTAGAGCGCGAGTCCGACGCGGGCGAGTTCGCGTCGCGCGCTCGGATACGCGAGCGCGCCCGCGGAATTAGCAAGGTGGCGTAAGCGCGGGCACTGCGCACCCAGTTCCTCGACGACCGCGTCGAAACGTTCGATCTGTCCGCGAGTGAAGGAACGCTGCTCGGGACTCGACGAGTCCGCGACGCTCAAGTGCGTCCAGAGACCCTCGACGTCGACGGCGCTCGACGAATTCAAGAGCGCGACGACCTCAGTGACGTGTTGAGGGTCGACCCCCATGCGGTGCATGCCGGTATCGACCTTGACGTGCACGCGATGCACGCCGCCGCGCTCTTCACACTGGGCCCGCGCCGCGCGAGCGCCCTCGAGTGATCCCACCGTCAAGGTCAGAGAATTCGCCAGGGCTTCGCGCATCGATTCCTCGGGGATCTCCGCGAGCAGGAGGATCGGCACGCCGACGCCCGCCTCGCGCAGTTCGATTCCCTCCTCGACCGTGGCGACCGCGAGCCATTCGGCACCCGCGTCAAGGATCGTTCGTGCGACAAGCGTCGTCCCGTGTCCGTACGCGTTGGCTTTCACGACGCCACAGAGCATCGTGGGCGCGATGACCGCCTTGATCGCGGCGACGTTGTTCGCGAGGGCTGACGCGGAAATCTCGGCCCACGAGGGTCGATGACCGAGGCCCGAGTTCATGAGCCGGTTGCTTCGTCACCCACGACAAAGGCCACGGCGGTCAGCGAGGTGTGCGACATCGAAAGGTGCAGGGCACCTACACCGCGCTGCGTCGCGAGGTCGAGGGCCGTGCCGTAGAGGTGCACGCTCGGCACTCCCTCCCGGGAGCGATGGATCTCGATCGAGTGCCACGGTGTCGCGCCGAGTCCTACGTGCAAGGTCTTGAGTACCGCCTCCTTCGCGGCGAAACGGGCGGCCAATCGCTCGGGTCTCGCCCGGGCGTCGCGCTGTTCTCGTTCGGTGAAGAGGCGCTGGACTAGTCGAGGGTGTCGAGTGATGGCGGAGGCGAAACGTGGCACGTCCACGACGTCCACCCCCACGCTGCGCGTCACTACTCGACCGTGACCGTCTTGGCGAGGTTGCGGGGACGATCCACGTTGCGATTGAGTCCAATCGCCATGTAGTAGGCGAAGAGTTGAAGAGGCACGACGTCGACCATGGGCGTGAACATCGGTTCGGTGGCGGGGACGCGAAGTACGAAGTCCGCGACCGCCTCGATCGCCTCGTCGTCATCGGTCGCGACCGCGACGACGCTCGCCCCTCTCGCCTTCACTTCGGCGAGATTGGACAATATCTTCTCGTGCATCGCGGGATCGGTCGCCACCGCGACCACGACGACCCCGGGTTCGATCAAGGCGAGGGGGCCGTGCTTGAGTTCACCCGCCGGATATCCTTCTGCGTGCAGGTACGTCAATTCCTTCAACTTGAGCGCACCCTCCATCGCCGTCGGGTAGCCGACGTGGCGTCCCAGAAAGAAGAAATCGTGACTGCCGAGTAGTTGCTTCGCGACGTCGCGAACGTGCTCGCGACGATCCAGACACGTCGCCACTTGGGAGCTGACGGCGTTGAGTCCAAGGAACAGCGCGTCGATGTCCTCGGGGGGCATCGTGTTGCGCAGTTGCGCGAGGCGAAGCGCGAGCAACTCGAGCGCGGCCACCTGGGCGACGAACGCCTTCGTGGATGCGACCGACACCTCCAAGCCCGCGCGTGTGTAGATGACGGCGTCGGCTTCGCGCGCGAGGGACGAATCGACGATGTTCGACACCGCGACCACCCGTGCGCCTCGACGTTGCGCTTCGCGCGCCGCTTGAATCGTATCGATCGTCTCGCCGCTCTGGGACACGCCGATCACCAGCGTGCCGATCTCGACGATCGGGTCGCGATAGCGGTACTCACTGGAGATGTCCACTTCGACGCTCACCCTCGCCCAACGCTCAATGGCGTACTTCGCGACCAGTGCGGCGTGATGCGAAGTGCCCGCGGCGACGAGTACGACGCGCTTGACGTTGCGCAATTCTTCGTCGCTAACGCGCAACTCGTCAAAGACGATGCTGCCATCACGTCGTCGTCGATCGAGCAGCGTCGCGTGGATCGCCTCGGGCTGCTCGTTGATCTCCTTAGACATGAAGTCGTCGTTGCCGCCCTTCTCGGCGGTCTCGAGGTCCCAGTCGATCTGGAGTTGACGGAGGCGAACGGGGGAACCCTCGAGGTCGATCGCGCGAAAGCCTTCCGGGCCCAGACGAACGATCTCGTCGTCATTTACGGCGTAGAAGGCCGTCGCCCGGTCGAGGATCGCGGGCACGTCACTCGCGAGATACGTCACCCCGGGTGCGGTCCCCACCACGAGGGGTGAGATCCGTCGGGCCGCCACGATCACGTCGGGCTCGGTGCAGTCCATCGCTGCGAGCGCGAAGGCGCCGCGCACCGTGTGCAGGCTCTGTCGCACCGCTTCGATGAGTTCGAGACCCTGGGCACGAAATTCCTCGATGAGATGGGCGAGCACCTCGGAGTCAGTGACCGAGGTGAAGACGTGACCCCGTGATTCGAGCTGTTCTTGGATCTCGCCATGGTTCTCGATGATGCCGTTGTGGATGATCGCGATGTTGCCCGAACAGTCGAGGTGCGGGTGCGCGTTCATTGCTTCGGGGGCGCCGTGGGTCGCCCAGCGGGTGTGCCCGATGCCCGAGTGAAAGACTCCCGGGGCGTGCTTGCATTCTTCTCGCAGGGCGGCGACCGATTCGGTGCCGGTCGCGATGCGCGCACGCCAGGTCTCGCCTTGGCGCACCAGGGCGACGCCCGCCGAGTCGTAACCGCGATACTCGAGTCGCTGCAAACCTTCCAGCAAGGTTTCGAGCGTGTCGGAGGATCCAACGACCCCGATGATGCCGCACATGAGTGCCAGTCTACTCGCGCCGCAAAATCACTTCTTCGTCGAGTGTTTCAGGAAAAAAACGATGTGACTCGCTGGCGAAAATCTTGCACGAAGTCCGCGTCGAGGGCTTCGATCATGACGCGCACGACCGGTTCGGTACCCGAAGGACGCACCAACAACCGCACGTCGCTTCGATCGATCTCGAAACGTCGTGCGAGCTCGTCAAAGATCCGATCGACGGGCCCTTCTTCAAAACGTTCTACCGCGATGTTGATGAGTGCCTGTGGCACGCGACGCCACGCGGCGTTCGCGAGCTCACCGAGTGGCCCGCGACGCACCACGAAATCACTAAGGATCATTCCCGTGAGCAGGCCATCACCGGTCGGGCTTAGATCGCGAAAGATGAGGTGACCCGACTGTTCACCGCCGAAACTCCAGTCGTGCTCCTCGAGTGCGAGTAGCACGTTGCGGTCACCCACGTCCGTTTCGACGATCGCGACGCCGGTGTCGTGCAACGCGTGATGAAGCCCGAGGTTGCTCATCGACGTCACGACGAGTCCTCCGTCGGAGACCTCGCGATCGAGTCGATCCAGACTCAGGAGAATCATCAGATCATCGCCGTCGCGAACCTGTCCGTTCTCGTCGACCGCGATAAGTCGGTCGGCGTCGCCGTCGAAGGCGAGACCGAGGTCGGCACCGATCTCGACCACCTTCGTGACGAGGTCGGTCACGTCGGTTGAACCGCAGTGGTCATTGATGTTGCGCCCGTTGGGCCGGTCGTGAATCGTTGTGATCTTCGCGCCGGTCCCCTCGAACAACTCATGGGCGACGTGGCTGGCCGCGCCATTGGCGCAGTCGAGCACGATCGAGAGCGACGAGATGTCCCCGGGCACGAGTTGGCGCAAGTGGCGCGCGTAGTCGTGCTGCGCGTTCTCGTCGATCGGAAGGTCGGCGAACGTCGCCGAGAGCGGCGAGGGCGCGTCGTTGAGGGCGACGGTCAGCGCCTCTTCGCTCGCGAGGTCGAGCTTCGAGCCCCCGACGCCCAACACCTTGAGACCATTGTCGTAGTAGGGGTTGTGCGACGCGGACACGACGACGCCGGCCCCACCTCGCTGGCGCGCGATGACCGCCACCCCCGGCGTCGTGAAGTCACCGAGATTGTGCGCATCGCCCCCACCGTCCACGAGTCCCGCGAGCACCGCCGCGGCGAGGGCGGGCGAACTCTCGCGGGTGTCGTAGCCAACGAAGACCGGGACCTCGAAGACCGACGCGACGGCAACGCCGAGCCGGTAGGCCAAGTCGACGGAGATCTCGTCGAACGCTCGTCCGCGGATGCCGTCCGTGCCAAAGCGCACGGTCACGATCATTAACGCTTCGAGTACTGAGGAGCCTTACGTGCCTTCTTGAGACCGTACTTCTTGGTCTCCTTCTTGCGAGAGTCGCGCGTCAACAGTCCCGCCTTCTTGAGCGCGGGACGCACGTTCTCATCGATCTCGAGCAGGGAACGCGAGATCCCGAGTCGCAACGCTCCCGCTTGACCCGCCACGCCGCCGCCTTCGATGGTGGCGTCGATGTCGTAGGTCTGCTGGGCGTCGATCAGACGAAGCGGTTCCATCACCATCTGGCGGTGCGTCGCCGAAGTGAAGTAATTGTCGAACGCACGCGAGTTGATCGTGATGGTGCCCGTACCGGGGCGCAGTCGCACCCGAGCGACGGCTTCTTTGCGTCGTCCGGTCGTTTGGGTGAGCGGGGTAGTCACGAGGTGTTCTCCTTAACCGCGACGGATCGCCGAGGTGTCGTACTTGATTGGTTGCTGAGCGGCGTGCGGGTGCTCGGCGCTCGCGTACACGAAGAGTTTTTCCATCTGCGCTCGACCCAATCGGTTCTTCGGGATCATGCCCTTGACGGCCTCGTAGACGAGCTTCTCGGGATCGGTGTCGATCAGGCGCTGCCACGAGGTGGAGCGAAGCCCACCGGGGTAGCCCGAGTGGTGGTGGTGGAAGTTCTGGGCCGCCTTGTTCGCGGTGACGACCACCTTGTCCGCGTTGACGATGATGACGTAGTCACCGGTGTCCACGTGAGGGGCGAAAAAGACGCGGTGCTTGCCACGCAGCAAGGAAGCGGCCAGCGTCGCGACGCGACCGAGCACGAGACCCTCGGCGTCGAGGACCAGCCAGTCGCGCGTCAGCTCGTTAACCTTCGGTGTGTAGGTGCGCACAGAAATTCCTTCAGCGATTCTTGAGGTCCGAGAGCGGACCTAAGGGACTCTCTACCTTACAAAACTTGAGGGTCCTCCGGCAAATTCGCCGTAACCGACCCCGATGAGACTCAGGCCCGCGGCGGGGGCCGGCGGGGGCAAGTGGTCCTTCTTCAGGCTCGAAAGTCGCTCTTTCACGATATTTACGGGTATTTTTCCTTGCCCGACGCCGACCATGCTCGAGACCAGACAGCGCACCATGTTGTGACAGAACGACTGGGCGCGGATGTCGAGGCGAAGCACTGGATCCCCACCAGGACTGAGGAAAAACGGGTCCTCGAGTCGCTCCCAGCGAGCGCTGAGCACCTGGCGGCGCAGCGGTTCACCCGCGGGAGCGTTGGTGGGGCGACGGCAAAACGCACGAAAGTCGTGGGTCCCGAGCGCTTGCGCGGCGGCGCGGTTCATGGCGTCGACATCGAGTGGCCCCTGCACGGCCCAGCACCACGCGTTGCTCAGCGCCAACGCGGGAGGAGTCGTCTCGAGTACGAGGTAGCGATACTCGCGCCACGTGGCAGAAAAACGCGCGTGAAAGTCGTCGCCGACCGGCATCGCGCGAAGCACCCTCACCCGCCCTCGCAACTGCTTGTTGAGCGAACGAGCGAGGCGCTCCGGGTCGGGTCCGCGATTGGCCTTGAACAGCGTGGAGGGAAGGTCCACGTGCAGCACCTGGGCAAAGGCGTGTACCCCGGCGTCGGTGCGACCGGCCCCCACGAGCACGGGTTCCTCTTTGAGGTGCAGCGTGCTCGCGAGCGTCGTACGCAACACGCCGATCACGGTCGTGAATTGAGGTTGGTAGGCGAAACCGCTGAAGGCGGCGCCGTCGTAGGCGATGTCGAGGCGCCAGCGCTGGGTGGCCCCTACGGTTCGATCAGACGAACTCAATGCGCGCCATCGGGGCATTGTCACCCTGACGCGGCCCGAGCTTCAAGATGCGCGTGTAGCCACCGGGACGATCACTGTAACGAGGAGCGATCTCGGTGAAGAGCTTGTGCGTCATGTCCTTGTCGCGGATGAACGCGACGACGCGTCGCTGCGCGTGCACCGAACCCTCCGGGGAGTTCTTCGCCGCGGTGACGACCTTCTCGACGATTGGTCGAAGGGCCTTCGCCTTGGCTTCGGTCGTGACGATCGACTCGGCCGCGATCATCGACGCGACGAGGTTGCCCATCATGGCCTTCTGGTGCGCACTGTCGCCACCGAAACGCTTGCCCTTGGTAGGAGTGCCGCGCATGATTAGTCCTCGGCTCGAAGCGACAGACCGCGCTCGTCGAGGCGGTCGGTCACGTCCTTGAGCGACGTCGCACCGAAGTTGGTAATCGAGGTGAGGTCACGCTCGGTGGCGTTGACGAGCTGGGCGATCGTGTTGATGCCCGCGCGCTTCAAGCAGTTGCGCGAACGCTCGGTGAGACCCAACTCTTCGATGCGGATGTCCAACTCGGACGCGGCCGCTTGCGCGGTGCCCACGTCGCCGAGTTCGAGCGATGGCGCTTCCTCGTCGAAGCTACCAATCAGTTCGACCAACGATCCGAGCGTCTTACCGGCCGACGCGAGGGCCTCACGAGGGCTGATTGAGCCGTCAGTCTCGATGTCGATGACGAGGCGGTCGAAGTCCTTGGACTGCTCGACGCGCACGGGCTCGATCTCGAAGCTCACGCGACGAACGGGCGTGAAGATGGCGTCCAGGGGAATCACGCCGATGGTGGAGGAACCCTTATTGCCCTCGGCCCCCACGTAGCCCTTGCCGCGCTCGACGGTCAACTCGAAGGTGAGCGCGCTCTTGGCGTTGGTCAGGTAGGCGAGGTGCAGGTCGGGATTCAAGATTTCGACGTCAGCGGTCTTGGAGAGGTCGGCCGCCGTGACCGGACCCTCGGAGCGCTTGTCGAGACGAAGCGTGACGGGCTCGTCGGAATGCACGATGAGCAACAGGTCCTTCAGGTTGAGACAGATGTCCTGGACGTCTTCCTTGACTCCTTCTATGACGCCGAACTCGTGCAGCACGGCGTCGAACTTCACGCGCGTCGCCGCGGCGCCGGGAATCGACGACAACAGGGTGCGACGAAGCGAATTACCTAGGGTGTGTCCGAAGCCGGGGTCGAGCGGGCCGACCGCGAATGACTGGCGGTTGTTGAACTCGTCGCCGATGGCTTCGATAGTGGGTCGTTGGATGATCAACATGGGGACTCCTTACAAACGATGAAAATGCGGATTACTTCGAGTACAACTCGACGATGAGTTGCTCTTGGATCGACTCGTCGATTTGCTCTCGCTGAGGTACGACGCGCACGGTGACGCTAAAGCCGTTGTCGCCGATTTCGAGCCAACCCGGCACCGTACGGTCCAGGACGTCGAGATTGCGTTTCACGTTGAAGTTCTCGCGCGTGACGGGTTTGAGCGCCACCACGTCGCCGGGGCGCACGCGGAACGACGGGATCGTGACACGCTTGGCGTTCACGAGCACGTGACCGTGGCGAACCAATTGGCGAGCCTGGGCGCGGCTCGCACCCCAACCCGCGCGGTACGCGACGTTGTCAAGACGACACTCGAGGAACTGCAGCAGGTTGGTGCCCGTCATCCCCGGGCGACGACTCGCCTCTTCGTAGAGGTTGCGGAATTGCTTTTCCAAGATGCCATAGATTCGTCGAGCCTTTTGCTTCTCGCGAAGCTGGGTCAAGTACTCCGAGCCCTGACGCTGACGGTCACGGCCGTGCATGCCGGGAGGAAACGCGCGGGTCTGGCGGTCCGAGTTCTCCGCGACGGGACACTTGAGCGTGAAACAACGCTCGCCCTTCAAATACAACTTGGTGCGCTCACGGCGACAGAGACGGCAGACGGGGCCGGTGTAACGAGCCATGACCTAACCCCTTCGTCGCTTCTTGGGTCGACACCCATTGTGCGGCAGCGGCGTGACGTCCTTGATCGCGACGACTTCAATGCCCGCGGCGGCGATGGAGCGGATCGCGGTCTCGCGACCCGAGCCGGGCCCGCGCACGAGGACGTCGACCTTCTTCACGCCGTGCTCCATGGCGGCTCGCGCGCACTTCTCCGCGGCGAGTTGGGCCGCGTAGGGCGTGGACTTGCGCGATCCCTTGAAACCCACTTGACCCGACGACGCCCACGACAAGACGTTGCCTTCGGGGTCGGTGATCGAGACGATCGTGTTGTTGAACGAACTCTTGATGTGCGCGACGCCAAAGGCGACGTTCTTTCGTTCCTTGCGACGACCCTTACGGGCCGTGGTGGGCTTCGCCATTACTTCGTTACCTTCTTCTTACCGGCGACGGTGCGCTTGGGTCCCTTGCGGGTGCGGGCATTGGTGCGGGTGCGCTGTCCGCGAACGGGCAGACCCTTGCGATGACGAATGCCCTGGAGGCAGTTGATCTCCATCTTGCGCTTGATGTCTTGGGCCACGTCGCGACGTAGGTCACCTTCGACGTTGACGTTCTGGTCGATGTAGGCGCGAAGCTTGTTGACGTCAGCTTCGCTGAGGTCCTTCACGCGCGTGGACTCGTCGATCCCCGTCGCCGCGCAGATCTGCTGGGCGATGGTGGGTCCCACGCCAAAGATGTAGGTGAGCGAAATCACCGTACGCTTCTCGCGTGGGATGTCGACTCCGGCAATTCGGGCCATGTTGTTCCTCTCCTAGCCCTGACGCTGCTTGTGACGCGGGTTCTCACAGATCACGCGGACGTGACCTGCCCTGCGAATGACTTTGCACTTCTCACACATGGGCTTTACGCTGGCGCGAACCTTCATGTTGTTTCTTTCTCGATCGATGTGGAACGTGAGTTACTTGTAGCGATAGGTGATGCGTCCGCGAGTCATGTCGTAGGGCGTAATCTCCACCTGAACCTTGTCGCCGGGAAGGATGCGGATGCGGTGCATGCGCATTTTTCCCGAACTGTGAGCGAGGACGGTGTAACCGTTCTCTAACTCCACGCGGAACATGGCGTTGGGTAGAGGCTCGACGACGGTTCCCTCGACGGTGAACGCGTCTTCCTTTGGCTTACTCAGGTTCCTTCTCCTTGTTCGGGCACTACGACGTCAAGGAGCAAAAACTCCTTCACGATTTGACCTCTCGGGCTCCCAAGAGGTCGGCTGACCATTCTATCGTTCTTTGGCGCATATACACAAGCCGGGACCCCTCCGACCCCGCGCCCGACGTCCAAAATTCGAAAAATGCTCTCAAATCGACGGCGAAACGTGCCCGCCAACCCATTTTAAGTGGATCCGTGGCGCACCGTTCGCCTGGGCCCTAGGCGACGGTGAAGACCTCGGGTCCGTTGTCCGTGACGGCGATGGTGTGCTCGAAGTGGGCCGACAGCTTGCCGTCCTGGGTCATGACGCCCCAACCATCGTCGAGTACGTAGGTGTCATAGGTGCCCACGTTCACCATGGGCTCAATGGCGAAGACCATGCCTTCTTTGAGGGTCGGTCCCGGCGTTCCGGGCCAGTAGTTGGGAACCTGAGGACTCTCGTGCATCGCGGTGCCGATCGCGTGACCAACGTACTCGCGCACGACCGAGAATCCCGCGTCCTCGGCGACGTGCTGGACCGCGCGTCCGACCTCGTGCAAGCGATTACCGATCTTCAGCTGCTCGATGCCCGCCCACATGGAGCGCTCGGTGACCTCGATGAGCTTCTTCGCGAGGTCGCTGATCGCACCGACGCCCATCGTGTAGGCCGCGTCGCCGTGGTACCCCTCGACGATCGCGCCACAGTCAATCGAAATGATGTCACCTTCGCGCAGCACGTACGAACCCGGGATACCGTGCACGATCATGTCGTTAGGACTCGTGCAGATCACCGCGGGGAATCCGTGGTGGTTGAGAAAGTTGGACCGCGCGCCGCGCTTGGCAATCACCTCGGCGGCCACATCATTAAGTTGCATCGTGGTCACGCCCGGTCGAACCGCGTTGCGCGTTGCTTCGTGCATCTCGGCGACGACCTTGCCGGCTTTGCGCATCTTGTTGAGTTCCTCGGCCGAGCGTCTCACGCGAGTCCCTTCTCGTGCACGACACGAGTGATTGCCGCCGTCACGTCATCAGGAGTCTGGTCGCCATTGACTCGCACCAAGAGACCACGTTCTTCGTAGAAGGAGAGCAGCGGCGCGGTGTCACGTTCGTAGGCTTCCAGTCTCGCTCGAATCGCCTCGGGCTGGTCGTCGTTTCGTTGGATCACGTCGCCCCCACAGTTCGAGCACGTCCCCGAGATTGCTTCAATATCGGTGTCCTTATAGATGTTGCCGCACTCTTGGCACACGCGCCGCGACGAAAGTCGCTCGGTCACCAGCTCAATGGGCACGTCGAGATTCACGCATAATTTTATCCCGTCAACTCCCAGGAGCGTCTCGAGCGCGTGCGCTTGCGCGAGGGTTCGAGGAAATCCGTCGAGCAATGCCCCACGTTGGGCGTCGGGTTCCTTAAAGCGCTCGTCGACCAATCGATTGACGAGCTCGTCGGAGACGAGGTCACCGGCATCCATGATGGCGGCGACTTCTTTGCCGAGGGGCGTGCCCGCCTTAACGGCGGCGCGCAACATGTCCCCCGTCGAGACGTGGGGTATCGCGTAAATCTCGGCGAGACGTTTGCACTGGGTTCCCTTACCCGCACCCTGCTTACCGAGGACGACCAGATTGAGACGCGTCGTCATCGTTATCGCTTCAGGAATCCCTCGTAGTTACGCATCATGAGTTGCGAGTCGATTTGGCGCATCGTCTCGAGCGCCACACCCACCGCGATCAGCAGCGTCGTGCCGTAGTAGGGGAAGCGGTTGATGTTCCACAGGGCCATCAAGATGGCGGGCACCACCGCGACCGACGCGAGGAACGTCGCGCCGACGACCGTGAGGCGGCTCAACATCTTGGCGAAGTATTTCTCGGTTGGTAGTCCCGGGCGAATACCCGGCACGAAGCCACCCTGCTGGCGCAACATCTCGGCCTGTTGATGCGGCTCGAAGGCGATGTAGACGTAGAAGAAGGTGAAGGCGAAGATCAAGATGAAGTCGGCGAAGATGTAGAAAAAGCTCGTCGGGTGAAGTGACGAGTTCACGAAGTTCTGGAAACTCGTCCACGGCACGATGTTGGACATCAACACGGGGATGTAGAGCACCGACGACGCGAAGATGATCGGGATAACCCCGGACTGGTTGACCTTGAGGGGAATATACGTCGAGTTCCCGCCCATCTCCTTTCGACCCACGACGCGTCGCGCGAAGGTCACCGGGATGCGTCGTTGCCCGTTGTCCACGAAGACAATGAGCACGATCAGGGCGATCGAGACGAGCAAGATGACGAAGAACTTGGTGGGTCCACCCTCACTCCACACCGCACGCCCGCCCGAAGGCATACCAGCGACGACGTTCGCGAAGATCAACAGACTCATGCCTTGGCCAATACCGCGCTGCGTAATGAGCTCGGCGAGCCACATCACGAACGCGGTGCCCGCGGTCATGATCGCGACCATGAACAAACCGAGTCCGAGCGTGAACTTGGGGATCAGGTCGATGTTGAAACCCAACAGGGCCTGGTCGTGGCCGTGGAAGGCGTAGATGAGTCCGGTCGACTGGAGCAGCGCGAGACCAATGGTCAAGTACCGCGTTGTCTGCGTGATGCGCTTTTGTCCGACGGCTCCCTGGTCACGCCACTCGGCGAGTTTGGGGATAACCGTTGTCAGCAACTGGATCACGATCGAACTGGTGATGTAGGGCATGACACCGAGACCGAAGACCGCGAGACGCGTCAACGCCCCGCCCGAGAACAGGTTCAAGAAACCGAGCACGCCACTCGCGCCGGCCTTGGACTGGAGGAGTTGGACTTGGGACCAACTCACCCCGGGGATCGGGATGTTGGCGCCAGCCTGGTACAGGCAGATGATGCCAATCGTGAACAGGACCTTGTTGCGAAGGTCCGGAACCCGAAAGATATTGGAAAGCCTGCGAAACACGTCTCAGTCCTTAGCGGTTCTGGTGTTGGTTGCCCGACGCTGGTGGACGCACGGCGAAGGGCTTGTCGAGCACCGTCGTCGTTCCTCCCGCCGCCTCAATCGCGGCCTTCGCCGACGCGGAGAAACCGTGCGCCGCGACGTTGATCGAGCCCTTCAGTTCCCCGCGCCCGAGGACCTTGATGAGGTCCTTCTTGCGGGCGAGTCCCTTTTGGACGAGCACGTCAGGATTGATATCACTGATGCCGAGCATGACGAGCGCGTCGAGGTTGACCGGCGTGTACTCCACTCGAAAGGGATTGGTGAAGCCCTTCAACTTAGGGATGCGCTGGAGCAGCGGCAACTGGCCACCCTCGAATCCCGCGGGGATCTGACGGCGCGCCTTTTGACCCTTGGTGCCACGACCGGCGGTCTTGCCGCCCTTGCCGCCAATACCGCGACCAACGATCTTCTTTCGATGGGTCGAACCTTCGGGAGATTTCAGATCGTGCAACTTCATGAGTTGACCTCTTCTACTTTGACCAAGTGGGGAACGCGCGCGATCATCCCGTGAATCTCGGGACGGTCCGGCAACACGTTCGACTGGCCAATGCCACGAAGCCCGAGCGCGCGCAGCGTGCCGCGGTGCTTGGGCTTGGTCGCAATGGCCGAACGGATCTGGGTGACTTTGAGTTGGGCCATGACTTAGACCTCCGTCTTGAACAGGTCGCCCTCGCGCTGGCGCTCGCGATACGCGCGCAACGTGCCTGACGGGATGACGTGATCGGCCGGGTGGTCACGCAAAGCGGCGATGTCCTCGGGACGACGCAACTGCTTGAGACCGTCAATCGTCGCGTGCGCGACGTTGATGCCGTTCGACGATCCGAGCGACTTGGCGATGATGTCCTTCACGCCCGCCATCTCGAGGATCGCGCGCGCGGCGCCGCCCGCGATGACGCCCGTACCGGGCGCCGCAGGCTTCATGAGCACTCGGCCCGCACCGGCGGCGCCGATGACCGGATAGACAATGGTGGTCCCGGCGAGCGGGACGTCGAAGAGGTTCTTGCGCGCCTCTTCGATGCCCTTTTGCACGGCGAGACCCGCTTCCTTCGCCTTGCCGTATCCGAGACCGACCTTGCCGTTACCGTCACCGATCACCATCAGAGCGGTGAAGGAGAACCGGCGACCACCCTTGACTACTTTGGAGACGCGATTCACCTTGATGGTGCGCTCTTCGTACTGCTCTACGTCACTCATTAAAACTCCAGTCCGTCGGCACGGAGTTGATCTGCGAACGCAGCAACTCGACCGTGGTAGTCAAACCCTCCGCGGTCAAAGACCACTTGGGAGATGTTGGCGGCCTTGGCCCGTTGGGCGAGCAACGCCGCCACGGCCTTGGCCCCTTCGACGTTGCCGCCAGTCGATGACTTGAGCGTCGCTTCCACCGACGAGGCGGCACACAGCGTGCGGCCTTGCTCGTCGTCGATGATCTGGGCCGAGATGTGCTTGTTGGTGCGGCTCACGGCGACGCGCGGACGCTGTGCCGTGCCTGCGATGTTCTTGCGGATTCGCGCGTGACGGCGCTCACGCAGTTCACGGGTGGTACGTGCCATTATTTCGCCGCCTTTCCAGCCTTGCGCAACACTCGCTCACCGAGGTAGCGCACGCCCTTGCCCTTATAGGGCTCGGGTTTGCGTATCTTTCGAATGGTCGCCGCCACTTGACCCACGACCTCTTTATCGGCACCCTTGATGATCACGCGCGTGGGCGCAGGTACCTCGAAGGTGACACCCTCGGGCGCCGTGAACTTGACCGGGTGCGAGAAGCCGAGTGCGAGATCGAGCACGCCCGGCGCGCCGGCGGCGGCTCGGTAGCCCACGCCAATGATCTCGAGTTCCTTGGTCCAGCCGTCGGTGACGCCCACGACCATGTTCGACACGAGGGTGCGCGTCAAGCCGTGCAGCGAGCGGTACATCGTCTCGTCATTGACGCGATCGACCACGAGCTGGTCGCCTTCTTGGGAGATGGTGATGCCGTCGGGGATGACCCGCTCCATGGTCCCGTTGGGACCCTTCACGTGCACGACGCCATTGGCGACGGTGACGCTCACTGATGAGGGCACCGTGATGGGGTTACGACCAATACGCGACATCAGCGGACCTCCTTCATGTTCGTAGGTTGCTTACCAGACATAACAGAGCACCTCGCCGCCCAATTTGGCCTTGCGTGCTTCGCGGTCGGTCATGAGGCCGTGACTCGTCGAGACGACCGCCACGCCCACGCCACCGAGGACCTTGGGCATCTGGTCGGACTTCTTGTAAATACGAAGACCGGGCTTGGAGACGCGCTTGATGCCGACGATGGTCTTGCGACGGTCCTCTGAGTACTTGAGCGAGATCTCGAGGGTCGAGCCAGGCTTGCCCTCTTCCTTGGTCACCGTGAAGCCCGAGATGAATCCTTCCTTTTGAAGGACCTTCGCGAGGTTCTCCTTCAACTTCGAGTTGGGCATCTTGACGCTGTCGAACATGGCAGCGTTGGCGTTACGAATACGGGTCAGCATGTCGGCGATGGGGTCAGTCATTGTCATAGCTGTCCTCCTACCAACTTGCCTTCGTCACGCCGGGTACTTCACCGGCGTGCACCATCACACGCAGACAGATGCGGCAGAGACCGAACTTGCGATACACCGAACGAGGACGACCGCATCGCTCGCAACGCGTGTAGGCGCGGGTCGAGAACTTCGGCGTCTGTTGCTGCTTGATTCGAAGGGCTTTCTTAGCCATGTCTATCGATTCTCCTGCTTGAAGGGGAAGCCGTACGCGCGAAGGAACGCGCGTCCCTGCTCATCGTTCTGCGCCGTCGTGACGATGGTGATGTCAAAACCACGCGGCGCGTCGATCTTGTCGTAGTCGACCTCGGGAAAGATCAATTGGTCATTGACCCCGAAGGTGTAGTTGCCGTGACCGTCGAAGGACTTGGGCGAAAGTCCTCGGAAGTCGCGAATGCGCGGGATCGCGAGGCTGAGTAGTCGGTCGAAGAACTCCCAGGCGCGGTCACCGCGAAGGGTCACCTTGGTGCCTATGGGCTGCTCTTCGCGAAGCTTGAAACTCGCGATCGATTTCTTCGCGCGCGTGACGATCGGCTTTTGACCAGTGATCAGTTCCAGGTCACGCTGGGCGCCCTCGAGGAGCGACGCCTGTTGGGTCGCGCGACCAACGCCCGAGTTCAGCACGATCTTGGTGAGACGCGGTACCTGCATGATGTTGTCGAGCCCGAGCTCCTCTTTGAGGGCTTGGCGGATCTCCTGGTCGTAGCGGACCTTAAGACGGGGTCGGGTCGTCGTACTCATAGTGCCTCACCGCATTTGTGGCAGACGCGAACCTTGGTGCCGTCGACGTCCTTGAAGCCAACCTTCGCCGGACCCTTGTGACCCGAGCACCACAGGGCCACGTTGGACGCATCGAGGGGCAGCAACTTGTCGATGATGCCTGCCTGCATGGTGGCGCCCGCCTGCTTGGTGTGGCGCTTGGCGATGTTGAGACCATCGAGGATGACCTTGTTACGTGAGGGAATCGCCTCTTCGACCTTCGCTCGCTCGCCACGGAACTTACCGGACAACACGAGCACGTCGTCACCTTTACGGATCTTCATTACAGCACCTCCGGCGCCAGGGAAATAATGCGCATGAACTTCTTGTCGCGCAGCTCACGTCCGACGGGACCGAAGATGCGCGTCCCGCGCGGTTGGAGCTGGTCGTTGATCAACACGGCCGCGTTCTCATCGAACTTGATGTACGAGCCGTCGGGACGGCGACGTTCCTTGGACGTGCGAACGACGACGCAACGAACGACGTCGCCCTTCTTCACCGCGGCGCCCGGAATGGCGTCCTTGACGGTGGCGATGAAGACATCACCAATGGACGCGTAGCGACGCCGCGAACCGCCCAGCACACGGATGCAGAGCACTTCTTTCGCGCCACTGTTGTCGGCGACCTTGAGTCGGGATTCTTGTTGAATCATCGTGCACGCTCCACTATCTCGGTCAGGCGCCAACGCTTGAGCTTGGACAGGGGACGCGTCTCTTGGACGCGCACGCGGTCACCGATCTTGGCCTCGTTCTTCTCGTCGTGCACGTAGAGCTTCTTGGTGCGCTGCACGGTCTTGCCGTAGCGGGGGTGACTCACGCGCTCGTTCACGGCGACGACGAGGGTCGAAGCCATCTTGTCCGAGATCACGATGCCTTCACGGACCTTGCGTGGATTCTCACGACTGGTGTCGTTCGTGGTGTCACTCATGACTCTTCACCTTCCATGGCGGCTTCCGCTGCCGCGATCTCGCGTTCGCGCACGAACGTCGACAGACGCGCAATGTCCCTTCGGACCTCGTGCAATCGTGCGGAGTTGTCGAGTTGGCCGGTCGCCAATTGAAATCGCATGTTGAACAATTCGCGACGTGACTCGCTCAAGCGTTCGAGCAACTCCTTGTCGCCCAGTAAACGCATCTCGGCGATTCGTTCTGCGGTCTTGGCCATTAGATCGTCACCTCCGGTGTGCCGTGGGTCCCAGGTCGGATCACGAACTTCGCCTTAATCGGCAGTTTCTGAATCGCTCGTTCCATGGCGGCGCGAGCGAGTGTCTCGTCAACACCACCGAGCTCGAACATGATGCGTCCGGGCTTCACGACGGCAACCCAGAACTCGGGATTGCCCTTGCCCGAACCCATTCGCGTCTCGGCGGGCTTCTGGGTGACGGGCTTGTCGGGGAAGATTCGAATCCAAACCTTGCCGCCACGCTTCACGTGACGAGTCATCGCGATACGGGCCGCCTCGATTTGGCGCGCGCTGATCCAGCCTGCTTCTTGGGCTTGGATCCCGAAGTCACCAAAGGCGAGCTCCACGCCACCCTTAGCCATGCCGGTCATGCGACCACGCTGTTGCTTGCGGTGTTTAACCTTGCGGGGCATCAACATGGCTACTCCGCGTCCTTTCGAAAGTGTGGCGTGTCGGTGTGATCTTGCGCCGTGCGACGCTCGATCTCCTCTTCGACGCTCAATTGACGCTCGACTTCGTCGTTCGCCGCGATCAAGTCCGCGGGATTCACGTCAAGGACGATCTCTTCGCTCGCGTCGGGCTCGACGCGACGGCGTCCACCACCGGCACGCACGACGCCCTTGGGCACCGATGGTGTCGCACCGACCGGCACCGCGTCACCGGCGGCCATCGCGGCTTCGCGCACGATCTTCTCGTCGTTAGTCAACTGGTAGGGCAGAATGTCGCCCTTGTAGATCCAGACCTTGACACCGATGCGTCCGGTGTTCGTACGGGCCTCGCGAAAGCCGTAGTCAATGTCGGCGCGCAGCGTGTGCAGCGGCACGCGACCCTCACGGTAGGACTCGCGACGCGACATTTCTGCCCCACCGAGACGCCCCGACGCTTGGATGCGCACGCCCAGGGCGCCTGCCTTCTGCACGGTTTGGATCCCGCGCTTCATCGCACGACGAAAGGCCACGCGTCGCAGCAACTGGTCACAGATCCCTTGGGCGATGAGCGCGGCGTCGAGCTCTGGCTGCTTGATCTCTTGGATGTTCAACGAGATCTTGTTCTTCTGACCCGTGATCTTTTCCAGGTCCTTCTTCAAGCGTTCCGCTTCGGCCCCACGACGTCCAATGACGATGCCCGGACGCGCCGTGTGGATGTCCACGCGAATGCGGTCCGAGTTGCGCTCAATCTCGATTCGACTCACCGCGGCGCTCTCGAGCTGCTTGGTGAGATAGTCACGAATCTTCCAGTCCTCGATGACGAGGTCCTTGTAGCCGCGCTCCTTGAACCAGCGCGACTTCCAGTCCGTCGTGATACCGAGACGGAAACCGTAGGGGTTTACCTTCTGACCCATTAGTTCGTCTCCTCCGTGGTGTCCTCGGACACCGTGTCGTCCTTCGCGTCCTCGGCGAGTTCTTCTTGCGGGGCGTCGTGCTCTACGTGCGCCTCGTGGACTTCGGTCTCCTCGACCGCGAGGTCCTCGCTCGCGCCAATGGCGCCCGACTCGTTATCGAAGGCCTCGATCTCTAACTCTTCGTCGAGCTGATCGTCCGCCTCGCGTGCTTCGTTCTCAGCGGCTTCGGCGGCCGCGGTCTCTCGCTTGTTCAAACTTGCGGTCTGGTCAGCGCGGCGTCGCGACGTCGCGACACGTCGCGAGCGTGAGGCGGTGGCTTGCGCGGAGCGCTGCGAGCGCAAGACCTCGAGGCGATCCTCGTCGAGGCGCGAAACGATCACCGTGATGTGACAGGCGCGCTTGCGGATCTTGCCGGCCCGTCCGCGGGCACGCGGCGTGAAGCGCTTCATGGTGATGCCCTCGTCGGCGTACGCCGCGGAGACGAAGAGTTCCTCGGCGTTAAGGCCATCGTTGTTGACGGCGTTGGCGACCGCGGAAGCGAGTACCTTGCCCACGACGTCGGCGGCTTCGCGCGTCGTTCCCGCCAAGATCTCGCGAGCGGTGTTGACGTCTTCGTTGCGAATGAGATTGAGTACGACACGGGCCTTGCTCGCCGACATGTGATAACCACGCAGCGTGGCTCGCGTCCCGGGACGCTCGTTGGTCTTAGGGCCGGTCATCAGCGTCGTCCCGTCTTTTCCTGGCCGGCGTGGAACTTGAAGGTCCGCGTCGGAGCGAACTCGCCCAACTTGTGCCCCACCATCGACTCGTTGCAGAACACGGGCACGTGACGACGTCCGTCGTGCACCGCAAAGGTGTGACCGACCATGTCGGGGATGACCGTCGAACGACGGCTCCAGGTCTTGATGACCTTCTTCTCGTTGGCCGCGTTCATCGCGTCGACCTTCTTCAAAAGGTGCGAGTCGATGAAGGGACCCTTCTTCAAGCTACGTGACATTATCTACCTACCTCCGCGAGCCGCGTCCACGGCGACGACGAATAATGAGCGCGTCTGACGGCTTTGGCAAACGCGTACGACCCTCGGGCTGACCCCACGGTGAGACGGGGTGACGTCCACCGGACGTCTTTCCTTCACCACCGCCGAGAGGGTGGTCGACCGGGTTCATGGCGACACCGCGCGTCTGAGGGCGAACGCCCTGCCAACGGCTGCGTCCGGCCTTACCGACCTTGATGAGTTCGTGTTCCGAGTTGCCCACGACGCCCAACGTCGCGCGACAGTCGATCTGCACTCGGCGCATCTCGGTCGAGGGGAGTCGCAACGTGGCGTAACCGCCGTCCTTCGCGACCAGTTGCACGCTCATACCGGCGCTGCGCGCCATCTTGCCGCCACCGCCGGGTCGCAGTTCGACGTTGTGCACGGTCGCACCCGTCGGGATAAAGCGCATGGGCAGGGCGTTGCCGGTGCGAATGTCGGCCTTCGGTCCCGATTCGACGTAGTCGCCGACCTTGAGACCGTTCGGGGCGAGGATGTAACGCTTTTCACCGTCGGCGTAGTGCAACAAAGCAATGCGGCACGTTCGGTTCGGGTCGTATTCGATTGTGGCGACCTTCGCGGGAATCGCGTCCTTGTTGCGCTTGAAGTCAATGATGCGGTACTGCTGCTTGTGGCCACCACCGCGGTGTCGCGAGGTCTTTCGCCCGTAGTTGTTGCGACCACCAGTCTTGGGCTTGGGGTCGAGCAGCGACTTCTCCGGCGTCGACGTGGTGATGTCGGCGAAGTCCGAGACCGTCTGGAACCGGCGACCGGGGCTCGTTGGTTTGCGATGACGAAGTGCCATGACAGTCCTTTAATTCTCGAAGAGGTTGATCGAGTCGCCCTGCTTGAGGGTGACGATGGCCCGCTTCGTATTCGAGCGAGCGCCGACGACGCCGGTGCGACGATTGCGCGTCGACTTGCCCTTGCGGTTGAGAGTGTTCACGTTGACGACCTTCACGTTGAAGGCCTGTTCGACGGCGTTACGCACGTCGATCTTGGTCGCGCGAGGATCGACCACGAACACGTAGGTGTGGTTCTCCATCAGTCCGTAGGTCTTTTCCGACACGACCGGGCGAATCAGGATGCTCATGGCGTCACGCATTAGATGGTCTCCTTCGCGACTGGCAACGTGGCGTCGGTGAAGAGGACCCAGTCACAGTCCAACACGTCATAGGCGTTGAGTTCGCCAGCGTCGATCGTTTTCACGTTGACGAGGTTTCGAAACGACTGCAACGCGGAGGTGTCGTCGCGGTGCAGGACCACGAGGATCTTGCCCTCGAGCCCGAGCGCCTGGAGCGCACCGACGGCTTCTTTGGTCTTCGGTGTCGTCCAGGCACTGAAGTCGTCAATCAACGCCACTCGCTCGAGGGACGCACGGTCCGACAGGGCCGAGTGCAGCGCGAGACGGATCATCTTCTTGGGCGTTTTTTGGTCGTACTTGCGCGGCTTGGGCCCGAGCGCGATGCCACCGCCGGGGTAGTGCGGCGCGCGGATGGTGCCCTGACGAGCGCCGCCGGTTCCTTTTTGACCAAAGGGCTTCTTGCCACCACCACGGACTTCCTTGCGGGTCTTGGTCGACTGGGTGCCGGCGCGCTTCGCCGCGAGTTGAGCCTTAATGACTTGGTGCAGCACGGCCATGTTGGGCTCGATGCCAAAGATCGTCGGCTCGAGCGCGACCGTACCGAGCTCGACACCGGCGAGGCTCTTGCGAGCAATCGAGCGCGCAACGGGTGCGGGCCGGTCCTTCTTCACGGCGCCGCGCAGCGTAGTGACGTCACTCATCGCGTACCTCCCGCTTTCATTGGGTTCTTCACCGACGTGCGCAGGACAACAACGCCGCCGCGAGGGCCGGGAACGGCACCCTTCACGAGGACGAGATTGCGCTCGACGTCCACGCCAATCACTTCGAGATTGGTGGTGGTCACTTGACCGCCACCATAACGACCGGCCATCTTCGTACCCTTGAAGACTCGGCCCGGCGTCGCACACGCGCCAATCGAACCGGGTGCGCGGTGGTGCTTGTGGTTACCGTGGGCGGCGCCTTGACCGGAGAAGTTGTGACGCTTCATGCCACCGGCGAAACCCTTACCCTTCGACACCGCGGTCGCGTCGATCATCTCGCCTTTTTCGAGGACGTCGGCGAGGATCTCCTGGCCGACTTCGTAACCCGAGACGTCATCGATACGCAACTCGACCAATTTCTTGCCTGGCGTCACGCCCGCCTTTTCGAAGTGACCGATCTCGGGCTTGGAGAGCGTGGAGGCGCGACGAGTTCCCCAGGTGACTTGCACCGCGGAGTACCCCTCTTTTTCTGGCGTCTTCACCTGGACGACACGAGCTGGACTGACCTTGACGACCGTCACCGGGATCGCCCGGTTCTGGTCATCCCAGACTTGGGTCATGCCCACCTTCTCGCCGACGATCGCTTTGGTCGCCACGTCTGCCTCTCTTCTAAACACTGCGTATCGGTGCATCCGACACACAGACGCTCCGCCGGGCCATAAAACCCGAACGGAGCGCTCGACTGGTTTGGTTCAGCGTTCCCGTAGGCAACTGAACACATCTTTTTTGTGTCCCCACCTGAAAAGGAGGGGCTTTTAACACTACATCACGGGGTTGCGCTCACGCAAAGTCAGCGCCGCCCCGTGAAAAACCTCTAGTTCTGGCGAATCTTGATCTCGATGTCCACACCCGCGGGCAGGTCGAGGCGCTGGAGCGAATCGACGGTCTTCGCGGAGTGGTCCACGATGTCCAACAGCCGCTTGTGTACGCGCATCTCGAAGTGTTCGCGGCTGTCCTTGTGCTTGTGGGGTCCACGAACGACCGTGTAACGATGCTTCTCCGTGGGCAGTGGCACGGGGCCCTGCACGCGCGCGTTCGTGCGCTCGACCGTCTGGACGATCTTCGCGGTGGACTGGTCAAGGACGTTGTGGTCGAAGGCCTTCAGCCGGATTCGAATCATTTGTCGGTTGTCGGCCATGAGCTATCTACTTGAGGATCTTGACGACACGTCCCGAACCCACGGTACGACCACCTTCGCGGATGGAGAAGGTGAGACCCTCTTCCATGGCGATTGGCTTACCCAGGGTCACGGTCATCTCGGTGTTGTCGCCCGGCATCACCATCTCGGTGCCCGACGGCAACTCGATGGTGCCGGTGACGTCAGTGGTGCGGAAGTAGAACTGAGGACGGTAGTTCGCGAAGAACGGCTTGTGGCGACCACCTTCGTCCTTGGTCAGCACGTACACGGACGCTTCGAAGACGGTGTGCGGGGTGATCGAGCCCGGCTTGCACAGGACCTGTCCGCGCTCGACTTCTTCCTTCTTGGTGCCACGAAGTAGGGCGCCGAGGTTGTCCCCCGCCTGGCCCTCGTCGAGCAACTTACGGAACATCTCGATGCCGGTAACGACGGTCTTGGTCGTGTCACGCAGACCAACGATCTCGACTTCGTCACCCACGTGGATGACGCCCTGCTCGACCTTGCCGGTGACGACCGTGCCACGACCAGTGATGGACATGACGTCTTCGATCGACATCAGGAACGGCTTGTCGGTGGAACGAACCGGCTCGGGGATGAATGAGTCCACGGCGTCCATGAGCTCCATCACCTTGTCGCCCCACTCCTTGTCGCCCTCGAGGGCCTTCAAGGCTGAGACGCGCACAATCGGGGTGTCGTCGCCCGGGAAGTCGTAACTCGTCAAGAGTTCGCGCACTTCGAGTTCGACGAGCTCGAGCAGCTCTTCGTCATCGACCATGTCGGCCTTGTTGAGCGCCACGACGATGTAGGGAACGCCCACCTGGCGCGCGAGCAACACGTGCTCGCGAGTCTGGGGCATGGGGCCGTCGGTCGCCGACACGACGAGGATGGCGCCGTCGACTTGAGCGGCGCCCGTGATCATGTTCTTGACGTAGTCGGCGTGACCGGGCATGTCGACGTGGGCGTAGTGACGGTTCGCCGTCTCGTACTCCACGTGGGCAATAGAAATGGTGATCCCGCGCTGACGCTCTTCGGGGGCCTTGTCGATCTGGTCGAAAGGCGTGAAGGCGCTACCGGGGATGCGCTCGGAGAGAACCTTGGTGATCGCCGCGGTAAGGGTGGTCTTACCGTGGTCGATGTGACCCATGGTTCCAATGTTGACGTGCGGCTTAGTGCGCTCGAACTTCTGCTTTGCCATTGTCGGGGACTAACTTTCTCTTAGTGACGGAACCTTTGGGGTTTCGTCGGGTTTGTTTCGGCCCTCCCCGACGACGGTTTGGACCTTGTTTCGCTGGTTGCCCAACTCCTTACGCGCCGGTCGCCTTCGCCACGATTTCCTTGGAAATCGCCTCCGGAACCTCTGCGTACGAATGGAACTGCATGGTGTACGTCGCGCGCCCTTGGGTGCGAGAACGCAGGTCAGTAGCGTAGCCGAACATGTCAGCCAGTGGCACAAGTGCCTTAATTGCTTGACTATTGCCCTTCTGCTCCATGCCCTCCACGCGTCCTCGACGCGAGGACAAGTCACCAATGACGTCGCCCATGTAGTCCTCGGGCGTGACGACCTCGACGGACATCACGGGCTCGAGGAGCACGGGGCTCGCCAGACGAGCGGCCTTCTTCACGGCGATCGAACCCGCGATTTTGAACGCCATTTCCGACGAGTCGACGTCGTGGTAGCTACCAAAGGTGAGTCGCACGCGAACGTCGACGACCGGGTAACCAGCGAGCACGCCCGAGGTGAGTGCTTCGGTGATGCCCTGGTTCACCGGACCGATGTACTCCTTGGGAATGACACCGCCGCTGATCTCGTCGACGAACTCATAACCACCACCGGGACCCGTGGGCTCCAACGTGATGACGACGTGACCGTACTGACCCTTACCACCGGTCTGACGCACGTACTTCTCTTCGACCTTTTCGACCTTCTTGCGAATGGTCTCGCGGTACGCAACTTGGGGCTTGCCGACGTTCGCGTCGACGCTGAACTCGCGCAACATTCGATCAACCAACACCTCGAGGTGCAACTCGCCCATTCCCGAGATGACCGTTTGACCGGTCTCCTCGTCGGTGCGCACTCGAAACGTCGGGTCCTCTTCGGAGAGTGCGTAGAGGGCCTTGGACAACTTCTCCTGGTCGGCCTTCGTCTTTGGTTCGACCGCGACGTGGATGACCGGCTCAGGGAACGTGAGGGTCTCGAGCTGGATCGGCTGGTCGACCGCACTCAGCGTGTCGCCGGTCGTGACCTGCTTCAAACCGACGGCGGCGACGATGTCACCGGTGCGGATGGTGTCGAGGTCTTCACGGTTGTTCGCGTGCATCAAGAGCAGGCGTCCGAGACGCTCCTTCTTCATGCCCTTGGTGGTGTTCACGACGGTGTCGCCCTTTTCGAGAGTGCCCGAATAGACGCGCAAGTACGTGAGCTTTCCGACGTAGGGGTCGGTCATGATCTTGAACGCGAGCGCGGAGAACGGCTCGTCGTCGGAGGGCTTTCGCTCGATGACGTCTTCCTTGCCGGGCTTGGTGCCTTGCGTGGGGGGAAGGTCGACGGGCGAAGGAAGATAGTCGACCACGGCGTCGAGCATGGGCTGGACACCCTTGTTCTTGAAGGCCGATCCGTTCAGGATGGGCACGCAGTGGTTCTCGAGCGTGCCACGACGCAGCGCCGAGTGCAGGTCCTCCACACTCGGGGTCTCGTCGTTGAGCACCTTTTCCATGAGATCGTCGTCAAAGGTCGTGAGTACGTCGAGCAACTTGGCGTGGTACTCCTCAGCCTGCGCTTGAAATTCCGCGGGGATCGGGATGACCTCGAGTTGCTCGCCCTTGTCGTCGTGATAAATCGTCGCGTTCATCGCGCAGAGGTCGATGATGCCCTTGTAGTCACCCTCAGCCCCGATGGGCAATTGGATGACGGCGGCGACGCAGTCGAGACGGTCCTCGATCATGTCGACGCAGCGAAAGAAATCAGCCCCGATGCGGTCCATCTTGTTCACGAAGCAGATGCGCGGCACGTGGTACTTGTTCGCTTGACGCCACACCGTCTCGGTCTGGGGCTCGACGCCCGCGACCGCATCAAAGACCGCGACGGCGCCGTCGAGGACTCGAAGCGATCGCTCGACCTCGACCGTGAAGTCGACGTGTCCCGGGGTGTCGATGATGTTGATGCGACTGCCCTTCCAATAACACGTGGTCGCGGCGGAGGTAATGGTGATACCACGCTCTTGTTCTTGGACCATCCAGTCCATGGTGGCGGCACCTTCGTGCACTTCACCAATCTTGTAGTTCTTTCCCGTGTAGAACAGGATTCGCTCGGTGGTGGTGGTTTTTCCGGCGTCGATGTGCGCCATGATGCCGATGTTGCGAACTTTATCGAGGGGGTATTCGCGTGCAGTCATTTCAGTAGCTCTCTTCGATTACCAGCGATAATGCGCGAACGCTTTATTGGACTCGGCCATCTTGGCCATGTCCTCGCGACGCTTCACCGCAGCCCCGACGCCATTGCTCGCGTCGATGATCTCATTCGCGAGTCGCTCAGCCATGGTCTTCTCCCGGCGCTTCTTCGCGAAGTCCGTGAGCCAACGGATGGCCAGTGTGGTCGCGCGACGAGGTCGGACCTCCATTGGGACCTGGTACGTGGTACCACCGACACGACGGCTCTTCACTTCGAGCTCGGGGCGAACGTTTTCGAGGGCGCGCTTCAAGGTCGCGACCGGGTCCGAACTCGTCTTTTGCTCGACGAGCTCGAGGGCGGTGTAGACAATGCGCTCGGCAATCGTGCGCTTGCCACGCTCAAGAATCTTGTTCGTCAATTGCGTGACGAGTACCGACTTATAAATAGGGTCGGTCGGGACCTCACGGCGGACGGCGGGACCTTTACGCGGCATTAGCTCTCCCTCTTGGCGCCGTAGCGACTACGGGCCTGCTTGCGGTCGCGCACACCGGAGGTGTCGAGCGCGCCACGAATGATCTTGTAACGAACGCCGGGCAAGTCCTTCACACGTCCGCCACGGACGAGAACGATGGAGTGCTCTTGGAGGTTGTGGCCAACGCCCGGGATGTAGGCCGTGATCTCGACGCCCGACGTGAGACGAACGCGCGCCACCTTTCGAAGGGCGGAGTTCGGCTTCTTCGGGGTGACCGTGTGGACACGGGTGCACACACCACGACGCTGCGGGGCCCCCTTCAGGGCCGGCGTCTTGGTCTTGGAAACTTTGTCCTGTCGGCCCTTTCGGACCAACTGTGCGATTGTGGGCACGCGGAACCTCTTCTGTTTGTACTGCGAACTGGGGACGCGGCAATGATGCGCACGCGGACTTTCTATCTTACGGCAAAATGGGCCACTTGGGCAAGCCGGTGCGAGCGCACCGGGGCTCGGGGAACCCTTCGGCGCCCCGCGCCACGCCATGGTGCTCACGTCGAGCCTTGAGGAAGCGAGCAAACCCTTCACGCGGGGAGAAATCGAGCTCTCGAGGGGTCCGAAAGGCTGCCTTTGGGGCGGCGCTGCGCCGGAAAAACGACAAAGGCGGCCGACCGCGCAACTTCGCGCAGTCGACCGCCTTCGCGTGAAGGGGTTAACTCACCGAGATGGTGACTCGACGGTCCTTCGCCCTCGCCGAGTTGGACAAGCCCACGACGACGTAGTTCGTAGCGCCACCCGAGGTGGTCGCGGTACTGACGTCGTTATCGCCCATGGCGACAAGGTCCTTCTCCAACTGCGTGGCAACGGCGTTCGCCCTACGCTCACCAAGGGCCAAGTTGTAGCTCTTCGTGTTCAAGGGGTCGGTGTAGCCAATAAGAGCGTCGCTGGTGTCCGCGTGGGTCTTGATGAACACCGCAAGGGCGTGGATCGTGACTTTGTCGGATGCCGTCAACGAGTACAGGTTCTCACCGAAGTGCGTGATGAAACGTAACCCTCCGGGCAAGATCACGGCGGGCGTCACCGTAGCTGCGGTGGCGCTGGCACTCGTGCTGAAGCACACGGGTGTGCTGTAGTACGTGCCGTAACCGTTCGTCGCCTCGAGCTGGTAGCAGTACGGGCTGTTCGCGTAGAGCGTGGCGGCCGTAGCAGCCAGACTCGTGACGGACGTGCTCGCTGGCAGCGTCGCGGGGACAATCGCAACCGTCGTGGCACCGGCGCAATCAGTCAGGGTGGATCCTTCGATGTAGCAGAAGTCCTCTGACGAAATCGCTGTACCGTTCGGGTTCACCGTTCCGTTCAAGGTCGCGCTCGTGGTGGTAACACCACTCGCCGGGCCGACCGTCAGCGTGGGTGGCACAACCACCGCAGGCGTAGCGGGCGGAGGCGTGGGCGTCACCACAACAGCGGCGTCAACCGTGATGGGAATGATGCTCGACGACGTACGACCATTGGTATCGGTGACCGTGCAGTTGACTGCATTGGAGTCGGTACCAGTCGTCGTAGGCGTGCCAGAAATCAGCACACCATTGTCGCTCGGCGGAATTGTCGCTGGGCTACTAGGTGTCACGCTGACCGTAAGGCCCGCCGGAGGCGTGCTCAAGGCACACGTGATCACGTAGGGAGCAGTGCCGCCTGTGACGGTCAACGTCTGGCTGTACGCGGAGCCAACGGTGCCGTCAGGCAACGAGGTGGGCGTGAGCGCAGGCGTCGTCGGCACAACCACGGCCGCATCGATCGTGATGGGAATCACGCTCGTGGACGTGGCGGTGTTCGCGTCAGTCACTGTGCAGTTGACCGCGTTCGCATCGGGACCCGCGGTGGTGGGCGTGCCCGTAATCAGAACGCCCGTACCGCTCGGCGTGACCGTAAGGCCGGCCGGAGGTGTGCCATTGCACGTCACCGTGTAGGGAGCAGTACCACCACTTATCGTGAGGGCCTGGCTGTAGGGCACACCCACGGTGCCGTCAGGCAACGTGGAAGGTGTCAGGTGCGGCGTGTCGGCAATTTCGGCGACGTTGTTGTTGCCAGAAGCGGCAACCCATACGTGCGCACCATCGCTCACAATTCCCCAGGGGTTAGAAGCCGCCGCGAGAGGAACCGTGTGGACAATCGTGTCGGTACTGATCTGGATTTCCTGGACCTGATTGAGTCCGCTTTCGCTGACCCACACGTCGGTACCGTCAGAGACGACACCTTCAGGAAGTGATCCGGCCGGCAGGTTCACGAGACCAACGGTGTTCGTGACATCGTTGATGTACGCAACGGCACTTTGACACTTGAGGGTCACCCAGGTGTTCGTACCGTCGGCGGAGACATCCCAAGGCTGTGAGCCCGAAGTGGTTCCCGCAACGTACGCGTTACCGACCGCGACACTGGTAGCGATACCCGTGACGATGTTGATCTTGCTCACGGTGTTGTTCCACTGCGTGGTGCCGGTCGTCGCACAGCTGGTGTTGTTACCACCAAAGGTGTAACCCGGATCCGCGACCCACACGTTCGTGGCATCGGCGGAGACTCCGCGTGGGTAGTTGAGGTCGCCCGTGCTCGTGGTGTAGGTCTTGATGACCGTGCCAAGTGCGGGGTCAATCTGCAACAAGGTTTGACCGCTCTGCGTGGTGACCCAGAAGTAACCGCCCGAGAAGGAGATGTCACTTGGTTCGCTCGCGGTGGTCAAATGGTTTACGATCACGCTGGCCGATGGCACGCTCACCGAAGGGTACGCGGTGATCAAGGCCATGCTCATCTCGTTGATGACGTTGCCCTGAAAGTTGGTCACCCAAATGTCAGTACCGTTCGAGGCGATGCCCGAGGTGGAGATGCCGGGGAACAAAATGGTGTGCACCACTGCGCCCGTCAACTCGTTGATCTCGGTGACGTTGCCCGAACCATTACTGGTGGCCCACACGTAGGTGCCGTCAGACCACAAGGTCTCTGGCTGGTTCCCCGTGGGTACCGTGCGCACAACGCTCGGATTCGAAATGGCCGCCGAAGCGGTCACCGCGAATGATCCGGCAAGTAGTCCCGTGGCTATGGCCAACGCACTGAAGATTCTCAGTGACGCCTTACGGCCTAAATGATATGGAGTTTTCATGAGATATTCGTCCTTCTTGCTTTGCTCAAAATCCATGCGCCACGCTTTATGGCGATGGTCTCGAAGATTTAGAGCGAAGTCCGGACTAAAAAATTCTCGTGATAGGGGAACCCTAAGAAGGCCGTACGGCCCTAGTCACGAATTGGAAAAAAGAAAGGCCCTTCGGCCCTAGTGCCCATCGCGAGCAACGACGACGCACGTTGTCATCCAATCGTCACCTGGCACGCGACACTCTCGAGCACCGTTTCGCGCGTCATCGAGCACAGCGCGGTCATTCACTCACATTTGTCACTGAAGTAATCAAAAGATGTACGTTGGCGGCGAAGCACACTCTTAGGTGTTTTGAGTCGCATATCGTGAGCGCACCCATACGATGAAGGAGAGCAGAGCAGAACCCCTCTCTTCCACTCGAGTCCACGGTGCGAACCACTTCCCCGCACCATTGTTGAGAATTCGAGACGCGCGATTCTCGCGGTGGCGCCACGATTCAAACGAATCGGCGGGCCACACGAAAGAACTCCATGATCCGCCTCTTGTTGGTCGATGACCAGGAACTCGTTCGTCGCGAGATCCGAGACAAGCTTGAAGAGACCCGGCGCGCGTGGGTCGTGGGCGAAACGGCCTCGGTGAGTACGACCCTCAACCATCCGGCTCTGGGTGACGTCGACGTGGCCTTACTCGACGTCGCATTGCCCGATGGCAACGGGGTCTATCTGTGTCGAGAGTTGCGTTCGAGGCGCCCTGACCTCGCGTGCTTGTTGTTGACCTCCTACGCCGACGACGAGGCACTCGACGCGGCGGTGCTCGCGGGAGCCCAAGGGTTCGTCATGAAGGACATGAGCGGCAACGATTTCATCGAAGCGCTCCATCGAGTCGCGAACGGCGAGACGCTACTTAACGAGGACATGATCAAGCGTTCGCGTGAACGTCTCGCGTTACGAGCGGAGGAAGACACGCGCCTCGCGACCCTGAGTCCCCAAGAACGACGGATTCTCGCCCTGCTCAGTGACGGCTTGACCAATCGCGAGATCGCCGAGTCACTGCATCTGGCAGAAAAGACCGTCAAGAACTACCTGGCCAACCTGCTCGTGAAGCTCGGTTTTCACCGACGCACCGAAGCAGCGCTGTTCGCCCAACGCCACGCGGTACCCGGTTTGACGTCAGGCACCGGCCCGACGGCCGGTGACCCAACGCCTTAGATTGCCTGGTTACCGAGTTCGTCCTCGGGTCGTACGTCGTCGTTCTCGGGCAGCGCCGACTCGTCGTAGTTGGCCCCGATGTTTTGGAACGCCGTCAGGTCCGCACTGAAGGAATCGTCACCGGAGATCTCACCCAACAAACTGGCGAGGTCGAGGTCGTCATCCGAGACCTGCGCCCACGCGGGCAGCAGTTCCGCGTCGGGCATGTCGAGTCGCAGTTCTCTCTGGTTGTAGTACTCGAGACCGGAACCGGCCGGGATCAACTTACCGATGATGATGTTTTCCTTCAAGCCCACGAGGTGGTCGCGCTTTCCTTCGATGGCGGCTTCGGTGAGCACGCGCGTCGTTTCTTGGAACGACGCGGCGGACAACCACGAGTCGGTCGCCAACGAGGCCTTGGTGATTCCCATCAACTGGGCGCGTCCATCGGCGGCTTCCTTACCGAGGGCTTCGATCTGATCGTTGGTGTCGTTGAACAACTTCACGTCCACCATCGCCCCGGGTAGCCACGGCGACTCACCGGCGTCGACGATCTGCACGCGACGCGTCATCTGGCGAACAATCAACTCAATGTGCTTGTCGTGGATCGACACGCCTTGGTCGCGATAGACGTTCTGTACCTCTTCGACGAGGTACTGCTGGGTCTCGCGCGTGCCACGGAACTTCATCATCAACTTGGGATCAAGTGGACCGTCGTGCAACGGCATACCGACTTCGACCTCTTGGCCGTCCTCGACGAGCAAGTGTCGAGCGATCGAGATCGACTCTTCTTGCACTTCGCCGTCATTGCCCACCAGCGTGATCTTTCGTTCACGTCCGATGAGTTCGACGCGCACCACGCCCGAGAATTCGGCGACCTTGGCGGCACCCTTGGGGGTGCGAGCTTCGAAGAGCTCCACCACGCGCGGAAGACCGTGGGTGATGTCGCTCTCGGTCACACCACCGGAGTGGAACGTACGCATGGTGAGCTGGGTTCCCGGCTCACCGATCGACTGGGCCGCAATGACCCCGACCGCCTCACCGAGCTCGACGAGTTGGTGCGTGGCGAGCGAGAGCCCGTAACACGCGGCGCACACGCCTTGGACGGCGTCACAGGTCAGCGTGGTGCGCACGCGCACCCGCGAAACCGCCGCGTCATCGCGCAGTCGATCAACGTCGTCTTGCATCAACATCGTGCCCGCAGGAATGCTCGATCCGTCCGACAGAGTCACGTCTTCGCTGACGACTCGTCCCCAGAGTTTGGTCTCGAGGTGCGCGCGTTGGCCCCGCGTGTCGGGCGCCACGTGCTCGATCCACATGCCTCGGCTCGTGCCACAATCGAATTCCTTGACGATGAGCTCCTGGGCCACGTCGACGAGTCGACGGGTCAGGTACCCCGAGTCAGCCGTTCGAAGCGCCGTGTCACCGAGACCCTTTCGGGTGCCGTGGGTCGAGATGAAGTACTCGAGCACTGACAGACCCTCGCGGAACGACGACTTGATCGGTCGCGGGATCATCTCGCCGCGCGGGTTGGACACGAGGCCCTTCATCGCGGCGATCTGACGGATCTGCTGAGAGTTACCTCGAGCACCCGAATCGACCATCATGCGAATTGGATTGTTCGCAATCGCGTTCATGGCCCGGTCGGTCGCGTCACCGACTTCCTTGTTCGCGTTCGTCCAGATCTCGATCTCCTGTTGACGACGCTCGTCGTCAACGATCACGCCGCGACGGTAATTCGTCTCAACCTTGGCGGCTTGCTCCTCGTACTTGTTGAGGATTTCGGCCTTCTCCGGGGTCGTGACGACGTCGTCGATCGAGATGGTGAGTCCCGAACGGGTGGCGTACTTGAACCCCAGTGACTTGATCGCGTCGAGCGACTCCGCGACCTCCTGGCGGCTGAAGCCACCCGAGATCTCTTCGACGATGACACCGATGGGCAGCGCGTTCTTGCCAATGAGTTCGTTCACGTAACGGAACCCGAAGGGCAGCGCCTCGTTGAAGAACACCCGACCAGGCGTCGTCACCAGTGAGCGGCTGGCGCCCTTTACTTCAATGCCCGCGGCGTCGAGTCGCGTGTCGAGCGAGGAACCGTCGAGTGGACGGATCTGGATCGGCGTGCGAAGGCCAATGGTCTCGTCGTTGAGTGCGTTCTCGATCTCGTAGACGTGTCGGAACACGCGCGGGTTCTCCACCTGCTCCTCGGCCGGCAAGGTCAAGTAGTACGCGCCAAAGACCATGTCCTGGGCGGGCTCGGTAATGGGACGTCCCGTAGCCGGCGTGAAGATGTTGTTCGTCGAGAGCATCAAGATACGAGCTTCGGCCTGCGCCTCGGCGGACAACGGCACGTGCACGGCCATCTGGTCACCGTCGAAGTCGGCGTTGAACGCCTTACACACGAGCGGGTGAATCTGGATGGCCTTGCCGTCGACGAGCACTGGTTCGAAGGCCTGGATGCCGAGACGGTGCAACGTCGGGGCGCGGTTGAGCAGCACCGGGTGTTCGCGAATGACCTCTTCGAGCACGTCCCAGACAATTGCCTTGCGACGTTCCACCATGCGCTTGGCGCTCTTGATGTTCTGGGCCATTTGGGTCTCGATCAAGCGCTTCATCACGAAGGGCTTGAAGAGCTCGAGTGCCATCATCTTGGGTAGTCCGCACTGGTGCAACTTCAACTGCGGTCCCACGACGATGACCGAACGACCCGAGTAGTCGACGCGCTTACCGAGCAAGTTCTGACGGAATCGTCCCTGCTTGCCCTTCAACATGTCCGACAAACTCTTCAGTGGTCGACCGCTCTGTCCAGCGACCGGACGTCCGCGACGGCCGTTGTCGAACAGCGCGTCCACCGCTTCTTGGAGCATGCGCTTTTCGTTGTTGACGATGATGTCCGGTGCCCCGAGGTCGAGGAGGCGCTTCAGTCGGTTGTTGCGGTTAATGACGCGTCGGTAGAGGTCGTTGAGGTCACTCGTGGCGAAACGTCCACCGTCGAGCTGGACCATCGGTCGAAGGTCGGGAGGAATGACCGGCACCGCTTCAAGGATCATGGCGCGAGGGTCATTCAACCGCCGTCCTTGATCGTCGCGACGGTTGAAGGACTGCACGATGGCGAGTCGCTTTAGGAACTTGGCGTGTCGTTGCGCGCTGAGCGGCTTGCGACCGTCCTTCGCGTCGATCATCTCGCGCATCATGCGCTCTTCTTCGTCCAGGTCCATACGGTCGATCAACTGCAGGATCGCGTCGGCGCCCATGCCGCCCTCGAAGTACTCGCCGAAACGGAACTCCATCTCGCGATAGAGCACTTCGTCTTCAATGATCTGGCGAGAGTGAAGACCTTCGAACGTGTCAAAGGCCTGCTTCGCGAGTTCGCGTTCCTCGGCGAAACGCGAACGCACCCCGTCGAGTTCCTTCTCGGTGCCGCGCTGGAGCGCGCGAAGTTCGGATTCCTTCGCGCCGTCGGCCTCGAGCTTGATCGCGCGAGCTTCGATTTCCTTGAGTTTGTTGTCGAGCGCCTTCACCTCACGCTCGGCGATCTCCACCTGCTCCTCGGCGAGTGCCTGGCGAAGGTCGCTCAGTTCCGCGTGACGCTTGTCGACGTCGACGAAGGTGACCATGTGTGCGGCGAAGTAGATGACCTTTTCTAACTGCTTGGCCTTCAATTCTTCCTTGGGGGCGGTGCCCATCAACAAATAGGCGAGCCACGACCGTGTCCCGCGCAGATACCAGATGTGCACGACCGGAGCGGACAGGGCGATGTGGCCCATGCGGTCGCGACGGACCTTGTCACTCGTGACTTCGACGCCACATCGCTCACAGACAATGCCCTTGAACCTGACGCGCTTGTACTTACCGCACGCGCACTCCCAGGCCTTCTGTGGTCCGAAGATCTTCTCGCAGAAGAGTCCGTCCTTCTCAGGGCGAAGCGTGCGGTAGTTGATGGTCTCTGGCTTCTTCACTTCTCCTGAGGACCAACTACGGATGTTCTGAGCGGTGGCGAGGCCAATGCTGAGTTCATCGAACTGGTTTACGTCGAGCGGACTCATGACAACTTCCTTTCGGCGGCACGTCGAGCGTCCTCTTCGTCGCTACCGCGCTCGGGTCGACTGATGTCGATGCCAAGTTCACGGGTCACGGAGAAGAAGTCCTCTTCGGTGTCGGCCAGATCCACGTGGGCGCCAACTTTGTCGCGCACTTCCACGTTCAAACAGAGTGATTGCATTTCCTTGATGAGTACCTTGAACGACTCGGGGATCCCCGGTTCAGGGAGGTTTTGGCCCTTGACGATTGCTTCGTAGGCACGTTCACGGCCCTTCATGTCGTCGGACTTGACGGTCAACAATTCCTGGAGCGCGTAGGCGGCGCCGTAGGCCTCGAGGGCCCAGACCTCCATCTCGCCAAATCGCTGTCCACCGAACTGCGCCTTACCACCGAGTGGCTGGGCGGTGATCATCGAGTACGGGCCAGTCGAACGGGCGTGGATCTTGTCGTCGACCATGTGGGCGAGCTTCAAGATGTAGGCGAAACCAACCGAGATGGGGTTGTCGTACGCCTCACCGGTGCGACCGTTGTACAACGTGACCTTCCCGTCGTTATCACCCGCGAGCAAACGCTTGCCGTTTGCGCCGTCGACGTTGAGCGTGGCGAAGGTGTGCTGGATCGTGGGCTTGTCCTTCGCGCGTTCGGTCTCGTCCCAGTGAGCGCCGTCGAAGGACGGCGTCGCGACGTAGACCGCGGGCTCCGTGCGAGGGCGCGTCTTGCGGTAGGGACGATTATTCGGATCGTGTTGGTCGGCGTGACCCGAGGTACCCACCGACGGGTTGACGTCAACGCCCTTCCATCCGTAGCGAGCGGCGTAACCGAGGTGACTCTCGAGGACCTGTCCGACGTTCATTCGACTGGGCACGCCGAGCGGGCTCAAGATGATGTCGACGGGCGTGCCGTCGGCCATGAAGGGCATGTCCTCTTCGGGCAGGATCTTGGAGATGACACCCTTGTTGCCGTGACGCCCCGCGAGCTTGTCGCCCTCGGAGATCTTTCGCTTTTGGGCGACGTAGACCTTGACCAACTGGTTGACCCCGGGCTGCATCTCGTGGTCCTCGTCGCGGCTGTAGACCTTGACGTCAATGACCTTGCCCGACTCACCGTGGGGCACCTTCAAGGAGGTGTCGCGAACTTCGCGAGCCTTTTCACCGAAGATCGCACGAAGCAGGCGCTCCTCGGGTGATTGCTCGGTCTCACCCTTCGGGGTGACCTTTCCCACCAGGATGTCACCGGGCTCGACTTCGGCACCAATGCGTACGATGCCGCGGTCGTCGAGGTCCGCCAGAATGTCGTCGGGCAGGTTCGGGATGTCGCGCGTGATTTCCTCGGCACCAAGTTTGGTGTCGCGTGCGTCGATCTCGTACTCCTTGACGTGGATCGACGTGAGGACGTCGTCACGAACGAGTCGCTCGTTCAAGATGATCGCGTCTTCGTAGTTGAACCCTTCCCACGGCATGTACGCGACGAGCAAGTTCTTGCCGAGCGCGAGTTCGCCATTGGAGGTACTGGTACCGTCGGCGAGAAGGTCGCCCAACTTCACCGTCTCGCCACCGAACACCAGTGGCTTCTGGTTGATGGACGTGTCTTGGTTGGAACGGCGGAACTTGTTCAAGTTGTACTGCTTCTTGCCCAGAGTCTTGCCGTAGCGGTCCGTCACGTCCTTTTCGTATTCGACGACGATGCGATCGCCCGACACCGAACGCACCACACCGTCACCCTCGGCGATCAACACGTCGCCCGAGTCGAGCGCGGCGCGCGCTTCCATCCCGGTACCCACGAACGGAGCCTCAGGCATGATGAGCGGTACGGCTTGCTTTTGCATGTTCGCACCCATCAAGGCGCGCTGGGCGTCGTCGTGTTCGACGAAAGGAATGAGTGAGGTTGCGACCGAGATGACCTGCTTGGTCGACACGTCCATCAGCTCGACCTCGTCGGGCTTGACGAAGTCGATCTCCGACGTCGTTGACGACGACTTGTTAGAAGCGCCGACGCGTAGTCCCGTCCCAATGGGTCCACGTCGAACGAGCACTCGGTCCGCCTTAATGGCACCGTGTTCGTCGAGCTCCGTGTTTGCTTGGGCGATGACGAAACGCTCTTCTTCGTCGGCGGTGAAGTATCGAACTTCACCAGTGACCTTGCCGCTCGTGACGATGCGATAGGGCGTCTCGATGAAGCCGTATTCGTTGATGCGTGCGTAATTCGCGAGGTACCCAATGAGACCCACGTTCGGGCCTTCGGGCGTCTCAATCGGACACATGCGTCCGTAGTGCGAGGAGTGCACGTCACGGACCTCGAGGCCCGCGCGCTCGCGTGAAAGACCACCGGGTCCCAGGGCGGAGAGTCGACGCTTGTGCGTCAATCCCGACAAGGGGTTGTTCTGGTCCATGAACTGGCTCAACTGCGACGTGGCGAAGAATTCCTTGATCGCGGACATCACCGGTCGAATATTGATGAGCGTCTGGGGTGCGATCGCCTCGACGTCTTGAGTGTTCATGCGTTCGCGCACGACGCGCTCCATGCGCGACAGACCAGTGCGCAACGCGTTTTGGATGAGCTCGCCCACGCTGCGAATACGGCGGTTGGCGAAGTGGTCCTGGTCGTCGATGTGGTACGTCGTCTCCTTCGCGGTGCGGTCACGCGCGAGGTTGAGTAAGTACGTCGCGGTCGCGAGTACCTCGGCCTTGGACAGGACGTGCAGATCCGGGTTCGGACGCTCGAGGAGGTCACCGAAGAGCTCAAGGTTCTTCGCCACCTCACTGCCGAGTTTGCGGTCGAGTTTGTAGCGACCGACGCGACTGAGGTCGTAGCGCTTCTCGGAGAAGAACGCACCTTCGAAGTATTGTCGTGCCGCCTCGACGGTCTGGACTTCGCCCGGACGCGCGCGACGGTAGATCTCGAGCCACGCGGTCTCTTGACTCGCGCGCACATAGTTCTCGGGCGAGTCCTCGAAGTTGTACTTGTCCATGTGCTTCGTGATCTCGAGGTGCGCCTTCTTCCAGTCCGCGTGGAATTGGTCCTCGAGGAAATCGAAGTGGGCGACGAAACGCTGGAAGAACGCTTCGTCCATTGAGGTGTCGAGTGCTCGCAACAACGTGAAGATCGAGATGCGTCGCTTGCGCGCAATACGTGCGCCGGCGTTCGCCGCTTTGTTCTTCTTTTCTTCCAGGTCGACTTGCAACCATTCGCCACGACTCGGGTGGATGGTCCCTTCGAAGGCGACCTTCTCGTCCTTTCCGGGTTGGAACAAGACACCAGGTGAGCGAACGAGCTGGGACACGACGACACGTTCGGTGCCGTTGATGATGAACGTTCCCTGCTCGGTCATGATCGGGAAGTCACCCATGAAGACCGTCTGCTCTTTGATCTCGCCGGTCTCTGAGTTCAAGAAGCGAGCGCGAACGAAGATGGGTTGTGAGTATGTGGTCGCGCGTTGACGACATTCTTCGACCGTGAATTTCGGCGGACTCTTCAGGTCCGCGTCATCGGGGTCGAACTCAAGTTCCAGCGACAAGCGACCAGTGAAGTCCGAAATCGGCGACAAGGCTTCGAACGCCTCACGCAAACCTTGCTTCATGAAAAGGTCGAAACTGTCTCGCTGGATTTCGAGGAGGTTAGGCAGGGGGTAAGCCTCACCCAGTGCTGAGAAGTTAAAGCGCTCCGGGCTAGTGGACCGAGACGTCAACGGACTATCCTCCGTGTAAGTGGGTGGGTGCTACAGGTCTTGCCCATGGCCACGAGCGCAACGACGTCAGGGGATGACAAAGTGGAGCGCACGGACACGGTCTTTCGATGCTAGTGGCTCCAACGGGCGATGCGCAAGTAGCGCTCCCAATCGAGGGGCGCAGCCGCTACAGCGGTTGGAGTCACCCTAGGCAGTTTACGTGCCCAGGTCAAGTCTTTGACCGTGGCCCCGAAAACTCCTGACCAAGCGGCTCGAAAGTGGACACATTCCCAAGTGCGGGTCCCACCGCGGGAGCATTGAATGTCACCGCGGCCGATTTTCGAGACTTCGAAGGGTGTCGCGCCAGGTGGACGGCAACGCTCGGACAACCGGTGCCGGCCACCGACGCAGGCACCACGCAATCGTGGCGCCCGGGTTCAGCACGCGTCATTCGCCCGTTTGCGTCTTTAGAAATTTCTTAATTTTTTCTTATCCTTCTTTTCTCGTCACTCAATACCATCATCGCGATGGCGTCACAAGGCGTCACCAATGAAAGGAGACAAAGTGTTATTGCGTAGTTATTCCTTGCGTGAGCCCGGGTTCTCCTCGACGTTGTCGAGTAACTTCGCTCGCCAGATACAGATCCCGATCGACGTGTATCGCACGGACGACGCGTACCTCATCCAATTCGACCTACCCGGTGTGCACCCCGAGTCCATCGACGTCACCGTCAAGCGCAACGTCTTGAGCGTCAGTGCGCAACTCACCCGACCCGACCAGGGTGCAGCGGAGCTGCTCTTCTCGGAGCGACCAAAGGGGACGGTCACCCGACAGATCTCACTCGGCGAGGAGCTCGACGCGGACAACATCCAAGCCGACTACCTCGACGGCGTGTTGATCCTGCGACTCCCCGTCGCAGAAGCGGCCAAGCCGCAGAAGATCCGCATCAATGCACACGGCGTGAGCGAGTCACTCAACGCCTAGCAACAGCGCACCCACGACGAAGGCCCGCCGACGTGTCGGCGGGCCTTCGTCGTAGTAGGAACTACTTGACTTCGACCGTCGCGCCGGCGGCCTCGAGGGCCGCCTTGGCCTTGTCGGCGTCCGCCTTGGACACCTTCTCCAAGACCGGCTTTGGTGCGCCGTCGACGAGGTCCTTGGCTTCCTTCAAACCCAGGTTGGTCAGTGAACGAACTTCCTTGATCACCTGGATCTTCTTCTCGCCACCGCTCGTCAATATGACGTCAAAGTCGCTCTTCTCTTCCTCGCCAGCACCAGCGTCCGCGCCGCCGCCCGCCGCAGCGGGAGCCGCGACAGCCACGGGGGCCGCCGCAGTGACGCCGAACTTCTCTTCGAACTCCTTGAGCAGTTGGCTCAATTCGATCACGGAGAGTTCAGCAATGCCGTCGAGAATCTGTTCCTTGGTCAGGGTTGCAGCCATGGTGATTCCTTTCTTTTTCTTTTCGATACTTCGTTGGTGGTTATTCGGCCGGTTCGCTCGAAGCGTCGTCGCTCGACACCTCGGTGGTTTCGGTTGCGACGTCGGCCGCGGGGGCCTCCTCCTCAACCGCGACTTCCGCGACGGGTGCCGCGGCGTCGTCGCTCACTGCGGGTGCAGCGTCCTCGACCCCGGCCGGAGTCTCGGCGGCTTCTTCGACCTTCTCGTCAACGAGGGGGCTCGCGCCGCCCTTGGAGTCGAGAAGGGCCGAAAGGCCGTAGGCGAAGTTTTGAGGTACGGCCTTCAAGAGGCCCGCCATGGTGCGAAGCGGCGAAGCGAGAAGTCCCGCGAATTGCGCTAGCAAGACGTCGCGACTCGGCAGATCGGCGAGAGCGGTGAGTTCCTTGAACGTGAGGGGCTTGCCGTCGACGACGCCGCCCTTGACGACGAGCTCGGGCGATTCCTTCGCGAAGTCACGAAGAGCCTTCGCGACCGCCGAGACGTCACCGTCCACGAAGGCAATCGCGGTCGGACCCTGCAAGAACTCGGCGATCGGTTCAACAGCGGTTCCCGCAATCGCGCGTAACACCAGCGTGTTCTTGAAGACCTTGTAATCGGCGCCCAGCGTTCGTAGTTGCTTTCGCAAGCTCGAGATCTCAGCCACCGTCAACCCGCGATATTCGGTGACGACGGCGGTCGACGTGCCGTCAACCTTCGACTTGACCTCAGCGACGGTCGCGACCTTGTCGGGGCGAATCTTGCTCATGCTGCTCCTTCACCGGATGCCGCCCGGTACGGGCCTTGACATCCAGACGAACGAGCGCCGACGGCGAACTCGAAATCCTCGTCAGGCTGACTCACGTCACTTAAGTGGTTTCCCACACCGGATGTCTTCGGCTTTCTTCTACAACTGTGGCACCAACGTCGTGCGAAACATCAATCCTACTGAGCGTTTCACGTCCGCGTCAAAAGGGTTGATCAGGCGTTGGCGAGTACTTCTTCGTGTCGGGTGCGCGTCGGGTCGATCTTGACGCCCGGTCCCATCGTGGACGACACCGTGATGCTCAACATGTAGCGACCCTTCGCACTCGAGGGCTTGACACGCTGTATCTCTTCGACGACCGCTTCGACGTTCTTCACGAGGTCGTCCTGGCTGAAGCTGACCTTGCCGACGCGCAACTGCACGTTGCCAATCTTGTCGGTGCGATACTCCACCCGTCCGCCCTTGAACTCGGTGACCGCTTTGGCGACGTCCATCGTGACGGTGCCGGTCTTGGGGTTGGGCATCAAACCGCGCGGCCCAAGGACTCGTCCGAGTCCACCGACCTGGCCCATGAGGTCAGGGGTCGCAATTGCCACGTCGAAGTCGAGGAATCCACCGGCAACCTTGGCGACGAGGTCTTCGGCGCCGACGACGTCCGCGCCCGCGTCACGCGCGGCTTGCGCCGCCTCGCCCGCCGCGAAGACGGCCACTCGATTGGTCTTTCCCGTGCCTGAGGGCAACGAGATCGTGCCGCGCACGATCTGCTCGGCCTTACGCGGGTCGACCCCGAGACGGATCGCGAGTTCGACGGTCTCGTCAAACTTGGCGGTCGCAAGCTTCTTCACCTTCTCGATGGCCTCGGGCACCGTGAGGAGTTCCTCGCGGTCGACCTGGGCCAGGGCGTTCTTGTAGTTCTTTCCGTGCTTCATCATTCTCTCCTAGTGCGCGACCGAGATGCCCATCGAGCGGGCGGTCCCGGCGACTTGCAGTTTGGCCATCTCGAGGTCATCGGTGTTGAGGTCCTTGAGCTTGGTCTTGGCAATCTCTTCGATCTGGTCCATCGTCACCGACGCCACGGTCTCTCGCCCCGCGAGTTTCGCGCCCTTGGCGACACCCGCCGCCTGTCGCAACAACACCGGGGTCGGAGGGGTCTTGAGGACGAAGGTGAAGGAGCGGTCCTCGTAGATCGAGATGTCGACGGGGATGACCGTGCCCTTCATGGACTCGGTCGCCGCGTTGTACTGCTTGCAAAACTCCATGGTCTGGATTCCGTGTGGCCCTAGGGCCGTACCCACCGGCGGCGCAGGGGTCGCCCCGCCCGCTTCGAGTTGAATCTTCACGACTGCGACAATCTTCTTAGCCATAGCTCTCTCCTAACGCGTTCTTTACAGCTTCGTGACCTGGGTGAAGTCCAGCTCGACGGGTGTTTCACGACCAAAGATGTCCACGAGCACCTTGACCTTCAACTGGTCCTCGTTGATCTCGGCGACGTGTCCCGAGAAGGTCGCGAAGGGACCGGTCTTGATCTGCACGGTGTCGTTCACTTCGAACTCGTGGGTCGGCATGCGACGCTTGGTCGTCGGGACCTCGACGCCTTCGACGTGGGGACGAATAATGTTGTCGACTTCGCGACGCGTGAGCGCGGTCGGACGCGTCTTTTCGGCACCGACGAAGCCGGTAACCCCCGGCGTCGATCCAATGACGTAGAAGATCTCCGGATCCGGTTCGCAACGGATCAAGAGGTAACTCGGGAACATTCGCTTCGATACGGTCACCTTTTTGCCCGACTTGAACTCGGTGACGTCCTCTTCGGGCAGGTAGATCTCATAAATACTGTCGGTGAGTTCACGACTCTTGATGATGTTATTGAGTGCGCCAATCACCTTTTGCTCGTGACCAGCGAAGGTGTGCACGATGTACCAGCGACCGGGACGGTCATACGCGCTCTCGACGAGCGGCTCTTCTTCGAGGCCGTCCTCGAGGATCGTCACGTCGAGAATCTCGTCGTCACCGATTTCGTGCTCGTGGTTAGTGGTGTCGATATCGCTCATGGTGCTCTGCTTATTTCTGGAAGAGGAACGTGACGAATTTGGAGAATCCGTAACCGAGGCCGAAGATCAGTGAGGTCATGAAGATGAGCACGAACAACACGATCGTGGTGTAGTTGATCACTTCGGGGCGCGTGGGCCAGGAAACCTGACGCATTTCCTCTCGGATCTCGCGAACGAACTGCGCGGGGCTGGTGCGCTTGCCGCGGCGACGTTGGACGTCCTGCACCGACGTACGACGAGAACCGGCGGTGCCGTCGGCACCTACCTGACCCTGTCGCTGCATCATGCGCTTTTGTTCGCGATTCACGTCACTTCTCTCGTACTTCGTCCATTACTTCGTGTGTCAGTCTCCGTCGAGCAGGGCAGGAGGGACTCGAACCCCCAACCCCCGGTTTTGGAGACCGGTGCTCTACCAATTGAGCCACTGCCCTTTGAACAACCCGGCTCTTTCGAGCGAGCGGCCGTAGGGAAGGTCAATCTTACCACCCACCAAGGGCGAGTCCCCTAGCGGGTCTCCTTGTGCAGGGTGTGCTTGCGCTCCCACTGGCAGTACTTGGACATTTCAATGCGCTCGCGCTGGTTGACCTTATTCTTCATGGTGATGTAGTTGCGCCGCTTGCAGTCCTCACAGGCGAGGATCACCTGCACGCGCTTTTCATTCTTTGCCATCGTTCTCCTTCTCGATACGTCATGTACTTCGTGGGCCCAAGGCCCTGCCTGGTAGCGGCGGCGGGACTCGAACCCGCGACAACACGATTATGAGCCGTGTGCTCTAACCACCTGAGCTACGCCGCCTGGCGAGCCCTCTGTCGGGATTGAACCGACGACCCCTTCCTTACCATGGAAGTGCTCTACCACTGAGCTAAGAGGGCAGTCGTGTCAAAGCGACACGAAGGCGAATTCTACTCGGCGAAACGGGCTGTTTTCCAACTGGGCAGGACTACCCTTGACACTCATGAGGACGCGCCTGGTCGAAGTTGGCGACGCGCTCGCACTCATGAACATCTATAACCCCGAAGTCGTTGAAACGACCGTCACTTTCGACCTGGTTCCGCGCTCACTCGAGGAACAAGAGGACTGGATCTTGGCCCACGTGGTGACCCATCCGTGCATTGTCGCGATCAACGACGACGACCAGTTGGGTGAACTGGGGGCCCGCGGGGAGCGGATCCTCGGCTTCGCCCTAGTATCGCCATTCCGCGACCGTCCCGCCTACGCGACGACCGTCGAGAACTCGGTCTACGTGCACCGCGAGGCGCGCGGGCGGGGAGTGGGCGAGTACCTGTTGCGCGATCTCATGAAGACGGCGGGCGAGTCCGGTTTTCATTCCATGATCGCAAGGATCGTGGGCGAGAACGACGGATCGATCCGTCTGCACGAAAAGTGCGGCTTCACGCTCGTGGGCACCGAACTCGAGGTCGGGCGCAAACACGGCCACTGGCTCGACGTCGTGGAGTATCAATACGTGTTGCGCGGGTCCTAGGTCGTCGAGACTTCGAGTTGGCGCTCGGGCCAGGACCATTGGGTCCAACGACCCATGGGCACGACGAGTGCCCCGCCGACGATGAGTAGCGCGACGGCGATGAGCAGCGGATTGGAGTGCACGAGTCCCGCGAGGAGTTGACGTCCGCCCGGTAGTCCAATAAAGGGCCCGGTGATCGACAGCGCGAGTAACCAGAAGTGTTCGCGTCCCTCATACGACGCCGCCAACAAGACGAGTCCCCACGCCAGGTACCACGGCTGCACGACGGGACCGAGTTCGACGAAGAGCAGGAGCGCCACCGCGAGTGAGCGAACCCAACCACGACGTTCGGCGTTGAGTAACAGCCAGACCGCAAAGACGGCGGCGAGCAGGAATCCGAAGAACCTTGTCACCGAGAGCACGCTCGAGAGTGCGACCGAGTGAAGTCCAATGGCGTGCGAAACATTGGTGATCGCCATACCGACGCCGGTCGCGGGCGCGGCCCAGGAGCGCACCGTGCCGTTAGTGAGCAAATTCTTCACCCACCCGAAACCGAATCCCGCGAGCCACGTCCAAAAGCCCAGCGTGATCGCCGTGACCACGACCGCAATGCCAACGGGTTTCATGCGTTCTCGCACGCTCGCTCGAGGTCCGAGCCACGTCCAGGCGACGAAGGCGAGACCGAGTGCCGCGGGTGCCTTGATGGCGCTCGCGCACGCACAGAAGAACAGCGCCCACACCGGATGTCGTTTGACGGCGAGTGCAATGCCCACGACCAAGAAGCCAGTCATGATCGCGTCGTTGTGGGCGCCACCGATGAGCGTGAGCAACACGAGTGGATTCATCGCGCTCAGCACGAACGCCTCGCCGGGGTCACGATTGATGCCGCGCGTGAGGATCACGACGCCGTAGCCAATCATCGCGACGGCCGCGACCTCGAGGATTCGAAGTCCGACGACGGTCGCGAGTTGGTGATGTCGCGTGATCTTGTCAATCGTGCCGTCAAGGAAGAGAAAGAACGGACCATACGGAGCGGGCGCGTTACCCCAGAGCGGATCAACCGGATTGACGTAGGGACTCGATCCGAGCGAGAACGGGCCCAGCACGTAGGGATTCAGGTGGTAGCTCGTCATCTCACCTTGGGCCGCGTAACTGAAGACGTCGCGCGAGAACATGGGCGGCGCGATGATCATGGGCGTCGCCCAGAGGACCAACATCCACCACAGTGACTTGATCGTGGCGCCGGGATGCAACTTCATCACCTCGGCGAGTCGCAACCACACGCGCATCAACAACAAGAGACCGGCGTAGACGAGCACGATCGACAACAAGAACTTGGTCTCACTGGTCACCCCGACCGGACTCGACGACGGCTCGCCGAAGAACCACGTCGCGGGATAGTTGTATTTGAAGGGCGAATTCGTGAACGAACCACCGGCCAGGATCATCACCATGGCGACGAAACCGAGGAGTGCGGGTTGCCACAGGAAGGACCAGCCCTCGAAGGGTCCAGGGCTGAAACGCCCGAGCGGGGTGTAGCGGCGCTCGAGGATCTGGACGCCGGTTTCGAAACGCTCGGCGAGCCGCTCGTAGACGCGACGAATAGCGCTTCCCCACGAGATCACTCGACCCACGCCACTCCTCTCCTACGAGTGCCACCGTACTCCGCACGTCCAAATTGAGACGTGGCCAATCCAGCACGCGCTGAATTGACCATGGTGGGCCGGGAGGGATTTGAACCCCCGTAGGCAAAGCCGTCTGGTTTACAGCCAGATCCCATTGGCCGCTCGGGCACCGACCCGTGCAGAATCCTACTTCGCTGTTCGCACCCACTTCCAATGGTCGAACATCTACGATGCGACCATGCCAAGTTTTGACGTCGTCTCCGAACTCGACCAACAAGAGGTCCGCAATGCCGTCGATCAAGCGAATCGCGAAGCGTCGACGCGCTTTGACTTCAAGAACACCAACGCGACCATCGAACTGAAGGAAAAGGAGTTGACGCTCTCCGCGTCTACCGAGGACCGACTTCGAGCGCTCTACCAATTGCTCGAGGAGAAACTTGTCAAGCGCTCCGTGTCACTCAAGTCACTCGAGCCCGGAAAGCTGGAAGAGGCGAGCCACGGTGCCGCGCGTCAGAAGGTGTCGCTGAAGGCGGGCATCTCCCAGGACGTCGGCAAACAGATCAACAAGCTCGTCAAGGAGATGGGCATCAAGAATCTCAGTTCCTCGATCCAGGGCGACCAGGTTCGTGTCACCGGTAAACAACGCGACGACCTCCAACAAGCAATCGCGTCGCTCAAGCAGGCCGATCTCTCGGTCCCGCTGCAGTTCACGAATTTTCGCGACTAACTGGCGCGACGCTCCTCGGATTCGAGATGCACGTCAATGTCGTGCAACTTGTCGGTGTGGAAGATCTTGTTGAAGACCAACATCTTCAGCACCCAGAAGATCGCGAAACTCAACACGTTGAACCCGCCGACCAGGATCGTGTTGTAAATATGGTGCCAGTGATGAGTGTGCACGAGATGCTTCGCCCAGGTGGCGCCGAGCAACGAAAAGGCGATACCGAGGAACGCCATGCCCCAATAGGGCACGACTTCGTTACGGAAGTGGCTCTTGCCGCGCTTGCCCCACGCCCACGCCCGATTCAAGTAGTACGAAGGAATGATGGCGATGACGTTGCCGAACAACGTCGCTTCGATGATCCCCGGAATGATCTTGAAGCCGTAAGTGATGAGAATCGCCGCCAACGAGACGCCCGTCGTGATGACCGAACTGAGCGTGTAGCGAATGAGTTTCTTTCCCTCGTGTGACTTTGACCACGCGATGAGCTCACTCATTGTTTTTGGCACGCCCTGAACCCTACTTCGCACCTCGAGAGCCTCTCGAGGGATGACACAATGTAGGGATGTCCGAATCTCTAGATTTCCTTGTAACTCTTCTCGACCTCGAGGCAATCGAGATCAACACCTTTCGAGGTAAGCACCCCAAGGAAGAACGCCAACGGACCTTCGGTGGTCAGGTCGCGGCCCAAGCGCTGATGGCGGCGGGGCGCACCGTGCAAACGGGCAGGGTCCACTCCCTGCATTCGTATTTCCTTCGCCCCGGCGACACCAAGTTCCCGATCCTCTACGAGGTTGACCGCATCCGCGACGGGAAGAGCTTCACGACGCGTCGCGTCGTCGCGATCCAGCACGGACGCGCCATCTACAACTTGCAAGCGAGCTTTCACACCGACGAGGTGAGCTTCGAGCACCAGATCGAGATGCCGATCGTCCCGGGGCCAGAAACGCTTCAACCTCTCTACGAGCGTGTGCAGAGCGAGTTTGGAGAAGTGGATGACTGGTTCAAGCGTCCGCACCCGATTGATCAGCGTTTCGTTGGAGAACTGCCCTGGAGTCCGACGCGACGCCAAGAAGAACACCACCGAATTTGGATCAAGGCTGACGGGACGTTGCCTGACGATCCTCTCCTGCACGCGTGCGTCGTCACGTACGCGAGCGACATGAGTCTCTTTGACGCAATCCTCGCACCTCATTCCGTCAAGTGGGACGACGGAACCTTCATGGGCGCGAGCCTCGACCACTGCATGTGGTTCCACCGAGATTTACGCGCTGACGAGTGGATGCTCTACGACACCGACTCACCCATCGCGCACGGCGGTAGAGGACTCGCACGAGGATTCCTCTTCGGCCAAGATGGTCTCCTCAAGGTCTCGATGGTCCAAGAAGGTCTCACTCGCGTCACGCGTCCCGCCCACGCGAGTACGTGAAAGGAGAGACATGAGCATTGACGATCTCGCTTCGGCCTACGAAGCATCCACCAATGACTTCCTCGCCGCCGTCGCGAGCATCAGCGACGAGCAGCTTGACCGGCACGCGCCCGAAGGTTGGAGTCCTCGCCAAGTGGTACATCACATGGCGGACTCCGAAGCACAGTCCTACGCTCGCCTACGACGACTGGTCGCCGAAGCGCCAGACACCCTCATCCAGGGTTACGACGAAGCGCTCTGGGCGGACAACGACACGCTCGGCTATCGCGAACTCCCGATCCAACACTCCCTCGCCGTGGTCGTCGCGGTGCGCACCGCGTCGCTCGACATCCTTCGCCGATTGCAACCCGAGGACCTTGCGCGCACGGGCACGCACAGTGAGTCGGGACCGTATTCAATTCAGTCGTGGGTCGACATCTACACCGCGCACGCGCGTGACCACGCGACCCAATTGCTCGAAGCGGCGGCGAGTTAACTGCGCTGCGCCATGGGCACGTAGTCGCGCACCTCGGGACCGATGTAGAGCTGACGCGGTCGAGCGATTTTCATGTCCTGGGCGAGGAGTTCTTGGAAGTGCGCGAGCCAGCCGGGCGTACGTCCAATCGCGAAGAGCACCGTGAACATCTCGAGGGGAAAGCCCATTGCTTGGTAGATCAATCCCGAATAGAAGTCAACGTTCGGGTAGAGCTTTCGTGAGATGAAGTAGTCATCCTTCAAGGCAATCTCTTCGAGCTTGAGGGCAATGTCCAGGAGCGGGTTCTTACCCGTCACCTTGAAGACGTCGTCGGCGATCCTCTTGATGATCGTCGCTCTCGGGTCGAAGTTCTTGTAGACGCGGTGACCGAATCCCTCGAGCATGACCTTGCCGGCCTTGACGGTCTCGATGAACGCGGGGATGTTCTCGATGCTGCCGATCTTGCCGAGCTGCTTGAGGACCGCTTCGTTCGCCCCGCCGTGTCGCGGACCATACAGCGCGGCGGTCGCGGCCGCGGTCGCGACGTAGGGGTCGCCGTGCGACGAACCCACGACGCGCATCGCCGTGGTGCCACAGTTCTGCTCGTGGTCGGCGTGCAGAATGAACAGCACGTCGAGGGCTCGAGCCAAGATCGGGTCGGGCTCGTAGCGAGGTTCGGCGACCTTCCACATCATCGAGAGGAAGTTCTGCGTGTAGCCCAAGGAATTGTCAGGGTAGACGAAGGGCATGCCCACCGAGAATCGGTGCGCCGCGGCGGCGAGCGTCGGCATCTTCGCAATGAGGCGCACGACCTGCTTGTGCAAAATCTCGGGGTCGTCGAGGATCTTGGCATCCTTGTAATACGTCGACAGCGCCGCGATCGCCGAGACCAGCATGCCCATAGGGTGCGCGTCGTAGTTAAAACCCTCGAGGAATCGTTTGCGAACGTTCTCGTGAATATACGTGTGGTACGTAATCTCGCGTTCCCATTCGGCGGCCTGAGCCGCATTGGGCAATTGGCCGTGATTGAGCAAGTACGCGACCTCAATGAAGGTCGACTTCTCCGCCAACTGTTCAATGGGATAGCCGCCGTAGCGCAGGATCCCGGCGTCACCATCGAGATAGGTGATCGCCGACTCACACGCCGCCGTCGCCATAAACCCCGGGTCGTAGAACCAGATGCCCGGCACGACTTGGGAGAACTCCTTCGCGGCGATACCACCGTTTTTGATCGGAATTTCTCGAGTTTCACCTGTGCGGTTGTCGGTCACGGTAATGGACTCGGTCACTGTTCCTCGATTCTTTTTTGGGGGCGAGCCCATCGTAGGCGAACTGCCCGGTAAGCCTGCAAACTAGGAGTTCCCGGAGGGCGACACGATGACCAGATAGTGACGAGCGATCGACAGGCTCGCGTCGTTGGGAGTTCCCGTCACGCGGATATCCAAGGTCGCGCGTTCACCCGCCGTAGTGACCAAAAGTTTTGGCACGAAGGCGTACGAACCGAGTGGGCGAAGCGTCGCGACCATTGTTTGGGTCTGGACCGCCCGGGCACCGTTGGTTTGTCGGAACGAGTAGGTCATCGTGATCGGTTGGAGGACGTAATCCAAATTGGTCACGGTCACCCCCAATCGGATCTCTCTCGCCGGGGGAAAGAGCAACTCGCCCGTCGGCGCCGGTAGCGAGGCCGGACTCACCAAGACTGCCGAGATGCTGATCGATCTCGTGATCGCCAAGGTGCTCGAGTGTTCGAGGGCGTCAAGGACACTTCCCAAGTCGAGTACGCCTACGACATCACTGGTCGCGGGCAGCGTCACGCGACCCGGCTCTTTGACGAGCGACCATCGCGCGACGTTCCACGTCGTATTCGTCGACACCAACGACGCTTGGGCATCCGTGGTGGACAGGCCCACCTCAAGTGGCGTCGACGCCGTCCAAGGCAGCGCCAAGGCGATCGCGACGTGCGTCAACAGCGTCTGAAAATCATCAACTCGCTGCGTGGTAATTGTCGCGAGGGTGACGTTCACGTGGTGGGCGAGTACGGGTGACGACAAGTCGTGGGCTTGATCAAGCCACCCGAGAAGTTCTCCGTCGAACTGCGTGAGTCGAGCACCAAAATCAACCCGTGACAGACCCGTGCCGTTCGTCAAGAGATAGTTCAAGCGCTCGTCGAATTGGTTCTCTTGAGTGATGAGGACCTTCGCCAAGGCGGCGAAGCTCTTGTTCTCGCTGCGGCGCGGACTACTCGATTGGTGAGCGGAGCGATTGATGTCGCGAGCGAACACTACGGCAAGGAGCACGACGATCACGATGATGCTCACCAGCACGCTGCGGCGACGGCGTTGTGCGCGAGTGGTGGCCACGAGGTAAGAACTTACTCAAGGGGTCCGCGACGCGACGTCGACGTCGTCTCAGTCCTCGTCGTCAAACTCCTCGAGATCGATGATGTCCGACGCACCCTCGAGCACAAAGCTCTGCGAATCGAGTCCCCACTTCGCTTCGTTGAGCGCGACGGGTGCGTCACTTTCCACGTCGAGCTCGGGGAGGGCCTTCACACGTTGTGCCCCACCCAGTCGTCGGATAGCGCGCGCGGACACGACGAGTCGTGATTCCACCGACTTGACCATTTGGTTGTAGTTGTCGACGGTCGAGTTGAGCGATTTTCCCATCCTCGCGATGGGTTCGGCGACCAACCTGATCTGATTGGCGATCTTCTCGGCGACGTCCAAGATTTCCTTGGCGTTAAGTTGCGCTTCGTGCTGGCGAAGCACCATCGCGACCGACCACAGTAATGACAGAAGGTTCGTGGGGCCCACCACCAACACTCGCTGCTTCATCGCGTATTCGTGCAACGTCGGATCGGCGTCAAACGCAATGGTGATCGCCGCGTCGCTCGGCACGAAGCACACCGTGAATTCCGGGGTCTGATCCATCAATTCCCAGTACGACTTGTCCTTGAGGACCTTCACGTGGCCTCGAAGTTTCTTTGAGAACTCTTCGTAGTGCGACTTTCGCTCCTCATCGTTCTCGGCGGCGAGACCCTTTTCGAAGTCGTCGAAGGGGAACTTCGCGTCGATCGCCACGCGGGCCCCGTTGGGCATTCGAACCACGCAGTCGGGTCGTTGCAGGGACCCACCTTCGTTCACCCCCGACACTTGAAGTTCGTAGTCGATGTCGCGGCGAAGACCCGATGCCTCCATCACATTGGTCAGTTGAATCTCACCCCATCGTCCGCGCTGGTCGCCGCGACCCAATATCTGATTGAGCTTCCTCGTCTCTTCGTGGGACCTCTGTTGGGCTTCGAGCAATTGATTCGCCTGATGCTTGACGTCTGACAACGCGCCCACGTGATCCTTGTTGAATTCCGCCAGGTTGCGCTTGTACTCGTCGAGCAAGTCCTCGAGTGGCTTGAGCGTGTGGGACAACTTGGAGTCTCTCTCCTTGGTGACCTGCTCCTGGGAATCGCTGAACTCCTGCATCGTCTGGACGAGGACCCGGTGCGAGAGGTTCTCGAACATCTCGCTCATGTGCTCACCGTTGACCCGATGCTCCTCACGTTCTCGCTCCAGCAACTCAGACGTGCTCGCGAGCTGCGCGTCACGAACCGCGAGGTCCTGGAGAGCCTTCGCGCGAGCGTCGCGCAGATTCTGGGCGCGCTTCGCGCCCAATGCCCACGCGAGAACCAGACCGAGCACCACACCCGCTACACCACCGAGAATGCCGACCATCGAGGGACCCCCTTTCGTCCTGTGCCAACACCCTAGAGAAGGGCTGTCACCCGCCGGTAGCCTTGGCGCATGTATCGACTCTTCGGATCGGGTTCGCCGTCCAAGGATGCCCCCACGCCCGACGCCGGTATTTCGCCCGAAATGCGCCAAAAGGTCGTGCAAATCTTCGCTCTCGTAGGTGAAGCAATCGCCGAAGCGACCCACGCGCTGCTCGCGGGCGACCGCGAACTCGCCAAGCGCGTCGTCGAACAAGACGTCGTGATCGACGACCTCGTCAACGAGATCGTCATGAACGCTGAGCAACGCCTCTTCGAGGACAACAGCCTCGATGCGGACACGAGGAGATTGTTGCTGACCTTGCTTCGCGTCCTGCCCGAAGTAGAACGCAACGGCGACTTGGCTGAGCACATCGCGCGACGAGCCGCCCGGGGTCTCGGCAACGAGATGTCACCCCGGAGTCGAGGTCTGATCGAGCGAATGGGTGAGGTCGCGTCGATGATCTGGCGTGAAGCGACCGACGTGATCATCGACGGCAAACTCGAAGCAGCGGGGGCGATTGAAGACATCGATGACGAACTCGACGATCTTCACGTGTCGCTAACGGCCGAGTTGACGTCGGGATCAATGACGTTGCCCGTCGCCGTCGAACTGGCGTTGCTCGCGCGCTTTTATGAGAGATTCGGCGATCACTGCGTGAATCTCGCTCGGCGCCAGGTCGGTCGCGGCGGCGGGGACTAACGAAGCTTCATCCACGCCTCGGCGATTTGGATGGCGTTCAAGGCGGCGCCCTTTCGAAGATTGTCGCCACTCAGAAACAAAGAGAGGCCGTTGCTCACCGTTTCGGCGCGACGAATCCGACCCACGTACGTCGGGTCCTTACCCGCCACAAGTCGTGGCGTGGGCATGTCGTGCACCACGACCCCCGGTGCGTCGAGGAGTAACTTCGTCGCCTCCTCGGGTTCAATCTCGCGCTCGAAACTCGCGGTGATCGACAACGAGTGACCCGTGAAGATCGGTACGCGCACGCACGTGCCGTCAACGAGAAGATTGGGTATCTCAAGAATCTTTCGGCTCTCGTCACGAAGCTTCTTCTCCTCGCCCGTCTCGAGTGAGCCGTCGTCAATGATCGAGCCCGCGATGGGGATGACGTTATGCGCAATCGTCGCGGGGAACTTGAATCCCTCGTCAATCGGGAACGCCGATCCGTCAAACGTGAGCACGCGCACATCGAAGTCCTTGGTTGCTTCGAGTTCGTTGGCCAGTTCGTCAACGCCCTCGCGGCCAGCACCACTCACCGCTTGGTAGGTGGACACGACCATCGAGCGCAGTCCCGCCGCGAGGTGCAAGGGCTTCATCACCGGCATCGCCGCCATGGTGGTGCAGTTGGGGTTCGCGACGATGCCCTTGCGGATCGAACGCAGCGCGTGCTCGTTCACTTCGGGCACCACGAGCGGCACGTCGGGATCCATGCGCCACGCCGAGGAGTTATCGATGACGATCGCGCCCGCACTCGCGAGTCGAGGCGCGAGGACCTTCGACGACGTCGCCCCCGAAGAAGCCAGGGCAATGTCGATGCCACTGAAGTCCGCGGTCGCCGCGTCTTCTATCTCGATCTGCTCGCCGTTCCAGTCAAGGAATTGTCCAGCGGAACGTGACGATCCGAAGAAACGAATCTCGTCAACGGGGAAGTTTCGCTCGCGCAAGATGGCGCGCATCACTGTGCCCACCTGTCCCGAAGCCCCAACAATCGCTACCCGCATGGCGCAAGTCTAGGACTAGGAGGCGTCGAGCCCAAAAGCGGTGTGCAGGTAACGCACCGCGTCGCCGACCTTCTCGGCTCGTAAGACACACGAGATGCGAATCGAACTGGTCGAGATCATCTCGATATTGATGCCGTGCTCCGACAACGTCTCGAACATGAGCGCGGTGACACCGGGATTCGACTTCATGCCGGCGCCGACTATTGACACGCGACCAATGTTGTCGTCGGTCGTCACGCTCGCGGCCCCAATCTCGGATTTCACGTGATTGCAGCACTCGCCCGCCGCCTCGAGGTCCGTCTTTGCCACCGTGAAGGAGATGTCCGTCAGACCGTTGGCGCCCGTGTTCTGCACGATCATGTCGACGTTGATGCCCCGATTCGCGAGTTCGCGGAAAAGCTTGGCGGCGATGCCGGGCTTATCGGGAACGCCACCGACGGTGACCTTCGCTTCGGATTTGTCGTCAGTCACGGCCGATACGACGGCTTCTTCCATAGTGGGATCCTCCTCCACAATCCAGGTACCTGGTTCCCAGGTGAAACTTGAGCGCACGTGCAGTGGTACGCCGTGTCGCCGAGCGAACTCGACGGAGCGAAGCATGAGGACACGTCCTCCGGTGGCCGCCATCTCCATCATCTCGTCGAAGGAGACCTTCGCGAGACGTCTGGCCTTGGCGACGACGCGCGGGTCCGCCGAAAACACGCCGGTCACGTCGGTGTAGATCTCACAGACGTCGGCCTTGAGTGCTGCCGCGAGTGCCACGGCGGTGACGTCAGAACCACCGCGACCCAGGGTCGTGATGTCCTTTTCCGTGGACACCCCTTGGAAGCCCGCCACCACGGGCACCAGACCCGAATCCAGTGCTTCGCGAATTCGATCGGGTCGCATCTCAAGAATCTTCGCGCGAGTGTGATCGGTGTCGGTGATGATGCCTGCTTGGGAACCGGTGAACGAAGCGGACTCGACACCACGTGCACCGAGCGCCATGCTCACGAGCGCCATCGAGATTCTCTCGCCCGCCGTCAGCAACATGTCGAGTTCACGCGGCGGGCGATTGGGTGACACATCGTCAGCGAGGTGAATGAGGTCGTCGGTGAACTTTCCCATCGCGGACACGACGACTACGACATCATTACCTGCTTCGCGCGTGCGTGCGACGTGATCAGCGACGGCACGAATTCGTTCAGCGTCGCCCACTGACGTTCCACCGTACTTTTGCACTATGAGTGCCATGGTTCTCAAGATTAGTTGAGCCACACGTCGCTCTATCCGAGGCCTACTAAAGTCGCACCCATGAGTACAACGAAACGACAACGCCAAAAAGCCGCTCGCCGCGCCAAAATGGAGGAGCTAGAGCGCTCGAGAAAGCGTCGCAAGAACCTGCGGCGCGGAGCGATTGTCGCCGTCGTCGCGATTGTCGTCATCGTCACTGGCGCACTTCTCTTCTCGGGCAAATCAACGACGACCACAACAACGACGACTACGGCTGCGGCAGCAGCCACGACGACCACCCTCGCAACGACCACCACGAGCGCCGCGGGCACCACGACGACGGTCGCCGCGACGAGCACGGCCTCACCGGTCGCGGGATTCGCGGCGATACCTGACCCGTCACCTTCTGGAAAGTTTGGCGTCGCTCCCACCGTCGTCGTACCCACGACCACGCCGCCCGTCGCGCTCGAGGCGGCTGACCTCATCAAAGGAACAGGGGCGTCGGCCGTCAATGGTGAAACGCTCAAGGTCCAGTACGTGCTCGCGACCTACTCGACGCACAAGGTCGTGCAATCTTCCTGGACGAGTACGCCGTTCAGCTTCGAACTCGGCGCGAACACCGTAATCCAGGGCTGGGAGAAGGGCATGGTTGGTATGCGCGTGGGTGGACGACGAGAACTCATCATCCCGCCCTCGCTCGGGTACGGTGACCAGTCGCCCGGTTCGGGCATCGCGAAGAACGACACGCTCGTCTTCGTCGTTGACCTCTTGAGCATCAGCAAATAATTCCCACGCGCTTGCACGTGGCGACTTAACCCATCTAGGACGAATGAAACGAGAGTGACATGAGCACTGAACTACCCAATCCCGACGGCACCAGCGAGAAGCGACAGAAGTTCGACGCGCCGCCGCCAATGATCATCGATCCCTCCAAGACCTACGCCGCGACGATGGTGACGTCGCACGGCACCCTCGAGATCATCCTTGACGCACTTGGTGCACCCAAGACCGTGAACAGTTTCGTGTATCTCGCTCGATGGCACTACTACGACGGCGTGATCTTTCATCGTGTCATTCCCGGATTCGTGCTGCAAGGTGGCGACCCCACGGGCACCGGTACTGGCGGCCCGGGCTATAAGTTCGAGGACGAGCTACCCAAGCCTGGTCGTTACGAACTCGGGAGTCTCGCGATGGCGAACGCCGGACCAAACACCAATGGTTCGCAATTCTTCGTGATCTCTGGGCCCGACGGCGTTCGCTTGCCTCCCTTGTACTCGCACTTCGGCAAGGTCGTCAAGGGTCTCGACGTGGTCGCCGCGATCAACGACCTTGGTTCGCCGTCGGGCAAGCCGAAAGAGCGAGTCGTGATCGAATCGGTCACGATCAACGAGTCCTAGAGACTGGTCAACTCCGTTCCCCGACTCACGACGACGTCATCGGTGTGTACTAAGCGCCACTGATGGTGTTCGTAGCACAGCACCCCTCTGGGTCCGAGTACGACGAGGGCGGTCTCTTCATCGAGCAGCGTGCGCGTACGCGCTAATTGATCCTCACTTGACGGCGCACAGAAGGCGACGCCAGCACACAGCCCGAGCCCCGTCGTCGGGGCTCCCCCACGAGGATCGATCATCACCTCGCCAAGGACTGAACTCACCGCGCCAATCGCGACGATCAGCTTCGCCGAATCGAGCGCCTCGCCGACGAGTGAATCGCGCCAGGCGGTCCTTGCGTGGAGGGGCGAACCGTCGCAGAGAATCACGAGTTGCGCTTCACTAATACGGTTCGCGAAGTGTTGTTCGTTGGCTGACGGTCGGTCGCTCACCATCAATGCCTCGATCGAGAAGTCGCGACCCTGACACGCGGTCACGACCCCCATCGCCGCCTCGGGTGCTCCCGTGAAGACAGCGGCGGTGGGCAGGACGACGACATCGGTTGCGGCTTTCAATGACGAAAGTGGCGTGTCCATCAATAATCCACCCAAGGCGTCAAGTGATCCGACGGCGAAGATGGGGCTTGGCACCCATTGAGTCTCCCACTTCGCTGTGTTGCCTACCGGAAAGTAATGTTCGCAGCATGACCTTTAAAACAGTTGGCATACTCGGCTCGGGCATCATGGGAAGCGGCATCACCGAGGTTGCCGCCGCCGCGGGCGCCAACGTGATCGTACGCACTCGCTCGCAAGCGACCGCCGACGCGTTACTCGCTGGACTCGAGAAATCGCTCGCGAAGCAGGTGGAGAAGGAAAAACGTACCAGGGAGGACGCGGACGCACTGCGTGCGCGCGTCTCGGTCACGACGTCCATTGGCGACCTCCACGACTGTGACCTCGTCATTGAGTCGGTGGTCGAGGACATTTCGGTCAAACGAGCCCTGTTCAACGAACTCGATCGTTCAGTTCGACACGACGCGGTGTTGGCGACGAATACGTCCACCTTGTCCGTGATCGAACTCGCCATGGAGACCTCGCGTCCCGAACTCGTGTGTGGCGTGCACTTCTTCAATCCAGCGCCCGCGATGTCGGTCGTCGAGATCGTGCGACCCCTGTGCGCGAGTAACGAGACAATCCAGTCCGTCATCGAGTTCGCACAAGAGTGCGGCAAGCAACCAGTCGAGGTGAAGGATCAAGCCGGCTTCGTCGTCAACGCATTGCTCTTCCCCTACCTCAACAACGCCATCCGACTACTCGAGCAAGGCGTCGCGAGTAAGGACGGCATCGACGTCGCGATGAAGGGTGGCTGTGGTTTCCCCATGGGTCCCTTCGCGCTACTTGACCTCGTAGGGCTCGACACGTCGCTCGCCATCCTCGACGCGCTCTACGCCGAGTTCGCCGACCCCAATTTCGCACCGGTTCCCTTGCTGCGACGTATGGTGAGCGCGGGACAACTCGGAAGAAAATCAGGGCTTGGGTTCTACGATTACCGTAAGTAATAGGGCCAGAAAGTAGGCAGCGATGGCAGAGCACTCGAAGCCTTGGGTCATGCGGACCTACTCGGGTCACTCGACGGCCATCAAGTCCAACGAGCTCTATCGCAGCAACATCGCGAAAGGACAGACGGGCCTCTCGATCGCCTTTGATCTGCCCACCCAGACGGGTTATGACCCCGACTCACCCGACGCGCAGGGTGAGGTCGGAAAAGTTGGTGTGCCCATTGCGCACCTCGGTCACATGCGCGAGTTGCTCAACGGCATCGACCTGAGCGACATGAACACCTCGATGACGATCAACGCGACCGCCGCGTGGTTGTGGGGTCTCTATCTCGCTCTCGCCGATGAGCGCGGTGTGCCTTTGGGAGAGCTCCAAGGTACGACACAAAATGACATCGTCAAGGAGTACCTCAGCCGTGGCACGTACATCTACGCGCCCGAGCCGTCCAAGCGACTCATCGTGGACATGATCGCCTACGGCATCAACCACGTGCCGAAGTGGAATCCCATCAACGTATGCAGCTACCACTTACAAGAAGCTGGTGCGACACCCGTCCAAGAGATCGCCTACGCGCTCGCGACCGCCATCGACGTGCTCGACGCGGTGCGCGATTCAGGCAAGGTCGAGAAGTCCCAGATGCCCCACGTGGTCGGGCGAATCTCGTTCTTCGTAAACGGGGGCGTGCGATTCATCGAGGAGATCGCCAAGATGCGAACCTTCACCGCGATGTGGGACGAGATATGTCGCACGCGCTACGACGTGCAAGATCCGTCGCTGCGCCGCTTTCGATACGGCGTCCAGGTCAACTCGTTAGGGCTCACCGAGCAGCAGCCGGAGAACAACGTGCAACGAATCGTCCTCGAGATGCTGGGCTTGACGCTGTCCGCCGACGCTCGTGCGCGCGCCATCCAGCTTCCCGCGTGGAACGAGGCGCTTGGACTGCCACGTCCCTGGGATCAGCAATGGAGCCTTCGGATGCAGCAGGTGCTCGCCTTCGAAAGTGACCTCCTCGAATACCCCGACATCTTCGCGGGGTCCCAAGTGATGGACGCGAAGGTCCACGAGCTCACGCTCGCTGCCCAGAGCGAACTCGACGAGGTGCTCGCACTTGGCGGCGCCTTTGACGCCATCGAAGAACTGAAGAGCCGCCTGGTCGCAAGTCAAGCCCAGCGAGTTGCGCGCATCGAGTCCGGCGAGCAGGTCGTCGTGGGCGTCAACAAGTTCACCGAGACCGCCGAATCCCCTCTCACGAGCGGCCCATCACTGGAAGCAATCATGACCGTCGATCCCGAGGTCGAGCGCGAACTCATCGACGACGTGGCGAAATGGCGAGCGAATCGCGACGGCGCCGCTGTCGCGCGCGCGCTCGAAGAACTTCACCGAGTCGCTCGCAGCGACGCGAAGGACGACAACATCATGGTGCCCACGATCGCCCTCGCCAAGGCGGGCGGCACCACGGGCGAATGGGCCTCCGCACTGCGCGACGTCTTTGGCGAGTATCGAGCACCCACTGGCGTGCGTAGTGGCGTCAGTAATCGCGGCGAACTCTTCGCCCCACTGGTTGAGCGATCACGAGTGATTCGCGAACGTCGTGGTGCACCGCCTCGATTGCTGGTCGCGAAACCCGGGCTCGACGGTCACTCCAATGGCGCCGAGCAGATCGCGGTCGCCGCACGTGACGCCGGTTTCGAAGTCATCTACCAAGGGATCCGGCTCTCACCCGAGGACATCGTCGCCGCCGCGCGCGACGAGGACGTCGACATCGTAGGAATCTCGATTCTCTCGGGTTCGCACCTCGCGCTCGTTCCCCGCGTCCTCGAGGGGCTGCGCACCGCGGGAGTGGACGCCAAGGTGGTCGTGGGTGGCATCGTGCCCGACGAGGACGCGACGCGACTTCGCGCACTCGGCGTCACCGCGATCTACACGCCGAAAGATTTTTCGATGCGTGCCATCATGAGCGACCTGCTCGACATCGTCGAAAATTAAACCCGATACGGCCGACGCAACGCGTAGGGCCCCGCGTTGAACCATCGCCCGGAGAAACGCCAACTCGACAGGGGCTCCGAGACAATGACCGGTTGCGACTTGAGGACTTCTTGTGCCGCGACGACGAGGGCCGCCATCTCATCGGGCGAGAGTTGCGGTCGAGGAGGCAGGCCGTAGTTCACAGCGGCACGTTGCCGTGCTTGCGCTTGGGCAACTCCTCGCGCTTTCCGCGAAGGACGTCGAGCGACTTGGCGATGATGCGACGCGTCTCTGCGGGGTCGATGACGTCGTCGATGAATCCGCGCTCCGCCGCGATATAAGGATTGGCGTAGCGCTCTTCGTATTCCTCGACGAGCTGCTTGCGCAACGTGTCGGGGTCGTCGGAGTTCGCGAGGTCGCGACGATGAACGATCTCCACCGCTCCCGACGCACCCATGACGGCGAGTTCAGCGGTGGGCCACGCGAAGGCGAGGTCAGCGCCAATCGACTTGGAATTCATGACGACGTACGCGCCGCCGTAAGCCTTGCGCGTGATCACGCAAATCCTCGGTACGGTCGCCTCACAGAACGCGTAGAGCAACTTGGCCCCGTGACGAATGATGCCGCCGTATTCTTGATCGACACCGGGCATGAAGCCCGGCACGTCGACGAACGTGACGATCGGCACGTTGAATGCGTCACAGGTCCTTACGAAGCGAGCAGCCTTCTCACTCGATTGGATGTCGAGCACGCCGGCGAGAATCTGAGGCTGATTGGCGACGATGCCAATGGTGTGACCGTCGATTCGCGCGAAACCGCAGGTGACCTGCTGGGCGTAGGTCGCGTGCACTTCCATGTAGTCACCCCCATCGACGACCGACGCGATGACCTTCTTCATGTCGTAGGGCTGATTGGGTGACGTCGGCAGGATGTCACGAAGATCCTCACAAAGACGCGTCGCGTCGTCGCCGGTCAAGATTCGTGGCGGCTCTTCCATGTTGTTCGACGGCAGGAACGACAACAGATAGCGAACTTCGTCCAACACGCTCTTCTCGTCGGGCATCACGAAATTGGCGACGCCCGACTTCGTCGCGTGCGTGAGTGCGCCGCCGAGTTCTTCGAGCGTGACGTCTTCACCCGTGACGGTCTTGACGACGTCGGGACCCGTGATGAACATGTGACTCGTGTCCTTGACCATGAAGATGAAGTCGGTGAGCGCCGGTGAGTACACTGCCCCACCCGCGCACGGTCCAAGGATCACCGAGATCTGAGGCACGACACCCGACGCGCGGGCGTTGCGATGAAAGATTCCCCCGTAGGCGTTGAGACCCGCCACGCCTTCTTGGATTCGAGCGCCGGCGCCGTCGTTGAGTCCGATAATTGGAAGACCCATCGTCGTCGCGAGGTCCATGATCTTGTGAATCTTCTCGCCGTGCGTCTCGCCGAGCGCCCCACCGAAGACGGTGAAGTCTTGTGAGTACACCGAGACCTTGCGACCATCGATCTTGCCGAATCCCGTGATGACGCCATCGGTATACGGACGATGGTCCTCGAGGCCCATGCCCGAGGCGTAGTGACGATTCAACATATCGAGCTCTTGGAACGAGTCCTCATCAAGCAAATACTCGATTCGCTCGCGCGCGGTCATTCGACCGTTCTCGCGCTGACGCGCAATCGCCCTTTCGCCACCCACCACCCGGGCTTGTTCCTTGCGAGCTTCGAGCTCGGCCAACCGATCCGCCATTGTGTGCTCCATACCGCCCAAGGCTACCCATCGACGTTCTGGTGCGCGAAAGAGAAATGTGTCGTGCGTGCGAACCTTTTGAGAAACTGGCGTAGTTCGTTGGCGTTACCGCGAAGTAGGAATTTTGTGGCGCGTCGAGTTACTTCGGCGTAACGATGCCCCTAACTCGGATCCTCGACCAGTTCGATCAGTGTGCCAAAGGAGGTCTTGGGATGGATAAAGGCGACCAAGGTCCCTCGAGAACCGGGACGCGGCGCTTCATCGATGACCTTTCCACCCGACGCCTTCACCGACTCGAGCGCCGCCGCGCAATCGTCAACGCGATAGCCCACGTGATGAAGCCCTTCACCTTTTTTCTCGAGGTACCTGCCCACCGGCGAGTCCGGACGCGTCGGTGTGAGCAGTTGAATGTAGGAGTCGGCGACTTTGATCAGCGCCTCAGACACCCCGTCAGATTCGACCACCTCACGATGCACGACCTGCGCACCGAAGACCTCTTCGTACCACGCAATGGCGGCGTCGAGGTCATTGACGGCGATTGCCACGTGGTCAACTTCGGTCAAGAACGACGTCATGAGAACTCCTTGTCGTGTCGACGAAAGATGGTCAATCGCTTCGCTCCCACTTTGGCACGTAGTTCGGGGTTGGTGACACCGAGACCTTCTTGTTCGGCGACGCAGAGGACACCAATTTTCCCCTCGTGTCGATTGAGGTGCACCTCGTAAGTTGCTTCACCGACCTGCTCGAGGGGGAACACCGCGGAGAGGGGGGGCACGACCTTGCCGTCAATGATCGTCTGGTTTGCCGCCCAGGCTTCTCGATAGTTCGAGAAGTGTGAGCCCTTGATGGTCTTGAGTTTCATCCACAGATGCCGGTTGTCGTATTCGATCATGTATCCGCTGGTCGCCGCACAGGTCACGATTGTGCCACCGCGCTTGGCGACGAACACGCTCGCACCCATGGTCGAGCGGCCAGGGTGTTCGAAGACGATGTCGGGGTCCTCTCCCACCAGGGCGCGAACGTCCTTTCCGAAACGTCGCCACTCGGTCTCGTCTTGGGTGTGGGCGTCCTTCCAGAAGTTGTACTGCTTCTCTTCGCGATTGATCACAAACTCGCATCCCAATTCGTGCAGGGTCTGCGCCTTCGCGGCGCTCGAGACGACTCCAATGGGCGTCGCGCCAGAATTGAGCACGTGCTGGACGGCGAAGGATCCAATACCCCCCGATGCCCCCCAGATCAGGACCTTGTCACCTTGCGTAACGGGCGCGCCATTGCGTGACACGAGCATGCGATACGACGTCGAATTACACAACGCGTTGACGGCCGCCTCCTCCCAGGAGAGATGGGTGGGCTTGGGCATCAGTTGATTCGCCTTGACGACGCAGATATCAGCGAGACCGCCGAAATTGGTCTCGAAACCCCAGATCTTTTGATTACTTGACAGCATCGAGTCGTCGTGACTCGACGGGTCTTGATCGTCGACGTAATTGCAGTGCACCGTGACCTCGTCGCCAACCTTCCAGTTGCGAACGGCCGAGCCGGTTCGCAGCACGACGCCCGAAGCGTCAGAACCCACCACGTGATACTCAAGTGCGTGACGTCGACCCCAGTACGACTCCTTCGCTAATCGGTCGAGAAACCCAAAGGTCGACAGCGGTTCGAAGATGCTGGTCCAGACGGTGTTGAAATTGATCGACGACGCCATCACCGCGAGATAGACCTCATCGGGGGCAAGTTCGGGTATCGCCACCTCGGCCACGTGCAGGCTCTTACGAGGATCCTTGTCTCGACTGGGCATCCCTTCAAACATGTGCTGCTCGTCGCGCAAAACGAACGCGGCTCTGGTCGTCGATGGCATCGCGATCTCGGCGAGGACCTCACCTGAGGCACCATCTCGCACTGCGTCAAGAATTTCACTCATCTCGCCGAGGTTAGTAGGGGAACGTGGACGCAGAAAGAACACCGCCGCCCTGATCAATCCGAACATGGCGCGCCAACATCGTCGATGCGTCACGAACCACAAGGTCGGCGCGTCTGAGATCGCGGCGACGAAGTCCTGCAGCGCGGGAGCCTAAGTTCGTCTAACGTTTCGACGGGTTAGATTCTCGTCAAAGGAGCATCATGTCGCGCAGTGTCATCGTCGGGGGAAAGCGAACTGCTATCGGAAAACTCTCGGGTGCGTTCGCGTCCTTGAGCGCTCAGGACCTCGGGGGCGCCGCGATCGCGAGCGTCCTCGCCGAGTCGGGCGTCGATCCATCGCTCGTCGACGCCGTCCTCATGGGCCAAGTACTTCAAGCTGGGCAGGGTCAGATCACGGCTCGACAAGCTGCAGTCAAGGGTGGCATCCCCATGAGCGTGCACGCCACCACCATTAACAAGGTTTGTCTTTCGGGCCTACAGACCATTTACCTCGCCGACTTGATGATCCGTGCGGGCGAAGCGGACATCATCATCGCCGGTGGCATGGAGTCGATGACGAACGCGCCCTACCTCTTGCCGGGCGCTCGAGCTGGCTACCGAATTGGGGATCAGAAGGTCGTCGACGCAATGATGTTCGACGGCCTCACCTGCGCCTTCGACCACTGTGCGATGGGACTCTCGACGGAGCAGTACAACAAGGGTCGCATCTCACGAGCTCGCCAGGATGAGTTCTCCGCGCGAAGCCACCAACTCGCCGCTGCCGCCATCAAGTCGGGGAAGTTCGCCGAGGAGATCGTTGGTGTCGCCGTGCCCCAACGCAAGGGCGATCCGTTGATCGTCGACACCGATGAGGGTGTGCGTGGCGACACCACCGTTGAATCTCTCAGCCAACTTCGCGCGGCCTTCGAGAAGGACGGCACGATCACCGCGGGCAACGCGTCACAGATCTCTGACGGCGCGGCGGCTGTACTCGTGATGTCCGAGGAGCGAGCGAAGTCCCTCGGTCTCACGCCGATCGGCGAACTCGTCGCCTACGGCCAAGTCGCGGGACCGGACACGTCACTGCTCAACCAGCCATCGCACGCGATTCAAAAGGCGGTGAAAAAGGCGGGGCTCGACGTCAAGGATCTCGACCTCATCGAGATCAATGAGGCCTTCGCGGCGGTTGGTCTCTCCTCCGCTGACGAACTAGGCATCGACGAGGCGAAGATCAACGTCAACGGCGGCGCCATCGCACTCGGGCACCCCATCGGGATGTCGGGCACGCGCATCGCACTGACCGCGCTACTGGAACTCAAACGACGCGGTGGCGGCACGGCAGCGGTAGCACTGTGCGGCGGTGGCGGACAAGGCGACGCCGCGATTCTGCGGTCCCTCTAATTGGGTACGAAGTTCGCCACCAGTTCGTATTTCTTTAGCCCCACTTGTTCGTTGTCGCCGAGACCGAGCACGAACGCACCGCCGAGCGGGTAACCATCGCGGAGCACCGACTTCGGTGGCGACGCAGCGAGGCTCAACAACAACTCGTACACCGAAGGATTGTGCGCCACCACGAGCAGCGAACGTGTGACCGGATCGATCGCGGCCAAGTCGATCAAGATCTCCTCGGCGCCGACGTGGTGCGCTCCGTTATAGATCAAGTCGCTGTAGTGATGCTCGGCGACGAACGGCGTGCCCGCGAAGGAGCGCTCGAACGTCTCTCTCGTACGCGCGGCACTGCTCACGAGTGCCGTCGTCGGTCCGTAGGACCCGAGTCCATCTGGATCCTCAGCCCACTCTTTTAGTTGCGCACATTGTCGCCGACCTCGTGCACTCAACGCTCGCGCGAAGTCCGATTCACCGGCGCCAGCGGGGCTCGCCTTCGCGTGTCGAAGAATCGTCAAGTAGCGCACCCGTCTAGTTTGTCAAATGAGCTGGCACGCACGCCGTCCTCGCGTCGTTTAGCGTGGCGTCGTGCATTCGTCGCTGACGTACTTCCAAGCAGTCGTGATGGGGCTCATCCAGGGCATCACCGAGCTCTTCCCGGTCTCGAGCCTCGGACACGGCGTGCTCGTGCCCGCGTTGCTCGGCTGGCACAACCTCGTCAATAGCCAGAGCGCGTCGCAATCATTTTTTCTCGTCTTTCTCGTTGGGTTGCACGTGGGTACTGCACTGGCGCTCCTCGTGTACTACCGCGCCACGTGGTTCTCTCTGTTTCGAGGCCTCCTTCGCCAGCTTGGTGCCGTGCCCGAACATGGGTTGAGTTCGCTATGGAGAATCAATCGACCCGACACCGACGTCAAGTACCGCCTACTCTTCGTGCTCGCGCTCGGCAGCATTCCGGTCGGCGTGGCCGGAATCTTCTTGGAGCACAAACTACGAGTCCTGTTCGCGAAACCCCTCGCCGCGGCGGTGTTTCTTTCCATCAACGGCGTGGTCTTGTTGCTCGGTGAGGGCCTTCGCCGTAACAAGGGACGACACGTGCGCTACTCGCGACTCGACGAGATCGCGCCGTCACGCGCATTGCTCATCGGGTCCTCCCAGATCCTCGCCCTGTTCGCGGGTATCTCTCGCAGCGGTGTCACGATGGTGACGGGACTAATGAACGGACTCGACCACGAAGAGTCGGCCAATTTCGCCTTCCTGCTGGCGACGCCGGTGATTTTGATGGCGGGCCTTTACAAACTTCCGTCACTGATGGGATCCCTCGGCGACGGCGTGCGCTCCCAAACCCTGGTCGGTGCGCTCTGTGCGATGCTCGCTGCGTACGTGGCCGTGCGATTCCTCACTCGTTGGTTCACGACGAAAACCCTCATCCCTTTTGGGATTTACAGTCTCCTCGCCGGACTCGCCTGCGTCGCACGCTTCTCCTAGTCGGCGAGGATTCGTCGCCCGTCGATCGCACGCCCGAGCGTGAGGTCATCAGCGAACTCGAGGTCCCCGCCCACGGGCAATCCACTCGCAGGTTGTGAAACCACGAGTCCAGGAACTTGGAGGAGTCGGCTGAGGTACATGGCGGTGGCGTCGCCTTCGACGTTGGAATTAAAGCAGAGAATGACTTCCTTCACGGGACCACGCAAGCGAAGTATCAGTTCTTGTATCCGAAGTCGATCGGGGGTGATGCCTTCGAGTGGATTGAGCACTCCATGCAACACGTGATACGTGCCGTGAAATGCGCCCGATCGTTCGACGGCGAGCACGTCGGGAGGATTCTCTACCACACAAATCGTCGTCTGATCCCTCCGATCGTCGGCACAGATGGGACACAGACCCCCGGTCTCGGCGATGTTGCAGCAACGTTCGCAGAACGACAACTTGGACTTCATGTCCTCGAGGGACAGCGCCAATCGCGACACGTCTTCGTGGGGCTGTCGCATGAGCCAAAAGGCGATGCGCTGGGCTGACTTTGGTCCGACCCCGGGGAAACGTCCCAACTCGTCGACGACCGCCTGTAGAGGGGGTGGGTAGCTCACGTGATCTCCTCGGCCCCGGGGAACATCTCAGTAATAAGGTGATCGCCGGCGGACTGGACGACGACGACACTCTCGTCGGCTGAATAGGAGTCGTCGAGCGCAGGGGTCGGTCGCGGTGTCCCCGCGCGTGGGGCCTTCGCCACGGTCGCAACCAGCGAAGGATCAACGACCCATTGCACGCTGAGTGGCACTTTGAACTCGTGTTCGAGAGCGCTTCGCAGTCCCTGAGTGATCATCTCGGTATTGAGACGCATCTCCTCGCTCGGCAACGCAATCGTGAGAGAACGGCGTTCGAGTGCGCGGACCTCGGCGGACTTCAAGATAAGTTGTGCCGCCCGCGACGTGCGAGGCACGACGCGCTGCACGAATCGCTCGCGCACATCGTCGAAATCGAGCGAAGGCTCCTCCGCATCGTCGTGCGAACCCGCGTCATCAGAAGTATCGACGCGTGTTGTCTCTATCAGCGCCACAGCAGGTGACGCGTCGCCCGCACCAATAGGGTGCAGCGTCGGTGCGACACTGGGCTCGCTCGGCGCGACGCGAGTCACTCCACGCTCGAGTTTGGTCACACGTTCAGCTAACGCGTCGAGCGATGCGTCGAGCTCGGGTTTGATGAGGCGAACCAGCGCCACCTCCAACACGACGATCTTCTCGGGCGCGCTCTTCATCTCTCTCATCGAACGCCCAAAGGTCTCAAGGACACGTACGGTTCGTGCAAGTCCTAATTGCTCACCCCACGCGCTGAGTCGGATGCGGTCAGCGTCGACGGCGTCGGCGACTTCGGGTGCCACTTGGAGCAAGAACACCTGTCGGACTTCGCCCGCGAAGTGTTCCGCCAGCTGTTCGGGGTCCCAACCCGCTTGGGACAACACCGCCAAGGATTTCAGCGCACCCACGGCGTCGTAGTCGACGAGGGCACGAAACAATGCGTCGAACTGCGGCTGGGTCTCGGTGGGCGAGCCCGTCGCGACCAATTGGTCCAGCGCACTCAAAGCGTCACGCGCCGATCCGCGACCAAGGCGCACGGCAGCCTCGATGGTCGCGTCATCGGCTTGCATGCCCGAAGCCCGTTGGACGTCGTGTAGCAATGAACTCAGGGTGTCGCCGGCGATGAGTCGAAACTCGAGATGCTGCGAGCGTGAACGAATGGTGGGCAGCACCTTATGAGGATCGGTCGTCGCGAGTACGAACACCACGTGCTGGGGAGGCTCCTCGAGGGTTTTCAGAAGAGCTGCGGACGCGGCCTTGGACAGTTGATGGACCTCGTCAAAGATGTAGACCTTCCATCGACCTGGCGTGCCGTGCCACGCACCCGCGGTGATGTCGCGGATGTCGTCGACACCGTTGTTCGAAGCCGCGTCGAGCTCGATGACGTCGAGTGATGAACCCTTCGCGATCGCGACGCAGCTTGCGCACAAGCAACACGCGTCACCGTCCTGGGGATTCTCACAATTGAGTGCCTTCGCAAGGACGCGGGCGGCCGTCGTCTTTCCCGTGCCCCGAGGTCCCGAAAAGAGATAGGCGTGCGAGACTCGGTCGTTCCTTACCGCTCCCTGCAGTGCTCGCACGACGTGGTCTTGTCCACGGATCTCCGCGAATCGATTGGGTCGAAAACGCCGGTACAGCGAGGTGACGCCGTCCAAGGAACTAAGGACTGGAGTCGCGTCAACCATGCAGTCATGCTAACGGTGGCCAGTAAGGGGCCGAGGTCCAAAGCAGTGGCCAGGCGATCCGTGGCACCCAACACAATCCGCTGAGAGCTGCTGGCTTCCACCCCTGACTCGATTCACGAACGGTCGTCGCACGGGACCCGACCACCGCTTTGAACCTCGGCCCAAAGAGGCTACCGGACGTACCACGTGGTTGACTCAAGTAGCCTTGCCAACCGGTATTCATTTCGATGGATCCGACGTTGGAGGAGTGCGAGAGCGGCCGAATCGGCACGATTGGAAATCGTGTGAAGGGAAACCTTCCGTGGGTTCAAATCCCACCTCCTCCGCCACGCCCTCGACCCCATCTTCTTCGTGGAGGAAGGTCGAATGATCCTGAAGTTCGATGCCCCAAGGTCAAGTTCACGTACATACGTCGCTACTGTCGGCGAAGTGCAAAAAACTCGCGGAGCAATTCTTGCGACCTCGACGCAAGAACGTCATAGGTCGTGTCAACCTCGTGGAGTAGGCGCGGGTCAGAGAGGACGTTGTAGCGAGAGCCCACCGCACCCGCTTTCTCATCCATGGCCCCGATGACGAGACGAGAGATGCGTGCGTTGAGTAACGCGCCGGCGCACATCACACACGGTTCGAGCGTCACGTAGGCGGTGACGCCATCCATTCGCCATTGACCCTCGCGCGATGCGGCGTCACGCAACGCCACGATCTCCGCGTGCGCGGTGGGATCTCTTGAGAGTTCGCGACGGTTCTCCCCGGTACCGATCACCGCGCCATCACGAACCAACACGCAACCCACGGGGACGTCGTCGTGACGCGTCGCGTCAGCGGCGAGAGAGAGTGCTAACTCCATGAACTCGGTGTCATTGACGTACGGCGAAGGGGCGTCATCCACATCGAAATGGTAGGTGTTTCGACGATGACGAATGATTGACCACTGATACAGGCCTTCACTCGAAAATCACACGTCATCGGCGACGGTAGACTCATCGACGGAGGGGTGCGAGAGCGGCCGAATCGGGCAGTCTCGAAAACTGCTGTGTCTCCGGGCACCGTGGGTTCAAATCCCACCTCCTCCGCCACCAAAAGACGGGTGACGAAAGTCACCCGTCTTTTGAGCATGTGACATGCGAGTGGTCCGGAACTACCATGTGATAGTCGGGCTCTCGTCCGCCAACCCCTAGGAGAGTGCAATGGTTTCGTCACTTGAGTCATTGGTGGGCACGACTCGAAAACTGGTCACGGAAATACCCGGCCCCAAGTCACGAGCCCTCCACGAACGCCGAAAGGCCGTCGTCAGTGCCGGACTCACCCAGGGATTTCCCATTTACATCGAACGAGCAGAGGGCGCCATCCTCGTGGACGTCGACGGCAACCATATTTTGGACTTAGGTTCGGGCATTGCGGTCACCACGATTGGCCACGCGGTACCAGAACTCATTGACGCAGTCAGTCAACAGGTCGCCGCCTTCACGCACACGTGTTTCATGGTGACGCCCTACGAGAGTTACGTCGAAGTCTGCGAGGAATTGGCGAACCTTACGCCGGGAACGCACGCCAAGACGTCCGCTCTTTTCAACTCGGGTTCCGAAGCCGTCGAGAACGCCGTCAAGATAGCTCGATTGGCAACCGGCCGCCAAGCCATCGTCGTCTTTGACCACGCCTACCATGGGCGCACCAATCTCACCATGGCGCTCACCGCCAAGAACATGCCCTACAAAGACCGCTTCGGTCCCTTCGCCCCGGAGATCTACCGCGTACCGATGAGCTACCCGTATCACGACGGACTGTCGGGCACCGAGGCCGCGGCTCGCGCCATCAAGATCATCGAGACCCAGGTGGGTGCGAAGAACGTCGCGGCACTACTCATTGAGCCAATCCAAGGCGAAGGTGGTTTCATCGTGCCCGCCGACGGTTTCCTACCCGCGCTCTCGCGCTGGACAACAGAAAATGGCGCCGTCTTCATTGCCGACGAAATCCAAAGCGGCTTCTGTCGAACCGGTGACTGGTTCGCAGTTGACCACGAGGGCGTCATCCCCGACATCGTCGCGATGGCCAAGGGTCTCGCGGGCGGGATGCCCCTCGCCGCGGTGACTGGGCGCGCGGAACTGATGAACCAAGTCCACGAGGGAGGTCTCGGTGGAACCTACGGTGGTAATCCGGTCGCCGCCGTCGCCGCACTCGCGACCATCAAAACGCTCCGTGACCGCAATCTCGCCGTGCGCGCACGAGAACTCGAAGACATCATGATCACGAGTCTTCGTTCCTTGCAAAAAGATGTCGCGATCATTGGCGATGTGCGTGGTCGTGGCGCGATGATCGCCATTGAGTTGGTACAGCCTGGTACCAAGGACGCAAACGCGGCGGCCGCGAAATCCATCGTGAATTTCCTTAACCAGAACGGTGTGGTCGCGATCGTGTGTGGCACCTACAACAACGTGATCCGTCTCCTGCCGCCCTTGGTCATCACCGATGAACAATTACACGATGGACTGAGCGTCATCGCGTCCGCCGTGAGAGCGGCGAGTTAAGGTACGCAACTCTGCGTCGAGACGCTGCCGTTTGCGGGCGCCTTGGCGATGTCACGTTCGATGACCGCATTGGGAATCGCGTAGCCGGTGCTCGCTTGACTCAATGACGTCGATTCCACGATTCCGTCCACGAGCGCACCAGCGAGTACGGGACTCCCCGAGTTGCCCGGTCGAATGTTCGCTTCGAGCACCTCAAGGCTACGAGTCGCGAGACCTCCGTCATAAATGTCGCGCGTCTGCGCCGAGATCTCTCCCTCGATGTACGCGGGAGAGCCCGTGCGCGTGCCGTTGAGGGGAAAACCAATGACTTGCGCTCTGGTACCCGCACGTAATGTTCTGGACCAGAAGTGCAGCGGCACGCCATAGAGCGTCGGGACGCGCAATACCGCGATGTCGAAATAGGGGTCATAGAGTGCGACCTGCGCCGGCGCGCCATTGACGGCGACGTGCAACTGACCAGCAACCACGTGCGCGTTGGTCACGACTTCGTGCGACGTGACGAAGAATGCGGTCCCTTCTTGAATCCTCGAACACCCTCCGCTCGCGATGACCTTGACGACGTCGCTGGGTCCCGCCAACGATGACACGCTCGGCCCGAGTTCCTTGGACGGTACCGGTACCGGCAACGTTGGTGCGATCACGGACGCGAATACGTTGGGCAGGTCAACGCTGCGAAAAAGCGACTGCACCTTGGCGTCGAACGACGGCACGGGGGGCATCACCTTGTCGATCGCGCGAAGTACCTTCGAACCTTGGATTTCAGTGGCGAGCGAACCCCACGCCGTTGATCCGAGCAAACCCGCAACCAACCAGCAGCCCACGAGCGTCCCGAGCACGCTCACGACGATGCCGCCAATGCTGTCGAAAACACCGAGTCGAACGATGTGTAGCGCCTTTGAAGCGACACCTCCCAAAAGAAAACCAAGGTGACTTCCGAGCATCGTGACGACGAAGACGAGGACGAGCGCGAGTACGGGACGCCAACGCGCGTGCGTGATCGCTAACGAGATCGACGGCGCAATGAGAGCTCCAATCACAAAGCCCGCACCGAGTCCGATGAGTCTCGCGACCTGACGCAAAGCGCCAACCCGTCGCCCACGAAACGCGGCGATCACCACCAAAACGATGATGACAAGATCAATCCAATTCATACTTGTAAGGGTAGGTCGCACCTACACGCGAAGACCGACTCGCGAGAACAACGTCGGTATCATCAACAGAACAACCAATCGCGAAGGCAATTGCACCTCTATGAGCCGAATTAGTACGAGCGCACGCACGGTGATGCGCGTCGCTCCCGTGCTCTTGATTTGTGGACTCGTGCTCGCAAGTTGTACGACCGCATCAGTTCCTAAAGTGACCGGTATCCCTTCAATAAGCATCTCGGTCCCGCTTCGCCTCAGCGCCTGCACGACGTCGGACTCCTGCATCGCCGTAGGCACCACGGGTTCAACAACGCCTCCCACCTCGGTGGGTGAGTATCGCCAATCGAACGGCGCGTGGTCGCCACTGGTCGTGCCCAGTGCGCCATCGTCGATGCTCACGTCGAGCTCGTGTGTGTCGACCACGTGCCTTATTGGTGGGGTCCAACCATCCGGGAACCTGGTGTGGACGTTCAACGCATCGTCACAGTCAGTAAGCGTGAGCGCGGCTCCAAGAGGTGGCATCGGGATCCGCGCGCTCGATTGCTTCACGCCCGAAGACTGCGTCGCGATCGTCACGAGCGCCGCGAATTCGTTCTCGCGGATTTCCTTTACATCGAACCTCGCGACCACGTGGTCGAAAGAGCAGGTGCTCCCGTGGTCGTCCAACGACACGGTCGACGACGTCGTCTGTACCGACGCGTCTGACTGCATCATCAGCGCCACCAATGGCGAGCACAGGCTCGTACTCGAAGTCACCCACGACGCAGGTTCGACGTGGATCCGTCGCGACACTCCAAGGGCGTGGACGAGTTTGACGTCACTCACCTGTGCGCGACTTCGTTGTGTAGGGATCGCCACCACCGCTTCGTCGTCGCTCGTCGCACGAACTGGGACCTTCGCACGACGATGGCGTTGGACTCGCGTCGATGCGTCGCCCAGTGCCCTCGCGTGCACCTCGATCGACACGTGTGTCGTCGTTGGCACGAGCGCTGCCAATCATCCCTGGCTCGCAGTGCTCGACACCCTCTCGCTTCGGGTGGCGCGGCTCCAGTACGTTCCTTCCCCGCTCGTCGACGTATCGTGCGGCACCAGAATCTGTGCGTCAATCGGTGTCAGTACGGTCCTAGTGGACCGGCCCTAACCGCGAAGAGCCGCCACCAATAATCCGGGAACCTTCAGCCACGAGGGCTTGACTTCGAACGCGAGTAACTTTCGCATCACGACACCCGCGTTGGTGCTCGTGGCGAACCACGCGGGGGCTGGATTGGCGACGAAGGGTCCACGTACGACCGACTTCTGGGGTTGCGCAAAGAGGAACGCGTTGCCTACGAAACCCGTACCAGACTGGATGTCCGTTATCGAGTGTCCGGGATACGCACCCCACGCCGTCGTGGAGAACGCAAAACTCATCGCGTGCCAAAGGTTGACGCCAATCGAACCGTACCGAAGATCGGCGATCGCTTGCTCGATTGCGGGGCCCGTGACGGGATCCTTGAGGGTCCGCGGATCGGCCAGCAGCGTCATCGACAGCGTCCCCCATACGACGTTGTTGCAAAACTCGGTGGCGCGCTGCACGAAATCGACGACCGACGTCGCTTCAAGCGCGGTCTCCGCGGTCAACGCGCAAAACGCCTCTACGTTGAGACAGATGTCATTCGCGTCGTCGGCGTCCACGTCGCGCACAATGGTCCATGGAATGACGTCGCCATTCACAGCGCCAATCTCGTGCGCGTCAGGATGCGCGGTGAGGAATGCGTCGCGTCGCTGCGTCGCGCCCGGATAGTACGCCTTACGCGTGGGAATGCTCGCGAAGACACCCTCGAGTGCGGCGAAGAATTCCTCGCGCTGCGCCCAATCCTTGTGGGTGATGATGATGCGCGGGGTCAAACAGTTGAAACCCGCGTTGTTGGCGACCATGGTCGCGACGTGCTTGGCTTGGAAGAGGATCTCTTTCTGCGTCCATTCTCCCGGCACAATCACCACCGGCGAGACGTTACCCAACTCACAACTCACGGGCTTCGTAATGAGTGGCTCGTTGTTCGCCTTTCGACGTTCGCCTTCAGCTCCTACACCGAACACGATCGCGTCATGGGTCTTGTCTGATCCAGTGACGTGAATGTCGTCGATGCCTTCGTGTCGAGTGAGGTACGAGCCCACCTGGGCCCCGCCACTCACGATGCGCAAGAAGCCTGGCTCGATAAGCGCCGCCATCGCCTTCTCCCAATAGGGCACGAGGTAGTCATTGACCGGGTTGGCCTTGAGTACGACGACCTTGCCCTCGGCGAACAGTTTGGTCAATACGTCGCGAGGTCCGAGCGACGCGACGTTCCCCGCGCCAAGGACGAGTGACACGCCGGCGTGGGTCGTCGGTGACTGATAGGCCTGCGCCTGTGTGGCCTGGACCTGCGCCTCGTCGACACCGGGCTCCATCCACACCTCGCCGGTCATCCCTCCATAGAGAATTTTGTCGAAGGCGGATCCTGGCACCACCTGGATCGCGATCCGATTGCCCGGCTTGTGTCGTACCGGCCCGGGATATTGGGGACGGCCCTTGGTCGCGATATCGATCATCGACTGGCGAAAGCTCTGCGCCATTCGGATGAACGTGCCGATGCCGCTGAAGAGTTCCTCGCCACCTTCCGAACTTTGGGGGTCATAACCTTTCGCGATGCAGGCAGCGTGGGTCCACTCTTCGGCGACGGCGTAGGTGTCGTCGACGATGCGTTGAAGAATTTCCGCTCGCTCTTGTGCCGTTGTCCCCGCCCAGGCGAGGGCGTGCGCCTGTACGTCGGCGACGGCGCGGTCAAGAACGTCCTCGTCGACGCTGCCGTGATCTTGAGCTCCTGATGTGGAAGCGGCGGCTCCTCGTACTTGACTCATGAAATTCCTTCCCCCATGTTGATGGCAGACTAGCGCCGTGAGCTTCTCTGGTACCAATGCTCCGCCACCGGGATGGTATCCGGACCCGAGTGGTCAACGTCAGTGGCGCGTGTGGACCGGCGCGAATTGGTCCGAACTCACCCGCGCCTACGGCACACCCATCGCCGCTCCACGACTCGTCGAATCGTTGCCGCTGGTGAACGCTTTACACGCCCTGGTTCGCTACGGGGTCGTCTCGGTCTTCGCGGGCTTAGGTTTGCTCGTGAGTGCGCTCGCCCACTGGCCCGGCACGCACCAACCAGCGCCACTCTGGTTCGCCGAAGCCGCGTCGGATGTCGGCATCGCTCTCATGCTGTTCGGTACGGTGATCTTCGCTGTGGCGTTGCGCCAACTCCAGGGTCGATGGACGATCGGGGCCTTGGTGCCGGGACTGAACGTCCTCGTGGTGAGCGCCACCGTGACCAAGCGCCTCAGTGGTCGCTCGCCGCTCACGCGTGTCCTCGCGGAGGGCATTTTGATAGCGCTGTTCGCCGCGGGTGCGCACGCGCAACCCTGGTTGAGCGTGGCGCTGGCGGTCGTCGCGGTCGGCCAGATTCAGTGGCCCTCTGCGCTGTTGGAACAACTGTGGCCACCGATTGGTGAGCCGACACAGCCGACTTAGGATTGACGAAGCGAGGGCCGACGAGCTCACGTTTCGAGGAGATTCTTGCGATGTCGTTTGAGCAATGGGGACCCCCGGCGAGTCTGGTTGACACGTGGAGGTCCTACGGAAGGGGACGTGGCGTAATGCAGCACCACGACGAGGACACGATCGATACGACGCGTTGCACCAACGAGGAGGCATAGGCCAATGTACGAATGGACCGAAGAACACCAGGCGATCATTGGATTCGTGCGACGTTTCGTCGACACCGAGGTTCGTCCTCACATCGACGACCTTGAACACAATGGCGTACCACCCTACGACGTGCTTCGAAAAATGTACGTGACGTTCGGACTCAAGGACATGGCACAAGAAAACTTCCAACGCCAACTCGATCGAAAGCTCGGTGGAGAACCGTCCCAGGAACGTCGCACGTCTGATCCGGCCGCGCAGATGATCACGACAATCGAATTGTGTCGGGTGAGTCCGGGGCTGGTCACGTCGCTGGGCGTCTCCACGGGCCTCGCCGCCGGCACGATCAACAAGCTGGGCACGCCGGCCCAAATGCAACGTTGGGCTCTCGATCTCATGACCCTCGATAAAGTCGGCGCGTGGGCGATTACCGAACCCGATTCTGGATCCGACGCCCTCGGAGGGATGCGCACGAGCGCGAAACGCGACGGTGACGAGTACGTATTGAACGGTCAAAAGACGTGGATCACTAATGGTCCCTACGCCGACACCATTGTCCTGTACGCGAAACTCGATGACGGCAGCAACGACGACGTAAGGAATCGCAAAGTACTGACCTTCGTCCTGGACAAGGGTATGGAGGGATTGGATCAGTCTCGACCCATGCGAAAGATGGGACAACACGGTTCGCCGACCGGCGACGTGTTCTTGCACGACGTACGCGTGGGCAAGGACCGTCTTCTCGGCGAGACCGAGGAGCCGCTGGGGGGCGGACGTCAAAGCGCGAAGGATAACTTCGTGGCCGAACGAGCCGGCGTCGCCGCGATGTCGTTGGGCATCATTGACGAGTGCTTAAAGATCTCGATTGAGTACGCCAAGCAGCGCAAACTTTGGGGCACGGCAATTTCTCAGTTCCAGTTGGTGCAGTTGAAGTTGGCGCAAATGGAGGTCGCGCGGGTGAACGTCTCGAACCTCGTGTTCTCGCACATCGAACGCTCCCTCAACGGAGCGGTGCCCACGTTCGCCGAGGCGTCCGCCATGAAGCTCTATTCCGCCCAAGCCGCATGCCAGGTCGCCGATGACGCGATTCAGATACTCGGTGGAAACGGATACATCGCCGAATACCGTGTCGAGCAACTTTCGCGTGACGCCCGCGTGCTTCGAATCTACGCGGGCACCGACGAGATGCAGGTCGTCGCCATCGCGAAAGACTTGACGCGACCCTAGGCCGCTAGGTCAAGGCATCGCGCAATCGATCGGCGACCCCAACCCAACCTTTGTAGTGCTGCATTTCGATGGGAGCGGTATCGAGAGCACGCAGAAGGTTCGCTGCCACATCGTCACGGGTCCGGCGCAATTGCGACACGCTCGCGACGTAGGTGCGAATGGTGAACACGACGGCGCCGGTCACGGCGAGACGACGTAGGGTTTGGCGTTCCACGCGCACGAACCATTCCTCGACGTTCACGTCATCGGCGTGGATGGCACGGCGGGGCTGGAAGAGAGCGGGATCGTCGAGCAGAGTCCAGTTGAGGCGCCAAAACGATCGCTCGGGTGAGAGTCGGTCAAAGAACGAGGTGGTGGTCTTCGCGAGTTGTTGCGCATAACCGGGCACCGGTGCGTGAATGTCATCGAGGGTGGTGCCAATCTTGGTCGTGAGGTCCCACCGAGAGGGAAAACACACGCAGGCCGCTTGGAGTCGCCACGTTCCGTCAGGTACTAAAACGCAGAGGTCCTCCTGCACGAGACGACTCGCCTGGATGACGGAATGTTCACTCGCATCGCACTCAATCGAGACCTCAGGATGAAATCGTCGAAGATTGTCCATCACGAGGTCGAGCAACTCACCACTCGCGTTGTCACCTTCAGGTCGGGTCGCCGCGACGAGCGAACGTTGGGTGGCGAGTAGTTCCTTCTTGAGCGCCGTCTCCTGGTCGTAGTGCTCGTCAACCTCCAACCAGCGCGACTCTTCCAATGGTCGAAGTCCCATGTGCAAGCGCCATCCCTTCGCGTCGATCGGAAGATAGGGGAACTCTGACACGACTTACTTCTTCGGACCCTTGATGCGCAAGTAAATCAGGGTCACGATGATGATGGGCACGGCGAGCACGATGATTCGTCCGGCGAGAAACACGGAGCCCTTGTGAGGATCAATCAAGGGCGTGTTCGCCACTGACGTAGCCAACCAGACGGATGCGGCGAGCGTCATTGCCGTTTCTCCAAACGCATCGAACGAAGTGCCATCACGCGAGAACGCTGACACTCGCCAGCCTAATTAAAAGGTGAGCGCAAGATCTCTGGGCCAGCACCGTGACAACTTCACCCGGATTCGCGCGTCGAGGGAAACGCGATCGACGACGAGAGTTCCTCAGGAAGCGGCAGGAGTCCCACCCGTGAGTTTCTCTAAGCGAATGATGATGTCAGTCATTGCCTCATCTTGGGCGAGGAGATGTTTTTGGATCTCCTCGGCTTCCTTCAACACCGCCTCTGCGTCCTTGTACGTGTCTTCCGCGCGTTTGTCCGCGGCAGTCGCTTGAATGTTCTGACCCACGATGATGATCGGCAGCAATACCAATTGCAGGAAACTGCTCGAGAGCCACACCACGATGAAATAGGTACCCTGCTTGATGGCGGAGGGCAACGCGAACAACGCGATTACCGTAAAGACGTACGCACACCACATTGTCCCCACCACGAGCGTCACCTTCAAACCGAAGCGCGCGTTCAGACGGACGAAGAAGTTCGGGTGGTTGATTTGTCGTAGGTCGGCCGTTTTCACTGGCCTACCTAGTCGCAACTCCGCCATTCGTGGATGGCGGACGTACTCGTAGATCCTTGACATGGTGCAAGTCTCACATGCTGCAGCGGCCGCGACAGGTCAATCGCGAATGGGGATGACGCAGTGATACCTGTCGCGCGACTTAGTCAGGCTTCACCAAGTCGGGTGACGTCTCCATGCCTTGGCGCCACACCGAGCGAGCAATGATCTTGGTCATATCGGCGCGGTCGCGGTATTTGACGGCGACGTCGCGCGATTCCTCCAAGAGCCCCTCGCTCAGTCGCGTCGGATTGAGACCAAGCTCGAGGAAGTTCTCGCGACGTACGTTGAGGTCATTCTCCGCTGCCTCGCGGCGAGGATTGGGCAGGTTCGCAATCTCGGCACCCGTCAGTTTCGAGATCAGTTCAGCCAACTCACGAACGCGGAAGGTCTCGGTGACCTGGTTGAACACCTTGGGCTTCTCGCCACGTAACGGCGGATTCTCCAAGGCGATCTGGATGCAACGCACGGTGTCACGGATGTGGATGAAGGCGCGAGTCTGTCCACCAGTGCCGTGCACCGTGAGCGGGTGACCAATCGCCGCTTGCATCAAGAATCGATTGAGGACGGTGCCGTAATCGCCGTCGTAATCAAAACGATTGATGAGACGCTCGTCGAGTACCGTCTGTGGCGTCTGCGTGCCCCACACAATTCCTTGGTGCAGGTCGGTCACGCGAACTTGGTCATTGGAGCAGTAGAACGCGAACATCAATTGGTCGAGCGTCTTGGTCAAGTGATAGACCGAACCAGGGTTCGCGGGATGCAGGATCTCCCGGTCGATCTCACCGTCGGGTGTGGGCACTCGCACGGTGAGGTATCCCTCGGGAATTGGTGCCGATCCGGACCAGCCGTAACCATAGACACCCATGGTGCCGAGGTGCACCAAGGCAATGTCGCGGCCGGATTCGACGATGGCGCACAAGACGTTGTGCGTCCCTCGAACGTTGTTGTCAACCGTGTAACGCTTCGCGGCAGAGTTGCGCATCGAGTACGGTGCCGCGCGCTGCTCACCAAAGTGCACGATTGCGTCGGGTTGGAGGTCCTTTAGGAGATCGAGGAAGCGGTCATACTCTTGGGCGACATCAAGGTGCACGAAGCCAATGTCGCTGCCCGTGAGTTCTTTCCACACGCGAATCCGTTCACCGAGCGGACGAATTGGTGTCAACGACTCGACCTCGAGTTCGATGTCGATCTCACGGCGGCTCAAATTGTCGACAATCGTGACATCGTTGCCAATGTCGGAGAGGTGCAGCGACGTAGGCCAACCGCAGAATCCGTCGCCACCAATGACAACAACCTTCATGTGATCTCCAATCAGTAACCATCGAACGAGGGTTGTAGGAATCAAGAAACGATAAATTAGGGCTTCGAGACTCCACAACAATACCAGTAGTTTCGCGAGGGCCCTAGGGTCCAAAGTCACTCACTTTGGGAATTTCTTGTGAAATCACGTCGTTTACGAAGCATTCCTCCGTAACGACACCGACGACTCAGCGACGACGTCGCGTAAATCTCTTGGTCATCTCGGGATTCGCACGATACACGTCAACGTGCGTGACTTTTCGAAGGAACTCACGCATGGGCCAACGTTGTGAATCAATCACGCCAAGAGCACCTGCTTGCACCAACACGTTACCGATGGCGGCGGCTTCGACCGGTCCCGCGATGACATCGACGCCACACGCGTCAGCGGTGAGTTGACAAAGCAGTTGATTGTTCACGCCACCACCGACAATGTGCACCGCGTCAATGGCCCGACCCGAGAGTCGCTGCACGTCTTCGACGGCATTGCGATACGCAAGGGCGAGGCTGTCGATGATGCAGCGCGTGAATTGTTCTGGCGTCTCGGGAACTGGTTCGTCGTTCGCGCGACAGAGTCGCGCGATGCGTGCTGGCATGTCACCCGGCGTGAGAAGGGTGTCGTCGTTGATGTCGATGACCGAGCGAAGCGGTTCTTCGCGCCCACTACGAACAACGAGTGCGGCGACGTCGATGGGGCCACTGCGAAGCTCCCAGGTGCGGATGGATTCTTGAAGCGTCCAAAGGCCCATGACGTTGTGCAAGAAGCGATACGTGCCCTCGATGCCGCGCTCATTGCTGAAACCGTCGAGGCGAGCCTCTTCGGAAAGGACGGGCGCCTCGAGTTCCATGCCCACGAGCGACCACGTGCCACACGAGATGAAGGCGAAGTTGGAGTCCGTCGCCGGCACCGCGACGACGGCGGACGCCGTGTCGTGACTCGCGACGTTGATGACTTTGATCGCATCACTCGATCCCACGCGATGTGCAATTGGCAAGGAGACGACACCGAGGACGTCACCGGGTTCTGCCAAGGGCGCAAAGATCGATGACGTCAGGCCGGCCTTCTCGAAGAGCTCGTCGTCCCACTTGCCGTCACTCGTCATGAGCTGGGTGGTCGAGGCGTTCGTGAACTCCGTCGCCCTCTTCGAGGTCAAGAAGTAATTCATAAGATCGGGCAGCAAAAGCGCCACACTCGCCTCGGCGAGGTATCCGGCGCGCGAATCCGCCATGAGCTGAAACAGTGTGTTGAAAGGTTGGTGCGCGATACCGGTGCGTTGGAACAACTGGGCTCGACCAATGCGCTCGTCGGCGAGGGCAATGGACGTTTCGGTGCGAAGGTCGCGGTAACAAAACGGATTGGACAGCAATGATCCGTCACCTCGAAGTAGTCCGTAGTCCACGGCCCACGAGTCCACACCAATTGACGAGACGGGACCTTCACGCACCGCGCTCGCGAGCCCTTCGAGGATTCCTCGATACAACCCAAGGACGTCCCAGAAAAGATTGTCGCCGATCTGCACCGCACCATTGGCGAAGCGACCGGCTTGACTCAAGGTGAACGTCGACGGACCTACCGTGCCGGTATAGATTCGCCCACTTGATGCGCCGAGATCGACCGCGACGACTCTCTCTACTCCCGACGCGCCTCCCATGACATCACACGGTGACGAATTCAACGCCTACGAGTTCCGCCAGGATCTTCAAGTCGCCAATGCGGTGACCGGTACCGAGTGCCCAGTGGTGCGCCACCGCGGAGGCGGACCATTCGTCGCACCACTCACCCGGATTGCGTCCGAAATCGACACGCGAGGTCGTGTTGCCGATCTGCAGCAGTGGACCCGGCACCACTTCGCCCTCTGACGCGACGAAACGAAAACGTCCGTCGCGCATTTGGGTGATACCGAATGCGGTGACGGGACCGTGGGCAACGTCGAACTCGACCGAGACGCCGCGTCCGCGCTTTCCGTGAAAGACTCCCAACCCTCGCAACAGCGGACGGCGCTGGCTGATGGCGAGGTGCGCGGGACCATCGTGCCCCATCTCAACCACGTTGTCGCGGAAGTTAAGCGCTTGGAGTTCGGTGAACGAGCCGCCGGCACCCATGCGATCCAGGATCAGCATGGCGAGCGATGTGCGTAGTTCGTACTCGCCGCACGCTGGTACGTGACTGGCGGTCAGCATCGACGCCCCCAGGATCATGCCCGCCGCGATGCGCTCGTGCAATTCGCCTTCGAGGCCTCGGTGATAGTAGGCCAGCGAATCGAGTTTGAAATCCTGGACCAAGGTTTCCAGACCCAAGGCGACGCGCACTCCCCATTCGAGTTCATCGGGCTCGACTGACTCGTCGAGTTCGAAGACATCTCGAACCAACTGACTGCGCTGTTCAATATCGGTATCGGTCACCGCGGCGACGCGCACGCGCAGGTCGTCGTACTCGAGGACCTCGACGTGACCGCCGAGTTGCGCAGAGACGAGTGTCAAGTCCGTCGAGACGTCGAGCATGCCCGGATACAGGTGTCCCATCAAACCGTGACGACCAGTTCGCAGGACTCGACGCACGCCCGCGGCCTGAATCCAACGTTCGATCTTCTGCCATGCGCGTTCGTCGGCGAGGTAACCGGACACCGAGCGAAAACCAATGCCGCTTCGCTCAAACGCGTTCGCCACTTCAGGCAACGGACACGCCCCGCAGTACGCCAGCCACTGTCCCGTGTCGAAGGTGGCGTGGTCCATTGACTCGGTCGGCTGCAGGTTAAGGACGAGCACATCAGACTTCGCTCGCTGCGCGATTGGTAGGACCATCGACGCTGTCATGTAGGTCGTAAGGAACATGACAATAAGGTCGCAACCCGCTTCTCGAAGTTTCTCAGCCGCGACGTCTGCTTCCTGGGCGTCCGAAATGAAGCCCACGTCGACGATGTCCGCCTGGAAGCTCTTGATCCGCTCCGAGACAAAACTCGCCGATCGCTGCAATTGGGGCAACAGATCAGGGAATTGCGGCCAGTACGCGCCAAGTCCCCCGGCGACCAGTCCAACCACCGGACGCGACGTCCTCGCGAGGCTGGACAACTGCACTTGCGACGTCGTCGTGCTCATCGAAGGAATGCCGCCGCGACACCCGCATCGACCGCGATATGCAGACCCGTCGTGTGCACCAATTCGGGTCCGCAGAGCACGAAGACCGCGTTCGCCACGTGTTCGGGGAGCACTTCACGCTTCAAGAGTGTGCGCTGTGCGTAGAACTCGCCCAACTTGTCCTCCTCGACGCCGTAGACCGAGGCGCGTTGAGCACCCCATCCACCAGCAAAAATACCCGAACCGCGCACCACCCCGTCGGGGTTGATGCCATTGACTCGAATGCCGTATTGACCCAATTCTGCAGCCAGCAGTCGAACTTGGTGCGCCTGGTCGGCCTTCGCGGCGCCGTACGCCACGTTATTGGGGCCGGCGAACACCGCATTCTTGCTCGCTATATAAATAATGTCACCGCCCATCGCTTGGGTCATCATGACGTTGGCGCTGGCTTGACTAACGAGAAACGATCCGCGCGCCATCACCGAATGCTGGCGATCCCAGTCTTCGAGCGTGGTGTCCTTCAAACTCTTCGAAATCGAGAGCCCGGCGTTGTTCACGACCAAATCGACGCCGCCAAAGGCGAGCACGCTCTCATTGATTGCCTTCAATACTTCTTCGGGCGAGGAGACGTCAACAGCGACCGCGACCGCCTTGTCACTGCCACCAAGCTCCTTCGCCACCAACTCGGCACTCTCAAAATTCCGGTCCGCAACGACGACGCACGCGCCTTCGGCACTGAGTCTTCGAGCGGTCGCGGCACCGATACCCGAACCGCCACCCGTCACTACCGCGATACGGGTGGCGAGTGCCTTCGGAGGAGCCATGCGGCGAAGCTTCTGCTCCTCGAGTTCCCAATACTCGATGCGAAACTTCTCTTCCTCGGAGATAGGTGCGTACGTGGACACTGATTCGGCGCCGTACATCACGTTGATGGCGTTGATGTAGAACTCACTCGCCACGCGTGCCGTTTGCTTGTCGCGACCGAAGCTAAACATTCCTACGCCCGGCACCAGTATGACGGCGGGATCCGCGCCACGCATCGCGGGCGACCCAGGAGTGGCGTATCGCTCGTAGTACGCGGCGTAGTCGGTGCGATAGTGCTCATGCAGCTCGCGAATTCGACTCTCCAACTCATCGAGTGGTGTATCGCCGGGCAGGTCCACGACCATTGGACGTACCTTGGTGCGTAAGAAGTGGTCGGGACACGAGGTGCCTAGGGCCGCGAGTTCGCCGAGGCGTTCTCGACTCACGAAGTCGAGCACCACATCGGCGTCACTGAAATGGCCAACTTGGCGAGCGTCCGTACTCGCGAGACCTCGCAACAACGGGAAGAGTTCAGCGGCGCGCAGCCTGCGCGCGACAGCTTCGAGTGGCTTGTTCGCCACCACCACCGCTCCGAAGGGATCCTTGCGGCCGTTCATCTTCAAGAACTCCTCAGCGGTGCGAATGATCTGCAGCGATCGACTCTCGCATTCGTCACTCGTCGTACCCCACGCGGTGATGCCGTGTCCTCCAAGAATGCAACCAATGGCTTGAGGATTGGCCTGTTGGATTGCCGCGATGTCGAGACCCAACTGGAATCCTGGTCGCCGCCATGGCACCCAGACGACGCTGTCCCCAAAGCATTGTTGCGTGAGTGCTTCGCCGTCCGCTGCCGTCGCGAGGGCGATGCCCGCGTCGGGGTGCAAATGATCGACATTGGCGCAGTCGACCAAGCCGTGCATCGCGGTGTCGATGGAAGGTGCGGCGCCCCCTCGTCCGTGCATGCAGAAGTCGAACGCAGCGACCATTTCGTCTTCGCGCTCCGGCCCCGGATACACCCCCACCAACGCGCGCAATCGATCGAGTCGTAGCACGGCAAGTCCCGACTCACTCAAGGTGCCAAGGTCACCGCCGGAACCCTTCACCCACATAACGTCCACGTCCCCGCCGGTCACCGGATCGGGAATCACTGCTTTCGTCGAGGTGTTCCCTCCGGCGTAATTCGTGTTGCGAGGGTCCGATCCCAGGCGGTGCGATCGCTCTAGGAGTTCCGATACTGCTCGAAGCGGGTCGGTTGGGGACAAGCGAATCACGCACCCCAGCCCGCGGCCGTACCGGTCGCGCGCTCTTCGATGATTTTCTCCGCGTAGCCCGATCGTCGATACGCACTCAGGGGATCAGGGTCCAGACCCATGTCTTCGCGAAGCTCCGCCAACAAAGGTCGGACGTCGGTGTTGAACGCGTCGATCAAGATCCCATTCGCCTCGAGGACATCACCGTCCGTCTGCGCCTTGGTGAGTGCCGAACGGTCGACGAAGAGCGCCTTGGCGGTCGCTTCTTGTACGTTCATCACCGAGCGGATCTCCGCGGGGATCTTCGCCTCGAGATTGTGACACTGGTCGAGCATGAACGCCACACTCGACTCGGTGCGATGCGCCCCGACGGCCACGATCTCATTCATGATGCGAAACAGTTGATAGGGATCGGCGGCACCGACGATGAGGTCATCGTCTGCGTAGAAGCGACTGTTGAAGTGAAAGCCGCCGAGTCGCTTCACGCGAAGAAGGTTCGCCACGATGAATTCGATATTCGTGCCCGGTGCGTGATGCCCGGTGTCGACGAGAACCTGCGCGCGTTCGCCGAGCGCCAGGCAGTGAAGCAGCGACGTGCCCCAGTCGGGTACGTCCATAGTGTAAAAACTCGGTTCGAAGAATTTGTACTCCAGCAACATGCGCATGTTCGAGGGCATGGCTTGATAGGTCTCGTGCAGCGCCTCGGCGAGGCGCTCCTGACGCGCTTGGATGTCGTCTTGACCTGGGTAATTCGTGCCGTCAGAGAACCAGAGGGAAAGAATCGTCGATCCCGTTTGGACGCCGATTTCGACGCACTCGAGCAAGTGGTCGGTCGCCTTTCGCCGAATGGCGGGATCCGCGTTGCAGACGCTTCCCAGTCGATAGTCGTCCTCTTGAAAGACGTTCGGATTGATCGCGCCGATTGAGACGCCCAAGCTCTGGGCGTAGCTCTGAAGGGCCGCGTAATCATCGACACGGTCCCAAGGTATGTGGATCGCAACGCTCGGCGCGACGCCGGTGAACTTGTTCACTTGTGCGGCGTCCTGCAATTTTTCTTCGGGCGAACGGGCGACACCTTTTTGAGCGAAGACCTTGAAACGGGTTCCGGAATTGCCGTAGGCCCACGAAGGTGTCTCGATCATCAATTGGCGAAGTTCCGCTTTGACGTCAGCTGGACTGTTCATAGTTTCCATTCCTCCTCGGGCTACGACCCTCGAAACGAACCTCTAATCGAGGTGAAAAATTTCTTGTATTGGTGAAATGCTGGTGTCGGGCGCTGAGCCGGCGAGCTCAACGAAGAAGTCACCCATCTCACTCTGCCAGCGCTCGTTTACTTCGGTCACTGCCATTTTCGCCTGAGCCGCGTCAAAGTCGTCGGTCTCGAGATAACCAATGAGTGTGCCGTCGGGCTGAAGGAAGAGCGAGTAGTTGTTCCATCCGGTGTCATGCAAGGCTTGACGCATCTCGGGCCAAACGTTCGCGTGGCGTTCAACGTACTCGTCAATCCGGTCCGGACGAACGCTCAGCTGAAAGCAAATTCTCTGCACTCGACATCCCTCTAACAAAACTAGGTACAGCGCTTCGGGGCGTCCCGTGATGGCGACGCCCCGAAGCCTTTCGGTTGGGAAGTCCGAACTTCTTAGAAGTTAAAGTCCTTCACGTTTGCTGCCGTGAATACAAACGGAGCGCCGAGAGTAACGAAGTTCGAAGGGTCACCCGAGCCAGCGATGGCCTTCGTGATCGTCCATGACTTCGCCTCAACCAACTGGGTTCCCTTGGCAGGAATCGTGAAGGTCGCGCCAACCTTGTTGGCAACTACGCCCGAGTGGATCTCCATGGCGGCCCATCCGGCCAACGAACCAAGGTCGAAGGGGTTCCACAATTCGAACGCCTTGACGTTGTCGTCACCGGTGTAGGTGGCCATTTGTGACGGCAACCCAAGACCAGTGAGGATGAGGTTCGAGTACGTCGACTCGTGCGTCGAAAGGTACTGAGCAGCGGTTGAGATACCAACGGTCGTTGGCGAAATGATGCCCGCCAGGTTCGGGTACTGGGTCAACAGACCTTGCAGCACCGTCAACGACACTGTTGGGTCGTCGTTACCGTAGACCGTCGCCACCAACGTCATGTTCGGGTACTTGGTCAACTCTTGCTTCATGTAACCGATCCACGCGTTCTGGTTGGTCGCCGTAGCGGCAGCAGAAAGAATGGCGATTTGACCGGTGTCGTGAATCTCACCAGCGAGCAAGTCGACTTCAGACGCACCGATTTGCTGTGTGTTGGCCTGGTTAATGAACAGGTTGCCCGCGCAGTAGTTGTCCGAGTCAAATCCGATGATGGTGATCTTTGCTCGACGAGCCTTTTCAAGCTCCGGGCAAAGGGCCTTCGGGTCGTTGGCGGCAATGACGATAGCGCTCGCCTTCGCTGCGATCGCAGCCTGGATTGCTGGCTCCTGGGCAGCAGCGGTGTCAACCGTGCCACTGTCCACGACGCCCCTCCAACCCTCGGTCTTCAACGCAGCCTTTACACCATTGTCCGCAATGACTTCGTACGGGTTTGTCGTGTCCTTAGGAATGATGTACACCAATCCCTTGGACGCAATCGTCTTTGTTGCCGCACCCGATGGAACCGCGCCGAGACCGGCGATCATTCCCACGACTGACAGAGCAATCAAAGTTTTCTTTGAAGCGAGATGCTTCAATGACTTCAACTTCATGTTCCCCCTCATTTGAAATTCGTTAGTTAGTTTGAACTGCGCAGCAATACGAAAGCGTCGAACGACGAGTGCGAATGCCAGGGCAAAAGTATCACAATTTGTGAATCATTACTACTCAAAATGTTAGTGCTAGACGTGATGCTTAATTCCTGATCAAAGGTCAGAAATCGCAGCAGCATTCTCGTTGAGCGACTGACTCCTCGGCCATTTCGAACCTATCCGCTTGCGTACGGCCCGGTAACCGCGACCGGCGTTCGGCAGAATCACGCTCGCCAGGAGCAGCACGCCAAAGACGATGCTCTGCTCCTGGGACGACACGTTGTTATTCGACAAAATCTGATCGAAGATACCAACCACGATGACCGACAAGAAGACGCCCAGCATCGTGCCTCGTCCACCAAAAATTGAAATGCCGCCAAACAAGACGATCGCCACGACGTTCAACTCGAGACCTGTGCCGGCGTCATATCGAGCGGTATTCGTTTCATAGGTGTACAACAGGCCCACGAAGGCGCACACGATGCCCGAGATTAGATAGAGATTGAATTTGATGCGCTTGACTCGAATCCCGGAGAAGAACGCAGCCTCCTCTTGAAGTCCGATTGCGAAAATGGATCGTCCCGTCGACGTGAAGTGAAGGACAGCGCCGTATATCAACGCGAGGACGACGAAAATTCCGAACGCCCAGGCAAAAGGTGTCCCGGGTATCGCGTTGGTCCCCGCGTCGGTCCAGGGCCCGCCAAATCCACTTACCTCGTTCGTTCCCAAAATGACCTCGGCGAGACCGCGAAACATCGTGAGGGTGCCAATGGTCACGGCGATGGACGGCAATCCCAATTGCGTCACGAGAAATCCATTGAGTGCCCCTCCGACGGCTCCAACACAAAGGGTCAGGAACATGGCGAGGAAAACCTCCACGTGGTGTTCGAAGAGATAGCCAAAACTTGAGCAGGCAAGTCCCAGCATCGCGGCGACCGAGAGATCGATTTCTCCGGTGGTGATGATCAGCATCTCAGGCAACGCCATGATGGCGATCAACCCGAAGTTGATTCCCGCGAAGAAGATCGTGTTACGCGAAAAGAAGTCCGGCGACGATGTGCCTCCGTACACGAGATCAAAAACGAAGAAGAGAACAAGAGCGCTTTCCCATCGGAAAAGTGAACGGCCACTGAATGACCAGTGCTGTTTTTCTGCCGACAAGAGCGTTTCGTCGGGCGACGTTGTCGAAGTGTTATTTCCCACGAGCGGCACTGTCTTTCAGTCGGAGGGCTAGTGACGCCCGATTACTTAAGAGACGATCGAAACTCACGGTCACCAGAATCAGCGCTCCCGCCAAGGCGGAGTCCCAGAAGGGCGACACGTTCACCACGACGAGCGCCTGGTTAATGATTTGCAAGAGAATCGCCCCCAGGGCCGCGCCAATAACGGTGCCACTGCCACCAAATATTGCGACCCCACCAATTACGCACGAGGCGATTACCAAGAGTTCGTAACCAGAGCCAGCAGTGGCATTGACGGTCGCGAATTCAGAAAGGAAAAGGACACCACCGAGTCCGGCCAACGTCCCGCTAATGACGAAAGCCGTAAAAACGCGACGGGCTACGGGCACGCCGGCCAATTGCGCCGCGGCCGGATTGGAGCCAATCGCGTACAACTCGCGCATCGGGCGAAAGGAGCGCATCGAAAAAGCCACGACCAACGTCACTACGACGGGGATAATGAAGATCCAGGGAAGACCAGCCCATGTCTCGAAGCCAATCTTCTGAAAAGAGAGCGGAATTGCGGTCGGCTCAATCTGAACGCCGAGCCCGATGATGTTGAGAATGCCGCGAATTATGTACAGCGCCGCGAGCGATACGACGAGACTCGGCACCTTGGTCACGGTGACAATGAAACCTATGACTGCTCCGCAGAATGCGCCCACGCCGAGTCCGATGACGAACGCCAGCACCAGCGAGGGGTGCGCATTGTGGGTGAAATAGTCACCCACCAAGAATGCGGAAATACCCAAGGTCGAGCCGACGGAGAGATCAACATTTCTGGTCACGATGACCATCGTTTCGCCGACGGCGAGCAACAGAAATAGTGAACCGTTAGTGAAGAGTTGTTGGATGCTCGTAACGTGCGCGAAGTCGTGACTCTTAATTGTGGTCCCCGCAAAAATCACAAGAATCACTACCAAGATGGCTAACTCACGAGCCCGCGACAATGCTTCTGCGACCCGGTGAGTCTTCATGGGTTGCGACAATGAGAGTTCGTTGACGACTGACACCTTGATCTATACCTGTCCGGTCGCTGCCATCATCACTGACTCTTGCGTTGCGTCGGATCGATTGATGGTCGCCGCCAATCGACCCTCTCGCATGACCAACACGCGGTCCGCCATCCCGAGAACTTCAGGAAGCTCCGAAGAGATCATGAGTACCGCGACGCCACTCTGCGCCAGTTCATCGATTATGCGATGGACCTCGGACTTGGTACCTACATCTATTCCTCTGGTCGGTTCATCGACGATGATCAACTTTGGCTGGCCGGCGAGCCATTTGGCGAGAACAACTTTTTGCTGATTTCCGCCCGACAGAGTGTTCGCCTCGTCACTCAATCTTCCATATTTAAGATGGAGTCGCACCGCCCAGTCGGCGGCGAGTTTGTCCTCCGCCCATCGAAAAAGGAAGAGCCCGCGACTGAGTTTCCTCAACGACGCGAGCGCGACGTTATGGTCGATGCCGTAGTCCATGACCAGACCCTGCTGGCGTCGATCTTCAGGGACGAAGCCAATGCCCGCGTGCATTGCGCGCAAGGGCGAACCCCCTTTTAGCTTCTCGCCATTGATATAGACCGCCCCCACGTCATATTTGTCAACACCAAAAATTGCGCGAGCAACTTCGGTACGACCAGAACCCACCAGGCCGGACAACCCAACGATTTCACCTGCGTGGACGGAAAATGAAATGTCGTAAAAGGTTCCTTCCCGAGTAAGGCGTTCCACACGCAAAACTTCGTTGCCCTCGGCGATGTCTGTTTTCGGAAAGAGCAATCCGAGTTCACGTCCGACCATCGAACGCACTATTTGGTCAATGGTCAGGTCACCAATGAGATCGGTACGGACAAAGGCGCCGTCGCGCATTATCGTGACCCGTTGACAAATTTCGAAAACCTCTTCGAGTCGATGCGAGATGAACAAGATTGCGACGCCCCGTTCGCGCAAGTTGGCGACGACGGTGAAGAGACGCTTGACCTCCTCAGGGCTCAAGGCTGCCGTTGGTTCGTCCATGACGACGACGCGCGCGTCCTTGGAGAGCGCCTTGGCGATCTCGACCATCTGCTGATCGGCAACCGACAAACCTTTGGCCTTACGATTTGGGTCGATGTCGACCCCTAATTGCTCGAAGATGACACGTGCTTGACGCCGCATCTCGCGCCGATTGATCGTGCGGCCAATGGTCAGCGGCTGGCGACCTAGATAAATATTCTCTGCGACATTGAGGTCGTCAAATAATGTTGGTTCTTGGTAGATGACCGCAATACCGGCCTCTTGACTGTCATGAGGACCTCGGAAATTCCTCGCCTTACCGTCGTAGGTGTAGACGCCCCCGTCTGCCTGGTAGACGCCGGCGATGATTTTGACCAACGTCGACTTTCCCGCGCCGTTCTCACCGAGCAGCGCGTGCGCCTCGCCGGGATACAACTCGATGGACCCATCTGCGAGAGCGACGACCGCCCCGAAAGACTTGGACACGTTCTTCATTACGAGGATGGGTTCGACTACGTGCACGTCACTCATTGTCCAACCCAACCACAGCAATTGAAGCGACGCGCCAGACGGTGTGCGGTTTCAATGTCGGCACAACATCCCCCTAAATGGCGCAGTCTTGTTGACAAGCGTGAAGTGAAGTAAAGCAGACCACTTCTCGAGCGTCAAGATTTTACTCAGAAAAATAACAACAAGTGTTGAACAATATAACATTCTGAGCGCTCTTCAATTTCTCGCTGACTGTATTGACCGCCGTACACTCGCTGTAATTCTGCAATCCAAAAAGGAGCAACGTGCGCATCTCGCTCTTCGTGACGTGCATGAATAATGTCCTCTATCCCGACACCGGTCGCGCGGTCGTCACCGTCCTCGAACGACTTGGGCACCAGGTCGACTTCATCGAATCCCAGACGTGCTGCGGTCAGATGCATCTCAACGCTGGCTACCGACCAGAAGGACTCAGTCTGGCCCGAAAGGTCATTGATTCCTTCGAGGACGCCGACGTCGTCGTCGTGCCATCTGGTTCGTGCACGAGCACGATGCGTCACCTTTGGGCCGACGTCGCCACCGACGAACTCGACGATGGACTCGTGCGAGCGAGCCAGGAATTCGCACCAAAAGTCTTTGAATTCACTGAACTCCTCGTCGACGTACTCGGTGTCACCGACGTCGGAGCGACCTTCGAACGGCGTGTCACCTATCACCCCACGTGCCATTCTCTTCGATCGATCCACGTTGGTGATCGGCCGTTGGCCTTGTTGCGCGCGGTGCGTGGCATTGACTTGATCGCTCTTCCCGAATTCGATCAGTGCTGTGGATTTGGAGGACTCTTCTCGCTCAAAAATCCCGACACTTCGGCCGCAATGGGCCTTGACAAAATTGCGAACGTCGTCGCGACGGGCGCCGACGTGCTGTGCGCCTCTGATAATTCGTGCTTGACACATCTGTCCACGCTCGCGAAGAAGTCCTCTTCATTGGTTCCGGGATACCAAAGCGACAGCGTTCACGCTCAACCCAACTTCGAAGTCAAACACATCGCCGAAATACTTGCGTCGACGACGGCAGGCGCGTAAATGGCTAGGACATTCGCCGGCGCCCCCGATTTTCCCGTGGGGGCCAAGATCTCGTTGGCCAATCCCCAATTGCGAAGCAACATGGCGCGCGCCACGCGCACGATTCGTGAAAAACGCAATCTTCGAGTCTCGGAGCTCGACACGTGGGAGGAGCTTCGCGTGGCCGGCGAATCCATCAAGCGCACCGCGCTCGCTCGCCTCCACGAACTTCTCAGCACATTCGAGAAGAACGTCACCGAAGCGGGTGGTCACGTCCACTGGGCCGTCGACGCCGAGCACGCCCGACGCATCGTCCTCGAGATTGTTCAGGCGACGGGAACGAAGGACGTCGTCAAGATCAAGTCAATGACGAGTGTCGAGATCGACCTCAACTCGGCACTGGAAGACGCGGGCATCACCGCTTATGAGACCGACCTCGCCGAATTGATTGTCCAACTCGGCGACGACCTGCCGAGTCACATCGTCGTGCCGGCGATTCACCGCAACCGTGACGAAGTACGCGACATTTTCAAAGAGCACATGGGCGAGTGGGGACTCAAGGCTCCCGACGATCTTTCGAACGTCCCCGAAGACCTCGCGCGCGCTGCTCGACTCCACCTGCGCGAACGGTTCCTCGCCTCGCAAGTTGGCATCTCTGGCGCGAATTTTCTGGTCGCGGAAACTGGATCGGTCGCGATCGTGGAGTCAGAAGGTAACGGGCGGATGTGTCTGACGCTGCCCAACACGTTGATATCGCTCGCGGGCATTGACAAGGTCATCCCCCGCTTCGAGGACTTGGACGTCTTCTTACAAGTGTTACCGCGTTCAGCGACCGGCGAGCGTATGAATCCCTACAACTCGATCTGGACTGGCGTCACGAAGGGCGACGGACCGCAGAATTTTCACGTCGTGTTGATTGACAACGGCCGCTCGAGCGCCCTTGACGACCGGGTGGGACGCGACGCGTTGCGCTGCATACGGTGCGCCGCGTGCCTCAACGTGTGTCCGGTCTACGAACGAGTGGGCGGTCACGCGTACGGTTCCGTCTATCCCGGACCCATTGGTGCCGTACTGACACCTCAGCTCAATCACGTCACGAGCGACCACGTCGCTCAATCGCTTCCCTACGCGTCGACGCTCTGCGGCGCATGCTTCGACGCGTGTCCCGTTCGTATCGATATCCCTAAGCTTCTCGTGCACTTGCGCGGTGAGGTCGTTGACGCGAAGCGGAGCTTCGTGCCAACGACGCAAGAGCAAGTGGGAATGCGCGCCGCGTCGTGGATCTTCGCACGATCCTCACGACTGCGTGGCGTCGCAGACCTTGGCGCGAAGTCGAGTGGCGTCCTCCAGGGACGAAGGATCTCGTTGCCCGGTTGGCTCTCTGGCTGGAGCAAGTTTCGTACCGTTCCAATTCCCTCCCGGGTCAGCTTCGCGACGTGGTGGCACAAGGAACGCGGAGTGCAAGGCGAAAGTCGCGTTTCATCGCGTCGACGAGAATTTCGACACAAGAACGCGAGGATCGAACCTCACGCGCTGGGTATCCGTCGCGACATCGCTCCCGACGCGACACTGAATCAGGCCAACGCTCGCGACGCAATACTTTCGGCAATTCGTCACGCGAATCGTGCGCAGGCTGAACAACCACCCATCTCGCGCTCGTACCGTCGAGCGGCGCGCGAAGAAACGATTGACATTATCGAACACTTCGAAGAACGCGTCAGCGACTACCAAGCGACGGTGAGATTGACAACCTCTGAGGACCTCGCGTCTGCGGTGAGTACGGCCCTTTCCTCACGGCAAAGCACGTCGGTCGTGGTGCCCTCGGGAGTGCCTCGCGAATGGCTCTCCTCGTTCGCCGGGACCGTTGTCACCGACGACAGCACCCTGGATCTGAAGAGCATCAATGCGGTTGACGCGGTGGTGACGGGATGCACGGCCGGGATCGCCGAGACGGGCACCGTGATTCTCAATTCAGATTCGAATGAGGGACGACGGGTGATCACGCTCATTCCCGACCATCACGTGGTGGTCATCCGCGCCGAACAGATCGTCCCCGATGTCCCTGACGTCATCGCGCGACTCGATCCCGCGCGACCTCTGACGTGGATCAGCGGACCTTCCGCGACAAGCGACATCGAACTCAGCCGCGTCGAAGGAGTACACGGACCGCGAAAGCTCGACGTCATCATCGTTCGCGAGTGAATAGCGCGAATCGGGCTCGCTACGAAGCGGCGACGTGCACCAAGGGTTCGACGTGAAGGATTTCGACGCCCACTTCTCTGGCGGCGAGGATCGTGCGGCTGTCCGGTGACGCGTTCGTGACGATCAAGTCAATGTCACTGAGTGGCGTGACGTTGACGAACGCCACTTGTCCCATTTTTGACGCATCGGCGAGGACGACCACTCGACGACTCGAGCGAATCGCCGCGAGCTTAATTTGCGTGTCCTCCATGTTGTACTCGGTGAGACCCTTTTCAACACTCAACCCGGCGGCACCAATGAACACCGAGTCGCAATTCAAATCGTCGAACGAGGCCTCCGCCCTCGACCCAACCAGACTCATCTCACCGTGGCGGAGTTTTCCACCGGTCACCATCGTGCGGATCTCGGGTTTCGTGTCGAGTTCGGTCGCGATCAGCAGGGAGCTCGTGATGATGGTGAGCGCGATACCCGGATTTATTGCCCGCGCCATCTGAAGCGTCGTGGTGCCCCCATCGATGATGGTCGTCTCACCTGGCGACAACAACTCAGCGGCGGCCTCCCCGATTCGTTGCTTCGCTTGGGCTTCGTGCGTGGAGCGCTGCAGAATCGGAGGCTGATACGAGCGACTCTGGGTGGAGATGGCGCCCCCACGCACCCGACGTGCGAGACCCTCTAATTCGAGAAGTTCCAAGTCCCTTCTGATTGTCATTTCTGATGTTCCAAAGGTCTGAGCGAGCTCGGCAATGGACGCTTCGCCCGAGTTCAAGAGACGATTCGCAATCGTGGCACGTCGTAACTTTGAACTCACGCCGAAAGGATAAGTTGCAAATTCACAAAAGTCAAACCAGTTTTCACAATTTGAGACCGAAAGGTGTGAAGCGTCTCCGTCCGTAGCGGACCACACGAAACGTAAGAAATACCAATGCTCGGCTACCGAGTTCTTGCTTCACGAGAAAGGCTGCACTGATGGAGGACATCGTCGTCTAGGCAAACACGTGCACAAAATTTGAGAACACTTGTGAGAATGTAAGGGGCACGGTGATGGACTCCTGGTCGTTCGCGAGCGGCTGACGCGAGAGTGCGCGCCTCGCCTTTAGGAGCTCGAGCTCACTCACGAACCATTGGCGCAATTTTTACCGTACGTGGTCGAGTGAGTGCGGCTGGAGGGATTCGAACCCCCGACACTCGGTTCCGAAGACCGATGCTCTAATCCGCTGAGCTACAGCCGCGTGAAACTTGTTTCAGAAAGCGACACGCTTCAATGCGTCTCGCCGACCGATCACCAAGTCTAATCCGTGATGTCGCCTACGTCAGTTGTCGCGTCACTAACCACAACGAAGAGTTGACACCGTTCCGACGTCAAACCAGTCATCTTCAAAGCCGCCACACTTCTCGCCAACAATTGAATGAATTAGTGATTCAACTCAACGCGTGAGCACAAATACACGCAATAGTCGACGATGCAAGGGGACTTAGGCCCAATTTCACCGCAATCGAGTCCAAGACTCGACATTCTTCGATTCATTTTTAGGGCAAAGCAGTAAGTCGAAACAATAAAATGTCTGTCGGGACGTCAAGAACTCGCTTCCTTCCATTTCAACTTTTCGCTGAAACTACGAAGAAGGCCACAATGACTTGTCTACCCGCCAAGAGGACGTTTTTCAGTCTTGCCCTCGTTCTCAGCGTCACGCTACCGAGCGGATTGGCAACCGCTCAAACTTCACAATTTGGCGCAGGCGCCGCGAAATTCGCCCCTCGAACTTCCGAGCCCTCTCGTTGCACTACGAGCGCGCCAACATATCCATATCGGGGATACTGCGCCACGCTCGGCGAAAAAAACACCTACTTCGGTCTCTACGGACTGGGCTTCCCTACGCCAAATGGTTGGGGAATGTGTGCGGACTCCCCGGCACTTGACGACGATTACCCTTCGCCAAGTTTCGATTACGTGGTGACCACTGCGCCGCGCAACGCGATGACGTCTGGTTTCGCCGCCCTCGGCTACGCCCTTTCGCGAGAACAATTACTGGGGCGAATCAACGCCGGCGAACCCGGCCTCTATTCGGCGAACGACGTAGGGGCTGCAGCAAAGCTGGCGTACAACCACGTCGCGTGGGGAATTCCCTATCCGCTTTCAGATGCGGGCACCACAGCGGCCATCGATGAGCTTCAAACTTTCATGGATCAAGTTCGCGGCATTTCCGCCGCGCCAGTCGTCAGCGTCACGCTCAAAGACCACTCCACGAGTTTCGACAAATCGACGACCTTGAAAATAAAGGTAACGGTGCCCGGTTCCAATCGTGGGCTTCCCAATCAAGCTGTCCGCGTTACATTGCACTTCGCATCATTCAAAGGATCTTCGCGAACGACCGAAACGGTCGTCACAAACTCGCAAGGCATCAGCTTCGTGCCGATCACGGCCGCAAGCTCCGCGCCGAGGAGTATTACAGTGAGCGCACGTGCGAGCGTTGGCACACCCGGCCTCGTCTTCTTTCGACCAACCCAAGTTGTTCAAAGCGCGCAACTCATCGTGTCGCCAAGAGCGGCCGTAATCACTTCGACGTCCCGGACCTTCGATGACAAAGCGAGTTCTCCAAATGGACTTATCAATCCTGTAGGTCCAATTGGGCCAGCGGGTCCAGCCGGATCTAGAGGCGTGGCCGGACCAGCGGGTGCAAGCGGACGGGTCGGACCGAGTGGGCCGGCAGGTCCAGCCGGATCGAGAGGCAGGGCCGGTCAAGCGGGTGCAAGCGGACGGGTCGGATCGAGTGGGCCAGCGGGCACGACTGGACCGGCAGGACCAAGTGGGCCCAAAGGAGCGACCGGAGCAACTGGAACGAGTGGGCTGACTGGACCGGTAGGACCAAGTGGGCCGACGGGAGCAACGGGGGCGACCGGAGCGACCGGAGCGAGTGGAGCAACGGGAGCGAGTGGGCCAGCAGGAGCGACTGGACTGGCAGGACCGAGTGGGCCGACGGGAGCGACGGGTGCGACCGGTTCAATTGGACCAGTGGGTCCAACCAGCACAGCGAATTACGCCTACGTCTACAACGAAGGCGCAGAAACCGTGCCAATTGGCTCGTCAATAGACTTCGATAGCAATGGCCCACTTCTCGGCTTTACTCACGCGCCAGGCACCGATGGCATTGCCGCCATCACCGCGGGGGTCTACCTCATCGACTTCTCGGTTTCAGGAGTAGAGCCCGGACAATTCGCGTTGTTCGATAATGGCGCACTGATCTCGGGTTCTACGTATGGATCAGGGGCGGGCACGCAGATAAATAGCGGACAGGTCCTCGTGACTCTCAGCCCCGGCGACGTCGTTACGTTGGTCAACCATGTGTCAGCGGCCGCAGTGACATTGCAAACGCTTGCCGGCGGCAGCTCAATGAATGTGAACGCATCAGTTCTCATTGATCAAGTTGGCTAATCGTAGCAGTGAAGGTTGCACTTCAAAATAACGAGACAGCATCGTCACGATTGATGTCGCGCCCGCAATACCAATAGTCATTGTAAATCGTGGGCACCGAGGTGAACGTTGTCTTCGCGAGCGACGACCTCGTAAGAACGGACTCAGTTTACGAAGGATCGCCATGGAGCCACCACGACTGTCGACTCACTTTGAAAGTGGGGCCAGGTACTCAGGTCCCGGTTCCCTGTCGCTAAGTCGGACGGAATCTATGTCGAGAGTAGAAAATCCAACGCACGGCCAGAATCTCGCCCTAGATCTCGCTTCCCCTTGCAGCCCGCGGTCACACATCGAAACCACCAACCGTGTATCGAGTGGTCAAGAATCATTGGTGAGTGACATAGCGGGCACTGCTCGGTCTTCTT
>CAJCJA010000035.1 GCA_903970515.1 Candidatus Saccharibacteria bacterium CG_4_10_14_0_2_um_filter_52_9
AGATGTTGTAAGTACGGCTGTATGCCCAGACGCACAAACCTCTGAATAAAGGAATCTGATGCGTCAAAGCGTTAAATCTCTACTTGGACGCTTGGCGTCCGTCTTGTTGGTTTCGTCGGTCGTCAGTATTGCGATTCCGGCCGTTGCGTTCGGAACTTCATTTCAAGTCGTCACTTTCGGGGAAAACGACAGTCCAAGTGACCCTGCGTATGCGACGCAGACGGAAAGTGGTCCAACGACATTTACGCTCTTCTCTGCGCTTTCGCCATCTCTCACTGACCCGGGACACACATTTAGCGATTGGAACACGGCCTCCAACGGGAGCGGGACTCCATATGCAGACGGTGCTTCATACTCCTTTGCAAGCAATTTGCTTCTCTATGCACAATGGACTGCTAACTCAGTCGCGCCGACGCCGACGCCAACGACCTACACCGTTACATATAACGACAATGGCGGCACAGGCGTCTTGAGTCCCGTGACGGTTACGGCCGGTGATACCGTGCAACTTCCTCTCGCTTTCGCGCTCACCTACGCGGGCTTCACCCAGACCGGCTGGTATACCGCCGCTACCGGCGGCAGTTTGGTCGGAGCAACTGGCGTCACAATCATTCCGCCGTCCTCATTGCTGCTGTATGCGCAGTGGGTTGCTAACGTCCCGGCGACAATCTCCTTCTCGGCTAACGCTGGACTCGGGAGCGTGCCTGAAGTCACCGCCGTTGTCGGTTCCACAATCCTGTTGCCGACGGTGGGCACGTTGCTGAATCCTGGCTACACGTTTGAAGGCTGGAGCACGTCACCGTCGTCGCAGGGAAGCATCTACGCCGGCGGTGCCTCATACGTCGTCACTGGTCCACTCACGCTCTACGCGCTTTGGACGGTGACGCCGAATTCATCACATCAGTCAGTCCTTGCCGGCGCGATTGGTCCATTCCTTGCTCATTCGTCGGTGCTCGGCAACGCGCTGAAAGATCAGGTGCAGCGCATCGCCAGGAATATGGAGTTGAAGGGATACGTCTCCGCCTCGTTATTTGGCTACTCGCTTCCGAGCGAGACGAAGAAAGGTTCCACGTCACTCAGTGCCGCGAGAGCGTTGGCCGTCGTTACCTATCTGCGGACTCAGCTCTCGGACCTTCACGTGAAAGCAGTATCCATGCGATTCTCCGGCGAAGGCTCAGTGAAGGGCGCGACGAACTCTCTCAATCGTCGAGTCGAAGTGTTCCTCAAGTTGTAGTCACGTCCCCCAACCCGCCGCCAGCTTTTCGGTGCACGCGGGGCATCGTGTGGCGCGTAAGTCGACATCGGTGAAGCACGAGGGACATGGCGCCATGGGCGGGGGCGGCGTTGCCGCTTGTCCGTTGCGACGACGGACCGCCATTATTGGCTTCACAACGAAGAAGAACAACGCCAGGGCAATCACGATCAACGTGATGAGGGCATTGACGACGAGACCGTAGTGGAACTCACTATGGTGCCACGTGAAGTAGAGGGCACTGAAGTTTGTTTGCCCGAACAACGCCGCGATGAGTGGCGTGAACAACCCAGCGACGACCGCCGTCACGACCGCGGTGAACGCACCACCTAACGCGACCGCGATCGCGAGATCGACGACATTGGCGCGGAAGGCGAACGCTTGAAACTCTTTCACCAATCCCACTGACTTGTCTTTATCCTTCACCATGTCCTCCTTCGTGCCGGTGGAGGGATTTGAACCCCCGACCTGACGATTACAAATCGCCTGCGCTGCCAGACTGCGCCACACCGGCGTGCGATTCCCTAGGTTAGTGAACGCGCGCCCGTCGCTCTAGAGTTGTCAAAATGAGTGACGCCTCGCACGCCCAACCTCAGTCGTCCGGTGATGGCTCGCACTACCAGCCATCGTTGGGTGTGGTGCTTTTGATCTTGATTCTTTTCGTTGGTGCCGTCTTCTTGATGTTGCGTTCGAACAATCACGCCTCCACCAGTGTCTTCGTGTCGACGACGACAGTGCCGGCGAGCGACGGAGGTACGACGTCGACCACGTTGCCCAAGAACAAGGTTCCCGTTCAAGTGGCCAACGGCACCGACGTCTCAGGTTTGGCGCGTCGCTACACCCAACAACTCGAAGCGTTGAACTGGGATGCACTGCCACAGGTGAATGGTCCGAAGGTGACCTCGACCGTGGTGTACTACAACCCCGGTTTCTTGTGGGCGGCCCGCGAGATCGCGAGTGAGATCAAGGTGGACGCGACGGCGATTCAACCACTCAACGGTTTGAGTCCCGTGCCCGGTGCGTCGGGCGATGACGTCATCGTCATATTGGGTCCCGACATCGCCATTAAGGGTTAGTCACGCCTGGGGTGGCAACGCCACTTTGAAACGTCCGAGAGCGGCGCGCAGCACGTCGACGGCCATCGGGCGAAGTTCCTCGAGAGGACGATTGCGGTGCCGGCGCGTTCCGAGGTCCACCTGGGCGAGGCTGTGCACGCCGTACTGGCGGGCGATGTCGATGAGCAGTGCGATCTCGACGCCGTAGGCGGACTCGAGCGTGACCGATTCGAGCGCACTTCGTCGCCCCGCCGTCTCGCCCGCGAGGGGTTGGCGGATCTCGCCGAGACCGGGATAGAGCAGCGCGAGGATGGGTCGCGCTGCGAGTTCGTTCACGCGACCGCCACCGGTGGGCATGTTGTGCAAGGGCCGTTCGTAATAACCCTTGACGAGTTGGGTGGTGTCCCGTTCGAGGAGAGGTTGGACGAGGCGAGGGACGAATTCACTCGTCGTATTAAGCACGTCGGCGTCGAGGAACACGACGATCTCTGATTGCGTTTCTCGAAGACCGAGCTTCATTGCTTCGCCCTTGCCTCCGCGACCCTCGAGGTGCAGCACCCGCGCGCCATGGCGGTCGGCAATCGTCGGTGTGTCGTCATTCGAGTGGTCGTTGACGACCACCAATTCGTCGACGAAGTCGACGTGGTGACGAACCGCCTCGAGCACGGCACCGATGGTGGCCCCTTCGTTCTTCGCGGGAACGACGACGGCGACCGAGGTCTTCTCCTTGAGCGCGGTAACGTGTCCGAGGTCGAACGCTTCACGCTCGAGGGTCCAGGGTACGTCCGCAGTACTCACGTACACGAATCTACGGGGCGTGTTCGCGAATGGGACTTGACAAGGGACGCCGCAGCCGCAAGAATTGGCAAGTCATCAAGAGCGACTGAGGGGCGGGCCCGCAGACGTCGCGACAACCAGTGTGCCAACGAGAGACCCTCGTCACACCAGGTGCCAAAGCCCGATCGATGAAAAGGGAGTTATGAGTTTCGCTACTGGTCTTCTATGCCGAGAGTGTGGCACCGCCTATCCTGCGGAGGCTCGATACTCGTGTGAGTACTGCTTCGGTCCCCTCGAGGTCGCCTACGACCTCGAAGCCGCGAAGGGCACAGTGACCCGCGCCTCGATCGAGGAGGGCCCCAATTCGATCTGGCGTTACGGCGCGCTGCTGCCTGATCCCGGTGCTGAGCCGGTCGATCTGGGCGCGGGTTGGACACCGCTTCGTCGAGCGTCGCGTCTCGCCGAGGTCTTAGGCGTGCGAGAACTCTGGCTGAAGGACGACACGCGTAATCCGACTGGATCGTTCAAGGATCGGGTCGTCTCGGTCGCCCTCTCGAGCGCTCGACGACTCGGATTTTCCACCGCCGCATGCGCGTCAACGGGCAACCTCGCGACCTCGGTCGCCGCGCACGCTGCCTTCATTGGCTGGCCGAGTGTGACGATTATCCCGACGGACCTCGAGAAGTCCAAGGTCGCCATGACCGCGATCTTCGGCGGCACCGTGCTCGGCGTCGAAGGGAATTACGACGACGTCAATCGGCTTTGCGTCGAACTCGTCGCCGAACATCCCGATTGGGCCTTCGCCAACGTGAATCTTCGTCCGTACTACGCCGAAGGTTCCAAGACGCTTGCCTTCGAGATCTGTGAGCAACTCGGCTGGCGCACGCCCGCTCAAGTCGTCGTACCCGTCGCGTCGGGCAGTCAATTGACGAAGGTCGCCAAGGGCTTTCGCGAGTTCATCGCGCTCGATCTCGTCGACGGCGAGGCTCCGGTCATCTTCGGCGCACAAGCGCAAGGCTGCTCACCGATCGCGACGGCGTTCGCCGAAGGCGCCGAGGTCGTCACCCCGCAGCGCCCGAACACGATCGCCCGCTCACTCGCGATTGGCAACCCCGCGGACGGACCCTACGTCCTCGACCAACTTCGTAGCAACGGCGGTGACTGTGGATCGGTGCCCGACGAGGAGATTCTCGAGTGCATTGGCCTGCTCGCCCAGACCGAAGGGATCTTCGCCGAGACCGCCGGCGGCGTGACGATCGCGTCGCTTCGTCAGATGATCGCGCGCGGCACTATCGATCCGAACAAGTCGGTCGTCGCGATCATTTCGGGGCACGGTCTCAAGACCCTCGACGCGATTAGCGACACGGCGACTTTTAGTACGAGGATCAGTCCTTCGCTCGCGGACGCCGAGGAGGCCCTTCGCTTCCACCAGCTCGTCAGTTCCGCCTCGTGAGCGTTATCGTCCGGCTCCCGAGTCAATTGCGAACGCTCGTGGGCGGCGCCGCCGAGGTGCCCGTCGAAGCAAAGACGGTGCGCGACGCCATCAACGCCGTTGACACCGAATACCCGGGTATCGCGGTGCGCGTGCTCGACGACCGAGGGTCGCTGCGTCGTTTCGTCAACGTCTTCGTCGCTGACGAGGACGTTCGCTTCCTCGACGGACTCGATACCGTGCTCGAGAGCGGCCAAACCGTCTCGCTCGTTCCGGCCGTCGCCGGTGGCTAGGCATCATTAGCACTCGTGCCCCTAGACTGCTAATATTGACTTTGCACCAGTAGCGGTGCGAAGTCGCTCTAGGAGGAATCACAATGGCGAAACTGATCGCTTTTGACGAAGAAGCGCGCCGAGCTCTCGAGCGCGGCATGAACAAATTGGCCGACGCAGTACGAGTGACCCTCGGGCCCAAGGGCCGCAACGTGGTCCTGGACAAGAAGTGGGGCGCCCCCACCATCACCAACGACGGTGTCTCGATCGCGAAGGATATCGACCTCGAAGACCCCTTCGAGCGAATCGGTGCCGAACTCGTGAAGGAAGTCGCGAAGAAGACCGACGACGTCGCCGGTGACGGTACGACGACCGCCACGGTGCTCGCGTGGGCCATGGTGCGCGAGGGTTTGAAGAACGTCGCCGCGGGCGCGAACCCGATGTCGTTGAAGAAGGGCATCGAAGCGGCGGTCGAAGCCGCGGTTGCTTCGTTACACGAACTCGCTAAGCCCGCCGACACCAAGGAGCAGATTGCCCAAGTGGCGTCGATCTCCGCGGCGGACGTCGAGATTGGCCAGATGATTGCTGACGCGATCGACAAGGTCGGTAAGGACGGCGTCATCACCGTCGAGGAGAGTCAGTCCTTCGGTATGGACATGGACCTCGTCGAGGGAATGCGTTTCGACAAGGGTTACATCTCGCCCTACTTCTCCACCGACACCGAGCGAATGGAAGCAGTGCTCGAGAACGCGTACATCTTGCTCGTCTCGAGCAAGATCGGCGCCGTGCGCGACGTACTACCCGTACTCGAGAAGGTCATGCAGTCGGGTCGTCCACTGCTCATCGTCGCCGAGGACCTCGAAGGTGAAGCGCTCGCGACGTTGGTCGTGAACAAGATTCGTGGCACCTTCAAGTCAGTCGCCGTCAAGGCACCGGGCTTTGGAGAACGTCGCAAGGCCATGTTGCAAGACATCGCAATCCTCACGGGTGCGACCGTGATCTCCGAGGAGGTGGGTCTTAAGCTCGAGAACGCTGGTCTCGACGAGCTCGGCACCGCCCGAAAGATTGTCGTTACCAAGGACGAGACGACCATCGTCGAAGGCGCGGGCTCTGAAGAGGACATCAAAGGTCGCGTCAACCAGATCAAGGCCGAGATCGAGAACACCGATTCGGACTACGACCGCGAGAAGCTCCAGGAGCGCCTCGCGAAACTGTCCGGTGGCGTCGCCGTCATCAAGGTCGGTGCCGCGACAGAAGTCGAGTTGAAGGAAAAGAAGCACCGTATCGAAGACGCGGTGTCGACAACCAAGGCCGCTATCGAAGAGGGCGTCGTGCCCGGTGGTGGCGTGGCGTTGCTTCGCAGCCAGTCGAGGATCCTCGAAGTCGCCGACAAGTTGCTCGGAGACGAGGCGACGGGTGCTCGCATGGTCGCCAAGGCCGTCGAGTCACCGCTCAATCAAATCGCGGTGAACGCGGGCCTCGAAGGCGGCGTCATCGTCGACAAGGTACGCAATCTGTCCAAGCCCAACGAGGGACTCAATGCTGCGACCGGCGACTACGAAGACCTCGTGAAGGCCGGTGTCATCGACGCGGCCAAGGTGACCCGCTCCGCGCTACAGAACGCGGCGTCAATCGCGGCACTCTTTCTTACGACCGAGTGCGTGATCGTCGACAAGCCCGAAGAAAAGGCACCGGCGATGCCCGGTGGTGGGATGGACGACTACTAAAGCGTCCGTCCTATTCTGTGCGAAGACCGCGGGCACGCCCGCGGTCTTCGTGCTTTTTCGCCACGAATTGACGCGTGTCGTTGGTCGTAGCATGGAGTCATGACGTCGCCCACACCATTGATCCCTTCGCGCGGACTCAACGTGGTCCATCTCTTTTGTCATCCCGAGGGCACGGTCGACGCGGGCGCCGTTCGCAAGGCCGTCGACGACGGCATCGCCGCAGGCCTGCAGATCGTGACGGCGGCGATCATGGGAGCGAAGGCGGACGCCTGCTTCATGGTGCTCGGTGAGAACCTGTGGGACCTTCGAAAGTTCCAGTCGAAGATCCAAGCGGCGGGTTTCAAGGTCGCCGAAAGCTACGTCTCGGTGACCGAGGTTTCCGAGTACGCGGCGGGCACGCCCGAGAAGATTCTCCAGGACCGACTCTTTCCGGTCTTGCCCCCCGCGGGGATGAATGCGTTCTGCTTCTATCCAATGTCCAAGCGTCGAGGTGATGAGCACAACTGGTATTCACTTCCCTACGAGGAGCGACTCGCGTTGATGCGCCAACACGGATCGTCGGGTCGAGAGTTCAAGGGCCGCGTGCTGCAGGTGGTCACCGGATCGACGGGTCTGGATGACTGGGAATGGGGCGTGACGCTGTTCGCGGTGCATATCGATGACCTCAAGGACTGTGTCTACACGATGCGTTTCGACGAAGCTTCGACGTTGTATGGCGAATTCGGTGCTTTCTACACCGGTCTCGTTGGCACGGTTGACGAGGTGCTTGACGCGACGTTGGTCTAAACGTTGTTGGTAGCGTCGGCAACGTGAGCGATTCCATTTCGAAGAAGGCTCTTTTGCGCTGGGCCGAGTCGCTCGCCGGGGTCGCCAAGACCGGGATTGGGTTCACGGAGAGTCAGTTCGAACGCGAACGCTACGAAGAGGTCCTGAAAATCGCTGGCGACATCAAGGTCGCTGCGCAAGAGGGGCTCGACGGCGTGCTCGATGCTGATGGTTTCGTCACCGAATGGATGAGCGAGGTCGGAAGAGGCGTGCCCGGGTACGTGACTCCCAAGGTCGCCGTGGGTGCGGCGGTGTCCAACGACCAAGGTGAGTTGCTGCTCATCCAACGCGCTGACTCGGGGTTATGGCTCTATCCGACGGGTTGGTGTGACGTCGGCTACTCCGCACCTGAAGTGGTCGTGAAAGAAGTGCTCGAGGAAACGGGGATCGAGGTCGAGCCAGTGCGACTCATCGGGGTGCTCGACGGCATGCGTTTGGGGTCGTCACGCATTCCGCTCTATTCGCTTTTGTTCTTCTGTCGCGCGGTGGGTGGAGAGATGAAGATCCACCCCCTCGAGTGCACCGACGCCGGATGGTTTCGACGCGATTCGCTCCCGTCGCCCACGCTTGGGGCGGAGCGCTGGGCGGACTTCATCTTCGCCGCCATTGACGGCGAACATCGCGACGTCTTCTACGACGATCTGCGACGACCGGTCTGGCGGGGCGATACATGAGCATCCACGTTGACGTCGTCTCGCAATCCTCCGCGGAACTGCTCGAGGCGCTGCATCGGCTCGTACCGCAACTCTCTACAACCGCCGCGCCTTTGACGATGAGCGCGCTCGAGGAACTCATCGAGGAGGGCTCGACGACGTTGGTCGTCGCGATGGATGACAATCGTATCGTCGGGACGCTGACGCTAGTGATTTTCTCGATTCCCACGGGGCTGCGGGCGATCATCGAAGACGTCATCGTCGACGCTGCGTCAAGGGGACAGGGCGTCGGCGAACAGCTCGTGGCGTTTGCCCTCCGGTGCGCGAAAGAGCGCGGTGCGAAGACCGTGGACCTCACGAGTCGATCATCTCGCGAGGCGGCGAACGCTCTCTATCAGAAGATGGGTTTCGTCCTACGAGAGACAAATGTGTTTCGATTTCAGCTGGAATAGCCGGCTCAATGCGATGACATACTGAGGTTGTGCGACGTTCCTCCCACCTTCTGGCGATGACTTTTGTCGTCGTCGCGTGGTGCTCAGTCCTGACGAGCGCTTCTCCCATTGCTGCGGCATCGTTGCCCCGGTGCGACCCTACATCGGTACGGATGACTGACTACAACACCGTCGTGGGCGCAGGGCACGTCAATGACCTCTTCTGGATCAAGAACGTGAGTCGTCAGGCGTGCACGCTACGTGGGTACGTTCGTGCTGCGTTTGTTGGTGTCTACGGCATTGGAACTTCCTACAAGAACCCCCACGTGCTGGTGGTTCGTGAGGCGCACTTTTACGGGCACGACGGCAACGAAGTCGGGGGCATCAACAACGGGCTTCCGATTCCAAGAGTGACGTTGCAACCGGGCGGGGGTGTGGCGTCTTTCTGGCTCGACGGTCTCGGTATACCGGTCGGCAATCCGCCTAGCCGGTGCATCATCTCTTACAAGATGTTGGCCTGGCTGCCAGGATCGCTGACTTCAATTGTCGTCCAACCGCTTCGCTCCAATGGCTTCTTCTGGTGTGGGAGTTTCGCGGCACTTCCGATCCTCCCGGGCGAGTCAGGATCCGAACCTTCGAGACCTCTCAGCTACTACTTCGGCAGTCCTCGTTAGATCTCATCGCCCAAGCGAAGAGTCACTTCTATCAAAACTTGATAGACGAATGTCTATTGTTTTCTCCTCGAGAGTTGATTTCCTTGCGACCGTTGCGAGTTCGTGACAGTGAGGTGGGTAATCAGGTTGATCGAAGACGACGGTTGGGTCCAAGTGCGCCAGAACGGGAGTCATCGTCATTTCAAACATCCGACAAAGGTGGGCCTCGTTACCGTCGCTGGAAACCTCGGACGAGAATTGCCTCCCAAGACCTTGCGAAGCATAATGAAACAAGCCGGACTTTGAAAGGGGAATTTGATGACTGAGTACACGATCATCATAGAAGATGCCGGTTCGAATTTTGCCGCGTATGCTCCGGACGTCCCCGGCTGTGTCGCCGCTGCGAAGACCTTCGAAGAAACCAGAACGTTGATGGAAGAGGCACTCGAACTCCACATCGAAATGCTCCGTGAGATGGGTGAAGAAATTCCAGTACCAAACTCTCAAGCGGCAACTGTTCGCGTGGCGTCGTAAGGTATTACGATTCGCTCGGTTTGGAAAGAAGACTTCTTCCAATGGATCCTAAGTAGAAGAGTGTCAAAACTACTCTCAAGGATGCGTCGCGCACGTTCTTAGTTCGAGTCTGGCCTCAACCTAAGTGACTTAGAGTATTACGTTGAGCGAAAGTGATTCCACTGACAACTTTCGTAGGTTGCCTACTTCGGAGTTTACGTTTCCTGGCCCACTCCGTGATCGTTTGGTGACGGCCATCCTCAAAGGTCGAGAGGTGGCCACCATGTCACTGGCTTTGGAGTCCTTCTCCTTTCCCGTGTTTATCTCAAAACTGTCGCAACCGTTGTTTGATGTGAAAGTTCGAGAGATCATCAAGGAACTTGAGCGCGACGGCTGGTTACAGGTTCGGCACAGAGGGAGTCATCGTCACTATCACCATCCAACGAATCTCGGCACGGTCACGGTGCCTGGTGCGATGGGAGACGATCTGCACCGAGAACTGCTCGGTAGCATTATGAGGCAGGCAGGAATAGAGCGGAGAAGGCGATGATCGAATACGCAGTCGTTATTGAACGTTCTCCGAATAACTACGGAGCGTGGGTTCCCGACCTCGATGGATGTGTGTCGACGGGCAAGACGATTGAGGAAGTCAAGGCGAACATTGCCGACGCTATCGAAATGCACATTGAGGTAATGCGTGAACAGGGCGAATCCGTCCCGCCCCCGTCCGCACAAGTGGCAGTCGTGCAAGTCGCCTCATAGGACGCAGTCATCTCATCAGAGATTTGTAGACAAATGTCTATCGTTTTTTAGTAGATCCGCCGGGAGGCGATTCGTAGTAGTCGAAGGCTATGTCTCAGGTCATTGGCGCCGAGACGCCAACAGCGCTGGAAACGTCACATATCAAGGTGAGCACGTCCTCGGTCCAGTGCGATGCAAGGACGAGCTCGCGCGCGAGGTCGACCCAGAGCAGGTGCCGTCCACCGTTACCACGCGCACTGCGCCCCGTCCTCGGCGCACCTGGCCACGGGATCTCATCGTCGTTGAGCCACCACAGGTAGCCGTACTCCGGCTTGACCGGACAGGGAGCCCATGACTGGTCCCCCCATTTCGCGCTGAGCAGACGGCGCCCGGCGTGGATTCCCCGGTCGAGAAAGAGCTGACCGATCAAGGCAAGATCCCGGGCGGAGATGACCAGTCCGCCGCCCCAGTGCGCCCCACCCGAGACGACCTCGATCGGACGACCGTCGGACTGGATGACGCTGGTCCGGTACCCGTGCCAGGACCATCCATCAGATGCCGCCATGGGTTCCATGACGCGCTCGTGCAACAACTCGGGCAGTGGCTGTCGGAACAGAAGCGTGAGAGCATACGTGAGCAGGTTCATTCGCACGTCGTTGTACGCCCA
>CAJCJA010000036.1 GCA_903970515.1 Candidatus Saccharibacteria bacterium CG_4_10_14_0_2_um_filter_52_9
GCATCAACGTCGAAGTGGTAGATAGTCGCTGGTCCACTGTCGACGTAGTAGAGGTGCCGAGCGTCGGGACTCCATCCGAGTCCATTCGAAATGGTCACCCCACCGAAAAGACGCTCACAATGAGACGAGGTCACTCGAAAGAGGCTCCCCGCACTTGAAACTTCATCCATCGCCATCGACCCGATAAGAAAGCGACCGAACGGGTCACACGCACCGTCGTTCATCCGCACCTCACCTGAGGCCGGTTCTGGTGCGCACAACTCTTCATGGTCACCCTCTTCGCTCAAGTGTTCAACAGTGTGGTGACGCGCGATGATCCAGCCGTCGTCGCGCCGACGAAATGGTGCGACCGCGCTGAGGAATCCATCCACTTGATAGCTGCGCACGATTTGCACCTGGTCGCCGTCCACTGACGCTCGAAAGAATTGACCCCTCGTGACGTCCACCCAGGAGAGCTCGTGTCGTTGCTCATCCCACCTGCAACACTCCCCCAGGTCGCAGGACGACTCGAGAACGCAGTGCGCCTCGTACTCACTCACCATGCGCGAACCTCTCCCACGCTCGAAAAGTCGACGTTACTTCGCGCAACGAACTCGAATTGGCTTAGCGACATCGCATCGCACAACCTGTCGATTACCGGCTCCAAGCGAACCACAAGTTGTCCACAGCTTGCGCAAAACTTCACAAGGCCTGAAAATCAAGGTGTATGCGTCAGTGACGGTGGATCCGCCCGACGTGCTGTCGCCCAAGAATCGCGCTAACTCGCGAGTACCTGGTCAATGGTTGCCATGATGGCGACGCTCTCGTCGAGCGGCATCAGCGGGCTCTCCGTGAGACCCGCCTCGATGCAACGGGCGACTTCCTGCGCCTCGTAGTGTAAACCGCGACCGGCCCTTTCAAAATCGAACCGTTCGCGTTCGCCGGTTCGCTCAATCAGAGTAAATGACGTCGGAGCGTAAAAGTCACCGTCGATCTCGATACGAGCCTTTTCACCGGTGATGCACGCGCGCGTCGCACTTCGCCCTCGTGAAGTACAGGTAAGTATCGCGTGCGCTCCGCTCTCGTAACCGAACAACATCGAGGTCTGACCGTCGACGCCGGTGAACGCTGGGTCCACCATGGCGAGCACTCGAGAAGGCGTGCCGAGCAGCATGGACGCGAACGAGACCGGATAGACACCAAGGTCCAAGAGCGCGCCACCGCCGAGCTCAGGGGCGAAGAGACGAAAATTGGGATCAGGTCGAAAGTATTTGCCGTGGTCCGCCTCGACACTCACGAGTGCACCGAGCGCGTCGCGGGCAATGAGATCTCTAATGGCGTGGATGTGAGGGAGGAATCTCGTCCACATCGCCTCCATGACGAACAGGTTCTTCTCACGCGCTACTCGCACGATGTCACGAGCTTCCGCCTCGTTCATGGTGAAGGCCTTTTCCACTAAGACGTGCTTGCCGTGCTCGAGAGCGAGCAAGGTGTTCTCGTGATGCATGGGATGAGGTGTCGCGACGTAGACCGCTTCGACGTTCGCGTCGGCGACCAACTCCTCGTACGAACCGTAACGGCTCGGGACGCTGAACTCGTCGCCAAAGGCGTTGGCCGATTCGCCACTGCGCGAACCCACCGCGACGATCACGCCCTCGCTGATTTGGGCGAGGTCAGATGCGAAGGTGTGCGCGATGCCACCGGTACTCAAGACTCCCCACTGAAGTGGTCGTGACATGGCTTCCTCCGATGCGGTCGTGCCTGCGATACCTAGGACGAGCGTACTCAGCACGACGGCGCCCACCATTGGACAGCCCGCTCGCTCTCGACCTCGCGCGACGCAGCACTTCGTGCGCGGGCTCCGGCGACGCTGTCACGGGTACGTACTAGAACAAGGTGATGGCGCAGCTTTCCGCTCCACGGCACACCCTGCGACTGACCCTTCGCCCTTTTGACATCGACGACCTCGACGCACTCACATCGATCTACGAGCGAGACGACGTTAATCGCTACCTCTACACCAAGCCGCGCACCCGCGACGAAGTGCGCGAATCCCTGCAGCGCAAGTTGAGCCAACCCTTCGAGATCGGCGAGGTGAACATCTTGTTCGTGGCCGTGGTGCTACGCGATACCAATCAATTGATCGGTGACTTCATGCTCAAGTGGAGCGCGAACGAACACCAGCAAGGAGAAATCGGCGGGTCGCTCCATCCCGACGTTCACGGACGCGGACTCGCCGCCGAAACCTACCGTGAACTGCTCGACGTCGGATTCGCTGACCACCGCTTGCACCGCATCTGCGCGCGATGCGACGCTCGCAACACCGCGTCGATTCGCGCTCTCGAGAAGGTCGGTCTCCAACGAGAAGCACACCTCGTCGAGAACGAGTTCGTCAAGGGTGAATGGACTGACGAGGTGATCCTCGCGATCCGTCGCGCGCAGTGGGAAACGCAGCGCGCCTCTCTCGAGCGCTGAGCGACGTCAACGAATGTTCGCTTGGTGTCTTCGCACGGTACTTTCTTTATGTCAATCAAGTGATCGACTGCACCCTGCACTCTTCAAGCTTTGAATGGAACCGTGACTATGCCTCGACTCCGAGCCACCAAAACGCAACTCGGTTCACCGTACTTGCGCGATCACGCTGACAATCCCGTCAATTGGTGGGCGTGGGGTGAGGACGCCTTCGAACAAGCGCGCGAACTCGACCGACCGATCTTCTTGAGCGTGGGATACGCCTCGTGCCACTGGTGCCACGTGATGGCGCACGAATCCTTTGAGGACGAGAACGTCGCAAAGCTCCTGAACGATTCGTTCATCTCAATCAAGGTCGATCGCGAGGAGCGACCCGACGTCGACGCGCTCTACATGGCGGCGACCCAACTGGTCAGCGGTCACGGAGGTTGGCCAATGTCGGTGTTCCTCACCCCTGACGCCCGGCCGTTCATGGCGGGCACGTACTATCCGCCGGTCGAACGAAACGGCCAAGCGAGTTTCACGCGGCTCCTACTCGCGATGAATGACGCGTGGATGAACCAGCGTGACGTCGTCGAGGCACAGGCCAATGAATTGCGCGACGCCATGGCCAAGGAAGTGGCGTTCATCGACCATCTCGAACCTCACCCCAAGAAGATTGATCTTTCCGAGTCGCGAAGGAAACTTCGCGACGAGTTGGTGGGTCGCGCCGACGACTTCGGCGGCTTCGGATCGGCACCCAAGTTCCCACGTGCGAGCTACGTCGACGCTCTCCTCGAGTTCGACGACGATCAGGCGCGCGACACCGTCACGAGAACCTTGGACGCGATGTCGCGCGGCGGACTGTATGACCACCTGCGCGGAGGGTTCGCTCGTTACAGTGTTGACGACCAGTGGCACGTGCCGCATTTCGAAAAGATGCTGAGCGATCAGGCACTGCTCGCGCGCACGTATCTTCACGCGAGTCGCGCGCGACCCGATCAACCCCAGTGGCGTGACGTCGCTCTCGACACGCTGCGCTTCGTGCTGAGCGATCTGCGCGTCGCGAATGGCTTCGCGTCCTCGCTCGACGCCGATGCAGATGGTAAAGAGGGCTCGCACGTCACCTGGACTCCCCGCGAAGTCGCCGACGTCCTCGCGCACGCCCACCTCGAGTCTGAACTCGCTCGGGTGTTGTCGCGTTATCGCATCGTCGAACCCGGACACTTCGAGGGCCGCTCGATACCCCGTCTCGCCAACGATGAACCGTTCATCGCGTCCGCGCACCTCGACGCGGCGATTGACGCACTCCGCGTGGCGAGATCGAAACGTGTCCAGCCACTTCGCGACGAAAAGGTCATTCTCGAATGGAACGCCATGTTCGCGTCGGCTCTCGTGATGAGCGGCGATGCGGACTGCGTCCACGAGGGTGTGGCGCTCGCGCACTCGCTCCAATCGAGTCACTTCGACGGCACGACCTGGTGGCGCACGGAGCACCGCGAAGCGCACGCAACGGCGAGCGATCTCGCCTGGCTACTCGACGCACTGGTCGACGCCTACGAAGTCACGGGCGACGACGCCCATCTCTCGCGGGCGAAGGACTTGTCAACCTTCTTGCTCCAGCACTACTGGGACGGCTCGGTTCCTCGGGCGTCGGACCCTCACGTCGGACGAGGTTTGTTTTCCTCCAGTGACCTCGACACGGACCTACCACTTCGACCGAAGGAGATCTTCGACGGCGCCACGCCGTCGGCGCACGCCGTCGCGTGCCGGGCACTCGCGCGTCTGTCGATGTGCCTGGACGACGATGATCTTCGCTGCGTCGCGGAACGCTTGGTCGAACTGGCGAGTCCGCTCATCGAAGCGCATCCGGGAGCGGTCCCCGACCTCGTCAACGCCGCTCGCTTCGTCCTCGAGGGCGTCGAGATCGTGATTCCCGGCGACGCGAACGCGTTGAGCGAGCACGTACGATCGTTACCTATGTCGCACGCGGTTCTCATAACCGGGAACGGACGCTCGCCCCTGTTGCGCGGGCGCGCCGACGGACTGGCCTACGTTTGTCAACGCGGCGCGTGCCGGCTTCCCGCGTCGTCGCTCGAGGAACTCGACCAGCGACTCAGCGAAGTTGGTTCGTAGTGCCCTTCTCTCGTGACCTCTCGGTGCGCGCGCTCAAGAAACTCGTCCAACGAATGCCCCAGCGAGGTACCGTCGACCTCTCGCCCGGCTCGAGCGTCTTCGGTCTCGTGCTCGGTTCGACCAACGAAACGACGACCGTCGTCGATCTCGCCTCACAGACGATCGTGCGTTGGCGCATTCCATGGCCACAGGACATCGAAACGGACCTCGCTGCGTTCGACGTCGTCCAGGGCGAACTCGCCCCGGACATCGAGCGCGACGACCTCGCCCAGCCCGAAGCCGTGACCCTCCAAGACCTGCCGCGACGACTCGGCACCTACCGAGGACGACGCGTACGGCGCTGGCTGCAGCGTCTTGCGAGCCCCGCCGACGGGCCACTCTTCGGGTTCCGAGGACCCAGCGCGCCCTACTGGGAGTTTCGTGGGGAGCGACCCAGCGTGGCGCTGATCGCCGCCGACCGGGGACCACAGTTGCTTCGTCGACACGACGACGGATCGACGTGGGTGCGCTTCGGGTGGTTCGGCGACGACGTCTGGTTGCTGTGCGAAGACAGCCACGCCGTTCGCACGATGGAAGCGACGCGTCGCTCGTCGCTCTCGGGAAAGGACCTAGCGGCGACTCTCGGGTTTCGACCGACCTACGTGCTCACGACGCTCTCACAACCCATCGACGGGCATTGCTATAAGAGCTGTACGGGACTGCTGCCGCGCGGGTGAGCTATTTGGGGAGTTTGCCCGACGCGAGAGACTCGGCCATGGCCCAACCGAACACGACGAGGCGCTGGCCCTTCTCCGGCTCGAGGCCCTTGAAGAACGTGTCGACCCCGGCGGGCACCGCACCTTTCGCGGCGCAGTAGTCGAGTCCACCCACGGGACCAGGGGACACGGTCATGATGAAGGTCTGGTCGTCGATCGACTTCTCTGAACCGAAGCGCTTCGCGAGTCGGCGACCCCAGGCGCGGTCCTCACCAGTGGGCTTGTAACCGAGACGCGGTACCACGTCCTCGAGCCCGGCGAAGGCGCGAAATCCGTCCGCCGACGTCAACCGTGAACCCAACAAGACGTCCTCGTCGGGGAACGCCAGCAGCGCACGGCGAAATTGGTCGTGGAGGATTGCCTTGAGCGTCTGGTCCGACTTGGCGTTACGGTCCACGAGTAAGAGCCCCACTAACAGCGACGGCGTGCCGCCAATGCGCTCGAGGGTGCAAAACGAATACCCGCGAAGCTTGGTGCCCTCTCGAACGTGGGTCACAAGAACCCAGTCCTCGCGCTGTTTTGACAGGAATCCAATGTCAAAGTTGGGCTCGCGATCCACGCACAGGTCGGCCATCTCAGCCAACTCTGCGTCGCTGAGGGCGGTGGTGTCCTTCGTCGTAACGGTCATAGCCATAGGAGACCATTCTACGAGAGTTGACGACCCCCTTCGACCGATTCAGGCCTTGATGACGTTTCGACCGAATTCGGAGCGCAACTCGGCGACCACGCCAGCAATATTGACGTTGAAATCCGGCCCTAATTTAAAGGCCTTCCCTTGGGCACCCGTCTCGACGATTACCGGCGAGGAGCCGGGATATCGCGACAGTATGTCGCGTAGCGCCCCGATAGAACTCGACGTCAAGTCCTCGGGGCGCAGCGTGAGGTGCAACTCGTCAAGACCCTTCTCCACCCGCAGGAGGTCGACTTCGAGAGCGCTAAATCGAAGTTCCTCGTCTCGATTATCCACCCGGACCTTCATCAACACGATGTTGTCCTTCGCAAGGAATCCGCTGCACTTTTCAAACGTCCTCGCCGAGAAGTTCACCTCGAGCGAGCCCCCCAGGTCCTCGACGACGGTTCGGGCGTACTGCTGACCAGCCTTGGTGGTGCGAATCTGCACTTCGGTCAAGATGCCCCCCACGGTCACCGCTTTGGCGGACCTCGCGAGTTCCTCACCGCGTTCGCGGATCGTGATGATCGAGCCGTCCGTGCGCGTCGCGAGCGTGGACTCGAATTCGCGCAAGGGGTGATCCGAGATGTAGGTCCCGAGCATCTCGCGCTCGAAATCGAGCTTGACGTGTGGCTCGAATTCGTTCGTCGACAGTTCGATCTCGGTGCCTTCCCAGTCGTCGGCACCCTCGACGCCCAACGAGGAGAACAACGTCGAGATGCCGAGGGAGAGGTCCTTTCGTCGGCCCAAGGTGACGTCGATGATCTCGTCCACCTTCAAAAGGAAACCCAAGCGCGATACGCCCAGCGAGTCAAAGGCTCCCGCCTTGATCAAGGACTCCATGGAGCGTCGATTGAGGACCGCGGGGTCGACGCGACGCGCGAAGTCATAGACCGAGGCGAACGGACCACCCCGCTCGCGCTCCGCGACGATCTTGTCCACTAGCGCTTCACCCACGTTGCGCACCGCCGCCATGCCGAAGAGAATGACGTTCTCCTGGCTCGCGCTGGGCGTGTACTCGGCGAAGGACTCGTTCACGTCTGGTACGCCCACCGTGATGCCCATCTGACGCGCCTCGTTGAGGTACACCGACGCCTTATCCTTGTCGTCGCGGAACGACGTCAGTAGGGCTGACATGTACTCAACGGGATAGTTCACCTTCAACCAGGCGTTCTGATAACCAATGAGGCTGTAGCCGTAGGCGTGGCTCTTGTTGAATGCGTAGTCGGCGAAGGGTTCGATCTTGTTGAAGATCGTCTCGCCCAACTCGCGTCCGTAGCCTTCGCGCTCGGAGCCGTCGACGAACTTCGCGCGCTGAGCTTGGATCATCTCGCGTATTTTCTTCGAGCACGCCTTTCGAAGGTCGTCCGCCTCCGTCATCGAGAAGCCCGCGATCAGGGTCGCGACGCGCATGATGTCTTCTTGGTAGATCATCAGCCCGTAGGTCTCACCCAATATCGCCTCGAGGTCGGGGTGGTCATAGACGACTACTTGGCGATGGTTCTTGCGGTCCGCGTAGTCGTTGTGCACGTTCTCACTCAACGGTCCGGGACGGTAGAGGGCGTTGAGCGCGGCGATGTCGTCAAAACTCGTGGGCGCGAGGCGGCGCATTAGCTGACGCATCTTGTCACCCTCGAGTTGGAAGACGCCGATCGAGTTGCCGTGGCGCAACATCTCATAGACCTTCTCGTCGTCGAGCGCCACTGTGTCAATGTCAACGGCGGCGCCGTGGCGCCGCCGGATGTGTTCGAGTGCGCGCTCTATGATCGCGAGGTTGCGCAGGCCTAGGAAGTCCATCTTCAACAAGCCCAACTTCTCGATCGCCGTCGCCTCGTACTGGGTCACGATGGGCGCGTCGTCGATGCCCGCGTTGGCGCCGCCCTTTCGCTGGACGGGCACGTAGTCGAGCACCGGACCCTTCGTGATCACGACCGCGGCCGCGTGGATGCCGTCCTGGCGTCGCTTGTCGACGAACCCTTTGGCGACGTCGACCGCGTGCTTGACTTCCGGGTCCGTCTCGTACAACGTGCGCAGTTCCGCCGCTTCGGCGTAGCGCGCTTCGAAGCCCGGCATGCGGGTGAAGCACGCCTCGAGGGGCAAGTCTTGACCCATGACCAAAGGTGGCATCGCCTTGGCGATCTTGTCGCCCAGTTGCGGTGGGTAGCCCAGGACCCGAGCCGCGTCGCGCACCGCCGCGCGCGCCTTGATGGTTGAGAAGGTCACGATTTGCGCGACGTGATCCGAGCCATATTTCTCGGCGGCGTAGCGAATCATGTCGGCGCGATAGCGCTCGTCAAAGTCCATGTCGATGTCGGGCATCTGCTTTCGACCGGGATTGAGGAATCGCTCGAAGATCAATCCGTAGCGAATCGGGTCGAGGTCGACGATGCGCAGGCAATAGGCGATGCAACAACCCGCCGCGGACCCGCGACCCGGGCCCACGCGAATGCCCTGTTCCCTCGCGTGACGAATCAGATCCCACACGACGAGAAAGTAATCAGAGAAGCCCATCGTCGCGACGACGCCCAGTTCATACTCGAGACGCTCGCGCACTACGTCGCTTAACGCGTCGCCGTAGCGCTGGTGAGCACCCTCGAAACTCAACTCGCGAAGTAACCGGTCTGCGCCCTCCTTGTGATTGGCACCGGCCAAGCGCTCGGGGATGGGGAACTCCGGAAGCGCATCGTTGTCGAATTCGATACGCACTTGAGCTCGTTCGGCAATCGCGAGCGTGTTGTCGCAGGCGTCGGGGATGTCACGAAACAAAAAACGCATCTCCGCGGCCGACTTCAAATAATGCTGATCACTCTCGAAACGAAAACGATTGGGGTCCGCGACCAGCGAACCCGTGCCGATACACAACAGTGCGTCGTGCATCTCCGCATCGCTGTGGCGCACGTAGTGAAGGTCGTTGGTCGCGAGCAAGGGGGCAGAGAGGTCCTTCGCGATTTGGAGCAGTTGGGGGTTCGTGCGCAGTTGCGCAGGGATGCCGTGGTCTTGGATCTCGATGAAGAAGTTCTCGGTCCCGAAGATCGTCTGGAGACGCCCGGCGAGTTCGAGAGCTTTTGCGAAGTTGTCCTGCAACAACGCTTGGAGGACCACGCCACCCAGACAACCCGACGTCGCGATGAGGCCCTTTGCGTATCGTTCGAGCAACTCCCAGTCGAGTCGCGGTTTGTAGTAGTAACCCTCGAGGAAGGCCATGGAGGCGAGTGCGCGCAAGTTGTCGTAGCCCTGCGTGCTTTCGGCGAGCAGCGTCAAGTGGTGATAGAGCTTCTGGCCGCCCTCGGTCTCGCCGCCGGTGTCGTCCATTTTCCCCCGGCGAGGTGGTCGCTCGAAGCGCGAGTTCGCCGCCATGTACGCCTCGAGTCCGATGATGGGCGTGAGGTCGTACTTGCGACAGGTTTCGTAAAAGTCGATGACGCCGTAGAGGTTGCCGTGATCGGTGATGCCAATCGCGTCTTGACCGTCGGCCTTGGCGGCGAGCACCATCTCTTCGATACGCGCCGCGCCGTCGAGCATCGAGTACTCGGTGTGATTGTGGAGATGGACGAAACGCTCAGCCACGAGCTGAAGTCTTCCTTTCGTGCGACACCCTCAAATTACACGAGTGGCATTTCGAGGTTAGTGCCAACGAGGAGCGGGCACTGTGTCACAGGTAGGTTCCGGCGCGCGGCTCGGGACTCCCAGGATTGAGCGAGCGATCACGCATCTTTTCCAACTGCGCCGCGGCGGCGGCCTGTTGGGCGAACAGCGAGGCTTGGATGCCGTGGAACAGGCCCTCCAGCCACCCGACCAGTTGCGCCTGGGCGATGCGAAGTTCTGATTCACTGGGAACGTCGCCGCTGAAGGGTATGGCCATTCGCGAGAGCTCGCTGCCGAGGTCGGGCGACAGTGCGCCCGAGAGTTCGCGGATGGACGTCTCGTAGATCTCGCCCAGTCGGGCCCGTCCCGCCTCATCGAGCGGGGCGCTGCGAGCTTCGTCGAGGAGCGACTTGACCATCGAGCCAATGCGCATCACCTTGGCGGGTTGGGAGATGAAATCGGTCCCTTCGTCCTCATTCGAGGGCGCCGCGGGCCCGACGCCGGGGCCCATCACCTCATCGGGATCGACGGTCACGTTGGCAACGGGTTCTTCTTCCATCCATGCAGTGTGCCAGAAAGCGCGCCACGTCATTCAACTCGTTTTGACACCCTCGTCGATAGACTGCGGCTCATGAGGGTTTCGACACGGGGGGACTATGCCAGCCGGGCGTTGTTGAGCCTGGCGCTGCGCGAGGACCAGGCGCTGCCCACCTCGGTACGCGATCTGGCCGAACGCACCGGTCTGCCCCAGCCCTACCTCGAACAGATTTTGCTCAGTTTGAAGGGCGTAGGACTGGTTCGCTCCAAGCGCGGGGTGGGCGGCGGGTACGTGCTCGCCCGCGACGCCGAAGCGATCACCTTGGCCGAGATTGTCGCCGCCGTGGATGGACCCATCGTCGCGGGCGACTTTGGCGAACCTCACCGTGACGGGGCTTGCGACCACGAGGGCCAGTGCGTGCTGCTGGGTGTCTGGGCCGACGTCGGGAACCACATGCGCGAGCACCTTTCGAGCTACACCCTCGCCGACATGGTGACCCAGGCGCGCGGTGGCCGACCCGTCGTGCGCACCCACAGCGCATAAAGTCTCGTTTTTATTGCTTGCGAATGACGCCAGGACGTGGGAACCTGTCCAGCAGGGCCGGTAGAGCCCAGCGGGCTCGAGCCCGCGGAGGCCGAGACACCCGCCCACTACCCTCAGAAGCCTTAGCCTCGATTTAACTGAAATTTAAAGGCTTGAAGTACTTTTAACGCAGTGGTAAATTAGTAATGCGTCGATAGGAGAAATACAAAGACCCGAGCGCTACGAAGAACGAGATACATATGAAGGAGATCGAATGAACACCACCCCCCGCCGATCATCAGTCAATACCAACGACATGCTGGGCCTACTTATGCGCGACCTAGACCGCTACCCCATGCCGAACTACGACGAGCAAGTCGAACTCGCCAAGCGCGTCACCGCCGGTGACGAAGAAGCCAAGAAACAGATGGTCGCCGCGAACCTTCGACTCGTCCTGCACTGGGCACGCCGCTACCAGGACCGCGGTGTCGAAATGGTCGACCTCGTCCAGGAGGGAACCTTCGGGTTACTGCGCGCCGTTGAGAAGTTCGACTGGGAACGGGGTTTCAAATTCTCGACCTACGCGACGTGGTGGATCCGCCAGGCCCTCCAACGCGCCGTCCAACAGCACGGTCGCACCATTCGCATCCCGCTCGAAGTGGGCGAACAGTTACAACGCCTCGAAGCGACGACGGCGGAGTTGACGTCGATCTTTGGACGCAAGCCCACCGACGAAGAACTCACCGAAGCGACGGGCATGTCCAAGGAAGAGCGTCAGGGTCTGCACGGTCTGGCGGGCGTCACCGCGAGTCTGGATCAACCCGCGTCGTCGGATTCGGCGACCACGTTGGGTGACCTCGTCGCACCAAGCCAGCACGACTGGGTTGGCGACATCGAGCAGTCGATGATGAATGAGCAGTTGCACTCGGCGCTCGACAAGTTGAGCGACCTACAGCGCGAAGTCCTATCGCTGCGTTTTGGTCTCAACGGCTCGACGCCACTTTCGCTGCAGGCAACGGCGACCAAACTCGACATCGGTGTGCGCCGCGTGCGCCGCGCTGAGGAAGAAGCCCTCGAGACGTTGCGTGACGACACCGCCGTGCTCGCGACTCGCGAGAACGCCTAGAGTTCGACGTCCTCAGGCACGAGTGCCGCGAGGTCCTCGGGCAAAGGCGCGTGAACGAGGACTCGCGCGGCGTTACGAGGGTGATCGAACGCCAGCCTCGTTGAGTGCAAGAAAAATCGGTCCTCCGCGAGGCGTCGCTCGCGACGGTGACCGTAGCGCGCGTCATTGACCACGGGGTGACCAATCGTTGCCATGTGAACACGGATTTGATGCGTGCGGCCGGTGTCCAGATCCAGGCGCAGCAGCGTCAGCGTGTGAGGTTTGGCGACGCGGGCCACCACCTCGTAACTGGTCCTCGCGGGACGGCCGTCGGCGCGCACCGCCATCATCGTGGGCGTGCGCGCGGATCGTCCGATCGGCGCGTCGACGACGCCGCGATCCTCAGCGACGTGACCCTCGACCATGCCGAGATACGTGCGATGCATGGTGCGCTCGCTCAACTGGGCACTCAAGTTCAAGAATCCTTCGGGGGTCTTCGCAACTACCAACAAGCCCGACGTTCCCTTGTCGAGTCGATGCACGATGCCGGGGCGAAGTGGGTCACAAAGTCCTTCCGCGCTCAGTTCGCGCATCTCGGGATACCTCGCGAGCAGGCCCGCCACGAGCGTGCCGGTCCGTTGCCCAGCGCCCGGATGCACCACTTGACCAGGCGACTTGTTGACGACGCAGAAATCCTCGTCGTCGAGCACGACGTCGATGGGCACACTCGCGTCGGCGTCGATGATGCCGCTCTCGGGCGCGGGCACGAGGGCGATAAGGTGCTGGCCCTCTTGCACGTTGAGCGAGGCTTTGGCGACGACCTTGTCGTTCAACGTCACCGCACCGCTCGCGAGCATCGCACTGGTCTCGGAGCGTGAGAGGCCCGTCAACATCGAGAGGACTCGGTCGATACGAATGTCGTGCAACGTACTCGGCACGATGAGGTCGAGCACCTCGCCGTCGAAAGCGTCGGGACCGAGGTCCTCGTTCATCGCGCGAGCAACGGATCCCCGCGCAACGCCACGACGATGAGGACGATGAAGCCCGCGGTGATCGAGATGTCGGCGAGGTTGAACACGGGAAACGATCCCAGGGCGATGAAGTCGGTGACCTCGTGAGGCGACGCGGCGAGTCGATCGAGCACGTTCGCCACGCCCCCGCCCAGCAACAGCCCGAAGCCAATGGCGGGTGCGCCAGGAGCGGCCTGGAGTCCCACCACCACGACCACGAGCGCCACGATCACCGTCACCAGCGTCGTGAGGAATGCTCCCGATTGATTGATGGAGAACGAGATCCCCGAGTTGTACTGCAATCGAAACCAGATGTCGCCGCCAACGTGCACCGCGTGATTCGAAAGTTCGTGACGGGCCCAGATTTTGGTCGCCGCGTCGAGCGCGGTCACCACGAGGGCGACCAGCGCCACTGTGAAGTTGAGATGTAGGCCTAGACGCTTGCGCGGCACGACACACACGTGAACACGGGCAACTGCGCGAGCAAACGTGGCTTGGAAATCGGCTCGTAGCACTCGTCGCAGCGACCGTAGCTCCCGTCATCAATTCGTGCGAGGGCGACGTCGATCTCATCGACCTTCAAACGAAGCGACGACGCGAAATCCTTCAACTGATCGCGCTGGATGTCCGAGGCAACGCTGCTACCGTCTTCGTCGTCGTACTCGAGTCGCTCACGGTCGACCAACATCTCGTTCGCCTCTGACTCAGCGACCACGATCTGAGCGTTGGTCGCTTCACGCGTGTCGAGCAGCAGGCCTCGCAACTCCTCGAGGAATGCCTTGTCGCCACCGTAGGGCTTGGAGTGCATCTTTCGCTCGAGGGCCTCTTGACGCTTACGCTCCTCAGCGTCGCGCCGTTCCTGGCGACGCAATTCTTCGAGGTTTCGTCGTTCGATCTCGCGTTGCTTGCGAGCCTTCTCCGCCTCGATGGCCTTTCGCTTGTTCTCAATCTCGCGCTGCTTCTTCGCTTCGGTGGCGGCCTTTTCGCGCGCCTTGCGCTGGACTTCGCGTTCTTTCGCGAGCGCCTTCGCCTTCGCGTCGCGCTCCTTCTTCGCGCGAGCGCTCGCGAGCGCCTTCGCCTTCGCGGCGGCGGCCTTAGCTTTCGCGTCGGCCTTCGCCTTGGCTTCGCGCTCCTTGAGCGCCTTGGCGGCGGCGGCGAGCTTGGCTTTGGCGGCGGCGGCCTTCTTCGCGGCCATTTCCCTCTGCGCGGGGCTCAACGTCGTGGGTTTTTTGGCGACGCTCTTCGCCGGGGATTTCGCGGGCGCTTTGACTGATTTCTTCGTCTTCTTGGCGACCGGCTTGGTCGGGGCGGACTTCTTTGTCGATGCCGCGTGCCCCTTGGGCGACTTCTTCGGGGACGTCGCCTTCTTCACCACCGACTTTTTGGGCGAAGCCTTCTTTGGCGCGGCCTTTTTGGCGGTTTTGGCGTTCGACGGCATTATTTCTCCTCGTAAGACAATGACAAGTGCGCGCCGAGGCTAGCAGGCGCGACTCGAATTACGAACGTTCGTCGCGAGAAGGGGTCTCGAAGTTCAAAACCTGTCCAATCGTGGAGTTTTCCACGGGTGCCGGGGCGGGCGGGGGCACCAGTGACGGTCGCGCGGGTTCCGCCGAATGAGCTCGAGGAGCACTGGGCGCCGGTGCGGGAGCGGCTGCGGGCGACACCGGCGTACTCGTGTCACTCGACGAGAGGACGCCGCCCACGCTGAAGGAACTCTCCACCCAGCGCGAGAACTCGGCAAGTACCGTCGCGAGTCGCACACGTTCGTGTTCCAACTGACGTGAAAGCGTGTCCACGTCCTCACTGAGTCGCTGCTTTAGACCATTGAGGCGATTCACTTCGTCCTCGGCGCGGCTTCGCGCCTCGGCGACGATCTCTCGCGCGCGTTCCTGGGCGACGACCGTCATCTCACGAGCTTTTGACTCCGCCTCTTGTTGCGCTTGCTCGATGAACTGTTGGGCGAGAGCGATCATCGAGGTCACCTGCTCGGCCCCTCCCACCGAAGGTGCCCTCGAGGAGATCGGCGCGGGTGCGGGAGCGGGCGACGCAGGCGCACCGCTTTGGAGTTGATGGATTCGCTCACTCGCTTGGCGAAGTTGCTGGCGCATTTGCTGGAGTTGGTCCTTGAGTTGCCGCGCCTCCGAGGACACTCGTTCAAGGAATTCATCGACCTCGTCGACGTTGTAGCCCTTGAGGCCGACCTTGAAGGCGACGGTGTCGATGACGTCAAGAGCCGACGAGGTGAAATCCGAATTATCCATTGAGCCACCCTACCGCCATCGATGTGACAACTGCGGGTTGGCCGCTAGATGACGTTGTTGATGACGATCAGGATAATGACCGCCACCATCACCGAGAAGTCAACGCCGACGCCGCCAATCGAGGGCCGCGGGATGATCTGGCGCAGTGGACGAAGGACCGGTTCGGTCAGTCGGGCGAGGAAGCGCTTCACGCCCACGAGCGCGCCACGCGGATTGTTCGTGGGAAACCAACTCAGCAGCGCCGAGACGATCAATATCCAGATGTACAGACCAATGAGGTCGTGAATCCACGCCACTAGGCGCCAACCGATTGATAATTCGTCGCTCGCAATCGCTCTCGCGCCTCGGGACTCACGTGCGTGCCTTGGGGGCTCACGAGGTACACGGCGCCCTTCTCCAAAATCTCCATCTTGGCGCCCAAGGCGTACGCCGTGCCCGAAGCGAAGTCCACGAGACGTCGCGCGACGCCCGGCTCGAGCTCGTTGACGATCAACACCACCGCCCGATTCGATCGCAAGAGATCGGTGATCCGGCGCGATTCGTTGTAATTAGTGGGCGTGAAGATCGCGACATCACGCTCCTGGGAGAACGGACTCACCGCTCGTACTCCGCTCGGCATCGGGCGAAGACGTGGTGCCTGGCCGTGGGGTTCGAGCACGGAGATGGGCGCCGGTCGCGAGACGGGACTCGGGATCGCCCGCGGCGACGGCGTCGGATTCGGGTGCGAACGACCGTTTGAACTTGCTGGTCGCGTCCACTCGAGTTCATCCTCGGTACCTTGATCGGAGAAAGGGCGCGCGGGGTTGGTCGTGGTGTACTCGCCGTATTCGTCCTCGATGAGACCGAGAAATCCCAAGGCCTTACGCATCTTGTCTTTCATCAACTTCTCCTCGCGGAAAATCCGCCCGTGACCATGTTAGGCCAGCGTGCCTGGGGGCAGCCGTTCACCAAAGAGGGCGCGGCCCACACGGATCTCCGTCGTACCAAGTTCACAAGCGATCTCGAGGTCGTCGCTCATGCCCATTGAGCACTCGACGAGTCCCAGGTCGTCGACGAGTTGACGCGTCGCTCGAAACGCGCGACGCGTTCCTTCGAGGTTCGCCGGCGCGACCGTCATCAGGCCACGTACGTCGAGCTCCAGCGCGGATGCTCGCGCGACGAGTCCGGGCACCTCGTGTGGCCCGGCGCCATTTCGCTGTGCGGCACCGGTGTAGTCGACCTCGATGAGGAGCGCGGGCGGCGACGTTGAACGCGCGATGTGCTCGAGCTCCTTCTCACGTGACACCCCGCTCAGCACGTTCGCCACGCGACAGAGTCGAGCAATCTTGTTGGTCTGCAGTGCACCGAGATAGTGCCAACGGATTCGATCATCGCCCGTCGAGTACTTCGACTCGAGTTCGTCGAGATAATTCTCCCCGATGTCGAAGAGTCCGAGCGATGCGGCGGCCTCGACAACGTCGGGTCCGAAGGTCTTGGTGACGGCGACGATGCGAACCGCGCCGGGGTCAGGCGCGCTCGCCGCAATGCGATCGCGCAGGACCTTGAGGTTCGCCGTGACGCGAGCGAGCAGTGGCGCGCTAGCGGAGGAAGCTGGGAAGGTCGTCATCGCCACCGACGTCGAAGAAGTCGTCGTTGGTGGTGCTCGAGAAAATGTCGGAACGCGGGCCTTCCGTGAGCACGGGCTCACTCGTCGTCACCGACGTCGGACGCGGCGAGGAACCGTGGTCGAAACCGGCGGCGATCACCGTCACCCGCACCGCCTCGCCAATGGACTGATCGATGACACTGCCAAAAATGATGTTGGCGTCGGGATGCGCGACCGAGTGGATGATGTTGGCGGCGTCAGTGACTTCGCTCAGCGTCACGCCAGGTCCACCGACGATGTTCATGAGGATCCCTCTCGCGCCATCAATCGACGCCTCAAGCAATGGTGACGTGATCGCCGCTCGCGCCGCGTTCACCGCCCGTCCTTCGCCCGTCGAGGTGCCCACACCCATGATGGCGGTCCCGGCGTTTCGAAGAATCGCATTGACGTCGGCGAAGTCCGTGTTGATCAGACCCGGCACCGTAATCAGGTCGGTCACGCCGCGTACGGCCGACAACAACACGTCGTCGGCGATCTTGAAAGCTTCGAGCATGGACGTGTCCGCCGCGGTCACCGATAACAACCGGTCGTTAGGGATCACGATCAAGGTGTCGACCTTGTCGCGCAGTAGCGCAATACCCTTGTCGGCCTGCGTCGCGCGACGCTTGCCCTCGAAGCTGAAGGGGCGAGTGACGACGCCGATGGTGAGCACGCCGAGGGAACGGGCGATTTCGGCGACGACGGGCGCGGCCCCGGTGCCGGTGCCACCACCTTCGCCCGCCGTGATAAAGACCATGTCGGTGTCGGTGAGCGCGTCTTCAATTTCTGCCCGGTGGTCCTCGGCGGCTTGTCGACCGATCTCGGGATCGCTGCCCGCACCCAACCCGCGAGTCAATTGGCGCCCGATGTCCAACTTCAAATCGGCCTCGCTGAGCAAGAGTGCCTGGGCGTCAGTGTTCGCCGCGATGAATTCGATGTTGCGTAGTCCTTCGGCGATCATCCGGTTCACGGCGTTGACACCACCACCACCCACGCCGATCACCTTGATCACGGCGTGGTAGTTGCTCTGGTTCAGACTCATGAACTCCCCTTGGGTTAATCCTCTAGCGCACCCTTCGAGAGGGTCACCTTTTCGCGAACAAATGTCTCAGAAGGCTAGTCAGCCCTTCGATAATGGTCAAATGCCCCCGTCACGACGGCGCGGGACCCGTCACCGCTAATTCGTCGGGCACACTCACGTCCACCACGTCGCCTGGGCGCAGGGTGCTGTGCGCAATCACCGAGGCGACGGCGACGAACTTCTCGCGCAGGTTCACGGCTTCGCCGAGGTCAAAGGTCACGGGCGTCGTCATTTTGAGTGTCACGTCACCGCTCGCGTCAACGGTAATCGCCGAGACTTGCGCGGAGAACGCCCGAGGGAGTTCGCCGGCGACCATCGCCGCGGGCTGGCCCGCGCGCGCGAAGGGCCACGTCGGCGCCTGGGGCTTGAGGTACGTGAGGGTGGGAAGGTTGGCGTCCAGGGGTGCGTCGCCGAGATCGCGGCCCGACGCACTCACGTAACGCAACTGATCAGAAGAGTTGAAGGCGACGGCGACGGGCGTGGCTTCGTGGACAACGATGTCGACGGTATTGGGCCAGTGCGTGGTAACGCTCACGCGTTGGATCCAGGGGAACGCGCGCAAGTCGCGTTGGATGTTGGTCGAGGAGACGTCCAACATTGTGGGATGCCGTCCCAGGCCCGTCGCCGCGATGACCTCGGTCGAACTCTCGTGGCGCAGCCCCATGATGTGTACGTGCTGGACGCGAAAGAACGATTGACGCAACGTCCACTGGGTCCCGAGGGCGAGCAGCGTCACGACGAGACCCACACTCAACCACACCTTCGTCGAGCGTCGCAGACCTCGCGGCGCAGATCGGGTGGGCGAAGGTGCCGCGCGCGACGGTTTCGGTGGGGTCCGAGGACGTTCACGCACGTCAGAGCTTGAAGCTCGAGGCGGGCGCGCGCTCACGTGCCGTCTCCAAAACCAACGAAGCGATGCTCACTGACGAGAACGACACCGCTGGTCGCCTTCACCCTTGCGGCGACGACACGCATGAGATCGCGCACGTCATTCGCCCTGCCATCGTGGTCGACGATGATGAAGTTGGCGTGCTTGTCGCTGACGACGGCACTCTCGTATCGCAAGCCCTTGCAGCCCGCCTGTTCAATGAGCCGACCCGCAAAGTCTCCGTCCGGGTTTCGAAAGGCGCTCCCCCCGTTCTGCCCGCCCGGTTGATGTTCGCGGCGCCAACGTACGATCTCCTTGATCTTCTCGAGCGAAGGTGCCGCATCGCCTCTGCGAAGTCCAAGGGTGACGCTCGTGACGACGTCGCGTGCGCCCAGCGCACTCGTGCGGTACCCAAAATCAAGTTCCGCTCGCGTCCACTCGCGTTGGCCCTCTGCGCCGTAGGTCGTCGCTGACGTCAACGACGCGGCGATATCCGAACCGTGACCTCCCGCGTTCATAGCCGTGGCACCTCCGAAAGTTCCCGGTACGCCGACCGCCCATTCGAAGCCCACGATCCCCTCGGCACTGAGACGCCGCGCGGCGATGGGCAAATCGAGTCCCGCGCCAGCGACCACGTGCACGTCGTCGAGGTCGTCGTGCCACGTCAGCTCGGCGAACTCCCCTACGAGATGAAGAGCGATTATCTCGTGTTCACCATCGGCGACGAGCAGATTCGACCCGTTACCGATCACCACGAACGGTAGGCCCGTCGCGAAGACCAAGGGTCCCAATTCATCGAGGTCAGACTGGGATCGAAAGCTCACAAGGGCGCGCACAGATCCACCAACGCGGTACGTCGTCCTCGCGCCGAGACTGGCGTGCTCCTCGACCCGATCGGTGCCGCGCGCGACGAGTTCGGCGACACTCATCGCTGCACACCTCCTTCGAGCAAGTTCGACGCGCCAGCGATGTCACCGGCACCCATGAACACCACCACGTCGAACTCGTCGTGCAGATCACCCAACGTTCGAGCCACATCATCGAACGTCGCGGCGTAGTACGTGTCGAACTCGGGATGAGTTCCTCGGACGACGCCCGCGATGATCTCGCCCGTTACCTCTGTCGGGTTCGCCTCGCCCGCGTCGTAGATGTCACTCACGATGAGCGCGCGACATCCGTCGAACGCGTGCGCGAAATGATCGGCGAGCGAGATGGTTCGCGAGACGCGATGAGGTTGGAACACAACGCCCACGCGTTCGTAACCCGCCGCTTTCGCACCCGCGATGGTCGCGCGAATCTCGCTGGGAAGGTGCGCGTAGTCCTCGTAGACATCAACGTCACGCCACGCACCGACGAACTCGAACCGACGTGGGACGCCGACGAAAGCGTGCAGGCCCTCTTTTACGTGTGTCGGGCTCACCTCCATCGCCAACGCCAAGGCGGCAACCGCGGCGGCGTTCGCCACGTTGTGAAGTCCGCTCACGCCCAGGGTGACCTCAAAGGAACCGAACGGCGAGCGCAAGAAGAAGTCGGCGCGTTGTCGTGCGAGATGGACGTCGCGTATCTGCCACGTGAGTTGCTCGTTAGTGCCCACCACGATCACGTCGCGCGATACCAAGGCGGCACTGCGTCGCGCACCGGGATCGTCAAAGATCACGACGGGGCCCTTGGTGCGCCCGACGAGCTCCGCGAAGGCGAGTTCGAGCGCCTCGAGCGAGCGGTAGTGATCGAGGTGGTCCGCTTCAACGTTCAACACGGCGAGTGCGTAGGGATTGAGTTGACCAAAAGATCCGTAACTCTCGTCGACTTCGAGGATCAGGTCGTCGCTCCCGAAGTGACCGTTCGCTCCGATGCCGAGGACGGGAGCGCCGAGCAGACGTGAGTCATCGCGACCAGCCGCGTGCAAGACGTGCACCATCATCGACGTCGCGGTCGTCTTGCCGTGCGTTCCCGTAAGGCCAATGACCCGCTGCTGGCGGGCGAGTTCCGCGAGTAGTTCGCTGCGCGCTATCAAGCGCGCACCCTGCAGACGTGCCGCGACCAACTCGACGTTGTCTTCGCGGATTGCCGGTGAGTACAAGATGACGTGTGCGCCTTCGACGTGGTGCGCGTCGTGAAAAGCCGAGACGCGCACCCCGACGCTCGCGAGATCCTCGAGGACCGTCGCGTTCGCGACGTCACTGCCGCTCACGACACATCCCTTTTCGACGAGAAATCGCGCGACGCCACTCATTCCGGCGCCACCGACGCCCACGACGTGCACTCTCGTGCCGGACTCGAACATCATGCGGCAACCCCTAGTAGTACGTCAACGATGCGTATCGTCGCGTTGAGGTGTCCGAGCGAACGCGCACTTGCCGCCATCGCGTCACGGTTCGAAGGTTCCATCATCTCGTCGAGCACGCTTGCCAAGCGTGCGGCGTCACAATCGGCGTCGCGCACCATTCGAGCGGCACCACGCTCGACGAGCACACGAGCGTTCATCGTCTGATGATCACCTGGTGCGCCGGGTAGCGGCACCAGGAGCGAAGGAATGGCGAGGGCCGTGAGTTCCCCAATCGTCATCGCACCCGCGCGACACACCGCCAGATCGCAGTACTGCCAAAGTTCGACCATGTCCGCGAAGGCGACAATCCGATAATCGAGTCCGCGCGTGACGGGTGCGTTGCGAGTCACCTCCTCGAAGTCACGTCGTCCACTGACGTGCACGATGGTGACGTCCTCTCGAGAGGACCACTGCGCCGCGAGAGCGGTGACCGCGTGATTGACGCGTCGCGCGCCGAGCGATCCGGTCATGACGACGATCACGACCCGGTGGTTCGCGATGGGTGGCGTGGCGCGGGCACGAGCAGCCGCTCGGGACGGCGCCGAGCGATCCATCGAGGTAATCGCGTGGCGAAGAGGAGCCCCGGTAAATACGGCGTGGGGATCGTCGGTGGGAAAGGCAGTGCAACGGGTCGTGGCGAAACGTGCCAAGAGCCGATGCGCCGCGCCCGGCTTGGCGTCGAAGTCAACGAGCACGAGTGGACGACGCCACAGCACCGCGGCGAAAGAGACCGCGAACGAGGCGTACCCGCCGACAGAGACGACGGCCGACGGGCGCCATCGGGCGACCTTCCATACCGCCATCATCACCGCCCCGACGAGTCGCGTTGCCGACGCCGCGTTCGCGAGGAGCGCCCCTGGGGAGAGTGACCGGCGCAGTCCGCGACCCGGTAGGAGCGTGAGCGCAATCGCACCACCCGCGAGCAGCGTCGCCTCTTGCCCTCGTCGACTCCCTACGTAGCGCAACCGTTGTGCGGGCACGGCGCGCGCGAGCAGTTCATCGCCGATCGCCTGCATGGGAAAGACGTGGCCCCCGGTACCCCCGCCGGTGATGATGATGGGGCCCGTCATCAGCGTCCTAGTCGTTGCCCTGTTGATGGTCGCCGTTCGCGGGTGCGCTGGTCGCGACCACGATCGTACGGATCACGCAGTTGAGACGGCACGATGGCGCTCGCGGTCGTGGGACGAGTTCGACTTCCGTCGTGCGCGATGTTGTAGATCAGACCAACCGCGGCGAGTTCGGTGATAAGTGCGGTGCCGCCGTAGGAGAAGAATGGCAAGGGCACACCCGTCACCGCCCACCCACCGACCACCGACGCGATGTTGATGATGGCTTCGAGCACGATCCAGGTCGTGATGCCGACGACGATCACCCGGTACACGTCATTGGTGCACTGTTTGGCGATTCGTGTGGCTACGAAGAGAAACCACACGAAGAGCCCAATCGCGATAAGTGTGCCGACGAGGCCAAGCTCCTCGCCCAGAATCGAGAAGATGAAGTCCGTGTGAGGATTTGGAAGCAGTCCGAACTTCTCTCGACTGTTGCCGAGGCCCAGTCCCGTCAGACCACCCGCCCCCAAGCCAATCTTTGACTGCAGCAATTGATAGCCGCTACTCACCAGGTCATTGTTCGGGTGCAGGAAGGAGAAGAACCGTGCCGCGGAGTAGGGCTTCATCTTCATGTAGATGAAGAAGATCGACACGCCGATCAACGCGACCTGGCAAAGTCGACGCGTGGCGAGCCCCGCGACCGCCAACATCACGAAGGCAATCGACACCACCACTGACGTCGTGCCGATATCGGGTTCGACCAATATCAGCGTTGCCCCAATGCTCACCGGCGACGTCCAAATGAGCAGGTGCTTCCACTCGGCGAGTTCGTCGTGGTGCAATTGGACCAACCACGCGAGGAACAAGACGGTAGAGAGCTTGAATATCTCCGAAGGTTGCAACAAGATGGCGTGCAAATTCAGCCAGCGCTTGCCTCCGTTGGTCGTCACACCAACGAGACGCACGGCCACCAACATCGCGAGTCCTACCAACATCAACAAGGGCGCTGAGCGAATCAGTCGTTCCACCTTCACTCGCGTCATCACGTACAAGGTGAAGACACCAAAACCTAGGTACACGAGGTCGCGAAGAATGATGCTGAAGGACGATCCACCATTCGCGGCCGACTGGCCCTCGCTCGCCGACGCGACCATGATCGTACCGAAAACCACGAGGAGCGTCGTCACGAGCAGGAGCATTCGAGCAGCGAAGTTACCGGACGGCGTCGGCTGCAGGATGCCTTTGGCGCTACTCTTCGTTGCCATTTAGACGACCATGCCGATCTTGAGGAAGTCGCCGTAGAAGATTCCGAGCCCCAACATCGCGAGCAAGCCCGCGAGGACCCAAAAGCGGATGATCACCGTCACCTCGGGCCACCCTCGCAACTCGAAATGGTGATGGAACGGCGCCATTCGAAATACGCGACGTCCGAACAAGCGAAAACTCACGACTTGGATGATGACCGAGGCCGTCTCGGCGACGAAGAGTCCTCCGATGATCACCAGCAGCAGGTCCAGATTCATCAACAGACATAACGCACCAAGACCGGTGCCGATCGCGAGCGAACCGGTGTCGCCCATCATGATCTTGGCGGGCGCCGCATTCCACCAGAGAAAACCGAGACATGCACCCACGAGAGCCACCGCGACCAAACCGAGATCAAGGGCGCTGTGGAGACGATAGATCGAAAAGTGGCGAAATTGCCAGTAACCAATGATCGAGAGCACACCGAAGCAAAAGGTGGCCGAACCCGCCGCGAGACCGTCGAGGCCGTCGGTCAAGTTCACCGCATTGGACGTCGCGACTATGACGAAGATCGCAAAGATGATCCATCCTCCCGCCGTCAAGTTCCAACCTGGATTCGAATAGCGGGTGAAGGAGAGATTCGTCGAGGTGTGCACCCAGTACACGGCGAGCACCGCGAAGATGGCGGCGACGACCAATTGGCCCACCAATTTGCCCCGCTTGTTCAGGCCTAGATTGCGAGCGTTGCGGATCGCCAGATAATCATCAGTGAATCCGAGCAACCCGGACGCGACGGTGACGCCGAGCGCCAGCACGCCCCCTCGCGTGAAATCGATGGACGTGCCCACGTGACCCATCAGATAGCCAACAATCGCCGCGAAGACGATGATGACGCCGCCCAGTGTCGGTGTGCCCGCCTTTGCGTGATGCGTCGCGGGCCCGTCCTCTCGGATTTGTTGACCCAGTGAACGTGCCCGCACGAAGCGAATCCACAGCGGCGTGACAAATAACGCGATGAGAAACCCACACCCGCCCGATTCCATCAAACTCAACATGTGCCCATCACCTCAGAAGCTCTCTCGCGACGTCGCGATCATCGAAGGGAATCACCACGTCACCAATCGTCTGGGTCGTTTCGTGTCCCTTGCCCGCCAGCACCACCGCGTCGCCGCGCTGAGCCAATCGAAGAGCCTCTTCAATGGCTGCGCGTCGGTCGCTGATACGCAGCACCGTCGCTCCGGGCACGGTGCCCGCGATGACGGAATCAATGATGGCATCAGGTGACTCGGAGCGCGGGTTATCCGAGGTCACGATGGATATTTCGGAGTGGCTGGACGCCACTTCGCCCATGTAGGGCCGCTTTTCCTTGTCGCGATCACCTCCGCACCCAAAGACAGTGATGATCCTGCCTCCCTGGAGCATGCCGCGCACATCGCTCAACAGGCGACGAAGGCCCTCGGGAGTGTGCGCGTAGTCGACAATGACTACGAAGTCAGCGTCACTCACCACCTCGAACCGACCGGGCACACCCGGGACCCTCGACATCACTTCCGCGATCGCGGCTTCATCCACACCCAAGACGCGAAGGATTTCCATCGCCATCAACGAGTTGTCGACGTTGTAGTCGCCGATGAGTCGCGTGCGCACGTTGTGCCCACGCCACGTAAATGACGTTCCGTGGAGCGTCGCGACAACCTCGCTCGCGAGGTCGCGTCGGACGCGCACGAGCGGGAGCGTGATCATGTCCGCCAGGCGTTCTCCGTACGGGTCGTCGCACCAGATGACCGCGTGCGTGGCGTGCTCGCTCGTAAAGAGTGAGGCCTTCACTTGAAAGTACGCCTCCATCGTGCCGTGGTAATCAAGATGATCGTGACTCAGGTTCGTAAACGCGACGACGCCAAAGATCAGTCCGTCGACTCGACGCTGATCGAGGGCGTGACTGGAAACTTCGAGGGCGACGACGGAACGGTCCCGTAGCCCGTCGAATTCGGCGACGAATCGCGCCAGGGTGCGAAACAACTCGGGTGCCGCTGGCGTCGTGCGCACGTTGGTCAGCGTTCCGATGTTGGCGGCGTTCCATCCGAGACCGTCGCACAATGACGTGACGAGGGTCGTGACGCTTGACTTACCATTGGTGCCCGTGACCCCCACGAGTTCGAGTAGTTCTTGAGGATCGCCCGCGACGGCGGCACTGGCGTGGGCGACGAGAGCACGTAGTTGTGTGTCGGGTACGACGATGACGGGAATCGGTGCCCGCGTCGTCTCACTCGAGACCGCCGCCACCGCACCGCGTTTCGCCGCGTCGTCAATGAACGACGTGCCGTTTCGCACCGCGCCCGGCAGGGCAAAGAACAACGTGCCCTGCTCACACTCGCGCGAATCGATCTCCACGCGGGTGATCTCGATACTGCTCAGTGTCGCGTCGAGCGTCACCGTGTCAAGGACATCTCCGAGTTGCATCAGGTCACGTCCGATGAGATGCTCGCCGCCGAACCAGTGAGTGGCTTCACGACCGTCCCGTTCGACGGTATGCCGTAGTGGTGCAGTGCATAGGACATGACTTGTTGAAACACGGGCGCCGCAACTGAGCCGCCGAAGATTGTCGTTTGGGGACGCTGAATCACCACGATCATGGACAACACGGGCGCGTTCGCTGGCGCGAAGCCGACGAAGCTGGCGTTATAGGCACCCGCGAGCAGCGAGTCGCGTCCCGGGTACGGAATTGATGCCGTTCCCGTCTTGCCCGCCACGCTGTAGCCGGGAATGATGGCGTTGGTACCCGTGCCTGCCAGGACGACCTGTTGGAGCATCGAGTTCATCGTCTGGGCGACCGCGGGCGTGAGGGCTTGGCGAGTAGCACTCTTCGGCGCGGGCTCGAGCGCGCCGTTCGCGCCGACGTAACCGCGTACCAACTGCGGCTCGACGAAGACGCCGTCATTGGCGATGGCGTTGTACGCGTCGAGCACCTGCATCGGTGGCACGGCATCAACTTGACCGATTGGCAGGGCCACTTCGTCACTGTCGTACCAGTTGGCGGTCGTCGCGAGCAGACCCGCCGTCTCACCGGGAAAGTTCACCGACGTCGACTCCCCGAAACCTAAACGCTCGACCTGAGCGAGGATGCCGTTCTCACCAACCATCCGCCCAATTTCGTACGTGCCAATGTTCGACGACTGAGCGAGAATCTCGGTCGCGCTGAGATGTTCGAGCGGGTGGACCTCGGCGTCGTGAAAGTGCCTCGTACCAACGTTGATTGAATCAGGAACCGCGAACACCGTTGACGGTGCGATGAGTCCCGCCTGAAGGGCGGCGGAAAACGTCACGACCTTGAAGACCGAACCCGGCTCGTACGCTTGGGTGAACGCCAAATTATTCATGGTCTGTTCAATTCCCGCGACGCCGACGGAGCGCCCCCACGACGGCACGGGCCCAAGGGGGCCAGCGGATGTCTTGGTGTTCACGAGCGACGCGTCAGCCAGAATCTGACCGGTCTTAACGTCCATCACCACCGCGACGCCGGTGAGCGCATTGGTCGACTTGAGTTGCTTCGCGAGCGCACGCTCGGTGACGAACTGCAACGACGAGTCGATGGTGAGCTCAAGTCCCACTCCAGGCTTCGCCTTTCGTACGACGGTGCTCAAGGAACTGGGCAAACTGACGCCCGATGCGGCGACATATTCGCGCGTCACACCCGATTGGCCGGCGAGCAACTTTTGATACTCGTACTCGAGTCCTGAGGTTCCCAGACCCGTGGAATTCGTGCTTCCCAATAAGGATTGGGCGAGCGTGCCATTGGGATAACTGCGGATGGACGATGTCTGCACCACGATTCCAGGGAACGCCGCGAGCGTGACGCGACGGCCGTCCGTGAGGTTGAGTTGGTTGTTCACGACAACGTAACCGCTTTTTTTCGTGAGCAAGGTCTCAAGCTTCGCGACCGGGACCTGGACGAGCGGCGACATCGCTTGTGCTTCACGTAACGGATGTTTGACCTGGAAATCGTCGGCGATCACCAGAGACGTGGGCCTCGAGATGGCCAAGATTTGACCATTACGGTCATAGATCCCTCCGCGCAGCGCGGTCGTCGTTAAATTCTCGCGAACCTGGTTCACCGAGATCAGTGCGTAGTGCCGGTGGTCGACGATTTGAATCTCGGCGAGACGATACGCGAGCAGCACGAAGGCCAGGACGAACAGCGCACGCAAGAAATTGAGCCGGCGGGGCGAGAATGTTCGCACTCGCAAGGGCGGACCCTGCGCTCGAAGTCGGGCATGTGTCGAGGTGTAGTGCGAACTCACCGAATCGTCCTTGACGTGATCGGTGCATAACCAGAAAACTTTGGTAGCGGCAAGATCACGTCAAGTGACGTAGAAGGGACTTGCGTCACGGAGACCGGTTCGACCAGGTGGAGTGCTCCGGCGTTCGATGCAATCTGACTCGGAGCAGACTTGTTGGTCAGGGAACCCACTTGAACCGCGTACGTCGACTGATCCTGCAACAGTTGAATTTGCAATTGATGAATTTGCAACTGACGATTGGCCACATACATGCTGCCGGCCAATGAGAGCGCGATCGCTACGAGCAGAATGAAACCCGCCTTACGCGCGGGCGCTCCGTGGCGCCACAGAGACCTCAGAGCGCGCCGGCGCGCTCCTCGTCCCCGGTGCACCGCGTCCCCACGGGGACGAGTGCGAGGTGGCGCGGGTGGGTTGGCGACCCGCCGCGGAAGGCTGACGACGCTCATGGCGCGATCTTTCTCGCGATGCGAAGTCGAGCGGAGCGCGCGCGGGGGTTCGCCGCGATTTCCTCAGCGCGCGCCAATTGCGCGCTGGCCTTGAAAACCTTGACTCGTCGAACCGCACCGCACACGCATCCCAATTCGTTCGGACACGTGCATCCTCCGGTCTCCGCCTCGCGCAAGGTGGTCTTGACGACGCGGTCCTCACCCGAGTGATAGGAGATCACCGCGAGGATGCCATTGATGGCGAGCGCATCAAGTGCGGCACTCAGTCCCATCGCGAGTTGGTCTTCCTCTTGGTTCACCTCGATGCGCAACGCCTGGAACACCCGAGTTGCCACGTGCCCTCGTCGTCGCGCCGCCATTGGTACGGCCCGTTCGACCGCGTCGCTCAACTCGTCGGTGGTCGTTGGTTGTCGCTCGAGGATCGACTTCGCAATGGCGCCCGCGAAGCGATTCTCACCATTGGCGCGCAGCACCCGCGCGAGTTCGTGCCGGTCAACGTGCGCGAGATACTGGGCTGCCGTTTCGCCCTTCGTGGGATCCATCCGCATGTCAAGGGGTGCGTCACTGCGAAACGAGAAACCCCGCTGCGCGGCGTCAAGTTGATGAGACGAGACGCCCAGGTCCATCAAGACGCCCACGACGTCCTGTCCGGCGAGAAAACTCCGATGTCCGTCGAGCACCGCCGGCAAGTCGGCAAAGGCTGCGTCAACGACCACGACCCGCTCACCAAACGTCGCGAGGCGATTCGTCGCCACCGCGCGCGCTTCGGGATCGCGGTCGATGCCGACGAGTCGCAGCTGAGGCGCGCTGGAAAGAATGGCGTGCGCGTGTCCCGCGCCGCCCAAGGTGGCGTCGACGATCACGCCAGCGGGCAGGCTGGCGAACAGCTCGACAATCTCGCGCTCGAGCACTGGTTGGTGGAAGTTGTCCTGGGCCATCTGCAGCCTTTCAATCGTGAAGAGAGAGCAGAGGGCGGAGGAGGTATCCACTCTCGTCTTCACGATTGCCAGGCTGCACGTGGTCCGCGGCCGGTACTTCTGTCGCACTCCTTGCACTAGTGACTGCCTTGTCGGAATTTCTCTTCGGCGGAGTTGACTTGCTCCGCGTACGTCGCGGGATTCCATAACTCGACGTGGTCAAGCATTCCTACGACCAAGACGTCGCCCGTGAGTCGGCCGTAGTCACGAATGGCCGCGGGCAACGCGAAGCGACCTTGCTTGTCGAAATCCACGTCGGATGAATTGGCAGCCCAATAGCGTGCGAACTGACGGCCCGTAGAACCACCACCACGACTCTCGGCGAGATACTCATCGGCCTTGCGGGCGAATTCTCCGGGCGTCCAAAGCGCGACGCATCCTTCGGTGTTGGGGCTTAGGTGCCCACCGTGTTCGAATTCGGGTCGAAACCTCGAGGGCAGGATGAGTCGACCCTTGGCGTCCAGTGAGTGTTGAAACTGGCCAACGAACCCGAGCATGACAGTCCCTCCAGTGAGTCACCACTTTGCCCCACTTGACGCCACATTACACCACCACACACCACTGATCGCCAAATCGCTCCACTTTGGCGCCATTTTGAAAGATGACAGAACGTCATGAAACCCTAATGAGGACTGTTGGATTGACAGTGTTTACAGGGAGAACGGCGGCTGGGGACGAGCCCAAGGACCACTCTGGCGCGCCAGGGCCGCGAGGAGCGCCTTCCCGTCATCAACTCCGAGCGAGGACAGCGTGTGATGGTCAATCGACGCCTCAATTCCGATGGGGATGGAGCTCAGCAGCGAGAGGACGTCCAACGAGTCGTGCGCGTGCAGCACCGAGGAGAGAAGAACCCCTTCTCGTACGCGCCACTGCGTGACCCCAACTACCTTTCGACCTTCGAAAAACACTTCGCCGGGTCCCCTGCCCGCAAAGCAAATCACTCGGTGCGAGACTTCGCCCTCGAGTGGACCTTCGTGGACCTGCAGTTCACCCGCCACCAAGGGGGCGAGAGCGTCTCGCCACCAATGTCCTGCGCGAAGTGCGCTCGCCGTGACGTCGAGGTCCCAACGAGGATCGTCGCTCGGTATCCACCAATCGACCCACAGGTCGCCGGGCTGTAGCAGGACGAGTCCTCCTCCTCCTCGGCGGCGGCGAAGACGCAGGGCTGCTCGGCGATCCTCGCGGATGAGGGCGATGGATTGCGTGCTGCCGAGAACGGCGGTCGGCGCGTCGAAACTCGGCGTGAACAACGAGGGCTCTACTCGTTGTCGAAGCGCGTCGTAATCGTAGAGCGAGGTGACAGTGTCACTCACGAGGCGCGAGGAAGATACGGCGCCCAGAGTGGGTCTGGATCAGGCACGTGGCGCCACCGCCACCATGGCCCGTCGGGGACTCGAGGTTCGAAGTGCATGCGCCATCCGATCTCTTCGAGTAAGCGATCCCCCTTTTGCATGTTGTGGCGTCGACACGCCGCGACGACGTTCGTCCACTCGTGTCGGCCTCCACGACTTCGCGGTACCACGTGATCGATGGTGTCGGCGTGCTCAAGGCAGTAGGCGCATCGATAGCTATCTCGCAGCAGTAGTGAACGCCGAGTCAGGGGTGGCGTGCGGACCTTCGTCGGCAACTTGACCATGTCGTGAAGACGCACAATGGAGGGAATCTCGACGGTCACGGTGGCCGAACGACACACCGGTGGTTCATCGGCGGTGACAATTGGCTCTGCGCGACCCGCGAGCATCAACACCACGGCACGCCGCTCGCTCACCAATTGCAGTGGCTCGAAGGTGGCGTTGAGCAAAAGAACGCGCCCCATCAGGTAAACCTACCGTCCAGGCCGTTGGCGCAGCGACCATTTCGCTGCCGCCACCAAATCGTCGATGCGGGGCGACTCGTCGCGCTGGCCCGTCGCGGTGAGCATGCGGAACTCCCAGTACGCATCGGACGCCAGCGGGAGAAATGGCGCATGGCGCCACCACTCGCGACGACGCAACGCCCAACCCGAACGCGCCAGGAGTACGGCATCCTTCGGATGCACCGACGCGTGTCGTAGAACGGCGCGCAGATCTTGAGACTTCATGAGAACTCTCCGCGCCAACCCACGAGCGCGGCTCCGAGGATGGGACCGTCGGCACCGAGCGCAGAGCGCCGGATTTCAACGTTCGATGAATATGGCAACGTCGCTACCGAGCGCGCAGCCTTGTTGGCGACCTCAAAGAATTCGTCGCCGTAACCCAGCGCCACTGAACCCGCGACGTAGGAGTGCGAGAAATCGAGCACCGCCGACAACGTGCCCAAGGCGCGACCGACAAGTTCGGCGCAGTGGCGCCTCGTCGCTTCGTCCGCCTCTTTCGCCGAACGTCCCGTGATGTCCTCGATGGCCCAACCCGACGCCTCAGCTTCGAGGCATCCATAAGAACCGCACGAACAGAGACGACCAGGTTCCTTCACCTTCAAGTGTCCAATGTGACCGGCGTTACCCGACTCGCCGTCAATGAGACGGCCGTCGAGCACGAGGGCGCCGCCAATGCCGGTGGAGACGACGAGCGACGCGAAGGACGCGTCGTCAACTGCGCCCCCGAAGAAACCTTCGGCAAGGGCGAGGGCACGCGCGTCCCCGTCGATGTAGACGCGAATACCTAGTGCCTCACGCATCAGGGGCAGCAACTCGAAATTACGCCACGCGGGAATGTTGAGCGGTGACACTGTCGCACCGCGACCGGTCATTGGTCCCGCGCATCCGACGCCGATGAATTCATAAGTATTTCCATCAGTTACGTCGCGCACGAGTTCGACCAACGCGCCAAAAAGGTCATCGGCATGCTCTCGTACTTGAATGCGCTGGCGAGAGAGAATCGTCGAGTCGGGGGCCACGACGGCGCACTCGAACTTCGTCGCACCAATGTCCACCGCGAGGCACGGGGCCGCGTTGGGCGCGACCCCGGCGTCAATCATTCGCTTTTGCGGCGCTGACGCGACAACCAGTCGCGAAGCGAACGGGTCCGAGGACCGTAGTTCGCATGGGCATCGTCACCTTGGGGTGTACGAGTGATGTCTTGCCACGACGCTCGACCCAAGAGTCGAGCGTTGCGCTCAATCACGACGGCTGAGATGAACATCAGCGCGACGCCAAAGAGTCCAAGCAGGGTGGACTGGGAAAAGAACAGGATCAGGATCAACAGGCCGGCGACGAAACCAGCGATGCCCCAGCGCACGCGGCGACCGCCGTGCGAATACACGTTGGTTTCGCGGACGTTTTTCGCGAAACGCGGATCCTGCTTGGAAAGTGATTCTTCAAGTTCAGCCAGAATCTTCTGCTCATGCTCTGAAAGTGGCATCGCATCTCCTTCCGTCCGCTCCTGCAAGTATCGTACCGTTTCTGGAAGGCTAGACGCACACGGGAACATTGACGAGCGTGTTACGAATCGGAGGCGGAAGCGTGGAGGAGGGTCGCCTGCACGTCGCCGTGATCTGCACCGGCAATATTTGTCGCTCCCCCATGGCCGAGGTCGTCTTCAATCAACTGGTCAAGAATGATCCGTCGCTGGCGTCTCGCGTGTTGGTCTCGAGCGCCGGAACGGCGCGCTGGCACGTGGGAAGTCCCATGGACCCGAGAGCCCGAGCCGCCCTCGATCGAGCGGGTTTTCGAGGCACCGGCACGCTGGGAGTCTTCGCCGACGCGAGGTACCTCGATCAACAGAACTTGGTCATCGTCATGACTCGCGAACACGCACGCGACGTTCGACATCGCCTTTCGAACGACGACGTCGACGTCGCGCTGCTGCGTGACGTACTCGATCCGGGCTTGTCACTCGATGTCGCGGACCCCTACTACGGCGACGACGAGGAGTTCGACGACTGCGTCTCGCTCTTTAGACAAGCGGGTCAGCGTTGGATAGAGGAATTTCGTCGGCGACTGGGTGCACACTCGCTCGAAGCTTGACTTCGGGCAAGGTGAGCGACAGCAACACGGCCAGGACCCCGACGGGTATCGCCCACAGGTAGGCGCTCTGGATGCTCCCCGCAATCTCCTTCAAAACCACAAACAACTCGTTCAGCGGCTCTGACTTCAAGAGGTTCGGTGTCCAGTGCGAGGGCAACGGAAAGCCCTTGTGGAGCGCCCCACTCTTCACGTCCGTGGCGTAGCGATGCGCGAGGTCATTGGTGTAGAGCGCGCCAAAGATTGCGGTCCCGAATGATCCGCCAATCGATCGAAAGAAGTTCGCCCCGGCCGTGGCGGCCCCAATGTCGGAGGTATCGACCGCGTTCTGGACGGCGGTGACCAAGATTTGCATCACGAGACCAATGCCCGCTCCCAAGATCACCATGTACGCGCCAATCTTGAAGCTGGACGTGCTGACGCCAATGGTCGCGAAGAATCCCAGACCTATCGTCATAACGACCGTGCCCGCAATCGGGAACGGACGATACTTCCAACCTCGGGCTACGAGTTGACCGGTGATAATTGACGCCGCAAAGAGTCCAACCATCATGGGCAAGAGGCGAAGTCCCGAGCTCGTGGGCGAGGCGCCTCGGACGTCTTGAAAATACAAAGGTAGAAAGGTGATCGCCCCGTACATCGCAAAGCCCACGACGAAGCCAATGGCGGACGCGGATGAAAATACGCGATTAGCGAAGAGATGCGGCGCGATGATTGGCTCCGAGGAGCGCCGCTCGGCGGCGATGAAGATGCCGGTAAAGACAATGCCCGCCATGAGCAAGCCGATCGAACTCGGCGACGCCCACGCGAAGGAGGTGCCACCCAATGACGTGAACAAAATGAACCCAGACGCCGCGATCGTCAGCGTGACGATGCCAACGTAGTCAATGACGTGATGGACCCGCGCTCCCGCGCCGGGCAGGACCGCCGCGGTGACGATCAATGCGACAATTCCCACCGGCACATTGACGAAGAAGATCCATCGCCACGACCAGTATTCGACAATGAATCCCCCCAACAGAGGTCCGATCACGACGGAAGCGCCGAAGACGGCGCCGAAGAATCCCGAATATCGACCTCGATCTCTCGGTGGCACGATGTCGGCGATGATCGCTTGAGCCCCGACCATCAGCCCACCGCCACCGAGACCTTGGAGCGCGCGAAAGAGGATCAGCGTGATCATGCTGTTGGCAATGCCGCAGAGCATGCTGCCAACGAGGAAAATGATGATCGCCGCTTGGAAGTAGACCTTGCGCCCGTGTAAGTCGCCAAGTTTGCCCCACAACGGTGTACTGACGGTGGACGCAAGAAGGTAGGCCACGACGACCCACGAAAGGTGATTCGCCCCGTGCAAGTCTCCGACGATCGTCGGTAGGGCCGTCGAGACAATCGTGCTATCGAGTGCGGCGAGCAGCATGCCCAGCATTAGCGCGCCGAACACGAAGTAGAGCTCTCGTTTTGGCATCACGCCAGTGATCTGCTCGCTCATCGATCCTCCACGCGAAATTACGACACCGCCAAAGTAGACGGTTAATCCGACCACACTAACGGAAGGGTCGAATCACTAACTACATCGAGGGAGACAAACGAAACCAATTTCTCGCGTTCGTGGAGTCGCACCAAATCTTCGCAATCAATGGCGGATGATCACGCATCCGTGGACTCGATAAGTTGGCGGCTGGGGGTCACCATGAAAACTCGTCTCACGCAGTTACTCGACATCGAACATCCCGTCATGCTCGCCGGCATGGGCGGGGTTGCCTACCATCAGCTCGCGGCTGCAGTGTCGAACGCCGGAGGTTACGGTTGCCTCGGCGCGTCGACGATGTCGAGCGAACAACTTGCCGCAGAGATCGCCGCGACCAAAGCTCTCACTTCCAAGCCCTTCGGCGTCGATCTGCTCACGGCGTTCCCGGATTCGTTGCAGCGCAACGTCGAGTTGTTGATAGAAGGAGGCGCCACCACCTTCGTCGCTGGCCTCGGCGTCCCGCGTCACGTCATCGACCTGTGCCACCAACACAAGGTCCTCGTCATATCGATGTGTGGCAAGGTCGTGCACGCGAAGCACGCCCTCGACGCGGGCTGCGACGTGGTGGTGGCCCAGGGTACCGAAGCGGGCGGCCACACCGGTACCGTCGCGACAATGCCGCTCGTGCCTCTGATCGTCGACGCCGTGGGTGCTTCGATTCCCGTCGTCGCCGCGGGAGGGATCTTTGACGGGCGGGGCTTAGCCGCGGCCCTCGCGCTCGGCGCCGACGGCGTCTGGATCGGGACCAGATTCATCGCGACACCTGAAGCGCGGGCGATCCCCGGGTTCAAAGAGGGTATCGTCGCGACGAAGGAAGATGGCACGGTTGTGTCTCGAGCGTTTTCCGGTAAGACAATGCGAGTGTTGAGAAATGAGACGACTGATCGCTACGAGGCCGATCCCTCTTTGCTACAACCTTTTCCTGAACAACTGCGCGTGTCGTTTCGAGAAGGTACGTTTCACCTCGGCGGTGACGAGAACACGTTGGGGGTCGACCACGCACGCGAGGGCTACCCCGCGGGTCAAGCAGTGGGTGCCATCGTCGATCTCCAGCCGGCCGCGACGATTCTGCACAACATGGTGAACGAGGCGACGGATATTCTCCAACGCCTATCTCTCAAGGTCTAGGGCCAAACGATGTTCGGTTCAACATGAGTCACGATCGACATTGACCGTCCTAATCTCGTAGGGTGACCAGCGCAGTTGACAACATCGACGAGATCCTCTCGACCATTCGAGGCGCGGATCATCGTGTGACGACCGCAAAGCGAACCGTCGTTGAAGTGCTGGTGGGGGCAAACGAACACATGACCGCCGAAGCGATCACCGTTGCGGTCCAGCGACGTCGCCCTGAAGTAAGTCCTTCAACCGTGTATCGCATCCTCGAAGAGTTCGAGGAACTCGGCATTGTCGTTCACGCGCACCTCAGTCAAGCGGCCGCCGTGTACCACCTCGCCGGAGCGATTCACGGTCACCTCACTTGCGATATCTGCAAAGTGACCTTCGAAATCCCCTCCAGTCATTTCGACGCACTCAGCAAGGATCTCCTGACGACGTTCGGTTTCCAGCTCGATCGCCATCACGTTGCGCTGACGGGCACGTGCCAAAAGTGCCGTGAAGCGTTGAGTGCAACGACGCACAATACTTAAGCAGTTATTACTTCAATTGATAAAGGCAGTTGCGAGGCGTCACTAAGGTTGGTAGCCAACCCATGCTCAAAATTGACCACCTCACCAAACGCTACGAAGACACGATTGCGGTCGATGACCTTGACTTCGAAGTCAAGCCGGGTGTGGTCACCGGGTTCCTTGGTCCCAACGGATCAGGCAAATCCACGACGATGCGCGTCATTCTCGGACTCGACCACCCCACCAAGGGTCGAGTCACGATCGATGGAAAAAAATACGAGGATTTGAAGTCGCCACTTCGTGAAGTGGGCGCCCTGCTCGACGCCAAGGCCGTTCATCCGGGACGCACCGCCCGCAATCACCTTCGAGCACTCGCCGCGTCGAATCGAATCAAGTGGTCACGGGTGGACGAGGTCCTTGAGTTCACTGGCATCTCGTCGGTCGCCAACAAGAAAGTTGGCGGATTCTCGCTCGGTATGAGTCAGCGTCTCGGCATCGCGGCGGCGCTGTTGGGCGACCCTCAAGTTCTGTTGTTTGATGAGCCCGTCAACGGTTTGGACCCCGAAGGTATCCGATGGATTCGCGAGTTCTTCCGTTCTCTCGCCAAGGAGGGACGAACCGTGTTCGTGAGCTCGCATCTCATGAGTGAGATGGCACTTACCGCCGACCAGATCATCGTGATCGGACGCGGAAAACTCATCACCCAAGGTTCGGTTGACGACCTAACCGCGACGGTGCAAGGCACAGTGTTGGTTCGCGCGTCAAATCTCACTTCACTCACCAAAGCGTTAGTGGCGAAAAAAGCAATCGTCCAATCGACGAGTGACACCGCTATCTCGGTCACGGGCCTCTCATCTGACGAAGTGGGCGAACTCGCCTTTAAGACCGGCGTCGTGATTCACGAACTCACGCCGCAGCGAGCGTCACTCGAAGAAGTGTTCATGGAACTTACCGCGGATTCTCTCGAATACGGAGCCTCGATGCCCGGCGATGTGTCCCATGAGTAGCGATCAGAATCTTCACGCCGTCTTTGAGTCCGAATGGATCAAGTTCCGCTCGGTACGTTCCTCGGTGATGGGGGTCATTGTCTTCTTCGTCCTCACCCTCGGACTCGGCGGATTGATCTCGTGGGCCGTTCGCAGTCACTGGAGCCAAACCTCCGGCGCTGACCGACTGACCTTCGATCCGGTCTCCACGAGCCTGGCGGGAATTCTCTTCGCCCAGTTTGCGGTTGGTGTGATTGGCGTTCTCTTCATCACGAGCGAATACTCATCTGGATCGATTCGAACCACGCTCGCGGCCGTTCCCAATCGCATTCGCCTCGTGGCCGCCAAGACCATCGTGCTCTTCGTCGCCATGATCGTGGTGAGCGAAGTCGTGTGCTTCGCGACGTTCGAGCTCGGGCAATCGGTATTCAACGGCGTCGTGCCCACCGCGTCGCTCGCCACCACCGACGTCCTTCGATCGGTGTTGCTCGCGGGGCTCTACCTCACGCTGCTGGCGGTGCTCGGATTTTCACTCGGGCTGATCGTGCGCCAAAGCGCCGCATGCATCAGCATCTTCGTGTCGGTGCTGCTGATCGTGCCAATCATCTTCGTGTTCTTGCCCACGAGTTGGCAGAACTCGTACGAGAAATATTTACCGTCGGAACTTGGGCGTTCAATGATGTCGCCATTTCCGGCCGCCCATCATCTTGGCGCGTGGAATGCGCTGATTGTGCTGTTGATCTATACCGTGGTGGTCTTCGGCGTGGGTCTGACCCTGATGAGGCGCCGCGACGCTTGAAAGCTCAGTCATAGTGTGACGTCATGGAACTGACCCACGCACTGAGGAGCACCGGCTCGATCCGTGAATTCACCGACCAACCGGTGAGCGAGGCGACACTGTACGAAATCCTCGACGACGCACGCTTCGCCCCCTCGGGCGGTAATCGACAGGCGTGGCGCGTCATCATCGTCGAAGGTGAACAGCGCCACCAGCTGCGTGACCTCTACCTCGACGGTTGGCACGACTACGTGGCGCACCTGCTCGCAGGCAGCATCCCGTTCTCGCCACTCGCGAGCGAACACGAACGCGTCGCTGCATCATCGAGAAGAGATGACGCCATCGCACTTTCGAACCCGACGGGCTTCGCTGAGACCATTGACCGCATTCCCGTGATGTTGATCGTGCTGGCCGATCTCGGGGCCCTCGCCGCCACCGACCGCGATCTCGATCGCTATCAATTGGTGGGCGGCGCGTCGGTGTATCCCTTCGTCTGGAGTATCTTGCTCGGCGCCCACGAGCGCGGCCTCGGAGGAGTCATGACGACCGTGCTGACCCTTCACGAAGATCGAGTGCGCGAAGTTCTCAAAGTGCCCGACACCTTCGCCATCGCGGCATTGGTCGCCCTCGGGGTTCCCCTCCACCAACCCACACGACTGCGACGACGACCGGTAGAGGAATTCGCGACACGAAACACCTTCGATGGTGACGTGTTTCGCGTACATTCCTAGGGCGAGCCACTCGATAGTGGCGACACCGCGCGACTAGAGAACTTTGGAGAGGAAGTTCTTTAATCGATCCGACGAGGGCGTGACGAGGATCGTGCGAGGATCGCCGGACTCTTCGATGACTCCGCCGTCCAAGAAGTACACCGTGTTGGCGACCTCGCGCGCGAAACCAATCTCGTGGGTTACGACGATCATGGTCATCCCGCTTCGAGCGAGGTCCTTCATCACTTCGAGCACTTCACCCACCAATTCGGGGTCGAGGGCTGAGGTGGGTTCATCGAACAACATCAGTTTCGGATCCATCGCGAGGGCCCGCGCGATCGCGACTCGTTGCTGTTGACCGCCGGACAATTGGCTCGGGTAGTTCTTCTCCTTGTCCTTTAACCCCACTCGCGCCAGTAACTCACGCGCCTTGTTGTTCGCGTCCTCGCGGCTCGTGCCACGCACCTTCATCTGCCCAATCGTGACGTTGTCCAACACGTTCAAGTGTTGGAAGAGGTTGAAACGTTGGAACACCATGCCGATGCGCGATCGGTTCTCACACACTCGCTTGTCCGTGAGCTCGTAGAGCTTCCCGTTTCGTGCCTCGTATCCCACGAGCTCGCCGTCGACCCGTAACTCACCACTGTCGTGCTTTTCGAGGTGATTAATACAACGAAGCAACGTACTCTTGCCCGATCCCGACGGACCGATCAAACAGGTCACCTCGCCACGGGCGACGTGTAGGTCCACGCCCTTCAGCACTTCGATCCCGTTATAGGACTTTCGCACGTCACGTACCTTCACCATCGGTTCACTCATGCCGGCGCCCCCAACCCTCGTCGAGTTCGAAACTTCGACGCAACACCACGCACGTCACCCCGCAGGCGCTGTATCGGCGTCGGTGGAGGAGTACGCAACGCCCCTCGGGCGAAGCGTCGTTCGAGATAGAACTGGCCGATCGACAAGATGGTCGTCACGACCAAGAACCAGAGACTCGCCACGATAAGCAGCGGGATTATTTCGTAGTTGGCGGAGTAGATGTTCGTCGCCGCCCCGAGGAGTTCGATCAGCCCAACGGCACTCGCGAGCGAGGTCGTCTTCAACATCGAGATCACCTCGTTACCCGTGGGAGGGATGATGACGCGCATCGCTTGGGGTATCGTCACCAGTCGCAGCGTTTGGCGCCGTGTCATCCCGAGCGACGTCGCGGCTTCGATCTGGCCCTCGTCGACCGAGATGAGTCCCGCGCGTGCTATCTCGGACATGTAGGCACCCTCGTTGAGCCCGAGCCCGAGCGCGCACGCATCGAAGATAGTGAATGACGTGTTCACATTGATGTGCGCGTACGTGACGTGCGTGAACGGAATGCCAAGAGTCAAGCGAGGATAGACGGCACCCAGGAAACTCCAGAAGAAGAGTTGCACGAAAACGGGTGTGCCTCGAAAGAACCAAGTGTAGGCGAACGCCACCGTCGAGAGCAGCCTGTTCCTCGACATGCGCATCACCGCAATCAACAGACCCAACGCGATGCCGATCACCATCGCGATGACCGTCAACTCCAAGGTGATGCGCAGACCGTGCAAGATCTCCGACGTGAAGAAGTAGTGACCAACGATGTTCCAGCTGTAGCGCCACACCATGACGTGATGACACGTGGCCGCCACGCTCGCTACCTTGCATGTGACCTTGGCGCTCGCGACACGGATGAACAAGGTGTGAAAGAGCATCGCGAGGAACAGTCCGAGGACCGCGACACCGATCCACTGACCATAATGACGAACGGGGACGACCTTGATGCTGTCGTCCCCGTGTGGAGTCATGAGCTGACGATCCAGTGCGGCTTAGGAGATCGCCCCATTCAATTCAATCTTCGACAGCGGCAGGGCGCCCGCGGTGACGCCCCATTTGCTGAGGATCGCGAGGTAGGTGCCGTTCGCAATAAGCGTCTTCACGGCCGCCTCGATGGCCTTGGCGAGCGCCAAACCATTGGGAGTCTTCGGCGTCGCGATACCGTACGGCGCAACCTCAATGGCGCTACCCACCAGTTTGAATGCGCCGTGTGACTGCGAGACGACGAAGCCCGCGACCTGGCTGTCGAGGAAACCGAGTTGCGCGCGCCCCGACGACACCGCGAGATTGGCACTCGTCTGTGTCGGGTAGGCCAACACGGTCAGGGGCTTGGACGATGGACACGTCTTTTTCGTGTTCACGGCATCGGACTGTTCGGTGGTGCCGGTCTCAACGGCAACGCTGAGTCCACACAGACTTGGCAGGCCCTTGAACTTCACGCTCGACGTGCTCTTCGCGTAGACGGCTTCGCCCGCTTGAAAGTAGTCCACGAAATTCACCTGCGCTTCGCGCGCCTTCGTGTCGGTGAACGACGAGTTGCCAATGACGTACTTACCGGCCTTGATACCGCCGATGATGCTGTCGAAGGTGACGTTGTTCTCGTTGACCTTGACGCCCAACGTGGTGCCAATGGCCTTGATCAAATCGACGTCGAAGCCCACCATCGTCGTGCCGTTCATTGATTCGTCCGGTGGATAGGTGGCGTCGGTCGCCACCTGCAGAGTCGTAGTCGCCAAACTCGACGGCACCAACTTCGCGTCACTCGCGCTGTACGTGCCGGTGATGCCGCTCGCTCCCGCGGATCCGGCAACCAGCGTCGACGCGAGCACGAGGGAAGTGACCCCGCTCAGCACCAGTGCTCGACGCGTCCGGTTAAATCGCACCATGAAGACTCCTTCGTCATTGCTCGCCACCGCTGGCGTACGGATTCCATTGATACCAGAAATTGTGACGCCGCCGGGTCGAGTTCGTAACGTGCGCGTGAATTGACCTACGAGCGCACCATTTCGTCGGTGCGAAGCACGTGACGCGGAAGCGAACCATAGACCACGACACCCACCATCAACGCCACGACGCCCGCGACGAGGCAACCCCGATGGAAACCGTCCATGAATGCCGTGACGACGCCGTGGACCAAGCCGGCGTGGCCGGGCGTCGCGGGTGGCACGTGCGCGAGGATCGCCCTTGACCCCTGCATCGAACCCTCCGCGAGTTTTAGCTGTGCGTGACTGAGACCCAGATGAAGGAACGCGTGGCGGATCTGCGGAGCGAAGATCGACGAGAAGACCGAGCCCACCACGGCGACACCGAGCGTGCCGCCCATCTCTCTCGTCGTTTCGTTGACCGCCGCCCCGGCACCCAATTGTTCGGGCGTCAACGATCCCATGATCGCCGCCGTGGACGGCGCGCCAATAAGAGAGAAACCCAGTGCGAGCACGATCATGGCCCCGATGACTGGTCCAAAATAGGCGGAGTGGGCACCAATCGAGGTCATCCACAACAACGCCGCCGCCATGATGACGAAGCCTGCACTCACGACGTAGCGAGTGCCAATGCGCAGCGCCGCCACCGCCCCCAGCGGCGTGAAGATCATTGTGACGATCGCGAACGGCAGCGTATGCACGCCTGCCGACAAGGCGGAGTAGCCGTGGATCAGTTGGAAGTACTGCGTCACGAGAAAGATGAAGCCAAAGAGGCAGAAGAAGCTCGTCGCGATTGAACCCGCGCCCGCCGAGAACGAACGATTGCGAAACACGCGCACGTCCAGTAGCGGCCCGTCCCGGCGAAGCTCGTAGCGTATGAACATCACGAGCAAGATCGCCGAGATGACGAAGAGCGCCACCGTCGACGCACTCGTCCAACTCCAATCGGGACCCTGGATGATCGCGAGGACGAGCAACGTCACGCATCCGGTCCCTAAGGCGAGACCCACCACATCAAATCGTCGGATGCGCGGACTCTTCGATTCGGGTACCACCAACTGACACGCAACGAACGCGACGACGACAATCGGCAGGTTCACGAGAAAGATGGACCCGTACCAAAAGTGCGTAATGAGCTCACCGCCGATGATCGGTCCGATCGCGATGGCGACGCCGACGGTCGCTCCCCAGACGCCGAAGGCCTTGGCGCGCTCGGCCGAATCGCGGAACGCCGTCGTCAGCAATGACAACGTGGCGGGAAAGATGAAGGCGGCGGCGGCGCCCATGAGCGCACGCGCGGTCAACAGTGACGAAATGTTGTTCGAGCGAGCCGCCAGAAACGAGAAGATGCCAAAGAAGAGCAGCGCAATCTGCATCACGCGCTTTCGCCCGAAGCGGTCCGACACTCCCCCGCCCGCGAGCAGGAGACTCGCGAAGGGCAGCGAATAACCGTCGACGATCCACTGCAAATCGGAATTCGTCGCGTGCAGTTGTTTCGAAAGTGTCGGCAACGCGACGTTGACGATGGTGTTGTCCACGGCGACAAGCAATACCGCGACGCACAAGACGCCCAGAATCAACCATCGACGTTCGTGCGTGGCGTCGGTCATCCCACCCCCCCCCTCTAGAACAACGTTCCATTACTGTAGAACAATGTTCTATACTCAGTCAAATGGCGAGTCGAACCCAGCGCACCCCGTCGCAAATGATCCAGCCCGAATTGATGGCCGCCGCGCTCCAGATCTTGAGCGAGTCGGGTCCCGAGGGCTTCACGATCCGCGCGATTGCTCGACGCGCCGAGGTGGCACCCATGGCCATCTACAACCACTTCGACGGCAAAGACGGGCTGTTGGAGGCGATTTGGATCGAAGGCTTCACGATGCTGCGTCGTGAACTCGAAGTCACGTCGATAAATCCCAACAACAAACTCTTCGACACCGCCCACGCGTATCGCCGGTTCGCCCTGACACATCGCTCGCACTACACCGTGATGTTCATGCATCGCTTCATTGGTTTCACACCCTCTGCGTCGGCGGCGGCCGTGGCGCTCGAGACGTTCCAAACCCTCGTGCGACTCGTCAAGTCGGCCCAAAGTGTGGGTATCTTCAGCGACTACGACACCGTCGACGCCGCCCAGATGTTGTGGTCGACCTGTCATGGCTTCGTCTCATTGGAAATGCTCGACATCAACTTCGCCGCCGATCGTGACGAGACCTTCATCGATTTCGTGCGGGGAGTCGAACGCGGCATCGCGAACTCACACGAGTAGGAACTCAGCGGGCCAACGTCCCGGCCGACTCGGTCGCAACAGCATATCGGTGTACTCGCGTCGCAGAAATTCCTGGCGCCACACCAGTTGCTCCTGGGCGATCTCGAGCACTCGAGTCGAATCACGACATTCGCTTCGCCACGTGGGATCTGCGGCGAGGTCAAAGCACTTGAACGATCCATCACCGAATTGCACGTAGGCGGCGTCCTCACCTACGGACACGGCCAAATTCTGACGTGAGAGATTGCGATCGACTTCGTCGTGAGGTGTCGCGTCGTTGATCCAGTACGTCCGGTAATCCCACTCGTAGTGCGCATACGCTCGCCACGCAACACGCTCACCTCGAAGCAACGCGGACAACGACGCACCGTCGCATTGTGAAGGCACGCCGACACCGATCGCCTCGCACAAGGTTGGCAGCAAGTCCACGTTCTCGGTGAACTCGTGCACGCTCGCACCGTTGTTGGTCGAACGAGGATCGCGCCACAGACCAAGTACATGGTAACTCTGCGGAAAGAAGCCGAGCTTTTCGATCAGCCCGTGATCGCCAAGCTGTTCACCGTGATCGGAGGTGACGACGACCAAGGTATCGTCCCACTCGCCGCGTTGCTCGATGGCGTCAACGACGCGACCGAGTTGGAAATCGATCTCCGAGATCATGCCGTAGTACTGCGCGCGCAGTACGCGCATGTCGGCTTCCAGAGTGGGTGCAGCGCTCGCGTGCACCGACATCGCGATGTCGTGGATCGGATGACGATGCACTTTTTCAACGGGCGCAATGGGCAACTCGACGTCGTCGGGGTCATACATCGAAGCGAAGTGGCCGGCCGCAGCGTAGGGCGGATGTGGTCGCAGATAGCTGAGATGAGCGAACCATCCCCCCTCTTGATGGGCGAGCCACTGGACGAATCGAGTGGTCAGGAACCCGCTGAGCGAGTCCTCGGCCGGTCGCGAAGGTTCGCCGCGTAACGCGGGCGCCCAGCCACTTTCCACTTGGTAGCCCTTTTGGCGAAGGTAATGAATCCAACCCGCCTGACTCTCGGGCAAGTAGAGTCCCACCGAGAATCCCGGCAGGATGCCGTCGTAGTTGTCGAGTCGCGGATCGTCCAAGCCCGTCGCGCGCCGAGGGTCCAATCCTTGGTCGGTGTAACCAAAGAGCGTCGGGTCATAACCCGCCTCGCGAGCCACTTTCGCCACGTTGGAGAACTCCGCGTCAAGCGGGGTGCCGTTCGCGACGACGCGGTTGTTCATCTGATAGGTGCCGGTGTACAACGCGGCTCGTCCCGGTGCGCACGGTGCAGCTTGGGAGAAGTGTCGCTCGAGACGCACCCCTTCGGAGGCGATGCGATCGAGCGTCGGCGTCGTGACGAGCGAGTGACCGGCAGCGCCGTACGAGTCGCCGCGAAATTGATCGAGGGTGATGAAAAGGACGTTCACGCTGAGGCGTGCTCCACGAAGTGATGCATGTGCTCGGCCAAATCGTCGACGATTTGCATCGCTTCGGGAACCAGGCCGCCCAAGCGCAGAAATCCGTGAATCATGCCTTCGGCTTCGAGGATCTCGACTCGAACACCAAAGTGCTCAAGAAGTCCCGCGTAGGCGAGGCCCTCGTCGCGCAGGGGATCGCACTCGGCGACGACCACGATGGCGGGCGGCGCGCCACTTAAGTCTTCGAACATGAGAGGCGTGACGCGTGGGTCGGTGTGATCAATGGTGACGCCGAGATACTGCGTGTAGTCATAGCGCAGATGCTCGAGGTCGAGCATGTAGCCAACGCCGTAGCGATTCGCCGAGTCCGTGACGAGTTCGGGGCCCATCGTGGGATAGATCAACACTTGCGCGGCGAGGTCCAGACCCTCGCTCCTCGTGAGTGCCGACGCCACGGCGGCGAGCGTTGCGCCCGCGGAGTCGCCCATCACGAGCAGTTCTGCGCCGTCGGGCGCGAAGTCGCTCAGATGCGAGGACACGTAGCGAAGCATTGCGATCGCATCGTCGATGCCCGCGGGAAAAACGTGTTCGGGGGCGAGTCGGTACTCCACCGCGAGAAGGCGCATCTTGGTATCGGTAGCGAGTCGACGGCACAGCCAGTCATGCGTCTCCAGGTCGCCCACTACGAACGAGCCGCCATGAAAGTACAGCACCAGTGCGGTCTTCTCGTCGCCGGGCGGCACGTACAGTCGCGTGCGAAGAGTTCGACCGTCCAGCGCAACGCCCACGTCAACGATGTCGTCCATCTCGTCGAGTTCGCCTCGCAATCCTTGGGCGAGTTCGCGGTAGGCCACGCGCCGCTCGGCAATGTCTTGGGTCGAGGGGTGAGGAGGTGGAATCTCTTGTACCGCGCGCACGAATGGTTCGAGAGCAGGATGGACCACGGAACCCCCTTCGCACAAACACTATTCACTGTCGTTGACACGTGCCGATGGAAAGGCACCGATAACTTTGGGACGTGATGATGAGAACTGAGGGCGACTGGACGCTCGTCAGTCAGCGAAACGCACGCAGCGTCCAAACCACGATCGGATGGATCTTCTGGGATCCAGGAGCGGTGCGACGATACGGCGCGCGTGGCCTCCCCGCGGGACTGGGTTACATCGCCGCACGCTCGGCACCCTTCGCGGGTGCGGGTCCCGATGCCGTGATCGCGGCGCTCGGATCCATTTCCGAGGAGGGAGTTCGCTATGTCTTTGAGCGACTGAGCTCAAGCGACCAATTCCTCGACGTGTGGCGCGACCGAAATGACGCCGTCCTCGAGGGTCTGCACGAGTACGCGCCCGACATGCTCGACGCCCTGCGCGATTTTGGGCCACGACTCTGGGAGGTGATTGCACAACTTCCTCTCACCGGACGCCCCTTCGTGGCGAGTCACCTCACGCTGCCACTACCTCACGACGAGGTGTTGCGGGCGTGGCACGCGGTCAACTTCCTACGTGAATGGAGGGGCGATACTCACTGGGCACTTGTCGCCGCCCACGGTCTGAGTGGCGGCGAAGCCTCAATTTTGCACAACGCGTGGCTGGGATACGACGCCGACTGGCTTTCGCTCTCGCGGGGGAATTCCCCCACCTCCATCGACGTGGCGTGGCGAAGGCTCGAATCCAAAGGACTCGCGAATAATCGCGTCGTCACCTCGGACGCGCTGGCGCTGCGCCAACACATTGAAGACGAAACCGACCGACTCACCGCCTTGCCGTGGCAGCTGCTCGGCGACGAGGCGTCGGTGGCATTCGCCGAACGATTCGAGCCACCGTGTAGCAAGTTGCTGGCCCGCGTCGATGAGACCGCCGGTGTCAGATTCCAACCGGCTTCACGAACACGCACCTAACGAGCCGACAGGAGGGCGAACGCATCTCGCCACACTGGAGCGGACGACCGGGCTCGAACCGGCGACCTCGACCTTGGCAAGGTCGCGCTCTACCAACTGAGCTACGTCCGCGTGAAAATCAATAATAGCGGAGTTTCTTTTGCTCGACGAACCGACGTCATTGCGCCGAGCGCGCGATCAACGTCGTCGCCTCCTCGAGCAAATAGTCTCGAAGTGAGGCCAGATCGGGCATCGTGTCGGCACAACCGAGCAATCCGAACTCCAAGTGCTCTTCGAATCCTAGGACCGTGATATTGAGCGAGAACGTGCCAAAGAGGGGACCTACGGGCGCCGCGGACGCGACCCGATGCCCGCTCAGCCACAGCGGAATGGGAGGACCAGGAACCGAGGACACCATCAGATTGGCCATTGGCGGGATTCGATCAAAGAGGCTAAACGCAGAGACCATCTTTCCGCCGAGGGAAATTACGGCCGGCCCCAGGACTCGAGGAACGTCTTGGAAGATCTTCGCACGCTTCTCACGTTGCACGCCGACGGTCTTGGCCGAGTCCGACGCGATGGCGCGCATTCGCTCGAGCGGATCACTGATGTCGATGTGAAGTGGCACCAACATGCCCGAGATCTGATTACCGAGCTCCGAGGCGGAACCTTCGCCTCGAACATTGATGGGCACGAACGCAATGATGTCCTTCTTCGGCGTCTCACCACGATCATCGAATAATCGACGCAGCGCACCCGACGTCGTTGCCATAACGAAGTCGGTCACCGAAGCCCCGTGAGCCTTCGCCGCCTTCTTCGCGTCCACGAGCGACACGCGAAGTCGGTGGTATTCCTTTTCCACGCCCGGCGACGCGTTGAGTGAACAACGCTTCGCCTGAAAAATCGTCGGCTGATCGGGGGTCATGCTCTTCTTGCGACGGATCACCACGACGCGCACAAGTGCTCGGCCGATTTCGTACAGTCTCGTCGCCCAGGAACGCACGTTCTCGAGTGGCAACATTGGACGTTCACGCACTTGGGCGAACGCCGCGCGCATGATCCCGAATGAACTTCCAATGAAGGGCCCGTCGTCGGGCTCGTCGGCGTGCGGCGCCGGTGCTCGAACCTCGGGCGAGATGTCAAAGAGACTCGCGAAGGTCTCAGCACCCGAGACGCCGTCGGCGAGCGCGTGATGGACCTTGAGCGCGAGTGCTGTTCGACCATCCTCGAGACCTTCGATGACGAGCAATTGCCAAAGCGGTCGCTTCGCCGGGAGTTGCTGGGACAGGAACTGGGAGATCAATTGATCGAACTGCGCCGACGTTCCCGGCGCCGGTAGCGCCACGCGTAGCACGTGCTTGGCGAAATCAAAGTTCTTGTCGGGCACGAGAATTGGCCACGTCATGTCGAAGGGAGCACGGACGATCCGTTTCGTGAGGACGGGAATCTCGTGGATTCGAGCCGCGATGTTGGACGAAATCAAATTGAAAAGTTGTTCGGGATCACTCTCGTCCCCGACTTCGAGCTCGATCACCGCGCCAATGTTCATGGCGGTGCCGGGCGTCTCTAACAAGATGAAGGCGCTATCGAGCGGATCGAGATACTCGTTCATCGTCCCGTGCTCCCAAATCCTCCGTCACCACGTGTGGCGTCGGGTAGGTCCTCAACAACCACGAAGGACAATGCGTCGATCGGCAACACGACGAGTTGGGCGACGCGGTCCCCCTTGTGGACGAGGTATTCGCGATCGGGATCGAGATTGACCAAGGCCACCTTCACCTCACCTCGGTACCCCGGATCGATCAACCCCGGAGCGTTGACGCACGTGACACCGTGCTTGGAGGCGAGGCCACTTCGAGGCAAAACGAACCCGCCGTGACCCGACGGAATCGCAACGCTGATGCCCGTACCCACCGTCGCACGCCCGCCACGCGGGGCCAACGTGCACGACTCCACTGCCACCAAGTCGCAACCGACGTCGCCGTCGTTGGCGTAGCGAGGCAACACCGCGTCAGGGTGCAACACCCGAGCAAGTATTTCCATACGGCGAAGGCTACCTCGGCCTTACGTGTTCACGACTTGGATTGGCTAGTGTCGCTTTGTGCTCGCGTGGATGGACCTTGAGATGACTGGGCTCGAACCAAAGCGTCATGTCATCATCGAAATCGCGACGTTGCTGACGGACGATGACCTCAACGTCATCGCCGAAGGACCGGACCTCGTGATTCACGCTACGCCAGCGCAGATGGAGCAAATGGAAAACGTCGTCATTGAGATGCACACCACGTCGGGTTTGATCGACGCCGTGAAGTTGTCGACGATCACCTGCGCCGACGCGGAAGCTCAGACGCTCGCGTTTCTCCAATCGCACATCAGCGAGAAACGTACGGTACCGTTGTGCGGCAATTCGATCGGCACCGACCGTCGGTTTCTTCAGGAGTACATGCCTGCGCTCGAATCGTTCTTTCACTACCGCAATGTCGATGTCTCGACGATCAAGGAGTTGGCGCGACGCTGGCATCCCGAGGTGCTCGAATCGCTGCAGGAAAAGACCAGCACGCACCGAGCCCTTGACGATATCCGTGAATCCATTGCCGAATTGGTCCACTATCGCCAAACCCTTTTCCCTCCAGCGCTCACCAGCGGGTAACGTCGCTCATCATGACTGAAACACCACTTTCGATCACCGAAGCGACCGCCCAGATGACCGCGCCCGGGCAGATGTTCGAGACCGAAGTGGCCTCGATCAACGGCGTCGACGTGCGCGTGTGGAAACACGCGCCGGCGAATCTTCGCCAAATCCTCGACCTTTCCCTGGTGCACGCCGCGCGCGATTTCCTCGTCTATGAGGACCAGCGCATCACGTTCGAGCAGCACTACCGCATCGCGGCCACCCTCGCCGAAGGTCTCCTCAAGCTCGGCGTGACCAAGGGCGACCGCGTCGCGATTGCGTCACGCAACCTTCCCCAGTGGATTTGCGCGTTCTGGGGCGCCATGGTCACCGGTGCCGTCGTGGTGCCGCTCAACGCCTGGTGGACGAGTGAGGAACTCGCCTATGGACTCACCGACTCGGGCAGCACGGTGCTCTTCGTGGACGAAGAGCGACTCGAGCGACTGTTCAAACAACTCGATCACTTGCCCGACCTCAAGACCATCATCGTCATCAGCGACGAACCCAAACGCCCGGCGCACGTTGACAAGAAACATTCGAGGATTCAACTACTCGGTTACGAGCAGTTCCTGGGCAAGGTCGATCCGAGCGCCGCGTTGCCCGACGTAGAGATTGTGCCCGAGGACGACGCCACGATGTTCTACACCTCGGGCACGACCGGCAAACCCAAGGGGGCGGTGGGTACGCATCGCAACGCCGTCACCAACCTGATGAGTCTCTTCTTCATCGGTCAACGAGCGACGCTGCGTTTTGGCACCGGGAACCTCGACGAACACGGCGCGAGCATTCCCAACGCCAGTTTGCTCAACGTGCCGCTCTTTCACGCGACCGGTTGCCTCGCGACGATGATTACCAACACTGCCTCGGGCGGAAAGTTAGTCATGATGCATCACTTCGACGCGGGCAAAGCGCTGGCGTTGATTGAAGCCGAGCGATTGACCAACATCGGCGGCGTGCCCACCATCGCGATGCAAATCCTCGATCACCCCGACTTCAAGAAGTTCGACACGTCGAGCGTTCGATCAGTGTCCTATGGCGGCGCCCCCGCCCCACCCGAACTGGTGCGACGCATACAAGCGGCCTTTCCCGTAGGGCAGCCCGGCAACGGCTACGGACTCACCGAGACGTCGGCGGCGGTGTGCATGAACATCGGACCGGACTACGTGGCGCGTCCCACGAGTTGTGGCATCGCGGTGCCGGTGTGTGACGTCGCCATCGTGCCCGAGGACTACGAAGGTCTCGAGCCGGGAGACGACCTCGCGAAGGGACCCGACGTCGTGGGCGAGTTGTGGATCAAGGGACCCAACGTCGTGCGCGGCTACTGGCACAAACCCGAAGCGACGGCCAAATCCTTCACGAATGGATGGCTCCACACCGGTGACGTCGCGCGCATCGACGAAGACGGTTTCATCTACATCGTGGACCGGGCGAAGGACATGATCATCCGCGGTGGCGAGAACGTCTATTCGGTTATCGTCGAAGCCGCCATCTTCGAACATCCAGACGTCGCCGACTGCGCGGTCGTCGGTGTCGCGCACCCGACGCTCGGCGAGGAGGTCGCCGCCGTCATCGTGCTGCGACCCGGACGCGTCGTCGACGCCGATGAGATCATGCGCCACGTGGGCCAGCGCCTCGCGCAGTTTGAAGTACCGACGCGAATCTTTTTCCGCACCCTGGCACTGCCGCGCAATCCGCAAGGCAAGGTCCTTAAACGCGAACTTCGCGACTCGCTTCAAGAACAGATGCTCAAGTCCTAGACGAGGGCGCTGATTGCTTCGAAGGTCGTCTCGTCGAGCACGACGTCACTGGCGCCACAATTCTCCTCGAGGTGCACAACGCTCGAGGTACCAGGAATTGGCATCATCACTTCGGAACGATGCAGCAGCCACGCGAGTGACAACTGGGCCACGCTGACGCCACGTTGCGCGGCGAGTTGATCGAGCGGACCACCACTACGCGCCAAGGCGCCGCGCGCCACGGGAAACCAGGGAATGAACCCGATGCCCTCGCGCTCGCAGTAATCGAGGACGTCCTCGCTCTGGCGATTGGCGACGTTGTACAGATTCTGCACGGTGGAGATCTCGACGATCTCGCGTGCCGCTTTTACCTGATCAACGGTCACTTCGGAGAGTCCGACGGCCCTTACTTTGCCCTCGTCGAGCAAGAGTTTCAAGAGACCGTACTGTTCGTCCGCGTCAACACTCGGATCGACTCGGTGCAACTGAAACAAGTCCAGTGACTCTTGCCCGAGGCGACGAAGTGACATCTCACATTCTTGACGCAGATACTCCGGTCGTCCACAGGGTGACCACACGTCAGGACCCATACGTAGGAGTCCCGCCTTCGTCGCGATCGTCACGTGCTTATAGGGGTGCAACGCCTCGTGGATCAACTCTTCGGAGACGTAGGGACCATACGAATCGGCAGTGTCGATGAAGTCCACGCCCAACTCCACGCAACGACGAAGCACGGCCAGCGCCTCGGCGCGGTCCTCGGGATAACCCCACACCCCCGGACCGGTGATGCGCATCGCACCAAAACCCAGGCGACGCACCGTACGTCCCGCGAAACTGAAGGTTGTCGTCATGGTGGTCATTCTCCTCGAGCGCACCCTACTCGCAACAACGACGCGGCCACCAAAAGGTGGCCGCGTCGTTGAAACTGACTCGTGATTACTTGTTGGGCTGCGGCGTGACGCGCAGATAGTCCTTTAGCTTCTTGAAGCCCTTAGGGAACTTGGTCTTCGCCTCTTCGTCGGTGATGGAGTTGACGATGATCACGTCACCGCCGTCGACCCAATTGACCGGCGTCGCGACGGAGTAGTCCTTCGTCAACTGCAGCGAGTCGAGCACGCGCACTATTTCGTCGATGTTGCGTCCCGTCGACGCCGGGTAGGTCAGCGTGAGCTTTACCTTCTTGTCCGGGCCGATGATGAAGACGCTACGCACCGTCAACGTGTCGTTCGCGTTCGGGTGGATCATGTCGTAGAGGTCCGCGACCTTGTGATTCTCGTCACCGATGAGGGGAAAATTCAGCGCGGTGCCTTGGGTTTCTTTGATGTCGGCCTTCCACTTCTCGTGCGACGCGACGTCGTCCACCGAAACGCCGATGATTTTGGTGTTGCGCTTGTCAAAGTCACCCTTGCGAGCGGCGAAACCACCGAGCTCGGTCGTGCACACCGGAGTGAAATCCTTGGGGTGCGAGAAGAGGATTCCCCAGCTGTCGCCGAGCCATTCGTGAAAATTAATTGTTCCTTCGGTGGTCTCGGCGGTAAAGTCCGGGGCCACGTCACCAAGGCGGATCGCCATGTGTTTGCTCCTTCAGCGTGCGTACGTCAGTCCCTTGACTGAACCCCACCACTTTAGCCACAAAAGTTTTGATTCCTACAAATCTCCATTTGATTTATAGGAATTAGGCCTCGCGTCGACATCACGCCTGTGAGACTGGGGTGATGGAAACCTCGTCCCTTGTCGTCGCCGCCTTCGACCTCGACGGTTCACTCACCGAGGGTGGCAGCGTATGGCGATGGCTGCGCTTCATCGCCGGTACTCGCGCAGTATTGGCTGCGGCGCTCCCGCTCAGCGTCGCTCTCGGCGTGGGGGCACTACGCAGCGGCAAGTGGGCGGACCAAGCAAAAGAGCGCCTGTTCCAAAAGCTCCTCACGGGTCGCGACCTCGACGAAGTACGTGACGAATCGCGGACCTTCGCCCTTTCGCACCTCGAGCGCGCAGGGCGAACCGTCGTGCTCGAGCGCCTCGCGTGGCACCTCGAGCAGGGCCACGACGTCGTGATCGTCTCGGCGTCGCCACAGATTTACGTCGAAGTCGTCGCCGACGCCCTCGGCGCGACGGGAGCGATTGGCACTCGACTCGCGGTGGACGCGCGAGGAAAGCTCGCGGGCAGCTACCTCGGTCGAAATTGTCGGGGCACCGAGAAGATCCGACGGCTCAACGAATGGATCAGCGAGCGGGACTACGAAGCCGAACCCGTCATCTACGCCTACGGGAATTCGCGTGGCGACCGACGTCTCTTGAGCGGCGCGACCCATCCCTTCAACGTTGGCAAACTCGGCGCCGTGGGGGCACTTCGAAAGTATCCGCGCCTCAAGGACGCGCACCAGTAACTAAAGCTGGCGGATTGAAGCGCCCAGTTCGACGATGCCGCCTTCGCGACCGTTGTAGGTGACCTGGATCGACGCTGCTTGTTCCTTCCAGGCGATCACCGTTCCGTGGTGATCGACTACGCCCACGTTGACGTCGTAGACGCCGTCGAGCAGGGGAATCTGCGCGAGATCGACGCCGACTTGATTCAACCCCGGAGTGAGGTTGACCGGGGAAGCCTGCGAGTCGCTGCGACTGACCAAGAGCCCGCCGCGCGTGAAGATCTCCATCACGAAGTTGCCGCTGTAGGCAGTGTGCGAGGAAATGTTCACGTCGAAGTGCATCGCCGCCCCACTTCGCACGTCGAAGGATCCCGATGGCGTCGTGATCGACTCAATGGCGACGTCGGCTTGATGACCAATGCGGTCGTGCAGGACAGCGTCTTCGAGGAGGTGTTCGCGAAAGATCCGCAACGAATCCTGTACCGAACCATTAGCAATCATCAGACCACCATCGAGGACGATTGCGCGGTCACAGAGGGCACGCACCTGGTCGGCCTGGTGCGTGACGAGCAAGATCGAGCGACCTTCTTCTTGGAACGTGCGAATCTTGTCGACGCATTTCGCCTGAAATCGCTCGTCGCCAACCGCGAGCACTTCATCGACAACCAAGATGTCGGGATCGACGTTCACCGCGACCGCGAAGGCGAGTCGCACGTACATGCCGCTCGAGTAAAACTTCACCTGCGTGTCGATGAAGTGCTCGATCTCGCTGAAGGCGACGATGTTATCAAAGATGGCGTCAACGTGGCGCTTGGACAGCCCGAGCATGGCGCCGTAGAGATAGACGTTGTCACGCCCGGAGAGTTCGGTCTGGAAGCCCGCTCCGAGTTCCAGGAGCGCCGCGAGGTTTCCACGCAGGCGAATTTCGCCCGAGGTGGGCTGCAGCACGCCACATATGCATTTGAGGAGCGTTGACTTCCCGGAACCATTGTGACCAAGGATGCCGACGGTCTCATTGGTCGAGACGCGAAAGCTAACGCCCTTGAGCGCGTCGAAGACCTCCGTGGATCCGGATTTTGGATGGAGGAGACGCTCCTTAAGGGATTGACTTCGTTCGTGGTGAATCTTGAATTGCTTCGAGACGTTCTCGACGTCGATGACAATCGTCATTACAACTCCGACTCAAAGTTTCCTTCGAGTCGCCCGAAAATCATCAGCGACGAAAGAAAGAGCAGCACCATGATCCCGAGCAACGTGAGGTTCATCGAGAGGTACGACGACGCCGTCCAATTGGGAAGAATGTGCAACACCGGGTGCGGAGGGACCGTCGAGAGCACCGTGGTCTTGACGTAGAAGATCCGCTGAAAGGTCATCATGATTGGCGTAATGGGATTGAGGAAGTACACCCAGGTCAAGCCGTGTTCGTGGAGTCGCGCCGAAATCGTGTGCTGGTATGAGTAGACGACCGGCGACAACCAAAACCACAGTTGCAACAAGACCTCCATGAGGTGCTTCATGTCACGCAGGTACACGGTGATGGCGGACATCACGATCGCGACCGACGCCGTCAGAAGATAGAGCGCGAGAAATGAAATCGGCAGTAACCACAAGTACCCCCACGCCGGTGCGTGACCGAGCGCGAGCAGGAAGATGCACAAGACCCCGAGTTGGATCACGAAGTACACCACCGAAGCGCCCACGTTCGCGAGCGCGAGAATCTCGCGCGGGAACGACACCTTCTTCACGAGTCCCGCGCGGTCGACGATGACGCCCGTTGCCAGGTTCACCGCCGTCATGAACATGTTCCAAACGATGAGACCGGAGAACAAGTAGAGCGCGAAGTTGGGATAACCATTCTTGATGATGACCGAAAAGATCAAGTCGTAAATGCCCAGCGTCAACGCGGGCGAGAGCATCGACCAGAAGATGCCGAGCGCCGAATTCTTGTACTTGATGCGGATGTCAGAGAAAATCAGACTCGTGAGCAGCTCTCGCCGCGACCAGAGGTTACGAAGTCGTGTGCGCAGGTTGGCACGCGCGCTGACCACGCGAACCGGTGCGTCGTCGAGGGACTTTCGAATCATCCTCGCCGAAGTGGCGTCGCTCACTACACTCCTTGACGGAGCGCCGAACGATCAATCACTGCGTCGATGAATCCATATTCGAGTGCCTCTTGGGCGGTGAACCAGCGGTCACGGTCCGAGTCCGCTTCAATTCGCTCCACGCTCTGGCCCGTGTGATAGGCGATTCTCTCCGCCAGTTGGGTCTTCATGTAGACAATCTGTTCGGCTTGGATCGCGATGTCGGACGCCTGGCCCTGCATTCCGCCCATCGAGGGCTGGTGCATCAAGATACGGCTGTGCGGCAACGAGAATCGCTTGCCGGGTGAGCCCGCGCACAGCAAGAACTGACCCATCGAGGCCGCCATGCCCACGCAGATCGTTCGAATGTCGCAATTGACGTATTGCATGGTGTCATAGATGGCGAGACCGTCGGTCACCGAACCACCGGGCGAGTTGATGTAGAGACTTATGTCCTTGTCGCGGTCTTCTGCTTCGAGCAGTAGCAACTCCGCACAAATTCGATTGGCAGTGTTTTGATCCACTTGGGAACCGAGAAACACGATGCGCTCGCGAAGCAGTCGTTGATTGAGGTCGTTTGCGCCGAAGCTGTCTGCCATGGATGAGCTAATCATGCGTCCAATCTAATGGGTCTCCTCCTCACACCTCGGCACAGCACGTAGAATCGAGAGCCTTGCGGGCGTGGCGGAATTGGCAGACGCGCTGGTTTTAGGTACCAGTTCTTCGGAGTGTGGGTTCGAGTCCCTCCGCCCGCACGAACCGATTTTCGATGATTGTGCACCTGCTAAGGTGGAGACATCGTTTTGCCGCACTTTCGCGGTGGAGACCGATTCGACTGTGACATCTCGAGTTGGGCTCATCTCAACTTGTAGGAGTCATATGTCTATGTCCTTCGCCGACCTCGGCGTGCCATCGAACCTCGTCGAACGCTTGCGCGCCCGCGGGATCAACGAGGCCTTCCCCATCCAAGAGGCGGCGCTTCCTGACGCCCTCGCCGGAAGGGACGTCGTTGGCAAGGCCGTCACGGGATCGGGGAAAACCCTTGCCTTCGGCCTTCCCCTCATGGCCCGCCTCGGTAAAGCCCGCCCCCGCAAGCCCCTCGGACTCGTCCTCGTGCCCACCCGCGAGCTCGCCGCCCAAGTCCAAAAGGAACTCGCCAACCTCACCGACGACCGCGGTCGGCGCGTGATCTGCATCTACGGCGGTACCTCGTACAACGTCGCTCGAAAGGCCCTGAATTTCGGCGTCGACGTCGTCGTGGCGTGCCCTGGACGCCTCGAGGACATGCTCGAACAAGGTGCGCTCGATCTTTCGTCCATCACCACGGTCGTCGTCGACGAAGCGGACCGTATGGCGGACATGGGCTTTCTCCCATCAGTGCGCCGCATCGTGGGCGCGACACCCAAGGACCGCCACGTGATGCTGTTTTCAGCAACCATGGGCCCCGACGTCAAGTCACTCGTGCGCGAGTTCACTCACGATGCAGCGATCCACGACGTCGTCGGCGAAGAAGCACCCAATGACGTCGATCACTACTTCTGGCGCGTACCTCGCGACCAGCGTCCCCAGTTCGCCGCCGACATCGTCGAAGAATACGATCGCGCGATCTTCTTTACGCGTACCAAGCACGGTGCCGACCGTCTCGCTCGTCAACTCGAGGAGCGCGGCGTCTCCGCGGTGCCCCTGCACGGTGACCGCACGCAGGCACAACGCGAACGCGCGCTACGAAGTGTGAAGAGCGGACAGATTCGCGTACTCGTCGCGACCGACGTCGCCGCACGCGGTATTCACATCGACCTCATGCCGGTCGTGGTGCACTACGATCCACCGGCCCAAGCAACTGACTACCTGCACCGTTCCGGCCGCACCGGCCGCGCAGGCGCGACGGGAGTCGTGATCTCGCTCGTGGGCGAAGACGTCATCGGTCAAGTGAAGCGACTACAAAAGGCCCTCGGACTGGCGTCGGTGATCGACACGCGTGAAGACGCGATCGCCATCCGACTCGGTGCCGTCGACGACGCTGTCGCGGCCGAACGACTCGATGACCGCGGAACGAAGGCTCGACCCGAGAGGTCGACGCACGTCGAGCGTGCGCCGCGGACCTTCGAGCGACGAGAACGGCCCTCTAGCGATCGAGCGGCCCGCCCCGCGCGTGCGGAACGAGACGTCAACGAACGCGGGGCTCGCACGTTACGCAGCCCTCGCAACGAGCGAAGCCTCACCGAGCGCCCTCGCGCCGAGCGCACAACGAGCGAGCGCGGTTTCGCTGAGCGCCCCCGTGCCGAGCGCGGCACCAGCGAGCGGCCTCGTGGCGAGAGGACAGCTCGAAGCGAACGTGGCACCAGCGAGCGACTCTCGAGCAACGACGCTCGCTTCGCTTCGCGTGCGGGCTCCCCGCGAGTGCGCAACAACGAAGCAGTGGTCAGTTTCTTCAATGACTCCAAGGGTTTTGGGTTCGCCAGCGACGACAAGGGCGATGACCTCTTTATCCACTTCTCCAACATCGTGGGCGACGGCTTCAAGTCCTTGAGCCAGGGCCAAAAGATCACGTTCGAAGAGGCGACGGGACCCAAGGGTCGCGAGGCGCGCAATGTACGCGTCGTCGGCGCTGGGCGCGAGCGCCGATACTAGGAGCTGACGACGTGAGCGAAAAGCCTCTGGTCGAGCCTCATCTCGGACCCGCACCCGACGACCTGCTCATCGAGGAGATCGTCGTAGGCACGGGTGACGAGGCGAAGTCGGGCGACACCGCCGTCGTGCACTACGTGGGCGTGGGCGTCACCAGCGGTGAGGAGTTCGACGCGTCCTGGAATCGAGGCGACACGTTCAGTTTTCCGCTCGGTGCCGGACACGTCATTAAGGGATGGGACCAGGGTGTCGTCGGGATGCGCGTTGGTGGTCGGCGACGACTCGTGATTCCCTCCCACTTGGCCTACGGCACGCAAGGCGCAGGCGGCGTCATTGCTCCCGGCGAGACGCTGATCTTCGTCGTCGATCTGGTGGAACTTCGTTAGACGAAGGGCGGCGAGGTGACGTCGGTCGCCAACATTCGCTGATAATCACCGTAACGCTCACAGCAGATCTCAGCCAAAAGGCGTAGGCGGTCGTTGGGGTTGCTCAAACTGAGGACCTTGAACTGGTCGAGCACCGACATTGGGGTCATCGAGCACAGTTGCCAACTGCGCACCCAAGGGTCCGCGTCCATCTCACAATTGCTCTTCACGCATTGGTCGGCCATGACTTCGCTCTGTAGCGTGCGAAGTGCTCGCACCGCGGACTCAGTTGATTTGAGCAGGACGTCATCGACCGAGACGTCGTCGCAGCATCGCTCCTTCGCGACCGCCCTCGGGTAGGGATCGTCGTCAAGCCAGGTCGCCACTTCGACGCAGGAGATCCCTTCGACCATGATCAACGTCTTGCCGTCACTGAGCGAGTGCATCCCGAGGATCTGCACGATCGTGCCCACCGACATGCGCTGGTCTCCCCCGCCGACCTCCGGGCCGCGCTCGATGAGACAGGTACCAAACTGATTGGACGATGAGACGTCGTCGAGCATCTTCTTGTAACGCGACTCGAAGATGCAAAGACCAGTGACTTGGTGGGGAAAAACCACCATTCCCAAAGGAAACATGGCCAACTGTTGGGTCCTCACGCCCCCACCTTAAAGGTGAACAAAGGGTGAACGTACCTACCTGGCGGCAAGTTCGTCCGCCAGCGCGCGTAACGCACGGGCGCGGTGCGAAATGGCATTCTTTTCCTCACTCGTCATCTCTGCGAGAGTGCGTGAGGGATCGAGGTCGGGAATGAAAACGGAGTCGTAGCCAAAACCCTTTTCTCCACGGGCTTTTCGGGCAATCGTGCCCTCGAGGACACCTTCGACGCAGAAAAAATCGCCCCCGGCGTACGCCGCACAGATCACCGTGCGAAAATGCGCCCGCCGCTCGGTGTCGAGGACGTTGTCGAGTTCGCTCAGCAGTTTTCGCACGTTGTCCTCGTCGCTCGCGCCCACGCCGGCGTAACGTGCGCTGTAAACACCCGGTCGACCCATCAGAGCATCGACGAACAAGCCCGTGTCGTCGGCGAGTGCGGGGTGACCCGTTGCCTCGACCAACGCCCGCGCCTTGAGCAGGGCGTTGCCTTCAAGCGTGTCCTCGGTTTCGTCGACGTCGGGCACCGTCGAGGGTCGCGCCAGTAGTTCGATGTTCAGCCCTCGCACTACCGCTCTCATCTCGTCGGCCTTGTTTGCGTTGGCGGTCGCGAGCACGAACGTGGTCACCTCGAGCGTCGCGCCGGTGGTTCCTTCAACACGTCGCGCTGGGCGGCGTGAATGCGCCCAATGCCGAGTGCTGCGAGGTCGAGTAACTCATCAAGCTCACTTCGGCTGAACGCGACGAGTTCGGCGGTGCCCTGGACTTCGACGAATCGACCCGAGCCAGTCATCACCACGTTCATGTCGGTGTCCGCTCGAGAGTCCTCCTCGTAAGGAAGGTCCAACATCGCCACACCGTCGATGATGCCGACCGACACCGCCGCGACCGAGTCGCTGAGTGCGTGCTCGGTGATCGTGCCCGCCTGGACGAGCCGGGTGATCGCGTCATGCAGCGCCACGTACCCTCCGCAGATTGACGCGGTGCGCGTGCCGCCGTCGGCCTGCAAGACGTCGCAATCGACCGTGATCTGCACGTCCGCCAGCAACTCCAATCTGGTCACGGTGCGCAGCGATCGGCCAATCAGACGCTGGATCTCCTGCGTCCGACCCGACTGCTTCCCCTTGGCGGCTTCTCGACTGGCCCTTTCGGGCGTCGAGCCGGGCAGCATCGAGTACTCCGCCGTCACCCAACCCTTACCGGTGCCCCTGAGCCAGCGCGGCACGTCCTCTTCGACGGACGCGGTGCAGAGCACCCTCGTTCGTCCGAAACTCACGAGCACCGAACCGAGTGCCATCTCGGTGAAGTCTCGCTCGAATGAGAGCGGTCGCGCTTCATTCGTGGCGCGACCGTCGGCGCGGGTTGGTGACATGGGACTCCTTCGTGGCTGTTCGTCCTGCCCAACCAAGGTACTTGAGAACTCATGGGCCAATTAGAAGTAGATGATCTTCTTCGCCCGATCGACGACGTCGTCAATGTCATCACTCCAGGCACCCGTCGAGAGGTACTTCCAACCGTCATCGCAGACGATGGTCACGATGGTGGCGCTCTCGTTGTCATCGATGAGCGACGCGCACTTGACGGCGCCCGCCATGATCGCGCCTGAGGAGAGCCCGACGAAGAGACCGACCTCGGTCATCTTGCGAGTCCACTCGATCGATTCGCGGGGTCGGACCACTACCTTTCGATCGAGCAAGTCAGCGCCGTGGTTGTCGATGAAGATCGGAGGGATGTAGCCGTCCTCCAAACTTCGAAGACCGTCGACCATCTCGCCACTCGGCGGCTCGACGGCCCACACCTGGACGTCCGGCTTGGCTTCCTTCAAGAATCGACCGACGCCCATCAAGGTCCCCGACGTGCCGAGCCCCGCGACGAAGTGCGTGATTTCGGGCACGTCGCGCAAGATCTCTGGTCCCGTCGTGCGATAGTGCGCGGCGGGATTCGCGGGGTTCGCGTACTGGTAGAGAAAGGTCCATTCGGAATGCTCGTCGGCAAGGCGTTGGGCCAATCGAACGGCGCCGTTGGACCCCTCGGTACCAGGCGAGTCGATGATCTCGGCCCCCCAGGCGAGCAGGAGTTGGCGCCGCTCAGGTGAGACGTTCGACGGCAACACGACTTTCAAGTGATACCCGCGCAGTCGGCACACCATCGCGAGCGCGATGCCCGTATTCCCGGAGGACGGTTCGATCAAGATCTGATCGGGCTTGCCGGGGATAAGGATGCCGTCCGCCTCGGCGGCGTCCACGAGTGAGATTGCAACTCGATCCTTCACCGACCCGGCCGGATTGCGGCCCTCCAACTTCGCCAGAATCGCGACGTTGGATTTTGGTGAAAGCGCGCTGACGTCAACGATGGGCGTGTCGCCAATGAGTTCGAGTACGGACGCGTAACGCGCCACTAGGCGACACCACCGGCGACCGCGGGCAGCAGAGTGATCTCGTCGTCACTCTTCACGGGCGCGTCCAGTCCCCCGAGGTAGCGGACGTCGTCGTCATTGATGTAGACGTTCAAGAAGCGGTGTAGGCTCCCGTCGTCGTTCAACAACTGAGTCTTGACCGCGGGATACTCCTTACCGAGTTGTCCCAAGACGTCGCCAATCGTGTCGCCCTCAACGTGAAGGGTGGTAGCGCCACCCATAGCAGGGCGCAGCACGGTGGGGATTCTCAACAATGCCGACATGACGTCTCTTTCGGGTAAATATCTAAAACCTGACTAACTGCGTCAACTTTAGCGCGGGGACCCCTTCGCGTGTCAGGTCCCCCTCGCAACACAACTGCGCACGGAACCCGTCATGAACGCTGCGCGCGCGGGCACCTCGGGCGATGTGGTGTCTCTGATTTCGAGGTTCGATCGGCCCATCGCGGCTCGCGGCGAGCACTCGGCCACTCATCGCTAGTGACTCGACACCGATTCCTCACGAACCTCGTCGCCGACGATGCGAAAACTACGCACGACGGTCGGCACGTCGCGCAACGAGACGAGGACGTAGTGCCACGCCGGGTCGGGTGCTTGACGAACGTCGGTCGGACTCGGAAACGCCTCAGAGTGCGTGTGCGAGTGAAACACGCCCAGCACCTCAAGGCCCTCGTCGTCTGCACGGCGAAACGTTCGCAGCATCACCTTGGGGTCGACTTCATACAACTTCGCTGAGTGCGCGACGTTGTCGCTCGCGACGACCTCCACGACGACCGCGTCATCGCCCCCCGCCCTACCGAGCAGGAGCCCACATCCTTCATCGGGCAAGGCACGAATGCATGTCGCAATCATCTTGTCGCGAAGACTCGTCTCGAGAGAAAGCATCCACTCAACTTAGGCCTCGTGAATCGCACAAGGCGGCGTCTAGCCTGTGGTCATGGCTCGAGCCAAGCAGATCCAGGAACGACGCGCCAAGGCCAAGGCCGAGAGCGCCGGTGGGGACCGGGTGGTCGCCACCAACCGTCGCGCTCGTTACGACTACGAGATCATCGAGAGCATCGAGTGCGGGATCATGCTCACCGGCTCCGAAGTCAAATCACTTCGCGAAGGCACCGCTCAAATCGCCGATGCGTACGCGCGAATCGACGACGGTGAGTTGTGGCTCTTCCAAATGCACATTCCCCCGTGGACCTTCGCGGTCGGATTCGGAAGTCACGACCCCGATCGAAAACGCAAGTTGCTCGTCCACCGTCACGAGATCAAAGACCTGCACGAACAGACTCAAACGCAACCACTCACGATCATCCCCCTCAAGCTCTACTTTAAAGACGGTCGGGCCAAGGTTGAATTGGCTCTCGCCCGAGGAAAGAAACAGCAAGATCGGCGCCAAGCCCTCGCCAAGCGCGACGCGGAGAGAGAGATGGCCCGCGCCGTGCGCAACGCGGAAAAATTCTCCTGATCGGCGTCGGTGTACGTCGGGTACGATGGAGTCGCGACTAAATGAGTCGTGTAACTACGAGGGGATGATTGGTTTCGACATCAGTCGTCGAGGTGAATGAAGCGAGCCGTGGTCTCCGGAGCCACGTAAAAGAGCCGGAAACAATAAATAAACGCCAAGCCTCAGCTTGCGCTTGCTGCTTAGGTAGCAACGTCCGCCTGGACCCAGCCCTGCGGTTCAGATATCGGGCGTCATAATGTAGGGCTTACCTTCAAGGTTCGTTAGTGACCTCGAAGGAACACTTCAGCTAACTAAGGAATGTCGTGAGTGCCAACAGTGGCGATATTCCCTACAACTTGCTGTTGGCTGCGCTCGGAGAAGAATCACTGAGGAACTGATGGACCTGGGTTCGATTCCCAGCATCTCCAAGGACGCCCGAGGTTCGCTTCGGACGTTGTTGGAGATGAACAGTCATCGCGAACGTTGAAGTCCCGCGTTGCGTCCTCGCGCAATGCTCTACTGCAACGTCGTGCTCGGTACTCGCCAGTGGATCGCGCACCGTTCGAAGCGCGTGTCGCAAGACAACTCGTGCACATCGCGCATCTACTTTGTGCGTATCCAACGTGATCAGCTTCACCTCACACCGGTGGTGCCGGGTCATATTGAATACCGCGCCGAACCTGGCGAGCCCGCTCGACGCCCGCTAAACGCGCCACTAGGTGCAGCGCCATGTCGATACCCGCCGAAACCCCCGCTGACGTCACGACGTCGCCATCATCGACGAAGCGCGCGTCGGCATCGACCCGCACGCTCGGATCGATCTCACCTAAGAGCTCAAGCGACGCCCAATGCGTCGTGGCGGGTCGACCATGGAGTAAACCGGCGGCGGCGAATACCAGAGAACCGGTGCACACACTCGTCATCAGTGGCGTGCGCGCGCGTCGTACGCGCAACCAGTCGAGCAGCGGTGCGTCCAAAAGATGTGCCCGTGTCCCTTGTCCCCCTGGATAGATCAGTATCTCAAGGTCCCCCAGCTCGTCCATCGACGTGTCAGCGACGATGGCGAGCCCCTTCGCGCAACGTACGGTCCCGCCGGTACGTGAAAACATCAACACGTCATAGCCGTCGTCAGGAAAATACAACGTCCACCAGCGAAGTACCTCCCAAGGACCCACGGCGTCGAGTTCCTCCATCTGGTCGAAGATGAAGATACCTATCGTCTTACGTTCACTCACGTTTCGCACACCTCCTCAGGCCCGAACTCGCCCCGGGTGCGTACGCGCCCGCTCACGAACTGAGCGCTTCGACGAAATGCGTAGGGACGTCTACCGTGATGACGAAACGTCGATTGCCTCGCAACGTCAAGGCGAGCGCCTCGCCGCGGCGAGTCACGAGAGCCGCTCGATGGAACAGTCGTAGACTGCCGCGGTAACCCCAACCACCCATCTGCATCAGCGTCAGGTTCTCAGCGCTTGCTGACTCAATGTCCGTGCGGTCAAAGCGCTGGCGCATGACTCCGCCGGGGCCGTAGAGGATTTCGAGACGTCGACCACGCGCGTCGTCGACGACCCTCACTACCACGCGCAGTGACACTACGAAGAAGAAGAGCACAATCGCGAATCCCACCGCCAACACCAACACGGCTAGCACGGGAAGTGAATGGACACTCGTCGCGTTGACGACGAGCACGACCACATTCGCAAGTACCACAATCGCGATACCCAGGACAATGGTGAGATTCGTCGAGCGCAGGCGCTGTTCAATCAGCACAGTGGATGTCGCCACCAACACAGAGTAGGCGACGCACGTTCACTTTTGCGGGCGCGTGAAGGACGGGGCACGGTGTTTCACCGAGCGAGTGCCTAGGGCGAGTCATCGAAGAATGTCGTCGCCGAAAGGCGCCGTCGCGAAAAATTCGTGTCGCCCTTTACGTGTTGCCACGAGTGCTGCGTGGTGGAATGCGCCGCGCACGCATCAAGAGATAACGCGCGTTGACCATCTGGTTGCGCGGAAGCGATCGCACGACGAGTGACGAATGTCGCGGCGACAGCCATGCTCGACGTGCGCCGCGCGGCTTTTCCAACTACGCGGCCCTCACTTGATCCTTGCTGATACCTAGGGAGCACAAGAACTTGCGTACCTTAATGACTTGATCTTCCGTCAGATCACGCGTCCGCGTCGAGCCGAACGACACGGTCTCGCCCTCCATGGTCACCGCCCAATTGCCTCGATGCGTCTCGTGGACTTCGCCGAAGCGAGCGAGTAGAGAACACACATCATGCCACTGGATGTTGTGGTTCAGTGGGTGACTGAAGAGCTTTTGGGCGGTTATGCGGTGGTGGTGATCCAACTTGATCGACATAGTCAACCCCCTCGAGGGCCGAGGTGTTCTGCCCTCTCAAGCACTCTCCCCCCTCTAGGACCCAATGTCAAGGAGTGCCACGAGCTCCACGTGTTCGGTCATCGGAAACAGATCAAACACCTTCAATTCCGCCAACCTAAAACCACCGTCCAAGAATGCCTTTAGGTCGCGAGCGAAGGTCGCCGCGTCGCAGGACACGTAGACGATCCGGCGCGGCGCTCGTCGCAGGAGGGCTTGGACCACTCCTTTGGCGAGCCCGTTCCTCGGCGGGTCAAGAACCACGAGATCACCCTCACCTACCGCGTCGTTGATAGCTCTCGCACTCACGGACCATTCGCGCACGCGAACTTGGCTAAGTCCGCGTGCGTTCTCTCGAGCGTCGCGAGCCGCGTAGGGCGAGGACTCGACCGCCGTCACTCGCCCGGCGGCCCCGACTTGTTTCGCGAGCGGAATCGAGAACAATCCAACACCGGAGAAGAGATCGACGACGTGGTCGCCGGGCTCGGCGCCGGTGAGCTCGACCACGCTCTCGAGCAGCATCGTCGGTGCGTCACGATGCGACTGCCAGAACGATCGCGGCGACACGGAAAAATAGTGTCCTTGCACACTTACTCGTGACTGCAACGACGGCTCCAGGGGTTCGCCGCGAAGTGAGCACACTTCGAAGTTCGTGCCTCGGTGCGTCTCATGGCGCACGAGCGCGAAGGGTTCGGTGTCACCGATTGCTCGAAGCTCTACCTCGCTCGCCCCGTGCCACTTGGTACCAAACGCTGGCGCCAGCACATCATCGGCAATCCAACACGCCGCGATGTCGACGAGTTCGTGCGAGCGAGCGACGCGCAAGCACAGTTCACCCTTCTTATTGACCGCACAACGCAGACGAGTTCGCGAACCTTTCGCTGGATTCGGTGCGCTCCGCAGTATGAAGTCGCGTTCGATACCGGCGATCCGTTGCAGGTGCTCTCGTACCAATGTCGTCTTCCAGAACGATTGTGCGTCGCGCGAGGCGTGTTGGAGATCACATCCTCCACATCCTCCCGGGTGCGCATAGCGACACGGCGCGTCGACGCGTTCGGTGCTCGCTTCGCGGACCGCCACGGCGTCGCCTCGCGAGAACTTCGATGACGTCTCGGTGAGTCGTACCTGCACAGTCTCACCGGGCAAGGAATGACGTACAAAAACGACTCGACCATCGGCCAGTCGTCCCACGCCGCCACCGGTGGCGGGTCGATCGACGTGCACTGTCTCGAGAGCCCCGCTGGGATCCTTCGCCGTCTCATCTTCCACCGCTGCAGCCTAAGGGAGGTGAGGAACGGCCACTCTCTAGACGAAGGCGTGACGCAAGAATATGTCCACGAGTGTCGCAGCCCTCACGCGAGCGTTCGGCGTCTCGTGCGCCGTCCTCGCCAAGAGTTCTTCCTTCGAGCCGAGTTCGCGCGGCACCTCATCGCCCGCTTCGAACCAATCACGCAGCTGGGCCTCGTCGACTTCCGGATGAAATTGGACACCGACGTCGCGACCAACGACGAATGCTTGCACCGCGTCACTCGTACGCGCCCACGGCGTCGCCACGTCGGGCAGGATGCAGCGGTCGAAGTGAAATTCGAACCAAGGTCCCGACACGATGGGCGAATCACCAATGGGTTCGACGTCATACCAACCAATTTCTGGTGCACCGGACGCCTCAACGGCGCCACCGTGGAATCGACACAGGGCCTGGGCCCCGAAGCAGATTCCCAAGATTGGTATTGCGTTCGCGGCGGCGTCACCCATGAGAGAAAGTTCTCTTCCAAACCACGCCTCTTCCACCCGAGGGTCGTACACCGCACTCTTGGAGCCGAGGATGACCAACACGTCAACACCGTCAAGTGACGGCGTTGGACTTGACTCGTCCATCATGGCGATGGCAATCTCGTAACCACGCGTGCGAAAGGCGTCACCGATCAATCCCGGATTGTCTTCGAGGTGATGGCGAATGAAGAGAGCTCGTGGCATGGTGGTCTTTGGTGCCTAAACCCGTCAGCCCTCGGGCAGCGACCAGCCGAGCGACGTCGCGATTTCCTTGCACGTGGGACACAGGGGGTATTTCTGTGGGTCCCTTCCCGGTACCCAGACTTTGCCGCACAACGCGCGCACCGGTGTCGCGTTGATCATCGCACCCACCACCGAGTTCTCGAGCGCCACGAAGTCACCGTCCTTGGGGGTGTAACCCTCAAGCACGATGTGCGTGAATCGTTCGTGATCCCCTTCGTCGACTTGGGGCGAAGTTCGTACGACGACGTCGGTGTCGCCTTGAATAGTCACGCCTCTGACTTTATCGAGACGACACCATTAGGGTCTTGACACATGAAGAAACGTCGACGCGTGACTCCTTCGACGAGACCCATCGGACGCGTCGCCTCTCACTTCACCCGCGAAGGAACACCGAAGAACCCCTATCGCACTAAGGCCGAAGCCGAAAGTGCCGCGCAACTTGCGTGGACCTTGAATCGCGCGGACTTGAATGCCTATCGCTGTGACTACTGCTTCCAATGGCACATCGGAAAACGGTACCGATCCGATTAGCGAAGTCACAACAAAAGGGGCAATATGGAGGGACTTGTAATGAAAGGTTCTCCATGTCGGTCCAGGCGTACATCTTGATTCAAACCGAAATCGGCTCGAGCGAAGCGGTGGTGCACGCGACGCGCGCGGTCCCCGGCGTCGTCGAGGCCTTCGAAGTCACCGGCCCCTACGACGTGATCGTTCGGTGCGGTGCCGAGAGCGTCGACGACTTAGGCAAATTCATCGTCGGAGCGGTGCAGCGAGTGCCTGGCATCACTCGCACGCTCACCTGCCCGGTCGTCAACATCTAGCCCCTAGCCGAAGGCGCCCGCCGCCTTCAATTGCGCCACCCGGTCATCGCTGAATCCCCACGCTGAAAGTCCGTCTCGCGTCCCCGATCCGGGTGAGTGTGCGGGACGACCAATAGCGCTCGGTGTCTTGGAGAATCGTGGCGCGGGATTGGGTTGCACCGCACCGTCGGTGGTGAACACCTGTCGGGCGGAGTTGTATGGATGCGTCACCGCCTCGCGCGGCGAAAGAACCGGAGTCACGCAGGCGTCTTCGTCCTCGAACACCTTCGTCCATTCGTCACGCGTTTTGGTCGCAAAGATCGACGCAAAACGTTGTTTCAACTCGGGCCATTGCTCGCGGTCCATCTGTGCGGGTAATGACTCGCCTTCGAGCCCGAGTCCTTCGATGAGCGCCGAGTAAAACTTTGGTTCAATGGCCCCCACAGCCATGTAACCGTGATCACTCGTCTCGTACACCTCGTAGAAGTGCGCTCCGGTGTCGAGGAGGTTCGCGCCGCGTTCTTCGTGCCACAACCCCGCATTGATAAACGAATGCGTCATCGTGAGCAACGACGCGGAACCGTCGACCATCGCAGCGTCGACAATTTGTCCTTCGCCCGTTAATCGTGCGTGCAGGATCGCCGCCAGCACGCCGAGCGCGAGAAACATTGATCCACCGCCAAAGTCCCCCACGAGATTGAGCGGCGGCACCGGTCGTTCGCCTTCGCGGCCCACCGGCCACAGCGCTCCCGACACCGCGATGTAGTTGATGTCGTGTCCGGCGCGAAGCGAGAGTGGTCCTTCTTGTCCGTAGCCCGTCATCCTCGCGTAGACGAGTTGCGCGTTTCGCTTCCAGACGTCGTTCGGTCCAATTCCGAGCCGCTCGGTCACTCCGGGGCGAAATCCCTCGATCAACGCATCCGCTTGTTCGCACAGCTCGAAGATCAAGGAACGGCCGGCCTCATTTTTCAAATCGACGGCCACGGAGGGGCGCGACCTAGTGAGGAGGTCCCACGACTCGCTCGCCTTGGCGTCGGCGTCACCGCGCTCGAGTCGAAGAATGTCCGCTCCCATGTCGGCGAGCAGCATGCACGCATATGGTCCGGGGCCGATGCCCGCGAGCTCGATGATCTTTATACCTTGAAGCGGTCCACTCACGATGTCAGTGTACGTTCAGTCCCGCGTGCGCCTAATTAATCCCACCACAGGTCGTGGCCGAGGACGCCTTTTCCGATGAGCCCGAGTTGCACTTGGCTCGTGCCTTCGACGATCGTGAGTTGTCGCGCGTCGCGGTAGTACAACTCGGTGGGATGATCCTCCATATAACCCGCCGCCCCGAGCAACTGCACCGCGAGACCCGACGCCCTCACCGCCACCTCGGAAGCGAGGTATTTGCACATCGACAACATGGGAACGTATTCCTTGGAGAACTTTCCCTCGTCGGCCAACGTCGCCGCCCGGTACGTCAAGAGGCGAGCGGCTTCGATGTCCGTTGCACACTTGGCAATCTCCCACTGGATGCCCTGGAACTCGGCAATGGTCTTGCCGAAGGCGGCTCGCTGCTTTACGTAGTCAACTGCGTACATGAGTGCGCCCTCCGCGAGACCAATCCCCCGCGCGGCAACGATTGGGCGCATGGCGTTGAGTGATTGCATGATGAGCATGAAATTGCCGCCGATGACGTTTTCGGGCGCCACGCGAACGTTGTCGAAGTGCAGTTCCGTGGTGTCGATACCCTTGACGCCCATTTTTTTGTCGACCCTCGGTCGGGTCACACCCTCGCTCCCGCCTTCGACAATGTAGGCACCAATGTCAGAATGAAGTCGCGACGAGGGGTCCCCCTTCTTCGCGAAGACGACGAACCAGTCGGCCTGCATTCCACCCGAAATCCAACACTTCGTCCCGCTCAGGAGATACCCGCCGTCGACCGACGGATCCTCCACAACGCGACTCTTCATGCCCGCGACGTCGGAGCCAGCCTCAGGTTCTGAAAGACAAAACGCCGCGCGCGTCGCACCACTCGCGATACCGGGGAGGTAACGCTGTTTCTGGTCTTCGGTCCCGGCGATCATGATGGGGCCCGTGGGAAGTCGTGTGAGCAGCAACATGAGACCCAGCACGTTCGAATACTTGGTGACCTCCTCGATTGCGAGGGTGAGGCCCATGATCCCGGCGCCCGAACCTCCGTACTCTTGAGGTATGCACAGACCGAGCAGGTCCGCCTTCTTGAACTCATCAAAGATGTCTTGCGGGTAGGCCGAGGTCGTGTCGATCTCTCGAGCTCGAGGCTTGATCTTTTCCTGAGCGAGTTTGCGCACCGTATCTCGAAGCGCCAGTAATTCATCGGAGAGTTCGAAATCCATACCACTCAAGTTAGCCCTGGAGGTGTGCCAACATTGGCGCATGGCCTCCTTCGATCGCGTCGAGTCAATCGCCGCAATGAGCACCAGTACCTACGACGTGGTCGTCATCGGTGCGGGAATGACCGGGGCTGGCGTCGCGGTGGACGCGGCGTCGCGTGGTCTCAAGGTTGCATTGATTGACGCGGGCGACATCGCGTCGGGCACGAGCTCGAAGTCCTCGAAGATGGTGCACGGTGGTCTTCGCTACCTGCAGCAAAAAGAGTTCCGACTGGTGTACGAAAATCTTCGTGAGCGACGACGGCTGTTGGCGAACGCACCATTTCTCATTCGACGTCTTCCATTTCTCATCCCTCTCTTTGGAAAGAACGGCGTCGTTTCAAAGACCCTCGTGAAGGGCTACGCGACGGCCCTGCGCATCTATGACCTCACGGGCGGATGGCGCATTGGATCGCGCTATCGCAAGATTTCGAAGGCCGAAGCACTCACCCATCTGCCAACGTTGAAGACCGACCAACTGGTCGCCGGCTTCCTCTATCTTGATGCGCGAGGCGATGACGCTCGCGTCGCGCTCACTCTCGCCAAGACCGCCGCGCTCGATTTCGATGCCGACGTGGCCAACTACGTACGCGCCGTTGACGTACAGCACGACGAGCACGGTCGCGTTCGCGCCGTAACGTGTCGAGACCACGTCACGGGCGACACGTTCGAGATCGCAACGACAGCGCTCGTCAACGCGACTGGTGTGTGGGCCGACAGCATCTTCTCCATGGCGGAGCACGAGTTGTCACACCGCATCACGCCCGCCAAGGGTATTCATCTCTCCGTGCCCCGCGCTCGATTGCCCGTCGACGTCGCCGCCGTCCTCGCCGTGCCCAGCGATCGAAGGGGAATCTTCGTCGTGCCCTTCGAAGAGGTCCCGTATACCTACATTGGAACGACGGACACTGCCTACGACGGCGACCTCGACGAACCTGGTTGTACGCCCGCGGACGTGACCTATTTGTTAGACGCGGTGAACCTGTGGACGTCGTCGAACCTCACGCCCGACGACATCACCGGCGTGTGGGCGGGACTTCGTCCCTTACTGGCACCGCAAGAAGGTACGGTCCTTAGCGATCGCACTGCGGACCTTTCGCGCCGACACCAGGTCACCGACTCCGAAGATGGTGTCATCCACATCACGGGTGGGAAGTGGACGACGTATCGACAGATGGCCCAAGACACGGTCGACGCCTTAGCGCCCTACGTCACGAAATTGGGTCGCGTCCAAACCAAGAATCTGCGACTTCACGGATACGGGACGTGGCGACCGACGTCACGTTTGGAGACGCACCTCTACCAACGCTACGGCGACGACGCGCGAAAGGTGCTCGCGTTGATACGCGAAGATACCTCGCTGGAGGGAGCCTTCATCGACAACCAGCCCTATATCGGTGCGGAATTCGTCTTCGCCGCCGCCGAAGAGATGTCAACATCGCTCATCGACCTCCTGACCCGACGAACGCGCGCGCACTTGTTCGACGCACGCGCCACGTTAAAGGCGGCGCCCGCGATCGCCGAACTCGTCGCACCCGTATTTGGCTGGTCACATCAGCGGCGGATCGACGAAGTGCGCGCGTACGAACAGCTCGTCACGAGCGAACTGTCCGCGGCCGGACTGACTCTCTAGGTTTCGAGAATGACCAAACCGTCGATGCCCAACGAGTACCCGAGCGCCTCGTTCGCGCGTGACGTGCCCGAACCCGCGCCGACGGCACTCCTCGATGACCTGCGGCGTGCCGGACTCGCGTGTGAGACCTCGAGCGAAGTGCGAAGTGACCATGGTCGAGACTGGTGGCCCCTGTCAATCGCGGACGTCGCGGTGGGTCGCGTGCCCCACTGGCCTGGCGTCGTCGTCCTGCCTCGCTCCGTTGACGAGGTGAGCGAATTGCTGCGAGTCGCCAGCGCGCACCGAATGCCCGTCACCGCACAGGGTGGACGCTCGGGCGTCCTCGGAGGTGCGGTCGCTCCCGACGGCGCCATCGCACTGGACCTGACACAACTCGACAAGGTGCTGTCGCTCGATGAAGTCTCAGGCCACGTGCGAGTCCAGGCGGGCGTCTTCGGACCCGAACTCGAGACGTATCTGAACGCACGGGGCTGGACCGTCGGTCACTTCCCCCAATCATTCGACTTGGCGACCGTTGGTGGTTGGATCGCGTGTCGCGGCGCGGGACAACTCTCTAATCGATACGGCAAGATCGAGGACATCGTGCGAGCGCTCACCATCGTGCTCGCAAACGGCGACGTGATCGACGTTGGTTCCCACGCCCCGCGCCAAGCCGTCGGGCCCGACTTGATGTCGCTTTTTGTCGGGAGCGAAGGGACCCTCGGGGTCATCGTCGAAGCGACGCTCGTAGCTCGCCGTCAAGCTCGCTTTGAGCAACGTGCGGCATACGGTTTCCCCTCATTCGAGGAAGGTCTCGAGGCGTGTCGAAGAATCCTGCAGCGCGACGCCTCGCCGGCGGTGCTGCGCCTCTACGACGAGACCGAGACGCAACGAAACTTCGAACTTGACACGTGTGCCCTCATCGTCCTGGACGAAGGTGAAGAGTCATTCGTCCATGCGACGATGCACATCGTCGTCGAGGAATGCGCGAACGCGACCGTGCTTGACGAAGCACTCGTGGAGCGATGGATGGCGCATCGCAACGACGTGGGGGCGCTCGCGCCGCTGTGGGAACGCGGCATCGTCGTCGATACGATCGAGGTGTCGGGTTCGTGGGCGAATCTACCCGCCATGTATAACCACGTGGTCGACGCACTCAAGAGCATGCAAGGAATGTTGGTCGCGTCCGTGCATCAAAGTCACGCCTACGTCGACGGTGCCTGTCTCTACTTCACGTTCGCCGCGAGGCCCGAGGAGGACGCGACGCCGTTCTATCGTCGAGCGTGGGATCTCGCCACGCGCGCGGTACTCGCGAATGGCGGTGCGTTGAGCCATCATCACGGCGTCGGGAGAAATCGAGCGCGATTCGTCGAAAACGCGCTCGGCTCGAGTTTTGCGATTCTGGTCGCCATGAAGGCGGAACTCGATCCCTTCAATATCTTGAACCCCGGGGTTCTCGGTATCGGGGGTGCGCCATGGTGAGGGCCTTAGCGATTGACGTGGGAAGCACTTCCGTGCGCACCGCGCTCGTCGATACGAACGGCGTCGTCACCGACGTCCATCAAGCGCCACTCACGGTCCGCACACCGAATCCGGGCGAAGTGGAACTGAACGCGCAGGAAGTCATCGACCTCGTGATGACTCTGGCCGAACGGACAATTGGCGAGGGTGGTGGTTGCGACGTCGTCGGCATCACGAACCAACGGGCCACGACAATCGTCTTCGATCCTGAGACCGGCGAACCCGTCGGACCTGCGCTCAGTTGGCAAGACCTTCGCACCGTGATCGATTGTTTGGTGCTCCAGGGCCAGGGACTGCGCCTCGCGCCCAATCAGTCGGCGACGAAGATCAAGTGGCTCCTTGAGCATTCGAACCGATCGGCGAAGGGACTCAAGTTCGCAACCATCGAGACGTGGATCGCTTGGCACTTGAGTGACCGTGCATTACACGTGACGGATCGTTCCAACGCCGCGGTCACCGGACTCGTCGACGTCGGTGCAGTTGCGTGGGACACGAATTCACTCTCACTTCTCGGACTCGACGCGTCGATGCTCCCTCGAATCGTCGACACGATGGGCCAGCACGGCAATGCATCAGTGTTGCAGGGCGCCCCCGCGATCACCGCACTGGTGGGCGACCAATCATCGTCGCTCTTCGGTCAGTGTTGCGTGACGAGCGGCGCCAAGATCACCTTTGGTACTGGCGCCATGCTCGACATGGTCCGCGGCGTTGAAACACCCACGACGATGACGTCACTGGACTCGGGATGTTTTCCGATCATCACTCGTAGTGCTGAGGGCGCGACCACCTGGGGCATCGAAGCAATTGCGCTCGCGGCGGGATCATGTGTCGAGTGGTTGCGTGACGGACTCGGATTGATTGACGACGCGCAACAAAGTGAGGAACTCGCGAGGTCAATTCCTTCGAGCGAAGGCGTATGGTTTGTGCCCGCCCTTTCTGGACTCGGTACACCACGCTGGGACTTTGGTGCACGCGCCGGGTTCTTCGGATTAAGTCGAGGCTCCACGAAGGCGCACATGGTTCGCGCGGTGCTCGAAGGCATCGCGCACCGCGGCGCCGACTTGGTGGAGGCGGCACAACGAGAGACTGGCTTCCTGATTCCCGAGATTCGTGTCGACGGGGGCATGACGGCCAACACTTTCTTCAATCAAACACTCGCGGATGTGACGGGTATTCGCGTGACGGTGTCGCCCGAGCGCGAGGCCACGACGAGGGGGGCGGGTCTCATGGCCCTCGTCGGTGCGCGACATATGTCGTTGACCGACGTCGAGAAGCTCTGGTCGCCGACGCAGGTGTACGCGCCGTCGCTCAACGACGAAGAGCGCAGGTCACGACGATCGACGTGGGCGGCAATGATCCAACGGGTCGAAGGCACCATTCCCGAACTGAGTTCCGTCGCCTTCTAATTCGCCCACGGCGCCAGCGTCAGAGCGTGGTCGAGGTTCGTGGGAGTGTCGAGCAACACCTTCGACAACATCAGCGCACGAGGTTGACTCAGCGCCACGATGCCCGTGACGGCGCCGCCGCGCGAGTAGAGCGCGACCCATTTGGCGTCGTTGATCGAGCCGTGCACCATTGTCACTTCATCGCTCGGACGCGGGTGACCGAGTACCTGGATTTTCTTTCCGTATTGATCAGACCAGAAATAGGGGATCAGCGGCGCCGCCGGGGAGGCGCCGGTCATCAGATAGTGCGCAAGGTGCGCGGCGTGATCGACCGCGACTTGCCAATGTTCGATTCGTACCGGCTCGACACCCGTCGGACCCTCCCATTGAAAATGGGCGACGTCCCCAATGGCACCGACGCGATCGGCTGCCATCAAGTCTCTCGACACGACGACCCCGTTATCAATTGACAAGGTGGAACTCGCGAGCCACTCGGTGTTCACGACCGCGCCCGCCCCCTCAATCACCGCCGCGGCGAATAATTCCTCTCCGTTCGCGAACGAGATCACAAATCCTCCGTCACGCGCGCTGACGTCGACGATGTGCTGGCTCGATCGCAACTCCACACCGGCATCCTTCGCCAAGCTCTCGAGCCACGCCGACACGTCCGCTCCGAGAACGCCCAACAGCGGACGCTCGGCCACCTCCAGAACGAGGGGCTCGAAGCCGCGCGTGTGCAGCGCCGTTGCCGCTTCTGCCCCGATGAACCCGCCGCCGATGATCGCGATCACGCTGTGGGGTGCGAGTCCCGCGAGCGTTTCGGAGAGTCGCTCGAGGTCGTCGCGAGTGCGAATGGTGTGAATTGCACTCTCGGCGCTGAAGGAGAGTCGACGTGCACGAGTGCCCGTCGCAACAACCACGTACGTGCCCCGGACGATGTCGCCGTTGTCAAGTGTCACGGTCGTCGTCTCAACGTCAAGGGCCGTTGCGCTCCGCCCCAATCGCAATTTGACCTCGTTGCTTGCGACGAGTTCATCAGTCGCGAGCAGGGTGTGTCCCACGTCCCATTTGCCCAGGAGCACATTCTTCGAAAGCGGCGGGCGGTCATAAGGTGGATGGTGCTCGTCACCTATCAAGGTAATGAGGCCATCGAATCCTTGTTGACGCAACGCCTCAGAGAAGCGCCAACCCGCCAGACCTGCTCCCACCACGACGACGTGGTCTGTCGAGCGCAACGGACTCATCAGGCGAACATGGCAAGCCACTGCTCACGAGTGGACGGAGCCAGAACGAAATTGAATTCCCGCACGCTTCGCATGTTGGCGCTCGCCTCACTCGAGTACAGATGACCTGGGAACAACACGACGTCGTCGCCCACTTCCGAGAGTCGCTGACAGAGGGTGACGTACATCTCTTCGGGATCGGATCCCGGTAGATCGGTGCGCCCGCAACCGTCAATGAACAACGTGTCGCCGCTCACTAGGTGTCCCTCGGCAAGGATGCACTGACTGCCCGGCGTGTGACCGGGAGTGTGAATCAACGTGACATCAATCGCCCCCACGCGAACGATGTCACCGGACTCGTGCGCGACGAGTGAATCGGCGCCCACACTGGTCGTGCGCGTGATCCATTCGACTTCGTCACGCTGGACGTGAATAGGAACGTCAATGATCTCGAGTAATTCACGGATACCCGCAATGTCCGCGCCGAACGTGTCGCCGCCCACGTGATCGGGGTGGTAGTGCGACGCCACTACGCCGGTCACTTCCAGGCCGTCGGCGCGTACCAACGACACGAGTTCGTCGGGTCGGTAGGCGGGATCGACGAGTAACGCCTCGCCGGTCTCGCGGTCGCCCAGCGCGTACACCAAGTTGAGCATCGCTCGCGCCGTCGGATCGTCGCGCGCGAAGTCGCGACCCGACAACAACGCTCGAAAATAAAACTGATCGCTCACTCTTGCTCGGCGGCGCGACCGATGCGAGGCGTGAGCTCTTCCACCCTGGCCTTGGTGGCGTCCAAACGAGCCTCCAGTGATTCGATGATTTCTGTCGCGCGCTCTAGTTTCGCAAAGAGGTCGTCGACGCTCACCTCACCCTCATCGAAGGACGCGACGATCTCGTTCAGTTCGTTCGCCGCCTCGTTCCAGTCACCTATCGTCATCGCGTCGTTCCGTCCTTTGCGTTGATCGTTGATTCCAGCGATCCGTCGCTGACGCGTGTTCGAAGCACGTCACCAACTTGCACCGCGTCAATGGAGCGTACAAGGTCTCCTCGCGTGTTGGTTACGATGGACCAACCTTGGCTCAAGCGCCGTTGGGGATCGTACGCAGCGAGCAGGCGACGAGTGGTCTCAATCATCTGGCTCGCCGATGCCACGAGATGTTCGCTCTGGAGCAAGAGTCGCTGACGAACCGCACCGAGTTGACGCGACTCCGCGCGCAGACGATCGCGAACGGCGAAGATCATCGTGCGGCGCCGCTCCGCGAGGTAGACGGTCGCTTCGTCGAGAATGGCGTCGGTCGCGTTGAGCAGACGTTGCGCCGGCTGGCGAAGGTAACGCTGATCCCACTGCGCCACAATGTTGACGAGGTCCTCGCCGAGCTTGGTGGGCGTGATTGCTCGGGTGTGGGCGACCAGGTCCGCGACTGACTCGTCGCCCGTATGGCCAATACCCGTGAAGACGGGTGTGCGAGCGTTCGCGATGGCGCGGGCGACTCGTTCGTCGTCGAAGCAAATGAGGTCGCCCTTCGATCCACCCCCTCGCACCACGCAGATGACGTCGACGCCCGCATCGTCCAAATACTCGATGGCGCCCACAATCTGCGGCGGCGCTGATTCACCTTGCACGGCCGTTTTCACGAGCGAGATCACGAAGGAGTATCCCGACTGGAGCAGTTGACCGGTGAAGTCGCTATAGCCCTCAGTTCCCGGACTGGCGACGAGACCAACACGTAGTGGTACCGGCGAGAGCACGCGCGACTTGTTCGTCTCAAACAGACCCTCTTCCTTCAAGCGCGCGATCAATTCTTGGCGCCGACGAGCCACGTCGCCGAGCAGCCCCTGCACGTCGATGGCGGTGACCGTGAATCCAATTCGTCCCTGGGGCGCGTAGAGGTCGACGTACCCGAAGACGTTCACGATGACGCCAGGCTTTAAGGTGACGCCGTCCTCGGCGAGTGCGCGCTTTAAGGGATTCCACTGCGACGCCCAGCAATGCGCATTCAACACCGGACGCTTGGTGTCACTCGATGTAGAACCCGCGTCCACGAGATCAAGGTAAAGATGCGTTTTCTCGTACACCTTGGCGACTTCACCACGCACCCAGAGAGGACGGCGACGACCGAACGCCGCTTCGAGATGCGTTGTAACAAGATCGTAAAATTGTGCGACCTCGAGGACTGGCTCGTTGGCCACGGTGTCGTCTAGAACCACGTCGCGAGGCTACCGCTCGAATGCGACACGTGATCGGCTCTTGTGACGAATGAATTCGTATGTAAGAATTGTCGCGGATAGTGAGTCGACTGGGTGGTCGCACGTCTTTCGAGGCGTGAGGAAAGTCGGGGCTCCAAAGGGCAGGGTGCTCACGAAACGTGAGTCGCGGTGACGTGCAGGACAGTGCCACAGAAAATAAACCGCCAACTTCTCGGGCGACCGAGGGCTGGTAAGGGTGAAACGGTGCGGTAAGAGCGCACCAGCACCTTGAGTGATCAAGGTGGCTTGGTAAACCCCACCCGGAGCAAGATCAAACGTGGGAGCGCGTGGCCCGCATGTCTTGGAAACAAGACACTCCCGAGGTAGATCGCTGAGATGGATGGCCGCCCATCCCTTCGAAGGAAGGGTGGACAGAACCCCGCTTATAGGTCGACTCACTATCCATCTACACCTCTTGAGAAAGCACCACTCTTGCTGCACCTGCCGTACCACGAACTTCCGGTTGAAGATCCCGGTGAACCAGACACGCGGTCCCCCCTGCGCTATTTGCTGTGGCTCGCACGTCATCAAAAGCACCTGCTCTTCTGGAACGCGTTCTTCGGCATTGGCTGGATGGTGAGCCAAGCACTGCTGTGGGCGGCCGTCGGTGCCGCGATCGATCACGGGATTGCGCGACACAGTGAGAGCAGTCTGTTCCGCTGGGTTGGCATCGTCATGGCCCTCGGACTCTTCCAGGCGGTCTGTGGTTCGCTGCGACACCAACTGGCAGTGACGAACTGGATGAACGCGGCCTATCGCACGGTCCAAGTCATTGGTCATCACATCGCGCGCACCGGCACGAGCGTCACCGATGAGATTCAGTCGGGTGACGTCGTCAACACCGTCGCCGCCGACGCCATGCGCATTGGCGGCGCCTACGACGTGCTCGCCCGATTCCTTGGCTCCATTGTCGCGTGGATCGTCGTGTCATTCATACTGTTGTCCACATCCGTCGAACTTGGTCTCATCGTCTTGCTGGGCGTGCCAATTTTGGCGACACTCACGGTGCCGCTCATGAAACCGCTACACGCGACACAAGCCGCGCAGCGAGAGGCGGCGGGGCGACTCGCGGCACTCGGTTCCGACACCGTGGCGGGACTGCGTATCCTTCGAGGCGTCGGCGGAGAAGAGGTGTTCCTCGGTAATTACCGACGACAGAGTGACCTAGTGCGCCGCGCCGGGAATCGAATTGCGACCCCCCAGGCAGGTCTCGAATCTGGCCAGGTGTTGCTGCCCGCAATACTCACTGCGATCGTCACGTTCCTCGGTGCCCGCGATGTCATGCGTGGCACTTTGCAGCCGGGCCAACTTGTCGCCTTCTTCGGGTACGCGACCTTTCTCACGACACCTCTGCGCACGGCAATTGAGTACGTGATCTCCACGACGCGCGCCTACGTCGGGGCGGGGCGAGTGCTTCGAATCTTGACAGTCGAGCCCCTCGTGAAGGAGCCGACTAATCCGCGTCCTTGGCCAGCGCGCGTAGAAGTGCTCGAAGACGTTCGAAGCGGCATTCGCTTGCAACGAGGCGTGCTCAGCGCCGTCGTCACCGAGAATTCGAGTGACGCGTCGTTCATCGCGGACCGACTCGGACGCTTCGTTGCCGACGTCGACGGCGTCGTAGTCAATGGCATTGCACTGCAAGAGTTCTCCGTGAAGGACACGCGCACCAACATCGTTGTCTCCGAAATCGAACCGCGTCTCTTTTCTGGTGAGTTGCGTTACGAATTGGTGCCCCACCGATCGACCAGTGACGCCACCATTCGCGAGGCACTCGACACGTCGAGCGCTCTCGACATTCTCGACGCGCTCGACGACGGGTTAGGCACCAGTGTCGACGAGCGCGGCCGTGAATTCTCCGGTGGGCAGCGACAGCGGCTGAGCCTCGCGAGGGCGCTGTTGCGTGATTCAGACGTCCTCATCCTCGTCGATCCGACGTCTGCGGTTGACACCCACACGGAAGGTCGCATCGCGTCGCGACTCAGCGACGCTCGACAGGGGCGCGCCACCCTCATCACGACCACCAGTCCCCTCTTGCTCGAGCACACGGACCACGTGTTCGTCTATCGCGACGGTCGCGTCGTCGCCGAGGGTACGCACGCGACGCTCATCAACCAGTCGAGCGACTATCGCCACATTGTCTTGAGGGAGGACGCATAAATGAGCGCATTGCCCATTGCGGACTTCAAAACGGTGCGAGTCTACGCACGACGTTTGCTCGGCGAACATCGTTCGCGCTTCGTGCGCATGCTCTTGCTCTACTCACTCGCCGCGGTGATGGGGCTCGTGCCGGCGTGGGTCATCGGCGAGTTCACGAATTTCGCGACCGACCACACTCTGACGTCGTCTCGCATCGTGGTCTATAGCGCGATCCTCCTCGGTTCGTCGCTGTCCTACGCGCTCTTGTCCTTCCTCGCGCGGCGGCGAAGCTACGTGCTCGGCGAGACGATCTTCGCGCAACTTCGCGAGGAGTTCCTCGCGAGCGTACTCGAGTTGCCCCTCGTGGAGGTCGAGCGAGCCGGCACCGGCGATTTGCTGAGTCGCACGACCAATGACATCGAAGCGCTCTCACGAACGGTTCGTTTCGCCCTACCCGAATGGCTGGTCGCCCTGGTGCAGGCACTGCTCACGTTCGTCGCCATGCTGATCATCAGCCCGCTCGCGAGCGTGGCGTCGCTCGTCTCCATTCCGTTCATCGTTTTTTCGACGCGCTGGTACTTGCGTTACGCGACGCCCGGCTACAAGCGCGAACGCATGAGCTACGCCACGATGTCCGGCACAGTCGCGGAGACCACCGAGGGCGCACGTACCGTTGACGCGAACCAGTTGGGAGGGCGCCAGGCGACACGTATCGAGGGCAACATTCGAGAGTCGTTCTACGCCGAGATGTACACCATGTTGATGCGCATGGTCTGGTTTCCGATCGTCGAGAGCTCATTCGCGCTCTCGGTCGCGGCGACACTGGGCTGGAGTGGATGGCTCGTCCTGCATCACGTCATCACCATTGGTGCCGCGACGACCGTGACGCTCTACGTCGTACAGATCAACGATCCGATCGACCGGGTCATCTCGTGGCTCGATGAACTGCAGATGGGTCAGTCCTCGCTCGCTCGCTTGGTTGGTGTCTCGGTCGTGCGCGACCCGCGTCCCACGACCTCGCGCACCCCTTTGAGTGAGGCACTCTCGATGCGCAACGTCCGTTACGCGTACCGCAGCGGACACGACGTCCTCAATGGCGTCTCGTTGAGCATCCGACCGGGCGAGCGCCTCGCCATCGTGGGCCCTTCCGGTGCGGGAAAGTCCACCATTGGTCGTCTCCTCGCCGGAGTCGATTCTCCCCGCATTGGTTCAGTGCGCGTCGGCGAAGTGGAACTCTCCGAGATGCCTCTCGAAGTGCGTCGCCGCCACGTCGCCCTCGTCACCCAGGAACACCACATCTTCATTGGCTCGGTTCGTGACAATCTCGCGCTCGCTGATCCCACGGCGAGTGACGCACGGATCACTCGAGCGCTGAGCGCAGTGGACGCCCTCGATTGGGTGATGCAACTACCCCAAGGTCTCGACACCGAACTCGGCACCACCGGTCACCAAGTCCCTCCCGCGCAGGCCCAACAGATTGCGCTCGCCCGCTTGGTGCTCGCCGATCCCCATACCTTGGTACTCGACGAGGCAACGGCGTTGCTCGATCCTCGTGCCGCTCGCCATCTCGAGCGCTCCCTCGCGGCGGTACTCAAGGACCGTACCGTCGTCGCCATCGCGCACCGTCTGCACACCGCGCACGATGCCGACCGAGTATGCGTCGTCAACGACGGGAGGATCAGCGAATTGGGCACGCACGACGAGTTGGTGGCCTTGAACGGCGAGTACGCATCGTTGTGGCGAAGCTGGCGAAACGAAGCGTCCACCGACTCGTAGGCTTGCGTCGTGGCTGAACCCCTGCGAAGCGACGAGATCGTCGCGTGCGTACATCGAGTGGCGCTCAACCGAGGTCAACCCTTCGAGTACGTGGTACCGGGCCTTTCGAATGAGATCGCGCGACGCCAACGCGACGCGGACCTGCATCGTCACGCCACGCTACAAGAAATCGCAATGGCGAACCCAGACGCCGTTGAAGCCACGAGCGCGAGCCAGACAGCGCGACTCATGCGCGACGGCGTCGCCCTCATTCTTCGTCCGCGTCTCAAACCTGACGTGCACGGCCAGCGCCGAGCCGTGGCCCACGTCCTCGTACGACTTGGACGACACGAGGACATCTACACCTATGCGCCGATCATCATCAAGAACAACGAGATCATCGAACCCGCGAGTACTCGTCGACTCCTCGAGGGTTCGCTCGATCGACTCTTGCCCAGCGATGCAACCTTCACTGACGGCGTCGGACCGCGCAGCACCTTGACGGTGACGAAGAACGGGATTGCCCTGGCCCATGTCACGCGAGTCCTCCAAGCGACGGGCCACGGGGACGTCTTGGGTCGGGCCGCGATGATCGATCGACATCGGCGTGTGTGGTGGTTCGACCTCGCGAGCGATAACTTCCCTCGTTTTAACTTCGCGACCTATGACAACTTCTATCGAGAGCGTCTCAATGTCCTGAGTGCCCATGACGAATGGCTCGCGAACGGGGGTGAGTTTCCCACGCGACCCTATTGGCACCGTGAGTGCCCGGAATGTCCGTATGCGCCCTACTGCGAGTCCCAACTCGAGGCGCTCGACGACGTGTCGCTCACGAGGTACACGAACGCCGATCAACAATTGATCCTGCACGATCACGGCATCGACACGCGTGCCCAACTGGCTCGACTCGATCCGCACCGTGCCAAGCTCGCGCGAAGCAAATCGCCGGTGATTCGCGACGGCACGGAGCTCGAAGACCACCTCGGACGCCTGGTCGACAAACTTGACGACTTGATCTATCGCGCGCGCGCCCACGAGCGCGGCAGCTACCTTCGCATTGAGGACGCCGCGAACATGGGCTGTCCCACGGCCGACGTCGAGATTGACGTCGACATGGAGAGTTACGACGACGCTACCTACCTATGGGGCGCGTACGTGACGCTCAACGCTCCCGTCGCGGGCGTTGCGCCTGGCTATCAGGCGTTCGTGCAGTGGGGCGAATTGACGCCAGAGATGGAGGCGCGAAATTTCGCGGACTTTTGGAAGTGGTTCGCCGAAGTGCGCGACACGTGTCACGAGCAAGCTCGTAGCGTCGCCGCCTACTGCTTTTGGGCCCAGGCTGAGGACTCTGCGATGAATCGCGCCGTGGTCGAACCCTTCGAGGGAGGCCCGACGAGAGACGACCTCGATGCGTTTCGTGGCGTCACCCCGCCGGAGTGGATCGATCTGCACGATTGCGCCAAACGACAGATCCAAACGACCGGCCCGTTGGGACTCAAGCAACTCGCCGGCGCGAGCGGCTTTCACTGGCGAGACGAGCATCCGAGTGGTGAAGCGTCGATGCTGTGGTACGAGGTCGCCGTGAGCACGACGGACGACGCGACGGCGTCACGTCAGCGCATACTTGAATACAACGAGGACGACTGCCGCGCGACCAAGGCGTTGCGCGACTGGTTGAATGGACCGGCCAAGACGCTGCCTCACCGCGACGAGCCCCTCTAGGCATTCACTCGGCTCATTAGCATTACATGGTGACTTCCGCTTCGCCGACGACCCCACGAGGGCCTCGAACCGAACGTAGCGCGCGCGTCCTCGGTGCGCTCTCCGTACTTGCGTCTTTCGCACTCGCTGTCGCGAGCGCCGTTGGTCTCACGCGCATCGCCCAGCACTCATTTGAATCGGGAATTGTCGTCCTTTCGTTAGTGCTCGTTGGACGTTGGCTCCTCACCTACGGCACCGATGAAAGTAACGCCGTCGCCGCACGAACAATCAAGGACTTCTGGCGACGTCGTCTCAGTGAGCAGATGCGACTACCTCGTCCCGAAGGATCTCGGAGTCGCGGCGACTTGCTTCTTGCGGTTGATCACGCTTCGGACGGTCCTCGATTAGAGCAGCTCTCGACGAGTGCGCGCACGAGCGTCTTGGGTTTAGTCGTCGTCTTCTGGGCGGCCGGGTGGTTGAGCACGCTCATCACCGTCGTGCTCATGGTGGCGGCGGTGCCGCTCTACCAACGAGCAGGTCGGCACAGCGAGATGCTCGCGATCGACTACCGACATCGTCGCGATCGACTTGAGACTCGTCAACTCGAACTACTCCAGCACGCACCAGAACTTCGTGCGCTGGGCGCGGTGCGCTACGGCGCCGACGAGATCGCCGCGTTGTCCACGTCCGAGCACACCATTGCCATGCGCGCCATCCGCGTGGCCCTTGAGTCCTCGCTCGTGACCGAGTTCTTGAGCGGCGTGAGCATCGGTCTCGTGTCGATGGTGGTGGGATTCTCACTCCTCGAAGGCCACATTTCGCTCGAGCACGCACTCGTCGCGGTACTGATCACGAGCGACATTTTCATCAACATTCGACGCTTTGGCGTGGAGTTCCATCGACGCGAGGACGCCGCGAAATCAATGGCGTCACTCGCACATCGAGAGACCCACGTCGCAACGACGGGTGCTGACTCGCTCGCTCGTGCGGAGCGCGTGGTGACGGCGATAGGGCCCCAGATCTTTGATTTCGACGTCGCGCGAGGGAGTCGACTACTCATCACGGGACCCTCGGGGAGCGGTAAGACGACGCTGTTGCACACGCTGCTCGGCTGGCGCGCGCCGGCGTCGGGTCGCGTCGCGCTTGGTGTGGCGCCAATTGGATACGTGAGCGTCGAGAGCTCACTGTTCTCGGGGACGCTGTTCGACAATTTGACGCTCGGAGCCCACCTCGAGATCTCGCACGTCGCCAATGTGTTGCAGAGTGTAGGGCTCGACGGTCCGCGCTTTGCCGACTTGAACGTGCGACTTTTGGCGGATGGACGAGGGCTGAGCACCGGAGAAAAGGTTCGTCTCGCGCTCGTGCGTGCTCTGTTGTCGGCGCCGTCACTCTTGGTCCTCGACGACATCGGTGGCGTCCTCGACGAGGAATCGCGCCAACGCGTGCGTGCGCTGCTCGCCGCGCGCGGCGATCTCGCCGTCATCGAGGCAACGGTGGACCGTCCCCTCCTTCGTGCGCCGTTCAGTGAGATCAAGGTGACGTCATGAACGAAGACGTGGCGCGTATCCTTCGCTGGCTTCGCCGTTCGCAGCCTCCTCGCGGGGCACTGCTGCAGGCCATGGTGACCGGATCGATCGCGGCGATCACCAATGTGGGCTTGCTCGTCGGCGCAGTGGGACTCCTCGTCGAGAGTTCGCGGCGTCCCGGCCTTGGCGCAGTCGCGGGGGTCCTCATCATCATCGAGGTGCTGGCGTTCCTGCGTTCTCCTCTTCGCTTCAGCGAACGTATGAGTTCGCATCGACTCGGTTTTGACGCCGTGACGCGATGGCGACGTTGGCTCGTGCTCAACGTCGGACGCTGGAACTATTCGAGGTGGCGTCACTACGCCGCGGGCGACTTGCTGGAGCGGTCCCTACGCGACACCGACGAACTTCAAGATCTCTGGTTGCGGTGCGCCCTACCAATTATGAACACGTCCGTGACGATGCTGCTCGGTGACGTGGTTATCGCACTGCTCCCTCCGCACAACCAGTGGTGGCGATTCGCCGCGGTTCTCTTTGGCGTTCAGTCCGTTGGCGCAGCGTTGCTGCTCAGCAACCTCGGACCCTTGATTCGTGGCGACCGGGCGCTTCGCCGTGCCAAAGGGGACTTCCAGGCGGAATTGGTAGAACTGAGTGCGGTCGCGCCAGAAGTTTTCCTGCTCGGTCGCGCCGAGTTCGTCCAGACGCGACTCGAGCACCGGCGCACCGAGTTACAGCGCGCGGAGTATGACCTGCGTCGTGCGCAGCGTCGTTCTAGTGCGGTTTCCTTGTTAGCTGGACTCGTTGCGCTGCAGCTTCTCAACTTCGAACGTCCGACGACGTCGTGGACGTGGCTCGTCGTCGTGGCGCTACTCAGCGTCGCCACGGCGGACTTGCTCGCCGGCCTTCGTCATTCACTCGACGCAGCGGTCGCGGTCAGTGGATCGGGTGAGCGTCTCGAACAACTCGACGGCGGTCCCGCGCACACGGGCGTGCTCTCACCTCTCGACTCAACGCTGCGCCTCGAGCACGTGCGCATCGAAGAAGGTGGCGTCGCGTTGGTCAACGACGTGGACGTCGTCGTTGCCGAGGGCTCTCATGTCGCGATCATCGGGCCCTCCGGTGCCGGCAAGTCGACGCTACTGCGAGCCCTCTGCCATCTTGACGCCGTTGACGACGGGACTATCAGTATTGGTGGTGTGTCGCTCGAGGACATCGATGAATCGCAACTTCGGGTGTTGTTAAGTTACGTGCCGAGCGAGCCGGGACTCACCCGAGGGTACGCGCGCGACGTCGTCGCCCTAGGACGCTCGGGGACGCGCGTCATGAGCGATGACCTCGCGTCGCTCGGTATTGCGAACACTTCGACGACCCAATTTGGCGAACTCTCCCGTGGCGAGCGCCAACGCGTCGCGGTCGTGCGTAGTGCCGTCACCAATCCTGCGATCATCGTCGCCGACGAACCGACGAGCGGGTTGGGTGACGCCGAGACACAATTGGTGATCGAACTCCTCGAATCGACAAATGCGACAGTAATCGTCGCCACGCACGACCAACAACTCATCGATTGGTGTGACGAGGTCTACGAATTGTCGAACGCTCGCCTTCATCGCCTTACCCGTTGAGCGTGCCCATCGATCGTTCGTGATAACGATTGCCCACCACCGCGTCGCGGGGTACCGCTGCTTCGAGTTGCCCACATTCGTCGTCGCTGAGATGGATCGCACTCGCCGCGACGTTCTCACGTAACCACTTTCGCCGCTTGGTACCGGGAATCGGCACGACGTCGTCGCCGCGCGACAACACCCACGCCAGGGCGAGTTGCGCGACGCTGACGCCCTTGCTTGACGCGATTTGTTCCAGGTTGGACACGAGGGCGAGGTTCTTTTCGCCCGCCTCGCCAACGAAACGGGGATTCACGCTGCGAAAATCAGTTGGGTCATTCGACGCACGATTGGACGCCTCGCTCGTAAGGAATCCTCGCCCCAATGGGCTGTAGGCCACGAAGCCAATCCCTAGACGCCGACACGTCGCGAGCACACCGTCTTCGGGGTCACGCGTCCACAACGAGTACTCGCTTTGCAACGCCGTGACCGGATGTACCGCGTGGGCCCGTTCGATCGTCGCCGAGGACGCCTCGGAGATACCGAGGTGTCGGACCTTACCCGCGTCGACAAGTGACTTGAGCGCACCCCACGTCTCTTCGATCGGCACCGTGCGATCGACGCGATGTTGGTAGTAAAGGTCGATCACGTCCACACCCAGTCGACGAAGCGAGTTGTCGCACGCCGTGACGACGTACTCGGGCTTGCCATTGACCCCGAGGTACGATCCATCCTCGCCGCGTTCATTGCCGAACTTGGTCGCGAGGACTACTTCGTCGCGGCGGGCCTTAATGGCGGTACCGACGAGGATCTCGTTCTTGAACGGTCCGTACATGTCCGCGGTGTCGAGGAAGTTCACTCCGAGGTCGATTGCCTCGTGAATCGTCGCGATCGACTCAGTGTCGTCACCGGCGCCGTAGAACTCGCTCATGCCCATGCAACCGAGTCCTTGCGCCGACACCTCGAGACCTTGACCTAATTTTCTTTGTTCCACGTACGCTCCTCGTTTGTGAAGTTGCTCACAACCAACGGTTTATTGGCAACTTTTCACAGAGTACTGCGCGCGCGCAAGGTATTTTCTTCTCTATTGGCTGGGGGGGCCAAACATCGCGAGCCCGCTTGTTCTGTTCACAGAGCGAGCGGGCTTCGTTGTCTGCGGAACGCTTTCGCGTTTCGATACCGACACGTAGGGTTGATGCATGAGTTCCGTCCCCCTGGCGCAGACTCCTGCCCCCACGCAACGCCCGCTGCTTCGCGGGTGGTTGCACGTCGGGGGCGCGATCGTCCTGCTCAGTTGCTCACCCATATTGTTCGTGCACGCGCGCACGGACGCTCAGGTGGGCTGGCTTCTTTGTTACGTCGTGGGCGTGGGATCGATGATGGTCACGAGCGCGCTCTTTCATCGGGGTAACTGGTCGCCGACGTGGCGGCGAATCTGGAAACGAGCCGATCACTCCGCGATCTTTCTCGCCATCACCGGAAGCTATCTCGCGATCGCCGGCTTGACGATGCACGGCAACATCCGTCTCGTCCTGCTCCTCGTCATTGGACTCGGCACTGCGCTCGGTATCACCGTGCGCCAACTCGCACTCGGTGCGGGTGAGTGGGTCAACACCCTGCCGTACCTGATCGTCGGTTGGGCCGCCGTCGCAGTGATGCCACAGATCTATCGAGGTGGTGGTCCCACCTGTTTCGCGCTCGTCGTCGCGGGCGGGCTCGCCTACTCCATAGGCGCGGTCTTCTACGGCGCCAAGCGACCAAAACTCGCACCTCAGGTCTTTGGCTATCACGAGTTGTTTCACGCCTTCACGCTGATTGGGGCGGGACTGCACTTCGCCGCGCTCTACGTCGCGCTTCGCTAACTAATGGTGCAGCGGCGGCACCACGTTGAAGTGCACGAGCATCGGCGTGGCGCGGCGCGCACCGCTAACTAGTGGTGCAGCGGCGGCACCACGTTGAAGTGCACGAGCATCGGCGCGGCGCGGCGCGCACCGATCGTCGTGATCGAACCATTGTCCAGCCGAGTTCGCCACGCGACGGACCCCGCGACACCGAGCGCCCATACGACCGCCGACTTGATCGGCGACACGTGACTCACGATCGCCAGGTGCTTGTGGCTCTCGAACAAAAGACTCTCGGGATCGGCGAGTAGCGTGTCGAGTTCTGCGTGCACCCGCGCGTCCACTGACGCGAGTGACTCACCGTGACCGAGGGCGAGCTCGTGATCGGATTCGAACGCCCTCCATTGCTCCGCGCTCACGACGCTGATTGGTTCGCCCTCGAGCTCACCGTAATCAACTTCGATGAAGGACTCCTTTACCTCGAAAGGCACGTTGGGCAGCGCCAATTGCGCCGTCTCGCGAGCACGATCGAGCGGTGACACCCACACCTCTTGCACTCCGTCGAGCAAGGGACGCAACGCCCTCGCCTGACGGGCACCGAGTTCGGTCAGTTGGGGATTGCTGCGACCGACGAGCAGACCCTGGGCGTTCGTCGTCGTCTGGCCGTGACGCACGAGGATGATCACGCCAGCAACAACCTTCCACACTCGGGACACGCCATAAACGAATCAGCGGGTTGGGACTTCCAACGATCGAGGTCGAGTGGGGAGAGCGCGATGCGACAGCCGTCACAACGACCCGCGTCGACGAGGGCGGCTCCCGACGTACCGGCGCGCACGAGCGCCGCGTCGTAGCGCGACAACACCGCACTCGACACGTGCAGCGCCTTCTCCTGGCGTTGCGCGCGCAACGAGACGAGCTCATCATCGAGTGTCTGCTGGAGTTCCAAGATTGATGATTGGAGTGACGTCCGACGCGCGACACCGGGCTGGGCGCGTTCTTTGATGCGGGCGACCACTTCTTGGAGAGGTTCGAGCGCCAACAGCAACTCGAGTTCACGGTCCTCGCTCACCGCGAGCAGGGCCCTCACGTGATCGAGTTCGCCAGAGATAGCAGCGAGTTCGCGAGCGTTCGCCGTCGATGCGGCGAGCCTTGCCGAGAGGTCCGACGCCCGCGTGCGCAATCGATCAGCTTCTTTGGCCGCGTCGTCGTAGGCGTGTTCCACCGGCGAGAGCGCGTCCTCCGCCTCGTGCAGCGACTTCAGTAGTGAGCGCAACTCTTCTTCCACGTTTTTGAGTTCCTCGAGCTCGGGTAGATGGTTTCGCTGCGCACTCACGCGTTCGATCCAGCGGTCCGCCTCCATCAACTCGCGCACCGCGTCGCTCTCGCTCACGGAGCCAAGTCTGGCACGTCGTGGTCGGCGTACCACCGTGCGAGCTTCGCGAGCGCTGGTACGAGTGCCGGTTCGCAACGTTCCTCGGCTCCCGCAAAACTGAACCAGTAGACGTGTGGACTCTCTCCCTCGGGTGGCGACGGTTCGAGCGGCGGTGCTCGCAACACGTAACGAAGGTCGTAGTGGGTATGACCTCGAGGACCCGGATGCACGTCGACGTGAAACAAGAGCGGGGGCACGAGTGGAGCGAGCGCGAGTCCCGTCTCCTCCGTCGATTCGCGCAACGCTGCGTGCTCGGCGCTTTCGCCGTTGTCAACATGCCCGCCGGGTTGGACCCATATACCTAGACGCCGGTGGCGATGCAGCACCACGCCCCTTGAAGAGACAACGAATCCCGAGGCGGTCACGTGATGGTCGTTGAGTCGCTCATCGAATGGGTCGCTGGCCCACGTCAAGCGGTCCAAGGTAGCTCGGATCGACGTCGACTCTCGTTCGTCGACCGGCTCGATACGAGTGATGTGTCCACGAAGTTCGTCGTAGCGATCCATCACTGCTGGTCGAGAAGGCGTCGCACTGACGCCGGGAGCGGTACCGTGCCGCTCGACATCGCACCGTCGTTGCTCGCGACCGGTTCGCCAAAACTGAGTCGCGCGGGTACGGTACCCGACCAGATCGGAAGCGCGAGATCCTCAGGCGCATCGTCGGTCGGACCCGAGGAAAGTTTCGCCGACGCCTCGTCGATGCTCACCGCGATGACCAAGGTGAGGCGCATCTCCTGATCAGTCGTGGGACGCACCTCGCGAGCACGACCCGCCAGTACGGCGTCAATGAACAGATCGAGGGCTCGTCGTTTCTCGTCGCCCTCGACGGCGCGGACGCCACCCACGACGACGACCGAGCGGTAGGCAATGGACGACTCGAAGCCACTGCGCGCGAGACGCAGACCGTCATAGATCGTGACCGCACAACTCACTCGTCCCGCCTCGAGTATGGAACGAAACATCGCGTTCGAGGGACTCCCGTGGAGATAGAGCGTGCGAGCGTCGCGGGCGTGCAACGTCGGTACCGTCATCGCGAGACCGTTCACGACGCCTGCGACGTGGCACAGACGCGCCTCGTCGAGAATCGAGAAAATGGTCGCTTCGTCGTAGCGAGCCTTCGCCACGCGACGACGTACCTTGGTGTACGGCCCGGGACCGAGGTCCGAACTCATGCGCGTAAGTCGCCGCCAAAGAACGTCCTCGCGAGTCCCGCGACCTCGACGTTTTTCTCGAAGAGTCGCGCGTGCATGACGCCACCGCGCGCCGAAGCTTGACGAACCGACACGACGGGCGAGCCTGTCTTTTCGACCCACCACGGCGACACCGAGCACATCGCGCTGCCGGTGACGTGGTCCTCGGCGAGGCCGAGACGTGGCGCGAACACGCGTATCGACACGTCGACGTCGGGTCCGCCGTGGCACGCCGCAATCACCAATGAACTCGGCACGAGAAACAGACTCATTGGATCGACCGCGAGTCCACAGAGCGTCTCGTAGTCCTGCACCACGGCGAGGACGCTCTGCGCTCCCGCTTGGTAGACCTCTTGAACGGGACCCAACGTCCCATTCAACACGGATTCGTCCAGCGGCTCGATGTAGGAGCGAGGCAGGTCAACGCCCAGCATGCCGTCACGGAGCCGGCGCCCCGAGAGGACCCCCGAGCGAGTCTGAAAGTAGAACTCGCCACCCGGTACGCCGAGTTCAGTCAACAAGACGTGCAGGGTCGCGAGCGTCGCGTGACCGCAGAGATCCACTTCGACCGTCGGCGTGAACCAACGAAGCGACCACGTGTCACCAACGCGGCGAATGAAGGCCGTCTCCGAGACGCCGAGTTCGAAGGCGATCTGTTGGAGCTCGTAATCCTCCATTGGCCGCTCTAGCAAGACGACGACCGCCGGGTTCCCGCGTTCCGCGGTGCCGATGAATGCGTCAACCCACCAAAGACGGTGACCAAAACTCACGTTGACCGATTCCACCACCAGAGCCTGCCACATCGAGCATCACGTACGACGTAGGGTTTTGAAGTGCGTGTCGCGACGTTTAACCTTCACGCCGGCGTCGACGGATGGGGTCGCCCCTCGAACGCCCTCGAACACGCGTGCGAGCTGGGCGCCGACGTGCTCGTCTGTCCCGAAACGTGGCGTGGCGACGACGGGACCGATTTCGTCGCCACGATCGAGCGTCGCCTCGCGATGCACGGACTCTTCGTCCCTCTCGCGCGAGCCCAGCGCGTCACGAGCGGACGCGGCCCGCGATCTTGGCAACCAGTGCTCGCCCACTTCACCGGTGAACGAGGACTCTATTTCAATGAATATCGGGTACCCAAGCCCCTCCAACGAAGGGCTCGCGATAATGTCGCGTCCGTCGAGACTGGCGAATGGGGTCTTGGGTTCTTCACGACCCTGCCCATCACGTCGATACACAGCGAACCCATCGAACGTCTGAAACGCGAGAAGTCGCGTCGAGCCCTCATCGTCGCCGAACTGCTGCTCGACGAGCAGGCCTTTCATCTCCTCGCCGTGCACGGGGCCCACTTGACGCACGGCTCGTATCGCCAGTATCGACGCATCAACGCGATCGCGGCGACCCTCGATCCAGCGCTACCCGTCATCCTCGCGGGTGACTTCAATTGCTGGCGTCCACTTCTTCGGATCCTCTTGCCCGGCTGGACGACGCTCGTGCGCACTCGGACCTGGCCCGCACGCCATCCCCACAGTCAGATCGACCACATCTTGGGGAGGGGGCCGTGGGAAAAGCTTGGGGGTAACGCGACCGACGGCGGCAGCGATCACCGCGCGCTCGTCGCCGAAGTCCGACTTCGCGCGCAGAACGCCTAGCTCAATTGCACGCTCTCATCGACCACGACCAAGGTCTTGCCGTGGTTGCCGCCCGTGAAGAGCAAATTGAGGGCCTCGGGTGCATGCTCGAGTCCCTGGACGAGATGTTCGTGGTGCGCGAGCGTGCCACCAAGGACCATCCCGGCGAGCTCTAATTGGGCTTCGGCGAAGCGCGACGCGAAGTCGAGCACGAGGAAACCTTCCATGCGTCCTCGACGCACAATTAGCATCGAGGTGTTTGCGATGCCATGGCTCTTTTCCATCGTGTTGTACTGCGAGATCGCCCCGCACAACACGACGCGCCCCTTCATCGCGATGTTGGACAACACCGCGTCGAGGATCTCGCCACCCACGTTGTCGAAGTAGAGGTCGACACCTTGGGGACACGACTCGTGAAGTCGTCGCGCCAAGTGACCTTCGCGGTAGTCGAGACATTCGTCAAAACCGTAGTCCTCGACGACCTCGGCACACTTCTCGGGTCCCCCCGCGATGCCGATGACCTTCTTCGCGCCACGGGCCTTCGCGATCTGGCCCGCGACCGATCCAGTCGCCCCGGCGGCACCCGAGACGACGACGACGTCACTCTCGCTCAGCGCGCCCACGTCGATCATCCCGAAGTACGCCGTAATGCCCGTGAGACCCACGACGTTCATCACCGTCGCGAGGTCGAGACCCAGGCCTTTGGGAATGACGGAGAACTTGTTCGTGTCGTCGGCGATCGCCCATTCCTGCCAACCCGTCACTCCGCTCACGACGTCGCCCACGGTGTAGCGTGCGCTCTTGGATTCGACGACCACGCCGGTGCCCCCAGAGCGGATGACGTCACCCAGGCCGATGGGTGGCAGATAGCCCGGCGCGTCATTCATCCACGTTCGAATCGTCGGGTCAATGGACAACATGCCCACCTTGATCAACGCCTGTCCCGGCCCGCACACGGGTACGGGTGACTCCAACACCGAAGTCGTCGAGTCGTCCACCATGCCCTCGGGTCGTTGGCGCAAAATTATCTGTCGGTTCGTCATGTCGCTCCTGAATCGCTCCTGTCACGATAGGTCGACGCCAGCGGCCGTGTGCGAGTACGCCATCGAAATTGGTACATTGATGTCGGAGGCGCAAAATGACCCGAGGGAGAAGTCTTCGATCCCAGCTCTACCGTGACGCGAGAATCATGGGCAATGTGCAAGCGGCGGCGAAGGGTCCCGGTGCGTACGCCAAACGTTACGCGCGACGAAAGACGTACGCGAAGACCAATTCAGCGACGCGGGCGATTTTGCGCGCACTCGGGCTCTCGCGCTAGGCGTTCGCGGCGTAAAACCGATAGCCGATGCCGGGCTCGGTGCGAAAATAGCGGGGCCGCGCGGGCTCGGGTTCAAGTTTGCGTCGTATCTGGGTCACGTGACGTCGCAGTGACTCCTCCTCGTGCACCAGTTCCGGCCCCCACACCTCGCCGATCAGCGTCGCGTCAGTCACGAGCCGACCCTCGGAGTTGACGAGCACCTCGAGGATCTTCCACTCGATGGGCGCCAGTTCGACCACTTCGCCGCCTCGGCTCGCCCGACGTTGCACTAGATCGAGAGTAAAGTCGCTCGTGGTAACGGTGGTGGCCTTGTCGTCGACGGGGCGAAGCGATGCTCGCACCCGCATGATGAGGTCTCCCATAGCGAACGGTTTCGCCAGAAAATCGTTCGCACCCTCGTCGAGAGCGACCATCTTTTCTGGATCACCGCTGCGCGACGACACGATGATGACGGGCAGTTGGGTCCACGTGCGAAGGGTGCGCAGCACCTCGAGACCACTTCGTCCAGGTAATTCCAAGTCCAGGATCACGAGGTCCGGCACCGTGTCGCCAATGAAACGAAGCGCCTCGTCACCACTCTGAGCGGTCGTGACGAGGAACCCCCGCGCTTCTAGATTCGTTCGCACGGCGCGCAAGATCTGCACCTCATCATCGACGACCAAGATTCGCCCGCTCATGGGGTCGTTCCGAGATGCAATTCGAGCACGACCGTCAACCCGCAACCTGGCGTGTCGTCGAAGCGCAACTCACCACCCAGTAACTCCATGATTCCGGTCGCCACACTGAGACCGAGACCAGCGCCCGAACGCTCGTCACTGAGATGTTGGAAGGACACCATCATCGCGCTTCGCTTCGCCTCGGGGATCCCCGGACCACGGTCGATGATGAGCAACTCCACCTTTTGACCCGTCACGCCGGCAGTGATCCGCACCGGCTGATCCGGGGGTCCGAAGCGACAGGCGTTACTCACGATGTTCGCGATGACTCGTTCGAGCAACTCGGGATCGGTGGCGATGAGCGGGAGGTCCTCAGGGATATCGATGGCGAACACCCTGCCTTGAGCGTCCGTCGATTCGAGAGCGCCAGCGACGACGTCATCGAGGGCCACGTTGTAAACGCGGGGGGTGATCAACTTCGCCTCGAGACGTCCCGCGTCGAGAAGGTTGGTGACGAGCCGAGTAAGGCGGTGTACCTCACGATCGGCGGCAACAAGGAAATTGTGCTGTTCAAATGGACTCCATCGCACGTCGTTCGCGAGCAGCGACGAGACGTTCGCTTCGATTGTCGCGAGTGGAGTGCGAAGATCGTGCGACACCGCGCGCAAGAGTGCCGAACGAAGTGCGTCGACTTGCGCGATCGCGTCGCGAGCCGCCGCTTCGTGCGCCAGGCGTTGGGACTCGAGCCCCGCGGCGACGCGCCCCGTGAACGCTGCGATCAATTGGCGATCTTGATGATCGAGCGCCGCTTCGGCCATCACCAGAATGTGATCATCGTCAATTGCGAATCGAGCGTTCAACTGGGCGGGGTCCGCCTCTTCGCCACTCAACAACTCGGTCGCCCATTCATCGCCATTGCGCTCCAAGACCGCGACAGTGGGCACCGCAAACACCGCGCGCAATGAATCGAGCAACGGCACGAGGTCCTCGCGCGTCGTCGCAACGGTCGCCGCCGCCTTCGCCAATATCTCTGCCTCGGCCTTCGCCCGTTCCGCCTCGCGGGAGCGTTGAGCGAGGAGGTTCATGAGTACGCTCGCTCCACCAGCGAAGACGAGGAAGGCCACGATGGCGACCGCGTCGTCGGGACGCGCGACTTGGAGAGTATGCAGCGGCGCGACGAAGTAGTAGTTCTCAAGTCCCGACGCAACGAGCGCGGCGATGAGACCGACCAACACCCCACCGATACCCGCGAGACCGAGCACCGCGATGAGATACACCAGAAACACCGTCGAGAGCGACACGCTCGAGCGGATCTGACTTAGAACGAACGTGATGAGAGGAAGGACTACCGCTCCTACCACCAAGGTTTCGGCGCGACGCCGCGGTGAACGAGTCCCAGTCTTTCGGCGTTTCCACGCACGCCGCGGTCGCTCGCCGCCGGCGGCGATGATGTGCACGTCAAGATCGCGAGCTTGACGAAGTACCTTTTCGATTGTGCCCGTGCGCCGCAGAAATTGACGATCGCGACTCGAGCCCATAACGATCTGGGTCCCGCGCTCGGCTCGAGCGAAGGCAACGAGCGCAGTCGCGACGTCCTCGTCCACGATCTCTTGGAAGGTTCCTTCGAATTCCAGCGTCAACTCACGCGCGAGCGTCGTGTCAGCGTCACGGTTCTGCAAGGCGCCCGAATCAATGACGTGCACCGCGAATAGTTCGGCGCCGGTTCTCGACGCCATGCGAGCTGCGCGGCGAAGCAACGCCTCGTCGCTGTCGCTGCCGGTCACCGCGACGATAAGGCGTTCCCTGGTCTCCCAACTCTCTTGGATATCGTGGTCGTCCAAGTACTTCTTCAGCGAATCCTCGACGCGGTCGGCGAGCCACAGGAGCGATAATTCTCGAAGGGCCGTGAGGTTCCCGGATCGAAAGAAGTTCGACAGCGACGCGTCGACCTTCTCTGCGGGGTAAATGTTGCCGTGCGCCATCCTTCGTCGCAGTGCTTCAGGCGTGATGTCCACCAGTTCGATCTGCTCCGCCCGACGAACGACCGCGTCGGGCACCGTCTCTCGCTGGACGATGCTGGTGATCTTCTCGACGACGTCGTTGACGGACTCCAAGTGTTGGATGTTGACGGTCGTAATCACGTCGATGCCGGCCTCGAGCAGCGTCTCAACGTCTTGCCAACGCTTCTCGTTCCTTGCCCCGGGTGCGTTTGTGTGCGCGAGTTCATCAACGAGCGCCAATTGTGGTCGTCGAGCGAGTACGGCGTCGAGATCCATTTCCTCGATCTTCGTACCGCGATACTCATAGACCTTCCGAGGGATGACCTCCATGTCACGAATTTGTGCCGCGGTCAGGGGGCGATCATGCGTCTCGACCAGTCCAATGACGACGTCTGATCCGCGTTCACGGCGACGCCAACCTTCGTCCAACATCTTGAAGGTCTTACCCACCCCCGGCGCGAGGCCGAGATAGACGCGAAGCACCCCTTTAGACATGCACCAAGTATCGCCGAAAACAAGACGACACTTTTCGTTCATCGCCTCGCTCTAATACCTGAAGCCTTGAGTCGCGGTGTCCTCAACCACACCGAGACGACGACGCGTTCGCCGTCACGTTGAAGAGTTATCCCTTGCCGGTCACCTCCTGCGCCACCTCGTGCGCAGGAGCGACCGGCAAGGCTCCCCCTGAGCGACTTAGCGTCGCCCTTTCGCCCCCGAGTGCCCGGACCCCGTTCCCGGTTGGTTCGAGTTCCCGTGACGAGAATTGTTCGACCCTTGATTCGATGGGTTCGACGTCGGAAAGTGATCGACGTCTATGTTCACGGTCAGCGCAGCAAGAGTCGCACCGTTCGCCTGCAGTGTGCCCTGCGCCTCAATATCGACGCCGACGGTCACGTCTGAGAACGACGCATCACTTCCACCTTGGCTGTACGTCGTCGCAGCACTCACCACGACACTGCGAACGACATTCTGAGCGGTCGTCAGCGTGATCACGCCGTTCGCCACGCCCGTGACGACGCCTTCGACTTTCGAGAGCTGGATGTCAATGAAGTCGGCACGTGACGTGGACGTATTGGTGGCGCTGTTGGAAACGATCGTCGCGCGCAACATCACCTGATCCCCAACGACGAGTGCCGCCTGCGTCGTGTCAACGTCACCTTGCTTGAAGGTCGTCGACGACGTGATGGCGAATGACACCGAATGCCCGTCTCTGGTATTCAAGGTCAACGAGTCAACAGAGAGCGCCGCCACCGTGCCGTTCACGAATTCTGACCTCGTCGTGATTGGACTGCTGATATGGATCTGGCGAGCGTCGAGGGATGTTTTGTCCGCATCAACGGTCCCCGCGGCCTCAATCCTTGAACCCACCACAACGTCGGCCAACGTCGCGGCGTTGCCGTTCTCGTCGTACGCGGTCGTAGCATCGACGTCAATCGAGCGACTGAAACCTTCAGCGTCGACGATGGTGATCGTGCTGCCCGAAACGCTGGTCACGCGTCCCGAGAGCTCCACCAGGATGATGTCCACCGAAACCGCCGTCGCGGACTGACTCGAACTCGTCTTTATGACGACACGTTCGCCGAGACTCAACGATGATTGGCTGACCGTCTCGTTGCCCTCGCGAAAGGTCGTACTGGCCGTGAGAGCGTACGTCGTCGACGTCCCCGCGGGACCTTCCACGAGGATCGAAGTGCTCGACAACGCGGTCACGATGCCCGAGCGCGTGGACCACTCGTTGAAGGGATTACCTTGGGGAGAACCTCCGCCGTGCTGCGATCCCCCGTCATTGCCGCCAGCCGAAGCGACGCCTGCGACGCCGAGGCTCAATGTCCCTGCGAGTGCCGCCGAGAGTGTTGCTCTCGCTATTACGTTCGTCGTTCTCTTCGTCATGGTGTTCCTCCCGCAGCGTTCATTCAAGATGTTCTCGAACGTCTCTATCTTCGCAACCTAGGTTGTGAAGGCTCTGTGTAATGACGGGTGATTGCCTTGGGATGGCCTTCGTGAACAATTGCACTTTTGCAATCGCGTGACGATGCGAAAATTCGTTGACAGTCACGTGACAACTGGCTCACGCGCGAGGGCTTCACTGCGTCACGTGAGTATCATGTCTCATTCGATTCATCGCGAACGAATCAGTCGCGCCAAAAGAGCATTGCGCGAGGAAGTCCGCGAAACTTGATCAGCGGGAGAGCTACTTCGTCGCGATCAAAATCGGCGCACGCGAGGAGGAACGCATCGCACTACGCGTCACGACTCAGCTCAACTTCGCGAGCGCTTCGTTCAATTGAAGGACGTCGACGTAACTCGCTCCGAGGAAACCCCACTGTGCAGAGTGCGATTGACTCTTGATGAGAGTTCGCAGCACCTTTGGCGAGAGACCCGTAGCCTTGGACACCATCGGAATCTGGACGTAGGCGTCTTGAGGTGAGATGTCCGGGTCGTACCCGCTGCCCGACGTAGTCACCAGGTCGGGAGTGGGATTCACCCCCATGGAGTGCCAAAATTTGACCAACTCCTTGGTGTCCGTCTCTAGTGTCTTCGAGCGAGGTCCGAGGTTGGTCGCACTTGATTCACCCGAGAAGCCATTGGCCTCCAACGGATTGTCGCCTCCCGATACGTCCTGCTTCGCGTTCGCCGCGTAAGGCCCAAAGTCATCGGGTCGTCCGTGGAAGAATTTCGGACTGGTCCAATTCTGACCAATCAACGTAGAGCCGTTCGCGGTGATCGAACCGTCGGCTTGATTCTTGAAGAACAACTGCGCGATGCCGGTGCCAGCGAACGCGTAGACGAATCCGAACAAGACGAGGCAAATGACTGCCATCACGAGGGAGCGTCGAAGATGTACGAGCATGTCTATCTCTCTTTAGTAAGCGTGCAGCTGGACGAGGATGAGGTCGATGAGTTTGATGAAGGCGAAGGGGATGATGACCCCTCCCACTCCGTAGATCCACACGTTGCGGCGCAAAATGGCGGCCGAGTTCGCAGCGCGGAATCGCACGCCCCGCAGCGCCAGCGGGATCAGCGCGATGATCACCAACGCGTTAAAGATCACCGCGGACAACACCGCACTCTGCGGACTATGCAGATGCATGATGTTGAGGGCTTTTAACTGGGGATACGACACGGCGAACAGCGCGGGAATGATCGCGAAGTACTTGGCGATGTCGTTCGCGATCGAGAACGTCGTCAGGGACCCTCGCGTGATCAGCAACTGCTTGCCGATTTCGACGATGTCGATCAACTTGGTCGGATTCGAGTCGAGGTCGACCATGTTGCCCGCCTCCTTCGCGGCCGTCGTTCCGGTGTTCATGGCGACCCCGACGTCCGCCTGGGCGAGCGCCGGCGCATCGTTGGTGCCGTCACCGGTCATCGCGACGAGCTTGCCGCCTTCTTGTTCCTTCTTGATGAGCGCCATCTTCGCTTCGGGTGTCGCTTCGGCGAGGAAGTCGTCGACGCCAGCTTCCTGAGCAATCGCGGCCGCCGTCAGTGGGTTATCACCGGTGATCATGACGGTGCGAATACCCATCTTTCGCATCTCGTCGAACTTGACCTTGATACCTTGCTTTACGACGTCCTTGAGTTCAATGACACCCAAGATCGTGCTGCCATCAGCGACGGTGAGCGGCGTCGAACCCGCGCGCGAGATCTTCTCGACGATCTCATCGAGATCGGAGGGCACACTTCCACCCTGGTTGGTGACCCACGTCTTGACCGACTCTGAGGCACCCTTGCGAATGGAGCGCGTGCCCATGTCCAGGCCCGACATGCGCGTCGTCGCGGTGAAGGGCACGAAGACGTGGCTCGGATCGAGTTCACGCTCGCGAATGCCGAAGTTCTCCTTCGCGAGCACCACGACGGAACGACCTTCGGGCGTCTCATCGGCCAACGACGCGAGTTGTGCGACGTCGGCGACCTCTTGTTCGCTGTGACCTTGGACGGGGAAGAAATTCGCCGCCATGCGGTTGCCCAACGTAATAGTGCCCGTTTTGTCGAGCAGGAGCGTCTGGACGTCACCCGCGGCCTCGACCGCGCGTCCGCTCATCGCGAGCACATTGCGCTGCACGAGTCGGTCCATGCCGGCGATCCCAATCGCCGAGAGCAACGCACCGATGGTCGTGGGGATGAGGCATACCAAGAGTGCGACCAACACCACGACCGAGACCGTCGCCCCACTGAATCCGGCGAACGGCTCGAGGGTGACGACGACCGGTATGAAGACAACCGTCAAGACCGCGAGAAGGATCGTCAACGCAATCTCATTCGGGGTCTTTTGGCGATTGGCTCCTTCGACCAGCGAGATCATGCGGTCAATGAACGTGTGGCCGCGTTCAGCGGTGATGCGCACCACGATACGGTCCGACAGCACCTTGGTGCCTCCCGTGACCGCGGAACGGTCACCACCCGACTCGCGAATGACTGGCGCCGACTCGCCGGTGATCGCGGACTCGTCCACGGACGCGATACCTTCGATGATCTCGCCGTCAGAGGGGATCACGTCGTTGGCCTCGCACACGACGAGGTCGCCCTTTTGCAATAGCGCCGCCGCCACCAACTCTTCGGTGCCGTCGGCACGCAGCCTGCGCGCCTCGGTCTCCGAGCGCATTTTTCGCAGCGTGTCGGCTTGGGCCTTGCCGCGGCCTTCAGCCATCGCTTCGGCGAAGTTCGCGAATATCACCGTCAAGAACAGCCAGACGGTAATCGACCACGTGAACGTGCTCGGGTGCGCGAAGGATTCGATGAGCGTGATGATTGATCCCACGAGCACGACGAACATGACGGGATTGCGCACTTGCCAGCGGGGGTCAAGCTTGCGAAACGAATCTTTCAGTGCCTGACCCAGAATCTCGCGGTCGAAGAGACCTCGCGATTGTGCGACACCGTGCGCGCTGGCGTCAGGGCTCGGAGGGGTAAGTACGGTTGACATTAGAAGAACCTTCCGTGACTGAGTTGCTCAACAATGGGTCCGAGAGAAATGGCGGGAAAGAACGTCAAACCACCAATGATCAAGATCACGCCAATCGTGAGACCGACGAACATCCCGTTATCTGTTCGGAACGTTCCCAGCGATTCGGGCACGACGTTCTTCTCGGCGAGTGCGCCACCAAGTGCGAGCACCGGGATCATGATGCCAAAGCGACCTAGAAGCATGTCGATAGCGCCGACGACGTTATAGAACGGCGTGTTACCCGTCAGGCCGCCGAACGCCGAACCGTTGTTGTTTCCCTGGGAAGTGAGGGCGTAGAGGATCTCCGAGAATCCGTGGGGCCCGTGATTCAGCGGCCCCGCTTTCCCGGCGGCGATGGAGACCGCAATACCCGTAAAAATCAGTACCGCGATGGGCATCACCAGGGCCCCCAGCCCCGCGAGTTTGACCTCGCGAGCTTGAATCTTTTTTCCCAGATACTCAGGAGTTCTCCCGATCATGAGTCCACCGATGAAGACCGCGATAATGGCGTAGATGAGCAACGTGTACAAACCGCTGCCGGTGCCGCCTGGAGTGACTTCACCAATCATCATGCCGGTCAAGAGTCCGAAGCCACCCATTGGCGTGAACGAGTCGTACGACGCGTCCGCCGAACCGGTCGATGTTTGCGTGGAGGCGACCCCGAAGAGTGCCGTCGACGTATCGCCGAATCGAACCTCCTTGCCTTCGGTGTTACCAACCGTCGAGTGAATGCCCGCCGCCGCGACCGCGGGGTTGTTCTGGTGTTCGGCGTAACTCGTGAAGCCGACCCAGACTCCAAAGAGGATCACCATCACCGACAACAGCGCCAGGCCGTGTCGAACGCTGCCGACCATCTTGCCGAACGTGTAGGTGAGCGCGACAGGAATCGACAGCAACAGATAGATGGAGAGGAAGTTCGTCAAACCGGTTGGATTCTCGAACGTCGTCGCAGAGTTCGCGTCGAGAAAACCACCACCGTTGGTGCCGAGCTGTTTGATCGCTTCCATGAAGCCAATCGGACCTCGGGGAATCGTCTGTCGCACACCGTTGAGGGCGTCGTTGACGCTCACTGTTCCCGCCAGTGTTTGGACCGCGCCTTGCGCCACAAAGATGATGCCGAACAAGAACGCGATAGGCAACAAGATGTAAAGCATGCATCGAGTGATGTCGACCCAGAAGTTCCCAATCGTTGGTGAATTGCGGCGCGAGAAGCCGCGCACGACCACGATGGCAACCGCGATGCCCACGGCCGGCGTCACGAACTGCTGGACCGTGAGCGATCCGATCTGGGAAAAATACGACATCGTCGTCTCGCCGCCGTAGTTCTGCCAGTTCGTGTTGGTCACAAACGACGACGCGGTATTAAAGCTGAGCCCCGAACCAACGCCGCCGAGGTGTTGAGGGTTAAGGGGCAACGAACCTTGGATGCGCAAGATGACGTAGGTGAAAACGAGTGACACCGCCGAAAAGACAATCATGGCGCCGGCGTAGCGCTTCCAGGTCTGTTCTTGTTCGGGACTCGTGTGCAACGCTCGATAGATGGGTCGCTCTACGAATCCCAGCCAGTGCACGCGTCCGTCGAACACGGCTTCCATGTATGAGCCGAGGTAGCGCCACGTAACACCGAGCAGCACTACGAGGGCGACGAGAGTGAAGAAGAAACCCATTTAAAACTTCTCCGGTTTGAACATGGCGTATCCCAAGTAGAGAAACATGACGACGGCAACCACTAGCAAAATGATCTGAGAAAAGCTCATACGCGCTCCAGAATCCAAATGAGACCAAGGAAGAACGCGGTAAACGCCGCGAACCCCAGAATTGAATAGAAATCAGCCATGTGGTCATTCTGGAGCCCGAATTCTGCATTCGTTCTTTAAAGAACCTCGAAGTCCTTCATAATTTCTCAATGACGAATGCTTTAGCTCTTGATTGGCTATGCGTAGCGAGACAGTCGAATGTCGTCAGTAATGAGCCTCACCGTGCGATCATCGCTTCATGAACAGAGTTCCCTTGTTCCATCCACGAGGCGACTTCAGCGACGAGTTCAACAGTAAAGACTGACCGAGAATGACACGATTGATCTCGCCCCATCGCGGACCATCGAGTCGACCGAGTTGAAACGCGACCGATCGTTTGCCAGTAGGTACAGAACGGAAGTACCCCTCGATATCCAAGAGGTTCGGTGCGCAATCCTCTCGCGGAATAGAAACGTCAACGTCTTGGACGCCCAACTGTCGGTTTCGTCGTAAAGTTCCCAACCGGCCAAATTGGTGCGAGAATACAGTAATGAGAGGACGCCTTCTAGGCTTGAGCATTGGATTCGTCGTACCCGTCGCGTGCAGTGCCTTGCTATTGCCCCTGCGTTCACACGTAAGTTCAACGACCATCGCTCTCATTTTCGTCATACCCGTTGTCGCGATGGTCGTCTTCGGGGGACTGTTTACCGGCATCGCCACCACGATCGCGAGCGCGATCATCTTGGACTTCCTCTTTCTAAAGCCGTACGGCACCTTGAGTATCGGTACTACGCAAAACTGGGTAGCACTCTTCGTCTACGTGGTCGTCGTTCTCCTCGTCGCGCGAGTCGTCGCAAGTCTCAAGAGCGCGCGACTCGAGGCCCAAAAAGGCGGCGCCGCGATGCGTCGAGTGTTTGAACTTTCCGAACTGCTCGTCGAGGACCGTTCGGTCGACGATCTCTTGCGCACTATCGTGCAAGCCGTCCAGACCGTCTTTAATATTCCCGGCGTGTCGCTCCTTGTGCTCGAAGAGCATCGACTCAAGGTCGCCGCCTCGGTGGGTGAGGCGTTGACGCCAGACGAACTGCGCGAACTCGATCCGCAGTCTGGCGTGCCAATGCACCTTCGCCCACACGCCGGAGCGACGAGCGGTCTTCGCACGGTGGCTCTCTCCGCGTCGAGCCGACCGATTGGCATACTCGTGCTTCGCGACGTGCCGATGTCCCCGACCGACCAATCCGTCCTGGTGACGTTCGCCAATGACGCGGCCCTCGCTCTCGAGCGCGCGCAGTTACGAGAATGGGCGCGGCGATCACAGCTCCTCGAAGAGATCGACCGTCTACGACAATCGCTCATGGGGGCGGTCTCGCACGATCTTCGAACCCCGCTCGCGACGATCAAGGTCGCCTCTTCCACGCTCTCGAATCGGGCGAACGTCCTTACCCCCGAAGACGCCCACGAACTCTACGAGCTCATCGAAATCGAAGCGGATCGACTCACCCGACTGGTCACCAATCTCCTCGATATGACGCGTATCGAAGCGGGAGTCTTGCGCATTCAACAATCGCCCATCTCGGTCGAGGACTTGGTCAAAGAGGCGGTCAGCGTAATGGGCTCGAGTTTCAAGGAGCGCACGCTGCGCATCGACCTCCCGGCCACTCTTCCCCACGTCAGTATCGACCGACTCCTGATCATCCAAGTACTGGTCAACTTGCTCGACAACGCCAATCGCCATTCACCGACCAGAGGCGTCATCAGCATCGTGGGCGACGTCGCTGGCGACAAGGTTACGATCGCCGTTGCCGATCAGGGTCCTGGCGTCGCACCCGGTGACCGTGAAGCGGTCTTCAATCGATTCGAACAATTCAATACCGGAGGACGTGCGGGGCTGGGCCTCACTATCGCGAAGACCTTCGTCGAAGCACACGGCGAGCGAATCTGGTGTGACGACGCCATAGGTGGCGGCGCGCGTTTCGTGGTGTCGCTCCCGACAGTTTCCTCGACACGAGCAGTGGCGTAACCGTGGCACGCGTACTCGTCATCGACGACGATCGATCACTGCTGCGCGCTCTTCGGCTCGGACTCCAATCCGAAGGTCACGACGTCACCACCGTTGAGACCGGCGAGCAGGGTCTTTCACAGACCGCGATTTTCGGCCCCGACGTCGTCGTGCTCGACATCGGACTTCCCGACATCGACGGCTTAAGCGTGTCGCGACGAATTCGCGAATGGAGCGACGTGCCAATCATCATTCTTTCGGCGACCGGAGAAGAGAACAAGAAAGTCGCGGCCCTCGACGGTGGGGCGAACGACTACGTCACTAAACCCTTCAGCATGGCTGAGCTCGAGGCTCGGATTCGCGCCGTCATTCGCACGCGTGGCGTCGAGGCGCCCGAGGGCGACACCGTACTCAAGTGCGGAAGATTGGAGTTGGACTTCATCCACCACGACGTCGCACTCGATGGCGATGCGCTGAGCCTCACCGCCAAGGAGTTCGAGGTGCTCTCGTTCCTCGCTCGACACGCTGGCAAGACGTGCACCCATCAAATGATCCTGAGTGCGGTGTGGGGAACTGGGTACGGCAACGAGGCGCAGTACATTCACGCCTACGTGCACCGACTTCGCCAGAAACTCAACGACGAGGCTGGTCACCTGCTTCGAACCGTGCCCGGCATTGGCTACAGCCTCGTGTGCGAGGAAGCTCCCGCCGCTAACTGAGCCGCGTGATCTCGACGGTGACCCCGAGCGCG
>CAJCJA010000037.1 GCA_903970515.1 Candidatus Saccharibacteria bacterium CG_4_10_14_0_2_um_filter_52_9
GCTCCTCGAACGAGTGCTTCACCATAAGGCGTTCGACCCGTACCCATATATATTGCTCAACCTCTTCCTTTCGATGATGGCGGGCGTGCAGGCCGCCGCGCTCCTGATAGCGGCGAAGCGTTCTGACTCGATATCCTCAGAAGTCGCGATACATACTTCAACGAATACGGACGACATCAAGAAGCTGATCCAAGAGAATACGGAACTCACCTCGCGCGTGAAGTCCAACACCGACCTTCTCGAGGAGATCCACCTGCATGTCTCGAACATCGGACTGAAGCTTGGCGCTGATATGGGACACTTCCCACCCGGGCCGACCCCGCCGCCCTCGTAGCGCGTCGTTCGTCAAGCTGCTCGAAAGAGCCTGATCAAGCGCGCTATTTTCTCATACGGCGACTCGTGGACGCTGAACGCTCCACCGTTTCTCCAACGAGGTTGCTCGGTTCCTTCGGACTAACGTTGCCATGGTTATGGTGCTCTCGGATCGCTCAATTAAAGAGGCTCTCTCCCAAGGTCGCATCATCATTGACCCATTGGGCGACGACTGCATTCAGCCCTCTTCGGTTGACTTGCACGTCGACCAACTGTTCCGAGTGTTCCGCAACCATTCGCAGCGCGTCATCGATGTTCGAGATGCACAAGAAGACCTCACCGAGTTGATCGATGTGGGCCCCACAGACCCCATGATCCTGCACCCAGGCGAATTCCTTCTCGGATCAACCATTGAGCGTGTGGCATTGCCCGACAACCTTGTTGCTCGATTGGAGGGAAAAAGTTCGCTCGGACGTTTGGGATTGCTCATTCATTCGACGGCGGGTTTTGTCGACGCGGGTTGGGATGGTCATCTCACCCTCGAGTTGTCCAACGTGGCGAATCTTCCGATCACGTTATATCCGGGCATGAAGATCGGACAGATCAGTTTCTTTGAAATGACGACGCCCGCAGATCGCCCTTATGGCGCGGAGGGTCTCGGTTCGAAATACCGAGGTCAACGAGGGCCTACCGCGAGTCGTTACTCTGAGAATTTCAAGGACTTGCAGAAATAGTGAGGTCGATCATGAGGAGTGCCCGGTGCTAGCTCGAATCATCATTGGGCTGGGAGTTAGCGCTCTCTGCTTCGCTGTAGCGGGTCGACGTTTCTTTTGGCTCTCGCAGCTCGTGCGCGCGGGTCAGCCTGCACCTCGACGATGGCAAGGTTTCCGAAAGGTCAGCGAAGTCGAAGTCGTCGAGGTAGCCGGACAGCGAAAGTTGCTGCGCTGGACAGTGCCGGGACTTGCGCACTTCTTCACCATGTGGGGCTTTACGGTCTTGCTGCTCACGATCATCGAGGCGTACGGCTCGCTCTTCCAACGCAATTTCCACATCCCTCTCATTGGCACTGACAACTGGCTCGGGTTCGTCGAGGACTTCTTCGCGACCGCCGTCCTCGTGTCGCTCGTGGTCTTCAGCATCATCCGGATCAAGAACGCGCCGTCGCGCAAGGAGCGGGCGAGCCGCTTCTACGGCAGTCACCTAGGGGCGGCGTGGCTCGTCCTGTTCATGATTTCCCTGGTGATCATCACGTTGTTGATGTACCGCGCGGCACAAGTGAACACCGGCTATTTCCCCTACGGGCACGCGAAATGGGCCTTCGCGAGTCACCTCATTGCGGCGTGGCTGCACCCCCTGGGTACCGGTGTCAACAGTGTGCTCGAGGCGACGTTCCTTATCTTGAACATCGCGGTCATCACGGGATTCCTGGTTTTTGTGTCCTATTCCAAGCACCTGCACATCTTCCTCGCCCCCATCAACATCGGCGTTTCGCGTCGTCCCCGCGCTCTCGGGGGTCTCGACAAGACCCCCGACATGGACATGGAACACGTCACCGAAGACACCGTGTTCGGCGTGGGAAAGATCGAGGACTTCACGTGGAAGCAGATGCTCGACTTCGCCACGTGCACCGAATGCGGTCGCTGTCAGTCCGTGTGTCCCGCGTGGGCGACGGACAAACCGCTCAGTCCCAAGTTGTTGATCATGGGTCTGCGCGACAACATGTTCGCCTCGGCGGACCGATTGTTGTCGGGCGAGAGTTCCGGTGACGTTGCCACGTTGGTGCCCACGACGATTGACCCCGACGTGCTGTGGTCGTGCACGACGTGCGGAAGCTGCGTTGAGCAGTGTCCGGTTGACATCGAGCACGTGGACGCCATCATCGACATGCGCCGATATGAGGTCTTGATGGAGAGTCGATTCCCGAGCGAGGCGAGTTTGCTGCTTCGCAACATGGAGAACCAAGGTGATCCGTGGGGACTGGGATCGTCCAAGCGCACCGAGTGGCTCGGTGCGCTCGACTTCGAGGTGCCGATTATCGACGGCCCGATTCCCGATGACGTCGAGTATCTCTACTGGGTGGGATGCGCTGGTTCGCTCGACGAGCGAGGTCGCAAGCAGGTTGAGTCAACCGCGAGGATGTTGCATCGCGCGGGGGTGACATTTGGGATCCTCGGTCCTCGTGAATCGTGCACCGGGGACCCGGCACGTCGGATGGGTAACGAGTACTTGTTCCAGGAGATGGCGAAGGTGAACATCGCGACCTTGAACGAGGTGGGAGCGAAGAAGATCGTCGCGAGTTGTCCACACTGCTTTAACACGATGAAGAACGAGTACCCGAGCCTCGGGGGCAACTACGAGATGATCCACCACTCCGAATTGTTGAGTCACCTCGTCGCGAGCGGCCGGCTCGTGCCCGGGGTTTCCTACCACGGCGTCGTGACGTACCACGACCCTTGTTACCTCGGTCGCCACAATCGCGTGTTCGATGAACCCCGCAACGTCCTCGACGCAATTCCCGGCGTGAAGCAAGTCGAGATGGGTCGTTGTCGCGAGAAGGGATTCTGCTGCGGCGCGGGGGGCGCGCGGATGTGGATGGAGGAGAACATTGGCACCCGCGTCAACATGAACCGCACGCACGAGGCGCTGGACACGGGCGCGGACGTCATCTCCACGGCGTGTCCATTTTGCATGATTATGCTCGATGACGCAGTAAAAGCCAACGGCAAGGGTGATGAAGTGTCGGTGTTGGACATTTCCCAGCTCGTCGAGCGCTCCCTACAACCAGCCATTTCGAAACAAAACGAGGGTTGAAATTTGGGCGTTGTTCACACGCCAGAAACACTTCGCTAACGAATTTGAAATCCTCAATTGACACACTGTTGCCATCAACTTGAGGTCAGCGTCGCCCTCTCCCAATAACCAAAAAGGAGTGGATGTGCTAACCGCAGTCACCAACATCCCGTATCCCAGTTGGCTCAATCCGGCTGACAACACGTGGCAGTTAGTTGCCGCGACGTTGGTCGGACTCATGAGTCTTCCTGGAATCGCCGTGCTGTATGGCGGTCTGGTCCGCAAGAAGTGGATCGTCAACACCATGTTCATGACGTTCATGGCGTTCTCGCTCACGCTCATCGTGTGGCTCTTATGGGGCTACAACATGGGGTTCGGTCCCGCGTCGCACTTCGGTCCGACCGGCTCGTTCTGGAGCAATTTCATTGGCCACTTCACACCACTCGCTACGGCGGGTTCCGAACAGGGTCAAGCAGTATCGGGCGCGAATACCATCGTGCCGTTCCACTTCCCCACGGCGACGCTCGCGTACTTCCAGTTCGTCTTCGCCGCGATCACACCCATATTGTTCTTGGGTGCGTTGGTGGGACGACTGAAGTTCAAGGCGTGGTGCCTCATCGTGCCGCTGTGGATCACCCTCGTCTACTGCGTGGACGCGAAGTTGCTCTGGGGTGGTGGATTCTTCGCCATCAAGGGCGCCGTCGACTACTCGGGCGGCTACGTCATCCACTTGAGCGCTGGTGTCGCCGCATTCGTAGGAGCAGCGATCCTTGGACCGCGGCGCTGGCAGGATCGTGAGAACGCGTTCCCGAGCAACTTAATGATGTGCGCCGTCGGCGCAGGCATCCTGTGGCTCGGTTGGAACGGCTTCAACGGAGGTGACCCGTTCTACGCGGGCGCTGACGCCGCCGCCGCCGTGCTCAATACGAACGTCGCGACCGCCGTCGGATTAGTCACGTGGGTCATATGGGACATGATCGGGACAAAACAAAAGAAACCCACGTTCCTGGGGGCCATAAATGGGATGATATGTGGCCTGGTCGCGATCACCCCGAGTGCCGGTTGGGTGAACGGCGCGGGCGCGATCTACGTAGGGCTCATTGCGTCGACCATCGTCTGGTTCGCGTGGAACTTCCTCTCGAAAGTCCGTCCGTTCTCCAAGGTCGACGACGCCCTCGGCGTGATCTACACCCACGGTTTCGCGGGACTTACCGGGGGACTTCTGGTGGGTATCTTGGCGGACCCGGGCATGACCGAGTACGGCGTGTCCGGCAAGCACTACAAGGGTGCGGGTGGATTCTCCGTCGACGGCTGGTTCTATGGTCACTCGTTCCACCAGCTGTGGGAGCAATTCCTCGCCGCGTGCTGGATAATTGGCTGGACCGCGTTCGCAACGGCGTTAATCTTCTACTTTGTGAAGTTTGTCCTGGGTGGTTTGCGCGAAGATGATGCGACGCTCGCCATTGGTGACCTCGCGATTCACGATGAGGAAGCCTTCCCCGAGCCCACCTTCGGTGAGCCTGCGGATAGCCCGAGTCACCTGCACAGCGACAACGTCTAAGGAGCGACGATGAAATTAGTAACCGCAGTCGTAAAGCCGTTCAAACTTGACGAGGTCAAGGTGGCGGTGAAGGAAGTTGGCGTCACGGGTATGACAGTGGGTCAGGTTCGTGGGTTCGGACGCACGGGAGGTCACATCGAGATCTACCGCGGCAAAGAATACGAATTCGACTTCATTGACAAGATCCAAATTGAGATCGTGGTCACCGACGAACAGGTGGAATCGGTCCTTGACGCAATCGTGAATGCCGCACGCACTGACACCGTTGGTGACGGCAAAGTGTGGGTGACCGATGTTGAGCGAGTGGTGCGAATTCGCACCAACGAGCGAGGTCCCGAGGCGGTATGACCTAGCCGGCCTGGCGCGCGACGGCTTCGGCCGCCGCCGCCGCGGCCAGCGGGTCACCTAGATACGTAGCAGTGATGACGTTGAGTTCGTTGTCCATCTTGATCCGGTAGGGAATTCCCGTCGGAATCTCGAGTTCAGCGATCTCAGCGTCATCAATGTTTTGGAGCACCTTTCGAAGCGCCCGCAGTGAGTTGCCGTGCGCGACCACCAGCACCGCGCCGCCGCTGACCGCTTCTCGTCGCAGGTCCTCGACGATGACGTCACTGAAATAGGGCGTCACCCGGGCGACCACGTCCTTCAGGCATTCGGTCCTCGGGATGTACTCACTCGGGACGTCGCGGTAGCGCGGATCGTGCGCGCTGCTGCGCGGGTCGCCCTCGGGCATCGGTGGCGGTTGAACGTCGTAGGACCGGCGCCAGAGTTTGAGCTGCTCCATCCCGAAGATTTCGGCGGTTTCCTTCTTGTCCTTGCCCGTCAAGTCGCCGTAATGACGCTCGTTTAATCGCCAACTGCGCCGAACGGGCAACCAGGAACGCTGCGCCGCGTGCAGCGCGAGTTCAGCCGTGCGGATGGCCCTCGTGAGTACCGAGGTGTGCAGAATCCGAAGATCCAGGTCCTTTTCGGCCCCCAGCAGCAGTCCGGCGTCGCGGGCTTCGCGTTCGCCCTGTTCACTGAGGTCGACGTCCTGCCAGCCCGTGAAGAGGTTGCGTTCGTTCCATACGGATTGTCCGTGGCGGATGAGAATAAGGTCAGGCACCCCTTCAGCGTACCGACTGACGCTTGGGGCGAAAAATATGGGCTCCTTGGGTCATTTGACCTAATTATAAGGAACGCTATACATTTTCTTGACAAGAGGGGACTCAAGTCTGTATCCTTCTTGTAGTGAGTTTTCGTCGTCCAGATGGTCTGGAGCCGAAAACACGAGAGTTAAGGAGCAGTTCATGGCTAAGGCAGTCGGTATCGACCTAGGAACCACCAACTCGGTGGTCAGCGTCCTCGAAGCGGGCGAACCCGTCGTCATTCCCAACGCCGAGGGTGGGCGCACCACCCCTTCCGTGGTTGGCTTTTCCAAGACCGGCGAGGTCCTGGTCGGCGAGGTCGCCAAGCGCCAGGCGATCACCAACCCCGATCGCACCATTCGTTCGGTCAAGCGCCACATGGGCGAAGGTTCCTGGTCCGTCGACATCGACGGCACCAAGTACACCGCGCAGGAGATCTCAGCGCGCATTCTCCAAAAGCTGAAGCGCGACGCCGAGGCGTACCTGGGTGACAGCGTGACCCAAGCGGTCATCACGGTGCCCGCGTACTTCAACGATGCCCAGCGTACGGCGACGAAAGAGGCCGGCCAGATCGCCGGGCTTGAGGTCCTTCGCATCGTCAACGAGCCCACCGCCGCGGCGCTCGCCTACGGTCTTGACAAGGGCGGTCAAGAACAGACGGTCCTCGTCTTCGACCTCGGTGGTGGCACGTTTGACGTGTCAGTGCTCGACATCGCTGACGGCGTGTTCGAAGTGAAGTCGACCCACGGTGACACGCACCTCGGTGGCGACGACTGGGACGACGCCGTGATGCAGTGGCTCGTCAAGACGTTCAAGGACACCGAAGGCGTCGATCTCTCGGCCGACAAGATGGCGGTCCAGCGCTTGAAGGAAGCAGCGGAGAAGGCGAAAATCGAACTGTCCTCGGTCCAAGAGACCCAAGTCAATCTTCCCTTCATCACCGCGACCGCTGACGGCCCCAAGCACCTCGACATCAAACTGACCCGTTCGAAGTTCAATGAGTTGACGCAGAGTCTGGTGGAGCGTTGCCGCAAGCCGTTCGACCAAGCGATCAAGGACGCGGGACTCACACTCGACAAGATCGACCACGTCATCTTGGTTGGTGGATCCACGCGCATCCCCGCCGTGCAAGAGCTCGTGACCAAGGTAACTGGCAAGGAGCCCAACAAGACGGTCAACCCCGATGAGGTCGTCGCCATTGGTGCGGCCGTGCAGGCCGGCGTGTTGAAGGGTGACGTAAAAGACATCCTTCTGCTCGACGTCACGCCGTTGTCGCTCGGTATCGAGACCAAGGGTGGTGTGATGACCAAGATCATCGACCGCAATACGACGATCCCCACGAAGAAGTCACAGACTTTCACGACCGCGGACGACAACCAGCCCTCCGTCGAAGTGCACGTCCTACAAGGTGAGCGCGAGATGGCGAACTACAACCAGACCCTGGGCAAGTTCCAATTGGTCGGGATCCCGCCTGCGCCGCGTGGCGTACCCCAGATCGAAGTGACCTTCGATATCGACGCGAACGGCATCGTGCACGTCTCGGCGAAGGATATGGCGACGGGGGCGACCCAGTCGATGACCATCACCGGCGGTTCGTCGCTGTCCAAGGACGAGATCGACCGGATGGTGCGCGACGCCGAGGCGCACGCGGAAGAAGACCGCCAACGTCGTGACGAGGCGGAGGTTCGCAACAACGCCGACGGACTGGTCTACCAGACCGAGAAATTGCTCAAGGACCAGGCGGAATCGTTCCAAGGGACCGAGCGTGAAGACGTCGAAGGCGCGCTCAACTCTTTGAAGGAGGCACTCAACGGCACCGACATCGAGTCGATCAAGAACGCGACGGAGAAACTGCTCACCACGAGCCAGAGCTTCAGCGCACGCTTGTACGAAGAAGCGTCCAAGGCCAGCAATGAGCCAGCGGCCCCGGCGGGCAATGACGACGACATCGTCGACGCAGAGATTGTTGATTGATCGTGAGTGATGACGTAGTGCACAACGACGACGTCACCGAGCACGAGGACGTCGACGAATTGCTGGATGTGACGACGACCATTGAACGCGAACGTGACGAGTACCTCAACTCGTTGCAACGCCTTCAGGCTGATTTCGAGAACTATCGCAAGCGGGTCGTCCGCCTTTCGGAGGAAGCGGCGAATCGTGCGTCGGGAGATTTGGTGGTCAAGTTGCTGCCAGTACTCGACGCCTTCGACCTCGCCCAGGCCCACTTCGCCTCCTCGCCGACCGATGAGTCAGAGGCGCTCGGTCAATCGCGCGCGTTACTGCTCGACGCCCTCGCCAAAGAGGGATTGGAACGCATTGACGAAGTGGGCGTGACGTTCGATCCCCAGGTGCACGACGCCGTCGCGCACGTCGCGAACGACGACGGTTCGGGTCAGATCGTCGATGAGGTGCTGCGTGCCGGCTATCGCTGGAAGGGTGGGGTGTTGCGCCCCGCCATGGTGAGAGTGAAGGGCTAAATGGCCGATCGTGAGTGGTTCGACACGGACTACTACAAAGCATTAGGGCTTACGTCGAGCGCGACCGAAAAAGAGATCACGCGCGCGTATCGCAAACTCGCGAAGGAATTGCACCCCGACACCCATCCCGGTTCCGAGGAGAAGTTCAAAGAGGTCTCGGTCGCCTACGACGTGTTGGGCGACAAGGACAAGCGCAAGGAATACGACGAGATACGACGGCTCGGCGCGTCGGGTGGTTTTGCCCGAGGTGCGGGAGCAGGCGCCGGACCGGGTGGATTCAATTTCCAATCCGGTGACCTCGGTGACCTGGGCGACCTCTTCGGCGGGCTCTTTGGACAACGTCGTCCTCGCGCGCAGCGCGGCGCCGACTTAGAGACCGCGCTGCACCTGAGTTTCCGTGACGCGGTCATGGGAGTGACGACCAGCGTGCACCTGCCGAGCGCCGAGGCGTGCCACACCTGCGGCGGGAGCGGCGCAGCGCCCGGCACCGGCTTCGTCACCTGTGAGCGCTGCCAGGGCAAGGGTGTGCTCAACGACGACCAGGGACCCTTCGCGATGTCGAGTGTGTGTCCCGTGTGTCAAGGACGGGGTGGGCGCATCGTCACGCCGTGTCCGACCTGTCAGGGCACGGGTCGCGAGCCCTCGAGTCGCCGGGTCAACGTGCGCATCCCGGCGGGGGTGATCGATGGTCAACGCATCCGTTTGAAGGGCAAGGGCAATCCCGGGACCCAAGGCGGCCCCGCGGGCGATCTGTTCGTCGACGTCCACGTCGCGCCCGACGCTCGATTCGATCGCAAGGGTCGAAACGTGACGACGAGCGTCAAGGTGCCCTTGACCGCAGCAATGCTCGGCACGACCGTGGAGGTCGAGACCCTCGACGAACCCGTGACCTTGAAGGTGCCGGCGGGGACCCAACCCATGACGACGATGCGGGTACGAGGTCGCGGTGTTCCTGCCGCCGGGAAACATCCGGCGGGCGATCTACTCGTGACGCTCAACGTCACGGTGCCCAAGAAGTTGAACAAGGAACAACGTGCGCTCGTCGAGAAACTCGCGAACGCATTGCACGAGGAGGTAGAACCATGACAGAACGACACCATCACGCCGTCTACGTGATCTCGGTCTTCGCCGAGCTCGCGGGCGTGCACCCGCAGACCCTTCGCAACTACGAGCGAAGTGGACTACTGCGACCACAGCGCACCAGTGGGGGATCGCGGCGTTTCTCCGACGCGGACCTTGCGGCCCTGCGTCGCATTCAAGAACTGACCAACGAGGGCGTCAACCTCGAAGGCGTGAAACGCATTATGCGCCTCGAAGCGGAGTTGGACGAAGCGAAGGACCAACTCGCTCAGAGTGCGTCCGCCGCGCGAACGAGCGTCGCCGAGGCGCACCGCCAGTACCGGCGCGACCTGGTGCCGGTGCAGAACACGATCGCGATGTTCATCGACGCGCAACGTCGCTCGCGAGGAGGTGCGTGATGGCCCTCGATCCTCAACGTTGGACCGTCAAGACCCGTGAGGCATTTCAAGCGGCGACGACCCAGGCGGGCGCCGCGGGTAATCCGTACGTCACGCCGGCTCACCTGCTGCTCGCCCTGCTCAATCAGCCCGACGGCATCGCTCGACCGCTGTTGATCGCCGCCGACGTGGACCCGATCTCGGTCACCACCGCCTTGAGCGAGAAGGTGGCGAGTGAGCCGCGCGCCGTGGGTGGTTCCCAGCCGGGACTCTCGAACGAAGCGCGTCGTGGTCTCGAAGACGCCGACGAGCTGCGCGCGGACTTAGGCGATGAGTACTTGTCGGTCGATCACATCATCGTCGTCTGGTCCACGCTGCTCGGCACGAACCGCGAGAACCTGCTGCAGGCGCTACGCGGCATCCGAGGTTCGGCGCGCATCACCTCAGAGCATCCCGAGGAGACCTTCGCCTCACTCGATAAGTACGGACGCGACCTCACCGCCCTCGCTCGTGCCGGCAAACTCGATCCGGTCATCGGTCGCGACGACGAGATCCGTCGCGTCATCCAAGTGTTGTCGCGGCGCACGAAGAACAACCCGGTGCTGATTGGCGAACCGGGCGTCGGTAAGACGGCCATCGTCGAGGGGCTCGCGCTGCGCATCGTCGACGGTGACGTTCCCGAGTCGCTACGTGATCGCAAGTTGATCGCTCTCGATCTCGGATCGATGGTCGCGGGCGCGAAGTACCGCGGTGAATTCGAAGAGCGCCTCAAGGCAGTGCTGAAAGAGATCCAGGACGCCGACGGCGACGTCATCACCTTCATCGACGAGTTGCACACGATCGTGGGCGCGGGCGCCGCGGAGGGTTCCATGGATGCGGGCAACATGATCAAACCGCTCCTTGCGCGAGGCGAACTGCGCATGATTGGTGCGACGACTCTGGACGAGTATCGCAAGTACATCGAGAAGGACGCGGCCCTGGAGCGCCGTTTCCAGCAGGTCTTCGTCGGCGAGCCGTCGCTTGGGGACACGGTCGCGATTCTGCGAGGACTCAAGGAGCGCTACGAGGTACATCACGGCGTGCGTATTCAAGACGCTGCGTTGGTGGCGGCCGCGACTCTGTCGCACCGTTACGTGCCGAACCGGAACCTTCCCGACAAAGCGATTGACCTCATGGACGAAGCGGCATCCAAACTTCGCATCGAGATCGATTCGATGCCGACCGAACTCGACGTGGTGATTCGCCGCATCCGCCAGCTCGAGATCGAGCGAGTCGCACTCCAGAGCGAGACCGACGAACCGTCGCGCGAGCGCCTTGCGAAACTCGAAGAGGAGCTCGCCGATCTGCGCGAGAAATCCGACGGCCTGGCAGCCGCGTGGCAGGCGGAGAAACAAGCCATCGAGAAGATTCGCGGCGCCAAGCAGGAATTGGAGGATCGGCGCGCGGAGGCTGAGCGACTTGAGCGAGACGGCGACTTGAGTGGTGCGGCAGCCCTTCGCTACGGCACGCTCCCAGAAGTGGAGAAGAGGATCGACGACGCCACTCGAGAATTGGGCGAGCTTCAAGCCAACGGGGCCTTCTTGAAAGAGGAGGTCGACGCGGAAGACATCGCCGAGGTGGTGAGTCGCTGGACTGGCGTGCCGGTCACCAAGTTGCTCGAGGGTGAAGTCGACAAGCTCGTGCGCATGGAGACACTGCTGCATTCGCGCATCGTCGGACAAGACGAAGCGGTGAGCGCCGTCGCGAACGCCATCCGTCGCTCGCGCGCGGGCTTGTCGGATTCGAATCGACCCATTGGTTCGTTCCTGTTTCTAGGGCCCACGGGCGTGGGTAAGACCGAACTCGCTCGAGCGCTCGCGGAGTTCCTCTTCGATGACGACAAGGCAATGGTGCGCCTCGACATGAGTGAGTACATGGAGAAGTTCTCCGTCAGTCGTCTCGTCGGCGCACCTCCCGGTTACGTGGGCTACGAAGAAGGGGGCCAACTGACCGAAGCCGTGCGTCGTCGCCCCTACGCGGTCGTCTTGCTGGACGAGATCGAAAAGGCGCATCCCGACGTTTTCAACATCTTGCTGCAAGTACTCGACGATGGGCGCCTGACTGATGGACAGGGACGCACTGTCGACTTCACGAACGTGGTGTTCATCATGACGAGCAACCTTGCGGGCGACCCTTCAGAATTCTTCCGACCTGAGTTCATCAACCGCATCGACGACATCATCAGATTCCGTCATCTCAATGAGGACGACCTGTCGATTATCGTCGGGGTCCAATTGGGTCGTCTGCGACAACGCTTGGCGCAGCGTCGCCTCGCACTCGACGTCAGTCCCGCGGCGACCGCGGCGATAGCGCGCGAGGGCTACGACCGTGACTACGGCGCGCGACCACTCAAGCGCGTCATCCAACGTCGCTTGGAAGATCCCTTGGCGCTCGCGGTGCTCGAAGGTGTGTTCAAGGAGGGCGACACCATCAGCGTCGATGAGGTCGACGGCGTGTTCTCGTTCCACTAAGAAGGAGCGTTTCGCGTCAGATAGACTAAGTGGGCAACGAGGCCAACTCGAGGGAGTCCAGTGCCCGCAACCGTAGTCGTCGGTACCCAGTGGGGTGACGAAGGAAAAGGGAAACTCACCGACCTCCTCTCTCGTGACATGGATATGGTCGTGCGCTACCAAGGTGGGCACAACGCTGGTCACCGCATCGTCGTTAACGGCGACGCGTTCGCGCTGCAACTTGTTCCTTCGGGCGTGCTCTATGAGCACATCACCCCGGTCATTGGTAACGGCGTCGTCGTCGACCCCGCGGTGCTGCTCGCGGAACTCGATTCGCTCAGTGCCAAAGGCATCGACGTGTCGCGCCTCGTCGTCTCGGGCAACGCGCACTTGATCATGCCCTATCACCAAGAGCTCGACCGATTGACCGAACGATTCCTCGGCAAGAATGCGCTCGGTACGACCAAGCGCGGTATCGGACCCGCGTACGCGGACAAGTCGTCGCGAGTCGGGCTACGCGTCCAGGACCTGCTCGACGCCAAGATCTTTCGCGAGAAGCTCGACGTGGTGTTGCACGAGAAGAATCTCATTCTGAACAAGATCTACAACCGTCCTTCGATCAGTGCAACGGACATCACCGCGAAGTATCTCGACGAGATGGCGCCGCGTATCGCGCCGATGATCGCCGACACGGTCGCGATCGTGCACAACGCACTCGACCGCGGTGAGCGTATTCTCCTCGAAGGCGCACAAGCGACCTTCCTTGACCTCGATCACGGCACGTATCCCTTCGTCACGTCGTCGAATCCCGTCGCCGGTGGCGCGTGCACAGGTTCGGGTCTCGGACCTCGCGACTTGACGGGCATCGTGGGGATCGCCAAGGCCTACGTCACGCGCGTTGGGGCGGGTCCGTTCCCCACCGAGCTGGACGGCGATATGGCAGAACTCTTGGTGGAGCGGGGTCACGAATTCGGTACCAACACCGGGCGACGACGACGCGTCGGTTGGTTCGATGCGGTAATGGCTCGTCAGGCGGCGCGGCTCAACTCGCTCAGTGCGATCGCGCTCACGAAACTCGACGTGCTCGACACGCTCGAGGAGATCAAGGTGTGCGTTGGATACGACGCTGGTGGAGTCCGATACGACTATCCGCCCTATCACCAGTCGGTGTTGCACGACGTGACGCCGATCTATGAAGTGCTGCCGGGCTGGCAGAGTGACCTCACCTCCTTTACGAGCTACGACCAGTTGCCCGACAAGGCGAAGGGTTACGTCACGTTCCTGGAGGGCGTCATTGGCGTCCCGATCTCGGTCGTCGGCGTCGGTCCAGGGCGAGAGCAGTTCGTGCGCCCATCGTGAGCCGCAGTGTCGTGATCGGATCGGGCGCGCGCGAGCACGCACTGGCGTGGGCGCTTTCGCGTAGCGGCGACGTCGTCGTGACGCCGGGCAACGCCGGTATCGCCGCGCACGGCATCTCGTGCGTCGAGACCCCGGCGACCGAGTTGGACGCCGACTTGTTCGTCGTCGGACCCGAGGAACCGCTCGTGAGTGGACTCGCCGATCGGTTGCGAGAGCAGGGAAAGGTGGTCGTGGGACCCGGGCGCGACGGTGCGCAACTCGAAGGTTCCAAGGCGTACATGAAGGAGTTCCTCGTCGCGGCGGGAGTGCCGACGGCGCGCTACGGGGCGTTTCGCGACGAAGCGGACGCGGTCGCGTTCCTCGAGACGATGCAAGCGCCGTACGTGATCAAAACGGATGGTCTGGCCGCGGGTAAGGGCGTGCTGGTTACCAACGACTTCGACGAGGCGCGCCGCGACGTCGAGGACAAATTACGCGGCGTGGTATTCGCCGGCGCGGGTTCGACGGTCGTCATCGAGGAAGGCCTCAAGGGCGAGGAGTGTTCGCTCACGGTGTTATGCGATGGTACGAACGTCGTGCCCCTCGTCGCCGCGCAGGACTTCAAGCGATTGGGCGAGAAGGACGAAGGTCCGAACACCGGTGGCATGGGCGCGTACGCGCCAATGCTGCAAATTGATGGACGACTCGAGGACGAACTGATGCGTACGATCCTTCATCCCACGCTGAAGGAACTCAAGATGCGCGGCATTGACTATCGCGGCGTGCTTTATGCCGGCATCATGCTCACTCCCGATGGACCCAAACTGCTCGAGTACAACGTACGCTTCGGCGATCCCGAAACCGAAGTCCTCGCGCCCCTCTACGGCGCGGAGCTCTTCGGGCTCCTACACGCGACGGGAACCGGCGCTCTTGGAACGGTCGCATCGACCAGCGATTTTGCCGTCACCGTCGTGCTCGCCGCGCATGGGTATCCATCCTCGCCTCGTCAAGGCGACGTCATAAACGGACTCGGGTCCGATGGGCAACTCGCGACACCTCACGAGGGCGTCACCATCTTTCACGCCGGCACTCGTCGTGACCGCGACGGTCGCTTCGTGACTTCGGGTGGACGCGTACTCGCGGTCACCGGCGTCGGATCATCGATGGCGCTCGCGCGAAAGCGCTCCTATGACGCGGCGACGCTCGTAACCTTTGAGGGAAGGGTGATGCGTTCCGACATCGCCCTTGCCGTGATCTAGAGGAGTGACATGATCTCGAGGTACTCTCCCCCCGACGTCGCCGCACTGTTCAGTGACGAGAACCGGTTCGACACGATGCTCGAGGTGGAGCTCCTCGCCGCCGAGGCGCTGGCGAAGGAAGGTGTGCTGCCGGATAAAGACGTCGCGGTGTTGCGGGCTCGACGCCCGGTGGTTGATGCGGCGTTCGTCGCCGATGTCGATGCCCGAGAGCAAATCACGAACCACGACACCGCCGCGTTCGTCGACGTGGTCCAGTCGAGGATCGGTTTACCGGAGGGCGCGTGGATCCACTACGGCCTGACGTCCTCGGACGTCGTCGACACGGCGTTGTGCCACACGTTGAGTCGCGCCATGGACATCGTCATCAACGAAGCGCTCGCGTTTCGCGACGCCCTCACGACACGGGCGTTCGAGACGATTGATTGGCCCATCACGGGACGCACGCACGGCATGCACGCCGAACCCACGACCTACGGGGCGAAATTCTCCCTCTTTGCCTTGCAAGTGCAGCGCGACATCGAGCGCGCGCAACACGCGCGAGGTGCCATCGCCGTGGGCAAACTGTCTGGCGCGGTGGGCACGTATTCGAATATCGACCCTTCGGTGGAGGCGTACGTCTGTGCGACCCTCGGACTAGTACCCGTGCCCGCGACGCAAGTCATCGCCCGCGATCGCCACGCTGAAGTGCTCTACGCGCTGGCGGCGCTCGGTACCTCCATGGAGCAGTTCGCCCTCGAGGTGCGTCTCTTGGCCCGCAGCGAGGTGGGCGAAGCCGAAGAGCCCTTTGGTGTCGGACAAAAGGGATCATCGGCGATGCCGCACAAACGAAACCCCGTCTTGTCCGAGCGTCTGTGCGGTCTGAGCAGAATCCTTCGTGGTTATCTCGTCGCGGGTCTCGAGGACGTGGCACTGTGGCACGAACGCGACATCTCACACTCGAGCGTCGAGCGAGTCGTCCTGCCCGACGCGTTGCAGTTGTGCGTGTACATGTTGCGAAAGGCGACCGGGTTGGCAACCGGGTTGGTGTTGCACCCCGAGCGAGCACTTGAGAATTTGACGACGACCTCGCTCGGCCTCGTGTTCTCCCAATCGGTGTTGCTCGCGCTCGTGGATTCGGGTATGGCCCGCGACGACGCGTATCGCATCGTGCAGGCGTGTGCGCGCACCGCGGTCGAAGAGCGACGAAATTTCCGTGACGTGGTGAGCGATGAACCTGCCGTGACGCTGAGCAACGATACACTCGAGAAGTGTTTCGACGCACAGCGACTGCTCGCACACCGAGGTCGATTCCTTGAGGCGTTAACGTGGGCGAGGTGACGCGCGAGTTGCGCCACGTGTACTCGGGTAAGGTGCGCGACCTCTATGAGATCGATGACGAGCACCTCTTGATGGTGGCGTCAGATCGTTTGAGTGCCTTTGACGTCGTCATGAATGAACTGCTACCCCAGAAGGGTCGCGTCCTGACAGGCTTGACGAATTTCTGGTTGGTGGATGCAGCGAGTGACGTCAAGCATTCTTTGGTGTCGTGTAATCCACTCGTTATTGACGCGACGGCGTCTGGCTTCCTGGAGCGAACCGAGTGGCACGGGCGCAGCATGCTCGTGCGACGCTGCGAGATGCTGAACATCGAATGCGTCGTGCGCGGTCGCCTGGCGGGACAGGCGTACGACGAATACGTGGCTCGAGGAACCGTGCATGGAATGAGCGTCCCATCAGGTATGAAGCTCACTGACGCCTTCGTGACCCCACTGTTCACCCCCTCGACGAAAGAATCCTCAGGACACGACATCAATATCGGGCTTGATGCCGCGCGCGACATCGTCGGCGCGGACGCCCTCGACGAAGCCATGTCGATCTGCCTCTCTCTCTTCGCGACGGCTTCGGACGTGCTCGCCGCCGCGGGTCTGATCCTCGCGGACACGAAGTTCGAACTCGGTTACCTCGACGGTGCGCTCGTGGTGTGCGACGAGGTGGTGACGCCCGATTCGTCGCGGATCTGGCCCGCGGAGTTCGTGCGTTCGGGCGAGACGCCGCCGTCGTTCGACAAACAGCCATTTCGTGACTGGCTCTCGTCCCAGGGTTGGGACCGTACGCCACCGCCACCGACGATTCCTTCCGACATCATCGACATCACGTCTCGACGCTACGTTGAGTGCTACGAGCGAGTGACCGGACACTCGCTCACTGACTGGTACGGTGAGTAGACGTGAACTACCCCGTTATTGTCGACGTGACCTTGCGTCACGGGATCGCCGACCCTGAGGGAGCCACGATTGAGCGAGCACTGCCGGCACTTGGCTTCACCGGCGTCACGAACATGCGTGCGGGCAAGTCGTTTCGAATGGACATCGACGCCGAAAGCGAGTCCGCCGCGCTCGAGAAGGCGGCCGCACTCGCGCAACGTCTCCTTTCGAATCCCGTGATCGAGAACGCCTCTGCTCGTAGTGGCGCCAAAGGTTAGGTCGTCGTGAAAATTGGTGTCGTCGTCTTTCCCGGTTCGAACTGCGAATATGACGCGCTCAACGCCGTGCAGTCACTGGGGGTGGAGGCGGAATTCATCTGGCACACGAATACCGACGTCGAAGGCTTCGACGGCGTGATTTTGCCGGGCGGATTTGCGCACGGCGACTATCTTCGCCCCGGCGCCATTGCCCGATTCTCACCGGTGATGGAGGCGGTCGCCCGCTTCGCGTCCTCGGGAGGCGCTGTTTTGGGCATTTGTAACGGCTTTCAGGTGCTCACCGAGGCGGGTCTGCTGCCCGGTGCGCTACAGAAGAACGCGGGGCTCACCTTTCTATGTCAGCCCACCACTCTCGTCGTCGAATCCACCGCGTCGGTGCTGACGAGGGGGGCGACCAAAGGTCAAGAACTCGTCGTGCCGATTAACCACTTCTCTGGCGCCTACACCTGTGATGACGCGACGCTCGCCTCACTCGAGGCGAATGACCAGATCGTGCTTCGCTATACGCAGAACCCGAACGGTTCACGCGACGACATCGCGGGCGTGCGCAACGTCGAAGGCAACGTCGTGGGACTCATGCCTCACCCCGAGCGTGCAATGTCGACCCTGCTCGGAAGTGCCGACGGTCGCGTCCTTCTCGAGGGCTTCGTGCGCGCTCCGGTGGGCGCCCACTAGTTTCTGCGTCGATGACGTCGTCGATTCGCCGGCTCATCAAAGTTTGCTATTTGCTCGCGTTCATCATCGTGGCCTATTGGGTGCTGTGGTTCGCCCATCGTTCGCTCGTCGCGACAGAGACTACGAAGGTCTACGTGAATTTCGAACAGGCCTTTCCACTCGCCGATGGTTTCATCGTGGTCTTGCTCCTTCTTTCGGCGTGGGCGTTGCGTCGAAGGTCATCGCTCGCGGTCCTGTTCCTTCTTTTGGGTGCCGGTTCAGGTTTCTACCTCGGGGGCATGGACGTGTTGTTCGACCTCGAACACGGCATCTGGCTGAAGGGCGCCAACGGGATCATCGAGTTGTGCATCAACATCGCCACCTTCGCCGCCGCCGCGTCACTCGCGCGTTTCACGTGGCGCGCACGGCGCGAACTCGATTCGGATGCGGCGAGTACCGCACCAAGCGCCAAGTAGTTTGGAGGAGTGACTCAAGCCCCCGAGCCCCTGCATCGCGCGCTCGGTCTCAACGATGAGGAGCTCGAACAGATTGTCGCGGTGCTGAACCGTGAGCCCAATCCCCTCGAACTCGCTCTCTACGGCGTGATGTGGAGCGAACACTGCTCGTACAAGTCGTCGAGAATCCACTTGCGGCGCCTCCCCAGTGACGGCGCCCACGTGCTCGTTGGTCCCGGGGAGAACGCCGGGGTCATCGACGCGGGCGACGGCATCGCGGTCGCGATCCGCATCGAAAGTCATAACCACCCTTCTGCGATCGAGCCGTATCAGGGAGCGGCGACGGGGGTGGGAGGGATCCTTCGCGACGTCTTCACCATGGGCGCTCGACCGCTCGCGCTCATGGATCCCCTATTTTTCGGCGAGCTCGATGACGCACGCCAACGCTGGCTCGTCGAAGGCGTGGTCGCGGGGATCTCGGGCTACGGCAATTCGGTGGGCGTGCCTACGGTCGGCGGGGAGTTGACGTTCGACGAGTGTTACGCGTCAAATCCGCTGGTGAACGTGCTGTGTTGCGGCGCACTTCCTCGCGAACGCCTGGTGCTGGGCGTCGCCTCGGGGGTCGGCAATCTCGCGGTGTTGCTCGGCTCCTCGACGGGTCGTGACGGCATTGGCGGTGTCTCGGTGCTCGCGTCGGCGGGTTTCAGTGGTGAGGACGGCGCCGAATCATTGGATGATGCGAAACGCCCGAGCGTGCAAGTGGGCGATCCCTACGAGGAGAAGCGACTTATCGAAGCGTGCCTCGAACTGCTCGATCGTGGTCTCGTGCTCGGGATCCAAGACCTTGGTGGCGCCGGGCTCATATGTGCCACGTGCGAGACCGCGGCGCGTGGTGGGGTGGGTATGGATGTCGACATCACCGCGGTGCCACTGCGCGAAGCGGGTATGCAACCCTACGAGATCATGACCTCCGAGAGCCAGGAGCGGATGCTCGCGATCATCAAGCCCCAGAATTGGGATGACGTCGCTCGCCTGTGTGCGAAGTGGGAGGTGCGCGCGAGCATCGTCGGGCACGTCGTCGAGCCCAGTATCGACGCGCACGGTAACGCCGTGGGCATGTTGCGGGTCCGGCGCGGCTTTGACGGCGAGATTCTAGGTGAGGTGCCCGCCAGGTCATTGGCCGACGAAGCCCCACTCTACGATCGCCCGCGGTTGCGTCCGTCATCGTTGGACGCGATGCGCCTCGATGAACCAACGAGTGAGGAGCTACGCGGTTTGGCGAACGAGCAACTGCTCGAACTGCTCATCGATCCCGCGTGGGTCTATCGACAGTACGACTCACAGCTGTTCCTCAACACCGTCGTGGGCCCAGGTCGCGACGCCTCGCTCCTGCGGCTCGCCGGACCGGGACTTCCGGCGTCGAATCGGGGCATCGCACTCTCGACCGATTCGAATCCCCGCTGGTGCGCGCTCGATCCTCGCGTCGGTACCGCGCTGAGTGTCGCTGAGAGCATCGCGAACCTCGCGTGTGTCGGTGCCAGCCCCAAGGCGCTCGTCAACTGTCTCAACTTCGGCAACCCCGAACACCCCGAAGTGATGTGGCAACTCTCTGAGTCGATTGACGGCATGGCCGAGGCGTGTCGTGCCTTCGAGGTCCCGGTCGTGGGCGGGAACGTGTCGCTCTACAACGAGAGTGGTGGCAACGACATCGATCCCACGCCCGTCGTCGGGCTCCTTGGTGTGGTCGATTCGCTCCTCGCGCCACCTCCCGGCTGGAACTGGACGAGCGGTGACGCCGTGATGTTGGTGGGCGTGCGCCACGCCGGGGGCGCGAACCCGTTTCCTCTGGCGGGTACTCGTTGGGCGACCCAACGGGGTCGTCGCGGCGGCACCATCGCGCCCTTCGAGCCGCGCGCGTTGAAGGAGACCTTTGCGTTCGTGGCCCGCGAGATCAGCGTCATCTGCGCGGGTGCGCCGAGTGACGTGACGGCCGTGCACGACGTGGGTTCGGGCGGCCTCGCGACCGCGCTCGCGGAGATGGCGTCCGAAACGGGCCTAGGAGCCCAGGTTCTGGAACTCGAGAGTCACGCAGAACTCTTCGCCGAGTTCCCGGGTCGTTTCGTCATGACCACCAATGACGTCGAGGGGTTCATCGCCCGCGCCGCACGTGCGGGTGTCGCCGTCGAGATGGTGGGCACCGTGGGTGGCACCGCACTCGCGATTGGTTCGTCGATCGATCTTGACGTCACCCAACTGAGCGCGCGCCGACGACACGCGCTCGCCGACGCCCTGCACACCGCGCTTTAGAGCGCCTTCAACTCCTCGAGGACCTCGTTGGGTACGCGAAGATCGCCGGCCTTTCCGAAACCGAGGGCGACGTCATGCTTATAACTGCCGTGATAGTCGGATCCTCCGGTCGGGATCATGCCGGCGTCGCGAGTGAGTTTGACCATCAGTTTTCGGATGGGCTCGCTCGTGCCACCGTAGTAGGCCTCGACACCGTGAAATCCTCGCGAACGCAACGACTCGAGCACGCGGGGCATCGTCGTTTCGATCTCGGAAGGATTCATCGAGTCGACGTAGTTGACGAGCGGATGTGCGATGGAAAAGACCGTGGTTGACCCTTTCGCCGCGCCGACGAACTCCTCGATGGACATGCTCGTCTTTGGCACGTACGCCTTGCCGTCACTGCCCAGCCACTCGATGAAGATCCTCGCCCAGTTCTCGTCGTTCATCTCGCCCACGATCTCGGGGTGCAATTCGAGCATCGCGCGAGCGAAGTGCGGACGCCCCACCGAGTGCACGTTCCCGGCGAGTGCACTCAAGTAGTCGAGGCTCAGTCGGTCGAAGCCTCGCTCATTGAGGACCCTCACCAGTTCGAGATTTCGAACGTCGCGGTCACCTCGAAGTGAAGCGAGTTTGCGCTGCAAGGGGTGCGTCGGGTCAAGGGGGAGGAAATAACCCAGGACGTGGACGTTGCGGGCCCCGACGCTGGCGTCGGAACGGCGCTTGGGAAACTCGTTATCGCGAAGCGACACTTCGACGCCGCTGACCAGTTCAATGCCGAGACGCTCGCACGCCTCGCTCATCTCGGGGTGACTCGCCGTGGTGTCGTGGTCGGTCAGGGCGATCGCCGAAAGACCGATTTCGTGCGCCTTTTGAGCGAGGGCGCTCGGCGTGTCCGAGCCGTCCGAGAAACTCGAATGGGTGTGCAGGTCAATCACCGCTCTAGCGTATCGACAGAGCACATTGGCCTCAGTGGACTGTGCGAGAATGGCGCAGTGCCGCGCCAACCCCTTGCCCCTACAGTGGTAGAGGAATGAAAGAAGCCTGCGGAGTTGTTGGCATAGTCGCACCGGGTCGAGACGTGGCGCATCTTTGCTATGACGCGCTGTACGCGCTCCAGCACCGCGGCCAAGAATCCGCCGGTATGGCGACGTTCCAGAACCAACAGATCACGGTCGTGAAAGACAACGGACTCGTCAGTCACGTCTTCGCCGAGACGACGTTGCGTGCACTCGCCGGTGCTTTCGTCATTGGCCACACGCGCTACTCGACGTCGGGTTCGGCGAACTGGACCGCGGCCCAGCCGGTGTACCGTTCGGCGGGTTCGTCGGGCTTCGCGATCGCGCATAACGGGAACCTCACCAACACCGCCGAGCTCGCCGACAAGGCCGGCATCCAAGTGACGTCGATGCTCTCGGATTCTGACCTCGTCGCCGAACTGCTCGCGCGCTACGTCGAAGACGGCCACAGTTTGTCCGAAGCGCTCGAGAACGTGCTCTCCATTGCAGAAGGTGCGTTCTCGATGGTGATCCTCGAAGCCGACGCCGTGCACGCGGTTCGCGATCCCTTCGGGTTCCGCCCACTCTGCTTGGGTCGACTCGGTAGTGTCGAATCGCCCGAAGGGTGGGTCGTCGCTTCAGAGTCGCCCGCACTCGACGTCGTCGGTGCGCACTTCGTTCGCGAGATCGCACCCGGTGAGATGGTGACGATCACGACCGAGGGCGTCACGTCGGTGCAACTGCTCGAGCCCGCGAGCGATAAGCAAAAACTTTGCATTTTCGAGTTCGTGTACTTCGCCCGGCCCGACACGTACTTAATGGGCCACCAAGTGCACACCACCCGGCGTCGCATGGGTGAGCTCTTGGCGGGACAATCGCACGTCGCGGCGGACATCGTGATGGGCGTGCCCGACGGTGGCGTGCCCGCCGCCGAGGGATACGCCAAGGCCTCGGGCATTCCCTTTGGCTACGGATTGGTGAAGAATCGCTACATCGGGCGCACGTTCATCGCGCCGGACCAGAACAAGCGCGCCGCGAGTGTCCGACGAAAGTTCAACCCCTTGCGCGAGAATATCGAGGGTCAGCGACTCATCGTCGTCGACGACTCCATCGTGCGCGGCACCACGACGCGAGCACTGGTCAAGATGTTGCGCGACGCCGGCGCCGCCGAGGTGCACCTTCGCATTTCGTCGCCGCCCTTCATGTGGCCCTGTTATTTCGGCATCGATACGCCGTCGCGCGACGACCTACTGGCGGCGAACAATTCGATTGCCGAGATGAACGACTTCGTTGGCTCTGACACCCTTGAATTCATCACCCTTGAGAATCTGCGTGCGGCGATTCAACTCGATGGCGAATGTTGCGACGCGTGCCTCACTGGAAAGTACCCCGCGCCAACCCCGGTTGCACTCGGGGCTAGCGGGGGTCGTTGGTGAGTCGGTTACTCGACCAACCCTCGGGAGGTCTCACCTATCACGACGCGGGCGTGTCGATCGAGGCCGGTGACGAGGCAGTTCGACGTATCAAGGACGTCGTTGACGCGACGCGACGCCCCGAGGTGCTCGGCGGTATCGGAGGATTCGCGGGATTGTTCGCGCTGAACGTCACGGCGAAGAAGGAACCCGTGTTGGTCGCCTCGGCCGATGGTGTCGGCACCAAGCTCGAGGTCGCGCGCCAAATGGGCCGCTACGACACTGTCGGACGCGACCTCGTCGCGATGTTGGTCGACGACATCGCGTGCGTGGGGGCAGAGCCCCTCTTCATGCTCGACTACGTCGCGGTGGGCTCGCTCGATCCCGCGCGACTCGAAGAACTCGTTCGTGGTATCGCCGACGGTTGTCGCGACGCGAACATCGCGCTGCTCGGCGGCGAGACGGCCGAGCACGGCGACGTCATGAACGCCGACGATCTGGACGTGGCTGGTTTCGCCGTCGGGGTGGTCGAGCGCGGGCAAGAGCTCGGCGTGCGCAACGTCCATAAGGGCGACACGGTGTTGGGTTTTGCCTCGCCCGGACTTCGCTCCAACGGATACTCGCTCGCCCGGCGGGTGTTGATCACGAGCCCCGAAGCGCTGCACCAGCCCGCCTACGAAGGAGCAACGAGGACACTCGGCGACGAACTATTGGTGCCCTCGGTGATCTACTCGCCGGCGATTACCACGATGCGAAAGAAAATGGGCGAAGGCATCAGGGCAGCAGCACACATCACCGGCGGCGGCATCATGGGGAACGTGGTGCGCATCGCGCCCCCGACCCGCGACGTCGTGATCCACATGGACGCGTTCGAGACCCCGCAGATCTTCTACGAGATCCAGCGGCGCGGTCACGTGAGCGCCGAGGAGATGGTCAGGGTCTTCAATTGCGGCATAGGCATGGTCGTCGTCGTCGATTCGGATGACACCGACACCGCGGTCGAGATTGCCCGAGGCGAAGGGATCGAGGTCGCAGTCATTGGCAACATCCGATCCGGTTCTGGCGCGGTGGTCTTGGCGTGAGCGACGCTCGTACGCGCGTACTCAAACACTTGTTGGAACACTCGGTTCGCCGCGGAGAGTTCGTCTTGAAGTCCGGGCGAACCTCGAACTGGTTCATTGACTCCAAACAGACCATTTGTGCGCCCGAGGTGATGGTCGATGTCGCGACCCTGATCCTGGAGAAGATCCCCGCGGACGCGGACGCGATCGGTGGCTTGACCATGGGTGCCGACGGTGCGAGCTTCATCACCGCGGGCGTCGCCGCCACCCGCGGGCGCATGCTGCGCGCCTTCAGCGTGCGCAAGGAAGTAAAGGATCACGGTGCGGGAGGACGCATTGCGGGTTCGCTCCTGGTCGGTGATCACGTGGTGATCACCGAGGACACGGTCTCGCGGGGGACGAGTCTGCTCGAAGCGGCGCGCGTGGTGCGCGACTTCGGGGCCGAGGTCGTGCTCCTCGTCGCCGTTGTCGACCGCGGCGGGACCGTTGAGGAGATGGCCGCCAAGGAAGGACTTCGATTCGACGCGCTCTATCGAGCGGCCGATCTGGGCTTCAGTTTCGAGGGCGGCTAGCGCTCGCTCTCGAGCACGCGAAGCACTCGCGTGCGCCACTCGCGCAAGTCCGGGTAGTGCACGTCGCTCGTGTGACCGAATCGAAGTACGAGTGCGTCGAGCGCGGGTACCACGCTGATCATCTGACCCTCGTAGCCGCTCGCCCAGTACGTGCCGTAGCGGTCACCGGTCACCCACCATTGCCACGAATAGAACGTGTCGCTCTCGGGGTCTTTGCTAAGTGGCACTTGAGCCGTCGCGGCCCAGTCGCGCGAGATCAGCGCACGCCCGTCCCACTCGCCGCCTCGCAGGTACAAGAGTCCGAATTTCGCGAAGTCGAGAGCGGTCGCGTGGACGTAACTCGAAGCAACGAACACGCCGGTCGCGTCAAAGGTCGCGGTGGCACTTCGCATGCCGAGGGGCCCGAAGAGCGCGTCACGAAGATAGCGCTCGTAGGCGTCCGCGTAGCCCACGCGATCGGCGACGATCCGACTGAGGACGTTGGTCGTCCCACTCGAATAGTTGAAGAAGGTGCCTGGCGGATGCGCGAGGGGAAGCGCGGCCGTATAGGCGGCCATGTCGGTTTTTCCCTCACCAAACAGCATGTCGATGACGTGGCTCGTCTGGCCCACCTCGTAATTCTCGACGAAGGCCAGTCCATCGCGCATCGCGAGAAGATCGGCGAGGGTGATGGTGTGACGCGGGTCGGTGGGATCCGACCATTCCGGCACCGGGGCCGGTTCGCTCGTGCGCAGTTCACCTCGGTCGACCAGTGTCCCGATGATCATGTGCAGGATGGATTTCGCCATCGACCACGACAAGAGCGTGCTGTCGGCGCTAATCGGTTCTGGATCACGGTCGAAGAACTCCCGCACCCCGGCGTAGCGTTCGACGAGTACTTCACCACCCTTTATGACGACGACGGCGTTCGTGACGGCGAGTTCATCGAGGCTGAACGCCTCCTCGACGACGGCCGTCAGCGCCTCGGACGCGGGCTCGCTCGCTCGCGGCCAGGTGTCGGTCGGCCACGCGACGCCCGGGGGCTGGGGACAAAAGGCGGGCGTGACGTTCGCAATGTCGGACATGGTCTCCCTGGTCACTTCGCATTGTGCCACGTCGCGTCACACCTTGTCGGTACGGTTCGTCGATGGCATCCAAGGACGATGAGCGCACGCAGCGTTATTTCTACAGGTCGTCGAACACTTCGCGTAAGCACCGGCAGGAGGTGAGCGCCTACCTGGTCGAGCGTCGCTTCGATTCGAACGTGGTAGCGCGTATTGAACCACTCGGTCTCGTGAACTCGAGAATTGGCGAGCACGAGATCGCCCTGCGGGGACTTCGGCGTAACCTGGTGTCGATCGGGACGTGGCAACCAACGCGCAGTTTGCGCCATAGCCGCATCAAGGTTCGGAACTTGCGTCACTAGAGCCCGCCGTCCCAGGAGAATGTGTCTCGAGACGAGCGGTTGGTGGTCGAGACCGGCGTCGATCCGGTGACCTCACGCTTTTCAGGCGCGCGCTCTACCAACTGAGCTACTCGACCTCCTCGTCACCCTTGCGGGTGTCGAGCGGACCTGACGGGATTTGAACCCGCGACCTCCGCCTTGACAGGGCGGCGTGCACTCCGAGCTGCACCACAGGTCCTCGGTGTTCTCGAAGTAACTACCTCGAGACGCGAAGTGTCAGTCTATCCTCTCGCGCAAACTCATCTTGAGGCGAGAAAATTAAGCAAAAATCTCGCCCTCGTAGACTCCCTGTCGTGCTCGATGCCGCTCAATCTTCTCGCACCGCGGCGTGGGTCTCATGAATTTCACGGTGGTACTCGTCGTGCTCGGCGCCGGGCTCGTGCACGCGTTGTGGAATGCCATGGCGAAGAGTCTCCACGACCAGTTCGCGAGCTTTGCGCTCTTGAACATGGGCGTCGCACTGGTGTGTTGGATCAGTTGGCCCTTCGTGGGCGTGGTGAAGTCGGCGGCGTTGGTCTACGTGTTCTTTTCGGTGCTGTGTCACGTGGGCTACGAGCTCTTCCTCATGGGTGCCTATCGCCGAACGGATTTCTCGCAGTCCTATCCCATCGCGAGGGGCATGGCGCCACTGCTCGTCTCGATTGGCGGATTGATCTTCGCCAATGAGCACCTCAGCGCTCAAGGACTCTTCGGCGTCATCGTCATCGTCGTGGGCATAGTCAGCCTCGCGTATCGTCGAGGTGGCGGCGTCGGTCACGCGCAAGGTGTCATGTGGGCACTCGCCACGGGCGTCGCGATTGCGGTCTATACGGTGATTGACGGCCTCGGGGTTCGAGCGAGCGGCGACGCCTTTCGCTACGCCTTGACCCTCTTTTCGTTGCAATCGGCGCTGTGGCTCATTGGCGTCGTCGCTCGTCAACCCCGGGGATGGTGGCCCGGTTCGCGACGCGCGACAATAGGAATGTGTGGTGGGTTGTTATCGATGATTGGTTACATCGCCGTGCTGTGGGCGCAACTTCGCGCACCTTTGGGAGTCGTCAGCGCACTTCGCGAGACGGGGGTGTTGTGGGCGGCATTGATCGGCGTGCTCCTCTTTCGAGAGGGCCGGCTGCGACGAGTGCTCGCACCCGCCTTGCTCGTCGTGGGCGGTATTGCGCTGTTGAGCCTCGGATGAGACGCCAATCAACGAAGTACGACGAGACAGAACGGATGTCCGACCGGATCGAGGAAGACGCGAAACGAGGTGCCGGGTTGGAACGAATGCTTGGTCGCTCCTTCGGCGAGCACGAGCGCTTCGCCCTCGTCAAGGTCGGTGACGAGGAAATCCAGATGTAGCTGCTGAGGAATCGGCCCCTCGGGCCAGGTCGGCGCGACGAAGTTCTCGACGCGCTGGAACCCTAAGGTCGGCATCCCTTCGTTGAGCAGTTGTACCCAATCGACGCTGCCGGGCTCTGCACCGCCCAAAGGTTCGATCGCCATCGATGTCACGCGCGAATAAAAGTCCGCGAGGGCGAGCGGATCCGGGCAGTCCAAAGCCGTGAGCTGGAGTTGTGGCTTCATCGCCACAACGTACCCTCGCAACCGCCCCCGAGCAAGCGCAACGCGAGGCGGTTCTTGAGATCGATCGTGCGCCGCAGGAACCCAGAGGCGCCTCGAGGCACGATACGGTGACAGCGTGGATGCCTCAGCACCAGTCGAACCCACTGTTCCAAAGAACGTCATCGTTATCCTGCTTGATTCATTGAATCGTCACTTACTCGAGGCGTATGGATCGAACGAATTCACGACACCCAACATCTCTCGGTTCTCGAAGCGCGCGCTTCGATTCACGAATCATCACACGGGATCATTGCCGTGTATGCCGGCGCGACATGATGTTCTCTGCGGTGCACTCGACTTCCTGTGGCGGCCATGGGGCTCGGTTGAGATCTGGGAGGACGCCATCACTTACGACCTTCGCAAGGAGGGCGTCGTGACGCAGTTGGTCACGGACCATCCACATCTCTTCGAGACGGGTGGTGAGAACTACCACACTGATTTCTCGGCATGGTCCTATATACGAGGACACGAGGACGATCCCTGGAAGACGCGCCTCGACCCTTCGTGGTTTGGGGCTCCCGCTCTCGAAGCCCAGCCCGCGTCGATGGCGCGTGGCTATGACAAGTCACGCACGTATTTTCGCTCCGTAGAGGACTTTCCCGGACCACAAACCATGACCGCGGCCGCGAAGTGGCTAAGCGAGAACGCGCACGCACACGAACGGTTCTTCTTGTTCGTCGACGAGTTCGACCCGCACGAACCATTCGACACGCCCGAACCATGGGCTTCGATGTACGACGAGCAGTGGTCGGGGCCCAAGGTGATCTGGCCACCGTATACCGACGCCGAAGGTCCGACCGTGCCCGACGCGCGCACCGGTCGACAGATTCGAGCGAACTACGGCGCCAAACTCTCGATGATCGACCACTATCTCGGTCGCGTGCTCGACGTGCTTGACGAACAAAAACTCTGGGACGAGACCGCGGTGATCCTCATGACCGACCATGGCCATTACCTAGGTGAGCGCGGCGGAATATGGGGAAAACCGGGCGTGCCCATCTACGCAGAAATGGGTCACATACCGCTCATGATCGCGTGGCCCGGTCGCTCGAGCGCCGACATCGACGGACTGACGACGACGGTGGACGTTCATGCGACGTTGTGCGACATCTTCTCGGTTCGACCAGAACATCGCACGCACGGCGTGTCGCTCATGCCGGTACTGCAAGGAACTGGTGTGACGGCGCGTGCGCATGTGCTGACGGGGATATGGGGTCGCGAGGTCGTGTACATCGATGACGATCTCAAGTTCGTACGCGCGCCCGTCGAGGGGAATCGTCCCCTCGAGATGTACTCGAATCGTTGGTCGACGATGCCCATTCACGCGTACCCGCAACTTCGTCTCCCGCGACCGGACCTTCGCGCCACGTTGAGTCACATGCCCGGCTCGACGGTCCCGGTCATTCGCCAACCCTTCGGCGTCGCTGACGAGGTGCCGTTTTGGGCTCGGATGTCGTCATTTCACGGTGACGTCAAATTCGACCGCCGCGAGGACCCCGACGAGGAGCACAATCTCTTGCAGGGACCGGCACTGCGGATGTCGAGCGAAGTCGAAGCGTTGCGTGAAGCATTAAAGCAAGTCGAGGCGCCCCAGGCGCAGATCGAGCGGTTGCTCCTGTAAATCGGCCAACTACCTGAAACCGTCGGGGAAGTTCTTGGCCGCGTGTGCATACCACTCGGCGGAGGGCTTGGGTGTGCGTTCGAACGTCGCTCGATCGACACTCACGATGCCAAACTTTGGCGCATACCCCAGTGTCCACTCAAAGTTGTCGAGCAGCGACCATTGGAAGTAGCCGCGCACGTCGATGCCGTCGTCGATCGTTCGCGCGAGTCCCCGTAGCGCGTCGTGGAGGTAGCGCACGCGCTGCTCGTCGTCGTTGGTCCCAATGCCGTTCTCGGTGACGATGATGGGCAAGGTCGTGAATTCGGCCGCGCGTCGCACCGTCGCTTCCACGCACTGGGGCCAGTAGAGATAACCCATCTCGGTGCGCTCCCCGGGGGAATCGAGCACCATGCCATCGGGTCCGAGCTGAATCTTCGTGTAGCACTGTACGCCCACGTAGTCGTCGTCGCCGAGGATGCGCAGATACTTGTCCTCCATCTCTTCGCGCATCGAGTGCATTATCTCTTCGCCCCCGGGCAGTGCCTCGTACTCTTGCATCGAGAGAGGAAGACCAATGGGATAGGTCCCGGGACTCTCGCGAAGGGCGTCACGCATGGCGATGTGGGCGTGACGCATCATCTCGTTCACCTTGACGAAGCGATCGCGGTCTTGTACTTGGGGTGGGAAGGCTCCAATGAGGTAGCCCATCACGGCGACGATGTTCGGTTCGTTGATGGTGCACGCGATGCCAATGTGCTCGCCCAACTCTCGTCCGACGACGCGCGCGTAGTCCGCGAGCCACTGGACGATGTCCGGGTTCTCGAACCCTCCGGCATCGGCGACCCACAGGGGCAAGGTGAAGTGGTGCAAGGTCACGACGGGAAGAATCGAACGAGCGTGGCACGCGAGCAGTACGTCACGGTAGTGGTCGATCGCCTCACTCGAGAACTGGCCGTGCACTGGTTCGATGCGTGCCCATTCGATCGAGAGGCGAAAGGAGTCCAAACCGAAACGAACGAGTAGATCGAGATCCTCCTCGTAGCGGTTCCATGAATCACACGCGTCGCCGCATTCTTCGACGGCGACGGTTCCCGGGGCGCGCTCGAATCGCCACCAATCGGTGTTCGTGCCACCGCCTTCTATCTGATACGCGGAGGTTGACGTTCCCCAGGAGAACGCCGTTGGAAACTGTACGGATCGCCGATTCATACCTTCAATGTAGAGCGAACTGCTGGTGCGCATGGGTGCCTCTCGTCGCCTTCGTTCGGCGTCGACGACCTAGGCGACAGCGGTCCGCCCAAATTCGTTCGTTGGCATCCGTGTTACCTTCGCGTGGATAGTTCGAATGAAGGGATTTTGATGAACCTGCGAACGCCAGAGCGAAAACCAGCGTCCGACGTGACCCGAGCGCGTCAGGAAGAAACGCGACGCCATATCGCCGGAGCGAGTCAGCTCGACTTCGAACTCGCGACGCGTGGTCGCATCTGCGAAGGCAGTCCTCGTCAGGTCCTCGGTCGTTTTGGTCATGCGGTATGGGACCTCGACAGCTACGCATTCCTCGATGATCCCGCGCACCTCGACACACCCCCGGCGACGGTGAATCCGAGTCTCTGGCGCCAGGGGCGGCTCAACAACGTGGCCGGGCTCTTCGAGGTGACACCCGGTATCTATCAGGTGCGCGGCATGGACATCTCCAACATCACGTTCATCGCGGGCGAGACCGGTTGGATCATCATTGATCCTCTGACCTCAGAGGAGACGGCTCGCGCGTCGATCGCCCTCGTCGATGCACACGTGGGCGCCCGACCCGTCGTCGCGGTGATCTACACGCATAGTCACACGGACCACTTCGGGGGTATCTACGGCGTGTTGAGTCCCGAGGACCTCGAGGCCGCTCGCGTGCAACTGATCGCACCCGCAGGTTTCTTGGAGGCGGCGATCAGTGAGAACGTACTCGCGGGCACCGTGATGCTTCGTCGAGCGACGTACATGTACGGGGCGTTCCTGCCCCACGACGCGCAAGGACACGTGGACACCGGTCTCGGTAAGGGGCTCCCCGCCCTGCCAAATGTCGGATTGGTTGCGCCCACGCTGGAGATCGAGACCACCGGGAGCGAACTCATCATCGACGGCGTGCGAATGATATTCCAGATCACGCCCGGCACCGAGGCACCGGCCGAGATGAACATCTTCTTCCCCGACGCGCGCGCGTTATGCATGGCGGAGAACTGCACGGCGAATCAACACAACGTGTACACCCCGCGCGGGGCTCAGATTCGCGACGCGCTCTTGTGGAGTAAGTACATCGATGAATCACTGGTCCTCTACGGACCCGACACCGACGTCATGTTCGCGAGCCACCACTGGCCGCGATGGGGTCGAGAGAACATTGCGCATTTTCTTGCGAGTCAGCGTGATGCCTATCGCTTCGTGCACGACCAGACGCTGCGACTCGCGAACCTTGGTTTCACCATGAATGAAATCGCCGAACAACTCGAGCTGCCAGCGACGTTGGGAGATGAATTCTTCAACCGCGGTTACTACGGGACACTTTCGCATAACTCCAAGGCCGTGTATCAGCGTTACCTCGGTTGGTTCGACGCGAACCCCGCGCACCTGTGGCCGCACCCACCGGTCGAAGCGGCAAAGCGCTACGTCGAATGCATGGGTGGCGCCGACGCCGTGATAGAGAAGGCGCAGCGATACTTCGATGAGGGCGACTACCGATGGGTCGTCGAGATGGTGAATCACGCAGTGTTTGCTGATCCCCAGAACGAGCAGGCACGCTACTTGCAAGCTGACGCTCTCGAGCAACTTGGCTATCAGAGTGAGTCGGGTCCCTGGCGCGACTTCTATTTGACCGGTGCACTCGAATTGCGCGCGAACGGTACGGCACTCAAGGGTGTGAAGGGCAACGCCTTGGGTCCGGCACTCGTGCGTTCGATGACCGTGGAGTTGCTGACCGATCTACTCGGCGTGCGTTTGAATGCTCCGCGAGCCACACACCTCGACATCGACGTGAATCTGGTCGTGAGCGATCGAGGCGATGAACCCAGCACGTTCGGTGTCCGTGGCGGCGTGCTGCACGCGCGTCAGGGCTCGACGAACCCCGATGCCACCGTGCAGATTCGCGCGAGCCTCGAGGCGTTTTCGGGGTTCGCATCGGGATCGAAGTCGCTCGACGAGCTTCTCGGCAACGAGGACTTCACCGTCGAAGGCGACCAGGAACTTTTGGCGTCACTGGCGTCGTGCCTCGACGACTTCGAGTTCGGCTTCGAGATCGTACTGCCCTAGGGCGTGAGTCGATCGATGACGTCGTCGACGACCTCGCTGGTCGTCGACTCCCCACCCAGGTCGAACGTCCGCACCCCCGCCGCGGCCCCGGCGAGCGTGGCGTTTCGAAGTCGCAGCGCGGCGTGGCGGAAGTTTGGATCGCTCAAGTGCAGCGCCGCCTGGTCCAGGAGCGCAGCCTCGGCGAGGAGCATCGCCATCGGGTTCGCGACGTTCTTTCCCTCGAGCGACGGTGCGGTGCCGTGAGGGGCTTCGGCCATGGCGACTTTGGGATTGAGTTCCTCATCGAGTGACAAGAGGACTGATTCGGCGCCGGCGATCGATCCGAACATGGCGAGCACCAAATCACTGAGACAGTCGCCGTCGCGGTTGAGCGCCGGAATCACGAGGGCCTGGTCGTGCACCTCGGTCAAGAGTCCCGCGTAGAGCGCGTCGATGAGGGTGGGTCGATAGACGACGTCGGGATAGCGGGCGGCCGCCGCGTCCATTTCCTCTTTCAACATGCCCTCGTAGGTTGGCGACACGGTCCACTTCGGACCGCCGTAGACGATGCCGTCGACTTGCGTCGCGGCCTTGAAGGCGTACTCGGAGACGAATCGACACGTCGAGCGTTCGATGCGCTCGGTGCGCCACGCGACCTCTGCGAACGCTCCCGCGGTTCCTTCACGACCCTCGTCCGCGCCGTAGGCGTCACCCACCGCCATGCGGATCACGATGATGGGTTTGTTGGTCGCGACGACCGGTGCCACGCCGGGGATTCGTCGTCCCGTGCGAACGATGACCGAACCGCCAATACCTTCGCGCAGCAATCGATTGGGCGAACCCACCCCACCAATCTCTGGAGGGGTCACCGTGGCCGCCTTTAAGCCGAGGCCCGTCTCCACCATCGCGGCGGCCGCTTCTCGCACCACCTCGTTCTTGGTCGCGCGACGCTTCTCGAGCGATAAGTCGTAGTGGATGAACTCGATCGACACACCAAGGAGTTCCTTGGTCATGACGCGCAGCGCTTCAACGAGAAGTTCTTGACCGGTCTGGTCGCCGTCGCAGACGATGATCTTTGCAGTCGAATTTGTCACGCTCTACACTCCTAGGGTGATTGCGGCGTCGCGAGAGTCGAAATGGCCTTGGACGTATTCTCGACGTTAACGCAAGTCCCGTACCTCGCCCACTACGAAAGGTTGACCAGCACGTGAGCGCCTCGGACTACATCATCGACATCTTGCTCATATTGGTGGTCTTGCGCCAGATTCGTGCACGTCGGCTGACTATCAAATCGACGTACCTTCCCGTCGCGCTGATCGCGTACGCGGGGTACAAGTACTTTCACACCTTCAGTCCATCGGGCAACGACGTGCTGCTCATCGCCATCTTCGCGGTCATCGGACTACTGCTCGGGAGTTTCAGTGGCGCGACGACGCGAGTGTGGCGACGAGAGGACGGCGTGGTGCTCGCCCAGGCGGGGGTGCTCGCGGCGGCGTTATGGATCGTCGGCATGGGCTTTCGGTTTGGTTTCGCCATCTGGGCGAACACGAATTCGGGGGGCACGTCGCTGTTCAACTTGTCGAAGTCTCTTGACACTCCCAACGTGCAGTACGTCTGGACGAGTGCTCTTTTGTTGATGGCGTTTTGCGAGGTCCTCTCGCGCGTGGGGTACCTGCAGTGGCAGCGGATTCGTTTCGAGCGAATGGGCGCGCCATCAACCAAAGGTGAAGTCGTACGCCTCTAGACCCTTCGTGAACTTCAAGGAAAGCAGCCCCTGGACGTCCGCCTTGTTCTTGAAGAGCGTGTAGAGCCGCGGGTAACCCGAGACCGTCACGGTCTTGTACGGCTGACCATTTAATGTTTCGCTGATCGTGCCTGATCCACTCATCACCAGATAGACGTCATTGGCTTGGAAATTGATGTTGATCACCGCGTCGTTCACCGCCGTGATCTCTTGTGCTTTCGATATCCATTGGCCCGACATCGCGAATTGTCCAACGGGCACATTCGCTGGCGAGTGGTACGTCGCCACCTGGTCGGGGCTTAGTTGACTGCCCACCAGGTATGACTCGGACTCGTAGTTGTAGCCGAGATAGGACTCCGGGCTCGTCTCCTCCATCGGCGTGAGGTTCGCGACGTTGGTGGGGGGAGGCAGTTTCTGGCTGGGGTTCGCGGCGCTGAGAAGGTCACGGATGAGGTTTTCCGTTGCGCTGTAATTTCCTTCGCCGTAGTCGACGTGTCGAATGACGCCCTGGGCGTCGATCAGATACTCCGCGGGCCAATACTCGTTCTCGTAGGCCGACCACGTCTTGAGGTTGTTGTCAACGGCGATGGGGTACTCGACGCCAAGGTTCTTTGCGGCGCTCTTCACGTTGCTAATGACGTGTTCGAACGCGAATTCTGGCGCCTGTACGCCCACGACTTCTAGACCGAACTTGTGATAGCGCGCGTACCACGCCTCGACGTGCGGGAGCGAACGTTGGCAGTTGATGCACGAGTACGTCCAGAAGTCGACTAAGACGACGCGACCTCGAAGGGCGCTCAAGGTGAGGGGCTTGTCGTCTGGTGTGTTCAGCCACTTGACGATTCCCGTGAACTGCGGGGCAACGCCACACTTCTGTAGCGTCTCGACGGGTTGGGTCGCGGCGACGGTCTCGCACGCGGTGAGCGAGCCGTCATTGTTCGACTCGTGGCTGAGGCTGCGAATCGCGTTGACCGTGAACTTGTTGCCTTCGACGTGCTGTTGGAGGACGTTGGTGTAACCCGGCACAAGCTTTTGCAGGCCGTTAAAGGTGTTGAAGATGATGCCAAAGGCCATCAAGACGAGCAGTACCCCGGCGATGGGTCGAAGACGGCGCGCGCGCTGGGAGAGCTTTCGATTCCTCTCGATAAGACGGTCGCCGGTGAGGGCGATGCTAAAGAGCGGCAGGGCGGCGCCCGCGCCAAAGAAGAAACTGAGGAGCACGCTGTAGAAACTGATGTGATGCGTCGCGCCGAGGACCGTGATGGCGGCGAGGATCGGACCGGCGCACGGCACAAACACTGCCCCTAACCCGAGACCCAACACGAACGCCGAACCCGTGCCGCTCGGTTGACGCCCCCGCAGATGCGCGAAAGGGCGCTCCAACACGGTTTCAATCTGCGGGACGAGCAGTCCGACGCCGAACAGGATGAGCAACGCGATGCCCACGTCGCGCAATAGGTCCTGGGGAAGCCCGAGAGCACTCAAGACCGCGGATCCAACGGCGGTGATCAGGCTGAAGCTGACGATCAGCCCCGCGACCACCGAGGCGGAGCGCCGCCGCCGCGCACGGAATGGATGCTCGACGTTTTCCACCGGGGCGGTCCATCCGACGAGAACGACCGGGAGTACCGGGAGGATGCATGGCGAGATGCCCGCGATGATCCCCGCCACGAAGCCGATGAATAGAAGCCCGACCACAGTTCCCCTTATTGATTGAGCTATAGAAACAACGTTTCGTGCCGTCTCAGGATACGGGAAGTCCGGACCTTCGCGACCAAGACCACCACGTATCAGTGTCCGTGAGCCTTCGCGACGTTACAGTCGTCTGATCGTGCACGTTGCGCGGTTGCCAAAGAGCAGCGAAACGCTCACCCTCTTCGTAGACCGTGCCGACATACCCCTCACGAGAGCCTCCTCAGCGCAACACCGCTGATGAGGAAAATTACACTGAACTCGTGAACTCTCGAGCGGCGACGTACGTGACCTACGCGCAGCGATCGCTCTTGTTCTTCGTACTGGTGTGCATCTGCATCTGGCCCGGTCTGGTGCTTAAGCGCGACGAAGGCGGATTCAGCAATTACGGGATACACATAAAGACCGCTGTTGTCTACACGCTCGCGTACATCGTCTGCGCTGCGTTCACCTTCATGGCGGCGCGTGCCGTGCCTCGCACCAGCGCGACACTTTCGACGCTGGCTCGAATCTTGAACGTGTACGGCGTGATGTTGTTGTTCATCCTCTTCAGCACCTACGGCTATTCGTTAAATGCGCCGCTGAAGGACATCCACGCCGCGATCAGTCTTTTCGCGATGGTCTTCGATCCCGCCGTATGCGTGTGGCTCATGGTTCGCACGCACCTCGCTCGCTGGGACCGTTTTTTCTTGGGCCTGGAGTTTCTGGGACTCGTCATCGGTGTGATCGACTTTCTTAAGATCGCGCACGTGCTCTTCGCCTCGGAGGCGACCTTGGCGTTCGCCTTCGGGTTCCTCATCGTTCGCGGTGTCCATGCACTAACTGCTACTCATCCGTCCCCCGCGATCCCGTGACGAGGATTGGCCTCATTGGAGGAATGTCCTGGGAATCTACGAGCATCTACTACTCGTTGTTAAATCGCCTGACGGCGGAGCGCTTCGGGGCGTGGCGTCAACCACTGGTGCTTATTGATTCGCTTAATTTCCAAGAGATTGTCGCGCTACAAGCGTCGAACGACTGGGATGCGACTGGAGAACTACTAGTCGATTCTGCCCAGCGGCTTGAACGTGCGGGCGCGTCGGTGCTCGCCATTGCTGCGAACACGATGCATATGAATTATGACGTGGTCAACAATAGCGTGTCGCTGCCGGTGATCGACATCCGCGACGCCATCCTTCAGGAGTTACGAGCACGCGGCTCGACGGCGTTGTCGCTGCTGGGAACGAAGTACGTCATGGAGAACGACTTCTTCGCGTCGTATTTGCGCGCCGAGGGAATTCGCGTCGTCGTCCCCGACGACGCAGCGATTGAGGAACTTCATCAAATTATCTTTGGGGAACTCACGAGGGGAATTGTCACGCAGGCCTCGCGTGAACGATTCATCGAGATTGCGGACCAGTGTCGCGATGCTGGAGGCGACGTCGTTGGACTTTGTTGCACCGAGTTTGGAATGTTGATCGATGAGAGTCGCGCGCCGTTCGCTTGTATCGATTCGACGATTGCTCACGTCAACGCACTTTTGTCATTTTACGACGGGTGATCGCCCTCTCACCGCGTCGTATCACCCGACGTGGTGCAAGGGCGATTGACTTCAAGAGATGGCGATACCTTCTGAAGCGGTAGGGATGTCGAAAGTTGTCTCATCGAACGAAGGCGTTGCAAGAGCATGTCGCGCTTGAGTGACGTGCGATGCATTATCACGCCACCGCGCACCACTTTCGCGGATTTGTTCTTTGGGCGAGTACGTTCGCGCGATGCAACTACCCTTGTGCAATGGATGACGAAGCTTTGTTGCAGCGAATCCTCGCAGGCGATCGCGAGGCATTCGTCGAACTCGTCGAGCGCTATCAAACCTCTCTTGTGCGTGTCGCGCGTTACTACGTGAAGAACGAGGCGTCCGCCGAGGATGTCGCCCAAGATACGTGGATTGCGGTGTTGAAGGGATTGGAACGATTTGAGGGTCGGTCGTCGTTTAAGACGTGGCTCTTTCGTATTGCTGCGAACCGGGCCCGAAAGACCGGCACCCGAGAACATCGAGTCATCAATCTGGACCCCACGGATCCAGTCGCGAGTGCACGATTCAATAGTCAAGGAATGTGGATTGAAGTCCCCGCGCCGTTCACTGATTTCATCGACGCGAAGTTGGCAAATGCCGAGGTCGTCGAGGCGTGCCGCGAAGCCATACGCCTCCTGCCCGAGCCCCAGCAATCCGTCGTAACGCTTCGTGACGTTGAGGGACTATCTACCAGTGAGGTTTCACACTTACTGGACCTGTCCGAGGCCAACACCAGGGTGCTGTTGCATCGTGGGCGGGCAAAGGTTCGCGAAGCGCTCGAAGGGAAGTTGAAGGGAGGCTACTCATGGCACTGACCAAGGAAATTACCTGTCATCAGGCGGTAGCTCTCGTGAGCGACTACCTCGACGGTGCGCTGAGCAGGCGCGAACGGCGGCGTCTCGAGCATCACCTCGCTGGTTGCGACGCGTGCTCGGCGTATCTGGACCAAATGAAGGTGACGATCGCCCTCAGCGGATCAGTGTCGCCAGAGGACCTCCCCGAGAAGGCGCTGACGGACCTCATGGAAGTCTTCGAAAATTTTCAGCGTGATCGAAACGACGAGGGCGATTGACGCAATCACGCTGATTGCAAGCGCTACTCAGATGACGTCGGAAGGATCCATACCCTCGATGTAGCGCCCCACGCACCGGAGGGGCCGTAGAGCTCGGTGAAGAGTCGCTGGCCCTTCAGCGTTTTTGGGTCACGAGCGAGAAACGAGATCTCCTCGGTGTGCCAGTGACCGCTCACGCACGAAGGCGTGCAGTCGTTCCATCGCAATGTGCCGGTCCCTCGAGCACTCGATGCGTTCCATGACGACCAGTGGATGTGCTCCACGTAGCGATTCGAATCCGCGCACGTGAGTACGAGCGTCGAAGGGCGAACGGTCAATTGATTGCAGTTGTAGAGCGAGGTCGAACTCTTCGCCGCCGCGGAAGCGCTCGATGCGAACCCAAGAACGAGAGGAACGAGGGCGACGACGACGAGAAAAGTCGAACATCGCGTCCGCTTACTCATTCGGGACCGCGACTGGTCCTAAACGTGGTGCCGCTCGGCAACTCCTTCTTCGAGTCGGGGCGAAGGATCCACGCCGATTGCAAACCGTGCACGGTCCATTCCTCAGGTCCACCGACTACTGCAGTGTCCTCGTCGATGCCCAAGACGGTGGCGTTCTCATCAAACGGTAGGAGAAAGCGCGTTGCGACGTCGGGCATTCGTTTGGTGAACATGTCGAAATGGGGAATGACCTTCATGTGCGGCAAGACGCCGAGGCCGTCGGTGCCACCTTTCTTCGGATGTCGCAGTGACGGAACCCACGACGTCATCGCCATTGCTCCCGCACTACAGCCCGCCAACGCCGCGCCGTTGTGCCACGCGGCGAGAATCGCCTCCCATACCAGCGTGTCGCGCAACGCGTCGGCAAGGTAACCAGGATTCCCACCAGACATATAGATGAGTCCCGCGCCTTCAACCATCGCTGCGAACTCGGGTTTCGAGGCGTCAGTGCGATCCTTGACGGGGATGACCACTTGTTCGACGCCGATGCGCTGGGCCTGGGTCTTGCCGAGTTCATGCCAGTGTTCGACGACTTCGGGGCCGTCGGGCACCGCGGCAGTTGCCAATTGCACGTAGCGCGCGGGACGCCCCGCGATGAGGCTCGCCTCAATATCGGTCATTTGGGGCAGGTATTCCCCCGATCCCACGAGGGCGAGAGGGCCCGGACGCACCTCACTCATGCGCACCATCCACGCATCGCGCGTACGACGGGACGTTGACGTCGCGGCCTAGGCATTAAGGAGTCTCACGTTCTCGCGAACGTCGTCAAGGTGATGTTCGTTCTCGTGCAACGCCTGCGCCGCTGCCCACAGGATGGTGACCTTCTGTGGGGTGACGGGGCTGTACGAGAAGAGTCGTCCCTCGTAGCCATCGGGAAGGGCGAGGAACGTCCTCACAAAGAGCTCTGACGACGCTGCTAACTCACGTGCAATTTCGTCGGGTTTGTCGAGTTTGTAAAAGCCCAGGTTCACTCGCTCGTCTCGATAGATCGGCTGCCCAACTGGTTCATTCTCAATCGAGGCCTTGAGGATTCGTTCGCGAATTGAGAGGAACACGTCGCGCAAGTGCGCACCGTACTCGAGAATCGACCAGCGTTCGCTCGAGGGTCGCACCCTGACGTGTTCGCCACTCGAGTTGATGATGTCGACGAAGGCGTTCGTCGCGATGGCGGTTCGCGTTGGTATGTCCTCGCCCGTGATGGCGTCCCACACGAAACCGCACACGGGGCAGGTGTCTGATGTCGCCATTGGCCCAACTTAGTTGGCAAATTGTCGGACTCATCCTCGATTCGGCGACGGGGGCTGCACGTCTCGTCACCCATCGGTCAACGAAAATCCGCGTGCGCCTCCGTGCAATTCTTGCTGAGGTTCTCCTGCTCGCACGAAGCGCACAGCAGAATCAACTTGCGACACGCGAGATTCGCGCAGTTGTAGTACTGGCTGGTCGGCGCGTCGCAACGTTCGCAGGTCCCGATGACCTTCGCTTCGGTGCTGAACTCGTGGTGCATCCGGTCGTCAAAGAGGTACAACGAACCCTCCCACAGGCCACGATCGCCATAACGCTCGCCGTATCGAACGATGCCGCCCTTGATTTGATACACCTCGCTGAAGCCGCGATTCTTCATCACCGATGTCAGCACTTCGCAGCGAATGCCGCCCGTGCAGTACGTCACGATCGGGCGATCCTTGAGTTGATCGTATTTCCCGCTCTCGAGTTCGTGGACAAAATCGCGAGTGTTCTGCACGCCAGGCACGATGGCGTTCTTGAATCTTCCGATCTTCGCCTCGAAGGAATTTCGCGCGTCGAAGAAGACGACGTCGTCGCCCCGCGATGCCACGAGTTCATGGACTTGTCGGGGTTCTAGGTGTATGCCGCCGCCGATGACGCCGTTCTCGTCGACCTTGAGTTCACCCGGAGCACCGAACGAGACGATCTCGTCGCGCACGCGTATTCGAAGGCGAGAAAATTCGCTGCCTACTCCGTCGGACCACTTGAAGTCGATGTGTCGAAAGCCCGGATACTGCTTCGTCTGGCGAACGTATTTCTTGAGCGCGGACATGTCGCCACCGAGCGTGCCGTTGATCCCGTGGGTTGACAGCAAAATGCGGCCCTTCAAACCCAGATGTTCACACAGCGTCCTCTGCCAGCGATGAATAGCCTCGGGGTCCGCGAGGGGCGTGAACCCGTAGTAGAGGATTACCTTTTGCAACTTCACGAATGAACGTTACTTGAATTCAGTTCTGATTCGTCGAGCGCGACTTTTCCTATGAACCCAACCAACGCTTGGGTGCGAAGTTGACGCGATCGTTGCAGTGCCTTGGTGTTGCGCGCGAGTTCGTCATTGATGACTCTTGACGTACGTTGAGTCGCGTCACGTAAAGTGACGAGATGGCCAACCCCGACACCTCCGCGAACCAGATCGTCGTCTACGGAGCGAGTTGGTGCCCCGACTGTCGTCGGGCAAAACAATTCCTCTCGTCGCATCGCATTGGCTTTCACTGGATCGACCTGGAGGAGCATCCCGAAGCGGTGAGCGAAGTGGAGTCGAGGAACGATGGCAAGAGGATCATCCCGACAATTCTGTTCCCGGACGGCTCGTTCCTCACCGAGCCATCGAACGATGAGTTGGCCGACAAGATAGGACTCGTTCGCACCGCGACCAGTTCGCACTACGACGTCGTCATCGTAGGAGGAGGTCCCACTGGTCTCACGACGTCTATCTACGCTGCGCGCGAGAACGCCCAGGTTCTCGTCGTCGAGAAGTCGGCGCCCGGTGGACAGGCGGGCGTGACGGAACGTTTCGACAACTATCCGGGCTTCCCCGACGGCGTATCGGGCGCTGAACTCGCCGATCGCATCATCCGCCAGGCGCAACGCTACGGCGTCGAGATACTCCAGGCCGTTGGCGTGACAGGGCTGGTGCGCGAAGAACCCTTCGTCCGCGTGGATCTCTCGACCGGTTCGTCGGTCCACGCGCGCGCCGTGCTGGTCGCGAGCGGTTCGACTTATCGACGCACCGACGCCGAAGGAGAAGCGGATCTCATTGGCGCCGGCATCCACTTTTGTGCGACGTGCGACGGACCCTTCTACAAGGGATCAAAGAACGTGACGATCGTGGGCGGAGGGAACAGTGGCTTGGAAGAAGGGCTCTTTCTCACCCAGTTCGCTGATCACGTCACCGTTCTCCAAGCGCAACCTGAACTCACGGGCAGCAAGTTGCTGCGCGACAAGGTCTTGAACCACCCGAAGATGAGTGTGTTGTGCAACGCACTTGTCAAGAAGTTCAAAGCGAACGCGTCAGGCAAACTCGAGTCGATCATCGTGGACCACGAAGGAAAGCAAGTCGAACACGAAACGGCGGGAGCGTTCATCTTCATTGGGCTCGATCCCAATACCGGATTTCTCGAGGGTACGCTCAAAGTCGACGAGCGCGGTTTCATTGCGACCGACCACATGTTCCAGACCAACATCGAAGGGGTGTTCGCCGCCGGCGACGTACGATCCGGTTCGACGAAGCAGATAGCGTCGGCGGTCGGCGAAGGAGCTGCGGTGGCGATACAAATTCGTTACTACCTCGAATCGCTCGCCGCGCGCGTGTAGTTGGCGACGTTTGCTACTCGGATTCGACGGGCGCGACGACTCGTCGATGAACGCGAGGCAACCACGGAATCACCGCCGACGTTCTCGCTTGGTACTGCTGGTACTCCGGATACTTCTCGAGCGTGATCTTCTCGGTGAAACCAGTCGAGCCGACGAACAACAACGTCAAGAGGAATGCTCCGAGAACCGTCCATTCCAAGAGCGACGACGCCGCGACGCAGCCCACCAAGAAAATAAGCCACCACTGAGCCTGCTCGAAGAAATAATTCGGGTGCCGCGAATACTGAAACAATCCCGTCTGGACGAAGCGTTCGCTGGGCGTTCGACCTGCGGAGGTCTCTGCGACTTTCCATTGTTGGAAGTTCCATTGCTGCTGGTCGGCCACTGTTTCGCCAACGAGACAGGCAATGAAGACCGCGGCGAAGATCACGTCGAGTGCACGAAGTGGCGTCGTGCGGTGTTGGTAGGCCGTGTACGCCGGCAGCGTGATTAAGACCAGGAGGAAGTTCTGGTAGAGGACGATGAAGAAGAAGTTGAAGAGTTGGAACTGCCACTTGTTCATCGACGAACGAAGAATTGGCCAACGATAGTCCTCGACACCGCGGTAACCGCCCTTGCGCGCGAAATTGTACGTGAGACGTACGCCCCACAACGTGACGAGCGCCGCGATCAAGTCGAGTCGAGCGCTCTCGAGATGCCCGTAACCCGCGAAGACCCACACGTACACCACGGGCACGATTGACCAACTTCGATCAACCCACGAGTAATCGCCACTCAACAGCGACGCAATCCACGCGAACGCACAAATGAGACCAGCGAGAACTATCACCAACGACAGTGCGGACATCCACGAGACGTTATCGGCTTTGCAAAATGGTAACGACGCATCACACGAATGACCAATGATGATGCGATGAACGTGATCTGAGAAGATCCATAGTTTTGCCATCGTGACGAACGTGATCTGAGAAGATCCATAATTTTGCACATCGTGATGAAACGACACACCGATTAAGGTTTGACAAATTTCCGCGTCGCTACCTTTGTGATGCGGATACCGCAATGGCGAGGGCGTGTGTCTTCGTGAAGAAAAAGAGGAGTCGGTGTCGTAGTGCGCAGATCGTCGAGAATCTCGCGGGGATGGCAAAGATTGTGAACAGGCCGACCGATTTTCTTGATCCTTCTACACCGCAATTCGCGGCGGACGTCGCTGATGAAATTGCACTTGTGTTGGCGACCAGTGGGCACGAGGCGGGACAGTACTGCGTCCTCGGACCTGATCCTTGGCAGGTGATCTGGAACGATGACCGTAGTGGATTCGTGAGCTTCCTCGAGGGACGACGTTGCCTCCTCTCCTGGCGTTCGCCGGTCGCGCGCAAGGAATCCCAGGGTGAACTTCTGATTCGACTCGCGATGCACGCGTCGCGACTGAAGAAGTCGGTCTTTGCCATGGAGGTCAACAAGACGACCAGCGACGCCGGGGTTCAGTTGGGGATGATCCCTATTTGGACGGGCACGGAGAGTTATCTCGATCTCGAAACGTGGTCGTTGCGCGGTGGAAAGCGAAAGAAAATTCGTTGGGCGCGAAGTCACGCCGTCACGCTCGGTCTCGAGTGGCGAGAGGCGTTTCCTTTCTCTAATATCCACGACCGGGTGGGTATAGGTCGAGTCGAGGAGTTGTGGAAGGCCGAGCGTCCCGAACGCAGAACTGACTCGTTTCTTCGAACGTCCTTCGAAGAACTCGCCGATGTGCGCCGTTACTTCGTCGCCGAAGAGCACGGCGAGATCATTGCCTTCGTGACGTGCACGCCCGTCAACGAGGACGGCTGGTATCTCCAAGACATCGTTCGCGCGGGTGATGCACCTCGCGGTGCCCTCGAGGGCACCATGGCATACGCACTCGACGTGTTTCAAAAGGACGGTTACCGTTTCGTGTCGAATGGAGCTCTCCCGTTTTGGCGACCCGATGAACAGTGGAGCGACCCAAATCAATTTGGCGTGGTGGGCAATCAAGTGCTGCGCTTCTTCAATCGCCAGTACCGATTCCGCGGCATCAATCAGTTTCGATCAAAGCTCGAACCCGACCGAGTCACGTCGCTGTACGTGCTTCGTTCTCGACGGGTCATCTCGCCTCGCGTTGGCTGGTCGCTGATCAAACTCCTGAACCGCAAGACGAAGACGACGTCGCGCTCGTTCAGGCGGTAATTTCTCGAACCACCATGGCAACGAGACAATCGACGTCCGCGCGAGTCGTGAGCGGGTTCATGAACGTGAACTTGAGGGCTGCCTGCCCTCGAATTTCTGTTCGCCCTAAGACCATTTCACCGCTCGCGAGCAAACGCTGTTGAATGTCGCGAACGGTATCGGCGCCGAGCCCTGGAATCTCGAATACGCACATCACCGATGCGGGAGGTGCGACGAGTCGTAACGCGGGCTCGGCCGCGATCGCGCGTCCCGCGTATTGCGTCAACTCGACCACGACTTCGAGCATCTGGGCGAGGGAATGGCGGCCCAGCGTGCGCAGGGTGGCGACCACCTTGGCCGCGTCGAATCGACGAGAGGTGTCGAGGGACCGACCAACGAGATTGATCATTCCTTCGATCTCGTCACCTCGGTCGAGGTAGTTGGACTTCACCCGCAAGAGGTCGAATTGATCGGCGTCACGGATCACGAGGGCGCTCGCGTTAAACGGCTGCCACCAGAGTTTGTGAAAGTCGATGGTGATCGAGTCGGCGCGCTCGATGCCCGACAAACGACTCTTCAGACGATCCGAGAGAAGAAAGGCCCCCGCGACCGCCGCATCCACATGGAACCATGCACCTATGGAATGGGCTCGCTCTCCAATCTCGGCGAGGGGATCGATGACGCCGAGGTCGGTGGTCCCGGCGGTCGCGACGATGGCAATGACCCTTTGTCCATCGCGCGCAAGTTGGTCGAGCGTGGTGTCGAGCGCGTCGACGCTCATGAGCCCTGACTCGAGCGTCGCGACCGTTACGACGGCGTCTCGACCGAGACCCAGTTGGGCGGCGGCGCGTTGGACCGAGAAGTGCGCCTGATCAGAACACACGATGCGCCAACTTCGAGCGTTCTCGGGCAGCCCGGTCTTCAAGACGTCGACGCCGATCGTCGAGCCAATCCAGGAACGAGCCAAAGTGAGCGCGAGGACATTCGACGCCGTGCCGCCTGAGGTCATGATGCCGCTCGCGCCCGCGGGCAGACCCGCGAGTCGTGCGAGCCAGTTCATGAGATGTAGTTCCACTTCCGTGGCGGCGGGCGCCTGATCCCAGGAATCCATTGACTGATTGGACGCCGCGATCGCGAGCTCCGTGACGACGGAGGGAATCAGCGTGGGCGGGTGCAAGTGCGCGACGCACGCGGGATCACTGGGTGCAACGCCGTTGGACCAGACCGTCGAACCAAGTTCATCTAAGACGAGCGAGAGCGCTATGCCTTCTTCTGGACAGACGTCGATCGACCAAATGAGGTCGTGCAGTTGCTGGGGCGTGATGTTCGAGCGCGGCCCACGGGGTCGCGACAAACTCTGTATCGCTTGGGACGCAGAACTCGAAAGGTTCGCCAGACCTTGATCGTCGAACGTGACGACGAAGTCTTGCCAACTCGCGTCCAACGTCAGACGGCGTGCGCGACGGCGTCGTTCAATCGTTCAAGACCGTCGAGTAACTCGTTTTCGTCGATGACGATGGGCGTCAAGAGCTTCACGGTCGTGTCACCCGCACCGCAGGTCTCAACGATCAACTGGCGCTCGAACGCGCCTTGTGCGATGGTCTCGGCGACTTGCGTCGAACCGACGTCGAGGCCACACAAGAGGCCATTGCCGCGCACGACGAATCGACCATGGCCGAATTCGTCGGCTATGTGTTGGAGGGAATTTCGCACGATCAGACCACGCTGCTCGGTTCCTTTCTCCAGCTCGGAATCAGCCCAGTAGGTTTCGAGCATCGCTGCCGAGGTCGCGAAGGCCAGGTTGTTGCCGCGAAACGTGCCGGAGAATTCGCCGGGCGCCCACGTGTCGAGATCTCGTCGCACCAGATTGATTGCCATGGGCAGTCCCAAGCCACTGATGGACTTCGAGAGACAGACAATGTCGGGGTCGAGTGAGGATCCCTCGAACGAGAAGAACGGACCGGTGCGTCCTACACCCGCTTGCACTTCGTCGGCGATGACGAGGATCCCGATCTCGGAGCACTCCTCACGGATACAGCGAAGATACGCCGGATCGAAGGGGCGCGCGCCGCCTTCGCCTTGGGTTGGCTCGATGATGACGGCACCAATCTTTTGACCGTCCACTGTCGAGCGCAAGGTGTCCTTCAGCAATTGGACGTCCTCGTCCGTCACGTTCGCGACGTAGGGGAGCGCGACGAAGTCCTTCAGGTGCGCACTCGTCGCGCGTCCCGCCATCGAGGCCGAAATGGACGCCGCGCGATATGTCATGCCGTGGTAGCCGCCCTCGAAACCAACGACTGCTCGGTTGCCGGTGATGCGCTGGGCGAGTTGCAGCGCGGCTTCGACGGCTGTCGCCCCGGTCGGCCCGACCGTCTGGATCACCATGTCAAGTTGACGCGGCTCGAGAACATAACGTTGCATGGCTTCGAGGAAGCGGCGCTTCTCGACGGTGAACGTGTCGAGACTGTGAAGGAGCTTGCCGGCCCGGAAGTGTTCGATGGCCACTTCCACCAAGACCGGGTTGTTGTGGCCGTAGGAGAGCGCGCCAGCCCCGGCGAAGAAGTCCAGGTACTCAACGCCATTTTCATCGGTGATGGTCGACCCCGAGGCGCTCGAGAAGACGGCCGGCCAGCGTCGGCAGTAATAGCGCACGTTTGATTCAAGCTCTTCGAATGGGTTCACCGCCGATTCCTCTCGGTAGGGAGCGCTCGCGTCGGGCAGATTCGCTCAGAATTAACTAGGGGGTTGAAGTATAGCCACCAATGGGTTCAAGAATCCCGAGCCTCCATGGTACCCAACGAAGGTGGTCAGAGGGTGAAATTCGTGCGAACGCCGGGTGGCGTGATGGGGACGCGAAAACCCTTCCTACAAAGTAAATCGCCCGCACGAACTCTTCGTGCGGGCGATAATTGTGCAACGTTTATGCGGCGACGGACGCCTTGTCGCGGGCAGCTTTGGGCTTTGCCGTCGAGTTCTTGGGTGCGCCAGAGCGCAGCAAGAGCGCTGCGACGAACGCTCCTCCAAGGAGGATGTACGCCGAGTATCCGAAGGCCGACGTGTAACTGTGAACGTTGGCCAACGCCACGTTGCCCCTGGTCGCGGCCCGACCGATGAGGAACGACGCGGCGGCACTCGCGGCCAAGGTGTTCAACAGCGCGGTGCCAATCGATCCACCGACCTGCTGGGCGGTGTTCACCGACGCCGACGCCACGCCCGCGTCGTGGGAATCAACGCCCGCGGTCGCGGTGTTAATCGCGGGAGCGAAGACGAGCCCTATGCCGAGTCCCAGCACCACCAGTGGCGGAAGAACGTCCGTCACGTACGAACTATTGACGCCTAGTTTCGTCATCCAGAACAGTCCACCGGCGGCCATCAACATTCCTAGGGGGATAAGCGGGCGGGGTCCGACGCGCGGGAGAAAGACGATGTTCGAGAGCTGCGCGGTGATCGAGAGCGCCACGACCATGGGCAAGAACGCGATACCGGTGAGCACGGGGCTGAAGCCCAACGTTTCCTGCAAGTAATAGGTGAGGAACAAAAAGACCCCGAACATGGCTGAGCCCGCGACGAGCATGGAGAAGAGCGATCCACCACGGTTGCGGTCAATGACGATGCGAAGCGGGAGCAGAGGGAACTTCGCGCGCCGCTGAATGCGCACGAAGCTGCTCAGCAGAACTGCCGCGACGACGAAACTCCCCAACGTGTAGTGGTTCATCCACGACGTTGTCTCGGCGTGCGAGAATCCAAAGACCAGAGCAAAGAGACCACCGGTCGCGCTGAGAACGCCTGGCCAGTCGAGGGGATCATGGTCGACGCCTCGATCACGACGAAGCATGAAGACCGCGCCTGTTATGCCAATGGCGGCGAAGAACAAGTTCACCAGCAGCGTCCAGCGCCAGGATGCGTACGACGTGAGGATGCCACCGAGCAGCAACCCAAGTGCCCCGCCGGCTCCCGCGATCGCGCCGTAGATTCCAAACGCCTTCCCGCGTTCTTTCGGATTGGTGAACGTCGTCGTCAGAAGGGCGAGAACTGCCGGGGCGAGCAAAGCACCGAACGCTCCTTGGATGGTGCGCGCAATGACGAGCATCATGAAGTTGACGGACGCAGCCCCCATCGCCGACGCGAGAGCGAATCCCGCGAGTCCAATGATGAGCGCATTCTTCCTTCCGATGTAGTCCGAGATTCGTCCGCCGAGCAGAAGAAGGCTTCCGAAGGCGAGCGAGTATGCCGTCACGATCCACTGGCGGTCCGAATTAGAAAAGTGCAACGCGTGCTGTGCCGTTGGCAGGGCAATGTTGACGATGGTGCCGTCGAGGATCACCATCAGTTGCGAGATACCGAGCACCGCAAGAATCCACCAACGTCGCTGGTGGTACTTCTCGTCTTCTTGCTTGAGTGTTGGTGCGACTACATCTGAAAGTTCAGCGATTGCCATGGCGTCTCCTCGGGGAATAAACGGAATTACTTTCTCCACTTACTTTTCACTATAGCGATATACGGAGGAAATCGTTCCATTTATTTCGAAAACCTGTATTATTGCCCTAAGGAGCGAAATGCCAACAGAAACAGTCCCCACCGTCCGGCCATTGCGAGCTGACGCGGTGCGGAATCGCGAGAAAATCCTCGCAGCGGCAGCAACGGTGTTCGCTAATCGAGGACTCGATGCGACGCTCGATGAGATTGCCCTTGAGGCTGGTGTGGGCGTGGGCACGGTGTATCGGCGTTTTCCCGACAAGGAAGTTCTCGTGGCCGCCCTCTTCGAGAGTGGGATTGATGAGTTGGCGACATTGGCGCTCAGCGCCTATGAATCGGAGAACTCCTGGGATGGACTCGTGTGGTTCATGCAAGAGGCGTTGTCGCGACAGTGCACCAACAAGGGACTTCGTGACGTGGTGATTTCCACCACGTACGCCGATCAACTTAAGGACAGTGCCAAGAGTCGGATTGGTCCCGCTCTTCACAAGCTCATCGAACGCGCTCAGCGCGACGGCTACTTGCGCACTGACGTCGTCGAGTCAGATTTCCCCATCATGGAGATGATGATCAGCTCCCTGGGTTGTGTGACCAATCAATTGGCGCCGGACCTGTGGCGTCGATACCTCACGATCATGTTGGACGGTTTGATTGTCTCTCGCGACGCTCCGACGCCACTTGAACAGTTCCCCAACGATGAATTGGTCGCCGCGGCGCTGCGAGCGTCGTCGCGCCATGTGAAGCGCAGCGATGCATTGAGAACCGCCCTACAGGACGATTGCATGAGCGACTGAGGGCACCAGCAGCCCTCGAGTCCCTCGCCGGCCGTTATCGATTAGACGTGGGTCAATGCTGGGCTGATTCGACGCTGCGCAATGCACTGAGGTTGCGGTGATGAAGAAGATATCGTCGAGGGCATCGTCAGTTGGTAGCGGCGAGATTCGAGCTCGATAGTTAGCGTAATGCCACACGCCAGACGAAGCGAAGGGCCGTCCACGTTTCGTCAATGGCACACACCTTGTTGTCAACAAGTCCGAATGGTATGAACAACTCACGCGCGAAGTGGTCGGTGATGTCGCTCGACAATCTCGAGCTCTTCTTCGGCCACGCAATCCATAGCGCACCAGTCTTCTCGAGGCGTTGGGCGAGTCCTTCCGATTCGCCTTCGAGTCGCGCAGCCCTCTCAAAGAAGGCAACGGTGACTTTCGCTCGACCACGAATGCCTCGTTGTAAGGTCACGTCGCCGAGGAGGGCGGCATCGAAGTCTTTGGGCGCGTGCAGCAGAGCAACGCGATCGCGATCAAGAATTCCTAATTTTCTTTGGAGCGGTGAGTCGGCGTAGTTCGTGGACACTAGGTAAGTCCTAGGTTGCGCTGGATGTGGGGACTTCGCTCGTGATCAATTTCCACGCGCGCGTAAGCGCGATAACGAAGGAAGCAAAAATGATGTAGCAGATACTTTCAAAACAAAATGCTTCGTCGGGCTTGACGACCAGAATGACGCCGATGACGAGTTCGTAGGCATATGCGGCGCAACTGAAGAAGAGTAGGTAGTGCTGGACTTGCTGCAAATAACGGTGAAGTCGCAGCGTTCGATAGAAACACGTTATGGCCATCACGATGGCTGGGTACGCGAGATTTGAGCTAGGAACTAACGCAAAGATCGCGAGCACGAAGGCGTTGACGAGGCTCGTGTAACTACTTGATGCGAGCCCTTTCGTCCGAGGAGGCGCGTCGGGCCCGTAGATGAGTTCGGCGCGCATCGAGATCGCGACGAATAGCAGTCCAATCAGAGCGGCCGCTGCACTGGTCGAGGCGACCATGAATTCAATGTAGGAATGTGGAATCACGCTGCTCCTTCGAGCGACCCGACGCTGATCGAATGACGACCATGACACTTGGTCAAAAGTTACACGGCGTGCCGATCGCGATAATGAGGTGGCTTCGAGCACTGAGGGACCGCGTCAGCGCGCCGGCGTTAAGGTCGCAATAGTGGACTGGGTGCGTCGGGCGTTGATCGGCCTCTTCGTGTGCAGTTTCGCTCTACTGCCAATGGACTCCTCATTTGCGCAGTCGACCACGACGTCGCTCGCCACTTCGACGACCGCGCCCGATTCGTCCGCGACCACATCGACGACACTCGGCGTCGCGACGACCGTCACCACCATCAAACACACGACTACGACGACGCTCGATCCTGGGTCGCTCCCTCAAACGTCTGTCGAACCGCCCCTCGCGACCGTGCCAGGTAGCGAACTGTTTCGTCTGATGAGCAGGTTGTGGACCGACATCGTGAGCAATGATCCTCGTCGCGCGGACGCCATGATGTTCCCGGAACTGGCCTACGAGAAGTTGAAGGCCATTGCTTATCCGGCCGACGATTACGTCAATAGGCTCGTGTACCTCTTCAATCTCGATGTTGGCGCTTACCACGACTTTCTTCTGTCCAAGGGAACGCCCGTGCTGTTGCGTGTGGTGACGAGTCCACGAGACGCACAATGGATCCCCGTCAACGCGTGTTTCAACAAGATCGGTTATTGGCATCTACCAGGCGTACGGTTCGTCTTTCGCTGGGGTTCGACCGTCGCGTCGGTTGGTGTTCTCTCGATGATCTCGTGGCGTGGATCGTGGTACTTCATTCATCTTGGCCAGTACACCGCGACGGGCACCAAGGGTCAGATTTACGACTTCGAGTATGGTCCCGGCGTGCCCGGACCTCCAGGGAGTTGCTAGATGCCGGTCGCTTGTTTTGAACGATCTAGGACGTCGCCCGAACGTTGAAACGCGCACCGGAGAAATCGCGCAGCGCCGCGAGACGGCCGTAGGGAGTGTCGCGGGGTTCCATGACGAGGGACCCGCCAAGTGACAGGGCCTTCGCCACCGTCGCGTCGGTGTCATCGGAATGCCAGTACACGGACCATGCGTCCGCCTCGTCGTCACTACGAAAGTGTGACGCGTCCATGACGCCTGCGAGCTCGCCTTCACCGGAGGGATCACGCATGACGGTGTAGCGGAATTCATCCGTGTCGCTGATCGACGACGTGTCCCAGTGGAACACGTCACGATAAAAACTAACCGCCTTGTTGAAATCGTGGGTCATAAGTTCAAACCAACTCGGCGTGCCGTGCTCGTTCATGACGGTAAAACCCGGGAAGGTTCCTGCTTGCCATGCTCCGAGATTCGCGCCATTCGGGTCCGCGAAGACGAACTGCGTGCCCAAGTCAGCGACGGGCGTCGCGGGGGAAAGGACCTGGGCACCGTGGTGCTGTGCCGCATCGACCGTGCGATTGATGTCGTCGGTATCGAGATAGATCTTCCAGGTGTCGTTCGCCTTCATGTTGCCCATGTCGCCCATACCACCGGCGACGGGTATTCCATTCCTCGTAAACATGAAGTATCCACCGAACTCGGGACTTGGTTCGTTCGCCTCCCAACCGAAGAGTTCTGAGTAGAACTTCCTCGCACCTTGGACGTCACTGGTCCAAAGATCAGCCCAACACGGTGCCCCTAGGGGCGACTTCGTACGAGACGTCATTCGAACTCCTTAGATCTGTGATGAACGTACCATTGTCCGAGCGGTTTTGCTTAGGGGCGTTCGACGCGAAGCGCCCAGCATCCAGGACTCGCGTTGTGGACGTTGATGAACTCGACTCGCTCATCGAGCAACATTTTCGATGCGATGGCTTGGAACTCAGGACCCTCGATGACCTCGGCGTCGATCATCATCTCGTTGGACGAGTACGCGCGAAACGACAGTCGTCGCCCGAGCTGTTGCTGAGGAATTCTCCCGTCGTCGTGCCACGGTTCACACGGCACACGATGCAGAAAGATGGGGCCTCGCCCTCGATAGGGAGAATCCTTCGTGAAGGGGTCGTAGGAGACGAGGACGAGTTCTTCACCTAATTCGGCGTCGCGCAGACACTGGCGACACGGGTAGCCGGGCTTCTCATCGGCGACTTGGATCACCGTCGCGTTCACGCGTAATTCATTCGCGATCGCTGGATCGATTGGTCGCAGCCGAAAAGGGAAGTCAGTCATACGCGAAGACTATCGGTGTGATTTTCACGAAGTCCGGCACCTTTTCGTGGGACTAGGCAGGGCGGCCGACCGCTCAAGAGCCAGAATTCCTCCATAAATAGGGCCGACCGGAAATTCGGAGCATCAAAGTTTTGGGAAAAGACTTGACAAGCGACGTATAACGATATATCGTTAATACAACGTAAATATCGAAAGGAAAAGATATGCGAAATCAAGACTTTGACCAGTCGCCACGAGGGCGACGGAAGTTTTCACAGTCCGCAGAAGGCGGACCCTTCGGGGACCGACTCGGACACGGACGACACGGCACGCCACGCGAAGGTGGGCACCACCCGGGCTCGCACCACGGTGATCCGCGAGGGGCAGAATCACCACGACGTGGGGGACGCAGTCGTCGAGGCGATGTTCGTCTCGCCGTCCTGTCGCTTCTCGCGGAACGACCGATGCACGGTTACGAAATGATGCAAGAACTCGCCGATCGGACCAAGGGGCTGTGGCGCCCGAGCCCTGGCTCGCTGTACCCCGCGCTACAACTCCTCGAAGACCAAGGATTGGTCCGCTCCGAAACGGCCGATGGTCGACGTCAATACACGTTGACCGATGAGGGTCGCTCGGCGCTTGATGCATTACCCAAGAGGGTTGCACCATGGGAGTCGATGGTACGAGGCGCCAATCCGGACGACTTCGCACTGCGGGTGGCACTGCGCCAAGTCGCAACTGCCGTTAGTCAGGTCGCCGAAGCCGGCACGCCAGAACAAAAGGTTCGAGCGGAGAAACTCATCACCGAGCTTCGACGTCAGATGTACCTGCTGTTGGCAGAGACGATTGAGGCTCCCAAGGAGTAATCGTCGGTCCAACAATGGCGCCAGAAGAATCCTCGACATAGTGCGAAGTCTTCGAGGGGTCCCAATCAACGATGCGAACGCACCCAACGAGTTGCGTTCGCATCGTTCATTTGTCGACGCCGCCTCGGCGGAACGACTCCGGCGTCGAGCTACTTGGGCATCGATCGGTTGTCGTCGCGTAGTTCTCGAAACCTTCGAAGCACGCTGAAGTTGCGCGTGAGCAGTTTCGAACGAAATACCGCGGCATTTTGAGCGTGATGTATCCAATTGGACTCCAACGACATGTGTCGTGATGAAGCAGTCGCTTCTGCGCCGACAGCGCAATACCCGCGAAGTTCTGAACGCATCCGGTAGTGTCGCCACGATGCACGTTCATCGTCACATTCACGCAGGGTTCTCGTCTCGCGACCATGGACTCGCCAGACCATCATGGCGCACAAGAGTTTCGACGTGAGCGGGCACGACGACCGCGAGCTCTCCTCGCTCATTCATGACGCGATCGAGATCAGTGCACAATGGCGCACGACGATGGATGTGAATGTGCTGGTTGAGGAGAAGTTGCGCGGACTCCCCGACGATGCTTCTCGAGTTGACGTGGTCGCGATCGGCAAAGCTGCGCGGGAAATGTCACGCGCAGTCGAGATCAGTCTCGGTGCTCGCGTGCACCGACGTTTCATTGTCAGTAGCGAGGAAAGTGCACGTATCTCGCCTCTCGATCAGGCAGTACGTGCGGGCGAGCATCCGGTGCCCGGGACGGGGAGTGTGCGAGCGGGCGGCGAACTCGTCTCCTTCCTCGACGCGAACGAGAACTCCGACGGCACCGTCTTCTTGATTTCTGGTGGTGCTTCGAGTCTCTGCGCACTACCGATGGAACCACTCGTGTTGGCAGATCTTCGCGCGCTTTGGGATGCCGTCGTCGCCGTCGGCGCCGACATCACGACGTACAACAAAATCCGCGCCGCGACGTCGCGCATCGCCGGCGGTGCCATCCTGCGTCACGTGCGCACGCACTGGTCCCAGGGACTCATCATGGTGGACAACGTCGGTGCCGGCGCTCCGTGGGTGGGATCGGCAATGACCTACGACTACATACCCAATGACGACGAGGTCATGACGCTCATCGCGGCGCTGCGACTCGAGGAGTCTGCGTTGGGTGAGAAATTACTGGCGGCTGCGCAACTTCGCAGCCGCACGTTGATGGGCGCAGTCCAATTGCGACACGAAAACAAGGTGCTCGCCGATTCGGAACTGTTGCTCCATCACGTCGTCGTGCACGCGCGCCGCGCCGGCTACGACGTCATCGAGATGGGCTCGCGGGTGCAAGGAGAGGTTGGCCATGTCGCGCACGAGTGGGGCGAAGAGTTGAAGAGCTTTCGCCACGCCAGCAATCGACTTTGTGTCGTTGGTACGGGTGAAGTCACCGTCGAGGTTCGAGGAACAGGACGGGGTGGACGTTGCCAAGAGCTGGCGTGGAGGATGGCCGAAGAATTGAGTCACTTCGAGCGCGACGCGGTCTTTGTTGCATCAAGCTCCGACGGTCGCGACTTCATCGAAGGAGTTGGCGGCGCGTGGGTTGATACCGGTACGCTCACGAGGGCAAAGTCACGAGGTATCGATTGGCACAGCATCGTGAGCGACAACGACAGCTTTCGAGCTCTTGATTCGCTGCATCAACTGTTGCCGGGCGCGCACACCGGGTGGAACCTTTGCGACATTTATCTGGCGATGTTGTGATGCAGATTCGTAGAGTGTCAACGATTACTTTCGAGCGCGGCCTCGATTGTTGCGGGATTATGCTCAGGGTTGATTTTCGCTGAGAGCTTTCTTTCGTCGTAGCCAACCACTCATGATGTGGTCGTGCATGGCGTCAAACGCGCCGTTCTCATCGTGCGACGAGATCTTCTCAAAAATGTTGAGATGGCCCTCGTGCGACAGGGCGATTTCGGCGCGTCGCATGTGGGGGTTGTAGCGCGCGCTCGCGCGCGCGTACGGGTGGACGGTCCGGATTATCGAGCGCCCCAATTTGTTGCCAGAGCTTCGAAGGATGACGTCGTGATATTCAATGTCGGCGAGGAGATACTCGTCGGGTTGATCGAGGAGTGACTCGAGGACGGCGAGCGATTCGCGAAGTTCCTCGAGCTGTTCGTCGTTGATCCTCTGCGCCGTACGTCGTGCCATCAGGCTTTCCAGTCCCACCCGCACGTCGACCACATCGTCGATAATTTCAAGCTTTTCGTCAAAGCGAATCGCTGCTTCGAGGACAAGCGGGTCGAGAAGGTTCCATTGGCTTGTCGGCGCGACGGTGGTGCCCTGTCCCTGGCGGACTCGAATGAGGCCCTTTTCTTCCAGTAATTTCAGCGATTCCCTCACCACCGTGCGGCTGACACCGAACGCCACGCATAGGTCTGGGTTTGTCGGCAGGGTCGTCCCAGGTGCGAGTTCACCGCCCACGATGTCGTCGATCAACGTCTGAAGTACGGCGACGCCCAAACTCGTGGGTCGTGGTGGCGCTGGGTTCGCGACCAATGACGTCAAGCTTGAGGCAATTTTTGGCCGAACATCGCCGATATCTGTCACGTAACCTCCGGGCCGAGAAAAGGCTGAAGACTATTTCTCCTCATACATCTTACGTTCGCGCCACGTCAGTCCACTGTGGTGGCCTTCTTGCGTCACTACACTCATATGTTATCATACGAATGTTGTAATATGAATTGGCGTCAGGTCGCGCGCGTTGGGGGATAGCTTCGTCGTCGACTCGGGTTCAGGATACTCACTGGGGGGATAGTGAAAATAACGAACGTTGAGAGTTTCACCGTCCTCGCCCCGGGTGCCAATCCACCCTTCGCGTGGCGACACGGACTGCCCGGGAGCTTCGGTGACAGCCACGTGGCGGTGCTTCGCATCTCGACTGACGACGGCGTCGAGGGAGTGGCGATTGCGCCCCGTCCGGGCAGTGGCGTCATCGTGGCTGACCTCGTCGAACGCGTGTTGCGCGACGAGTTGATTGGTGCGGACCCGTTGCAGCGTGAGTTCCTATGGCATCGGATGTGGGAACTGGATCGCGTGTTGGAGTTCCCTATCAACGTTCTGGGCTTAGTCGACACTGCGCTGTGGGACCTCGCGGGAAGACTCTATGGCGCACCGACCTGGGAGGTCCTGGGCGGTCACCGCAGTGAGATCGAAGCGTACGCCTCGACCACGACGTTTCGCACGCAGGAGGAATTCCTCGACGTGGCGACCCAGTGCCTCGAGTTAGGATTTTCGGCCATCAAACTTCACGCGTGGGGTGACCCGCGACGCGACGCGACGCTCTGCCTCGCTCTTCGAGATCACGTTGGTCCCGACATTGCACTTATGTACGACGGTTCGGCGGGTTTCGATCTCGCCGACGCCGTCTACGTGGGTGACGCCCTCTCGGAGGCGAACTACCTCTGGTACGAGGAACCGATCCGCGAATTCAGTATCACCGCGTACAAGTGGCTCGCCGAGAGAGTGCGCGTACCACTCAACGTCGCCGAGACGTCCGATGGTGCTCACATGAACACGGCCGACTTCATCCAGAGCGGTTGCGCGACGTACGTACGTACCAGCACCGAACTGCGCGGTGGCTTCACGGGAGCGATGCGAATCGCCCACCTCGCGGATTCATTTCGACTCCGAGCCGAACCGCACGGCAACACGATCTACGCTCGCCATCTTTGCATGGCGATATCGAACTGCACGTACTACGAGTCCTTGGTGACTTCCAATCCAGTACGGCGCGAAGACGGCATTAACGCACGAGGCATCGTTGCGGCGCCACCAGGTCCAGGAGTCGGCTTACCGATGGGTCCCCACTATCCGGCCGAACTGGAACCGTACGTCGTCGACCTTTCGTCGACGATCGTGCCGTAGTGAAAATGAGGGAAGTACCGCGATGCAATTCGATCAAGAAACAACAAAAGGTAAACAGACAGAAAGGGAACAGAAAGAATGAGTTCACCGATGAGAAGTAAAGAATGGCGCAGGGGGCTTCGTCCGAAGTTGCGATCCTCGGTGTTGGCGATTGTCGCCTCCGCCTTGGGCGTCGCGACATTCGGCGTCGCGACCAGCGCTTCAGCGGCTGCAGCGAAGAAGCCAACGATCACTATCTGGGTTGACTCGACTCGCGAGCCGCAGGTTAAGGCGTACGAGAAGGCTCACCCCGGCGTGAAGATTGACCTCGTCGTCTACAACGGTAATGCCAATGGATCAGGTGTTTTGCAGTCAAAGATTGCGCTGGACAATCGGGTGGGCAGCGGTTGGCCCGACATTGTCTTCAGTGAAGAGAACAATGACGCCGCCTCCTTGGCGAGTTCACAGTTCCATTATCCAGCGGCGTTGAACAACGGCACCGTGCCCAGCAAGGTCCTTGGCGGCTACGCCGCGGGCTCGCTCGCTGGTTGCACGGTGAACGGCAAAGTGTATTGCCTCCGCAACGACTTGGCAATGAATCTGCTGTTCTACAACAGTGCGTTGATGACCCAGTTTGGCTACACGGTACCGACCACGTGGCAGGGCTGGGCCGCAATTGGTGCAGAGGTTGCGACCCAACACCCCGGCTACATCGTGGGAAGCGTGGGCGACAACTGGGACGACGACATCTACCTCTGGCCGAGTGAGTGCCACGTAGACGACGTGATCAAGACCGACACGATCGTGATCAATGGCGCGGACCCGAACTGCACCCGCGCGACGCAATTGATTGACCCACTGGTGAAGGCCGGCTCGGTCACCACCGACAGCGTCTTCTCGTCGACGTTCGGCACGACGTTCAAGGACAAGATCCTCATGATGGTGGGCCCGGCGTGGTACGGCCAGTACCTCTTCCCGGGCCTCCAGGCGAATGGTGACCTCGCGGTCGCGGACCCCTTGAGTTGGGGAAGCGGTCCAACGGTGACCGGTGAAGTGGGCGGTGGACTCTGGTTCATGTCCTCTCACGTCTCGGGTGCCACGAAGGCACTGACGGCATCGATCTTGACGTGGCTGTCGACGTCGTACGGAAGCCAGGGAATCTCACCTGGATATCCCGCGTACGTTGCGGACGAAACGGCGTGGATCGCTGGACAGCAGGCGTCCGGTCTGTATTCGAACCAGATTGCACCGGTGTTCGCCAAGGCGGCAACCGAAGTGTGGTCGGGATGGTCGCCCGTGCCGTGGAGCACTGACTCTGTCTTTGGCAGCACGGTCGTGACCGGGATCAACTCGGGACAGACGCTGACCTCTCAGCTTGCCGGCTTCGCATCGCAATTGGCGGACTACGCCCAGAGCGATGGTTACACCGTCGTCACAACTCCGTAGTAGTAGGAAGATTCAATGAAATCGGTCGTGTCTACTGACGCCCAATCCCCTCAGGGCACGACCGATTCATTGAGCTCGAAGTTGCGACGTAAGAGGAAGAATGGGGTAGCCGGGTACGCCTTCGTATCCGGCTACTTCATTCTGCTCGCACTCTTCGGCGTCGCTCCCGCGGTGTACGCGATTTGCCTGGCGTTCACCTCAACGGGTGGTCACTTCGTCGGACTGTCCAACTTCATCAAGACCGGAGAGGACTTCCGCTTCATTCCCGCGTTCGAGAACGTGGCCGAGTACCTGCTCATATGGCTGGGCTCACTCGTCGTGATCGTGATCGGGCTGGCACTAATGCTGCACAGCATCGCGAGGAAGGTCAGTGCAGCATTTCGTTTCGTCTTTTACCTGCCCGGAGCGCTCGCGGGCGCCGCGAGCGTGCTCGTGTGGTTGTTTATGTTGGATCCCACGGTGAGTCCATGGCGACTCTTCCTTGGCGTCTTCGGATTCCAGAACTTAGGTCAGACGATCCTTCCCGGTCACCTTCCATTGATTTTTGCGATCATCGCGTTTTGGGCCGGTGCGGGCGGATGGATTGTCGTGACCTATGGCGCTCTCAACAACATTCCTAACGAACTCATCGAAGCGGCCGAACTCGACGGTGCCGGACCTCTACAGACGGCGATCCGTATCAAATTGCCACTCATCAAAAAGTGGATCACGTTCATGTTGATCCTCGCCTTTGCCGCTGGGACACAGCTTTTCGTCGAACCTCAACTTGTCGGTGAAGCGAGTCTCGGGTTGATAAGTCCGACGTGGTCACCCAACGAGTTGGCGTATTATTTCGCGTTTCAAAACAACAATTTCAACTACGCGGCGGCAATCTCCGTCGATCTATTGGTTATTGGACTTCTTTGTGCGGCCGTACTCGTCTTTCGAACAAAACTCTTCGAGGTGGAATGACGATGCGATTCTTTAATCGAGTCTGGACTCGAACATTTTCATACATCGTGTTATTGGCCTTCACCGCGTTCTTCATGGTGCCGGTGATTTGGCTGTTGTTCTCCCCTTTCAAGACCGACCATCAACTGATAAGCGAGAACCCTTTCGCACTGGGTACGTTGGAGAATCTCGGCCACGCGGTGCGCGTGATGTTCACGTTCGAGGATTATTCGCTGCTCAATTGGCTGAAGAATTCGGCGATCTATTCCTTCGGTGGCATCTTTATCGCACTAATCTTCTCGATTCCCGCGGGATACGGTCTCGCCCACACCCAGTTCATCGGGCGACGGACCTTGCTCGGCATCACCCTGTTCGTCATGATCATGCCCGCCACGGCACTCGTGCTGCCCTTGTTCCTGGAAGCGAACTCGGTGCACGCAGTGGGGACACCACTCGCGGTCATCCTTCCGTTTTCGTTCTTCCCGTTCGGGGTCTACCTGGCCTACATTTTCTATTCGTCGTCGGTTCCCAAGGACTTACTTGCCGCGGCGCGCATTGACGGCTGCAATGAATGGGACGTGTTTCGCCGCATCGCGCTCCCCTTGGCGCGACCGATTGTCGCACTTGTGACATTCTTCGCGTTCGTCGCGAACTGGAACAACTTCTTCCTCCCCTTCGTGATGCTGCCGAACAGCACGAATTATCCCCTTCCGATCGGCCTCCAGGACTTGTTGTCGACGACGCCGGCGTTCAATCCTGGACAAGGCGGACAGGTCGGCATCTACCGCCCCGAGTTGGCTGTTGCCACGATCGTCGCCATGGCGCCCGTCATGATCGTGTTCCTCTTCGCGCAGCGCTCGCTCGTTTCGGGGCTGCTCGCTGGGTCCACGAAGGAATAGTGATCCGCGTGCCCCACGAGATGAACCATCCACGATCGCTATGTCTCGCATCAACCACCCCCGGCTCTTCTCGTCCGTCGAGGAAGAACGCATGAAAGGAAGCACCGATGGCTCCCGTCTCTCTTGAGAAGCTGACGAAGGTCTACCCGAATGGTTTTGAAGCCGTTCACGAATTTGACCTCGAAGTCGCCGACGGCGAGTTCATGATCCTCGTGGGACCGTCGGGATGTGGAAAGACGACGGCAATGAGGATGGTGGCGGGACTCGAGGAGATCTCGAGCGGCGTGTTACGTATTGATGGTGTCGTGATGAATGATGTGTCGCCTCGAGATCGCGACATTGCGATGGTCTTTCAAAATTACGCACTCTATCCGCACATGACCGTTGGCGAGAACATTGGATTCGCCTTGAAGATGAAACACATTCCGAAGGACGAGATTGAGAAGAAGGTCCGCGAGACGGCGGAGATCCTTGGACTCACCGAGTGGATCGATCGGAAACCGGCGCAACTCTCGGGGGGTCAGCGCCAGCGAGTTGCGATGGGACGTGCCATCGTTCGCGAACCGAAAGTGTTCTTGATGGATGAACCACTTTCGAACCTCGACGCGAAGCTTCGAGTGCAAATGCGCGCTGAAGTTGCGAGGATCCAACGTCGGCTCGGCGTCGCGACGATCTACGTGACCCACGACCAAGTCGAAGCGATGACGATGGGCGACCGGGTCGCCGTGATGCGATCGGGGGTCGTGCTCCAGTGCGACAAGCCCCAGACCATCTACGACCATCCACTCAACCTCTTCGTCGCGGGTTTCATGGGATCACCGTCGATGAATTTGTTCGAGGTCCACCTCGGGGAGGGAGGTCGCACTCTCTTTTTGGGGACTCAAAAGGTGGAACTGCCCGCGACCGTTCTCGCGGCGAAGCCTTCACTGGTGAAATTCGCCAACAAGGACGTCGTCGTGGGGATACGGCCGGAGAGTCTCATGATTGCTGGCACCAAGACCAACGACAACGCGAAGGATTTCGTGTTCTTCGAAGGCGACGTCGATCTCGTCGAAGCGTTGGGTTCAGAGATCCTCGTGCATTTTTCGACTGACGCACACCGAGTGGAGGCGGAGGGTGTGTACAGCGACGACGCCGAGGGCCTCGACGCGGGATTGATCACCCAACGTGGTGAGGGGGTGGCCCGCGTGCCCCCCGAGACCCAACTGGTCATCGGCGAACGAGTTCGACTCCAGGTAAATCCCAAGCGGCTGTTTTTCTTTGATCCAGCCACGGGCCTAGCGCTGAGTGAATAAGAAGGTTGGTATGTGGTGCAGACGGCGAAATGGCGTCCTTCGATGTCGCACGGCGACGCTATCGAGATGACGTGAGGTCGCGCTTCTACGTTAACCTCGACCGACGAATCCACCCGATTGCGCACGGCGTTTCCTCGGCGCGGGTGGGCCGGCATGGCTGAGGTCTTGTCGCAATTCCCTGTCGAAAAGTGAATGGAGAATGGCTATGACACAAAGTGATATCGGCGTCAGTGCGAGCAGTGACGCGAAGGAATTTAGAGGACTGCGAGCGATTGTCACCGGTGGTGCTTCGGGCATCGGACGCGCGGTCGCGGAGCGTCTCCTTCGCGAGGGAGGTCGTGTCGCGGTACTCGATCTCGACATCTCCGGTGTCGGCACCGAATTCCTCGTCGCTCAGTGCGACGTGTCGGATTCTGAAAGCGTGTCGAACGCGGTGCGCGGCGTGGTCGAGGAGTATGGGGGAATCGACATCGTCGTCAACAACGCGGGCATTGGCGCACAGGGCACGGTGGAGGAGAACACCGATGACGAGTGGCGCCGCGTGTTCGAAGTGAACGTCTACGGCGTCGTGCGTGTCACTCGCAGCGCACTTCCGTACCTGCGGCTCTCGAAGCACGCCGCGATCGTCAATACGTGTTCGGTCGCGGCGGACATTGGACTGCCCCGACGAGCTCTGTACAGTGCGACAAAGGGTGCGGTACTTGCGCTTACTCGAGCAATGGCGGCAGATCACCTTGGCGAGGGCATACGAGTCAATTGCGTGAATCCCGGCACCGCGGACACCCCGTGGGTGCAACGCCTTTTGGGTCAGGCGGCAGATCCTCAACAAGAGCTCGAAGCGCTCTCCGCACGTCAGCCCCATCGACGCTTGGTCAGCGCGGACGAAGTTGCGGGTGCGATTGCGTACCTCGCGAGCCCCCTTTCGGGTTCGACGACGGGCATCGCACTCAATGTCGACGGGGGTCTCGTGGGGCTGCGAATCCCTCAAGGTCCGGCGTAAACAGCGATCACGTGCGCTTAGATCTGCGGATCGACGTGAATTTTTGGACCAGGGCCCGCATGCGATGGTCGCTCGCCCGCGAGGACGCTCGCGACGTCGCCAAATCCAACGGTCGCGGCAATGAGCGGACGAGGGTCGACGCGTCCCGACGCGAACAACGCAATCGTTTCGTCGAGTGCTGTTGAACCGCTGAGTATGCCGACGGCGGTGACGTCCTTCAAGGTGAGCGATCGGCTATCGATCTCACTCTTCTCGGCACTGATGCCGATGTAGACAACGCGACCCCCCGGTTCGACCAGGTCGAGTGCGGTCGAAGGGAGCGTCGCGTCACTCGTCGCGTCGATGACCGCGTCCCACTCGAGTGCGGGAAGGTCCTCTAGATGCCAGACGCCAGCAAAACCGAGGGACGCCGCGAAATCGATGCTCGATGACGTGATGCCGGCGAGGTGCACCTCGATACCGCGGGACCTGGCAATCAGTCCGGCAAGGAGGCCTATTGTTCCTGGTCCCGCGATTAAAAGGCGCTCATCCACCTTGAGGGCCGCACCCTCGACGGCGCGAAACGCGTTGGCGCCGGGTTCCACAAGGGCCCCAAGTGCGGCATCGACATTTTCGGGCAACGCGTGAAGTGACGTCGCTGGCACGCTCAACTCTTCGCCGAGCGCCCCGGGGAAGTTCCCTCGGACGCCAACTTCCTTGCGATTCTCACAGACGTGTTGATGACCCGAGCGACAACGTCGACACGTTCCACAGCCGAGCATGGTGTCGCCCGTGACGCGTTGTCCTAGCCAACGCGGATCGACGCCTTCGCCGATCTTCGAGACGGTACCCGTCCATTCATGCCCGAGGCGCATCGGGAATTTGGCGTGGCCGTCGAGAAGATACGGCATCTCACCGCGGAAGAATTCGACATCGGTGCCACAGAGACCTACACGCTGCACGTTGACGACGACAACGCCGCTCGTGGCAACGGGCGTTGCGACGTCGCGTACTTCGCACGTGAACGGCTTGATCAGCTCGACCGCCCGCATTACTCCTCGTAGTCACCCGCGACGATTGCTCGTAACGTCGCGACGTCGTCGATGAGATCTTGCAGTGGCGTTCGATAGCTCAGTGCGCTCACGCTGATGGCGCCGGTCGCGATTCGCGGCGACGATAAGAAATAGGGGAACGCGATGCAGTTGACACCCAACTCATTCTCCTCGTTGTCAACGGCGTAGCCACGCTCGCGAACTTGCTCCAATTGTTGATGAAGGTTCTCCGCGCTGGTGATGGTGTTGGGGGTTTGTGGCGCGAGGGCACGATTCCCAATCCAGTCACGAACGTCGTCGAGACTCGATAGTTTGAACGAGAGCATTACCTTGCCGATCGCCGTCGAGTGGGCTGGATTTCGTCCACCGATCATCGAGGTGAGACGAATGGATCCGCCCATGGGATCTACCTTGGCGCGGTAGATGATGTGGTGTCCATCGAGGACCGCGTAATGTGCCGTCTCTTCGTAGCGTTCGGCGATTTGGCGCAAGATGGGCTGGACGCGCACGTGATCGGGTCGCGATTCGTGATGCGAGAACGCCATACGGAGAAATTCGTCGCCCAAGATGTAACGACCTCGCCCGTCCTTGTTCGCGAGTCCAGCCCGGCAGAGCGACGCGAGTGCTCGATGCACTGTGGGTTTTGGGCTGCGGACGGACTTGGCGATCTCGTCCAGGGTGGCGCCGTTGGCGTGCCGTGCCAATTCCACCAACACCGATAGGACCCGGTCAGAGCCCACAATTCGTGCCGACTCGGTACCATTGATCGTGAGTGCATCAGGTCTCGTAGTCATGATATTCCATATAGTAGTCATAGATTTCGAGAAACGGAACTGAGAATCGTGGCCCAGCGTCGAAGTGCACAGTGGTACGCAGGTTCGGACCGCAACGCTTACATCCATCGAGCATGGATGCGTCGTGGGCTCGACAGCAACGCGTTCGACGGGCGACCGCACGTCGCCATTGCGAACACCGCGTCGGACCTGACGCCGTGCAACACGCATCTCGACGAAGTGATGCAAAGCGTGAAGGATGGTGTCTACGAGGCCGGGGGCGTACCGCTCAATCTCCCGGTCGTCTCGCTGGGTGAAACGCAAGTTCGTCCTACCGCGATGTTGTGGCGCAATATGGCGGCGATGGCAACCGAGGAGATGATCCGCGCCAATCCAATTGACGGCGTGGTCTTGTTGGGCGGTTGTGACAAGACGATCCCATCGCTGTTGATGGCGGCATCGTCGGTGGACCTTCCGGCGGTGGTCGTGCCGGGCGGACCGATGAAGACGGGAACGTTTCAAGGAGTCGCGCTGGGTTGCGGCACCGACGTCTGGCGCCTTAGTGAAGAGACCCGTGGCGGCACGTTGAGCGAAGAGGAGTTCCTTCGTTCGGAATCGTCGATGATCAGTAGTCGAGGCCACTGCAACACCATGGGTACGGCGTCGACGATGGCGCTCGTCACCGAAGCACTCGGCATGACGATGCCCGGCATTGCCGGCACCTCGGCGGTCGACAGTCGACTGCTCGAGAAGTCCCACGAGACCGGGCGTTTCGTGGTTGAGCTCATCGATGCGCACCGTCGGCCGAGTGACATCATCACGAAGGGTTCGTTCCACAACGCCATCGTGACGTTGGCGGCGATCGGTGGCTCCACGAACGCGGTCGTGCATCTGCTCGCCATCGCTGGTCGATTGAACATCGAGTTGTCACTCGATGATTTCGATCGAGTCGGATCGCGCGTTCCCCTGCTCGTCAATCTTCAACCCGCCGGTCAATTTCTGATGGACGACTTTCAGCGCGCGGGCGGCCTCTTGTCGGTGCTGCGAGAGGTGAAGGACTTGCTCGATCCAGAGGCCATCACCGTGACGGGTCGTCCGCTGGTCTCGTATTTGGATGAGGCGAGAATTTGGGACCACGAAGTAATTTCACGACGCGAGTCGCCGCTCGCCCACGAAGCGGGCGTCGCGGTGCTGCGCGGAAACTTGGCGCCGACGGGAGCCGTTATCAAGCCCGCGGCGGCGTCGCCGGCACTGCTTCGCCACCGCGGCAGGGCGCTCGTCTTTGATTCGATTGAAGACCTGCACGCGCGCATCGACGATCCTGCCCTTGACGTCGATGCCGACACGGTGCTGGTGTTGCGAGGCTGCGGGCCCCGAGGTTATCCCGGCATGCCCGAAGTCGCCAACATGCCAATTCCAAAGAAACTCCTCGCGTTGGGAATTCGTGACATGGTGCGGATCTGCGACGGGCGGATGAGTGGGACGGCCTACGGCACCGTCGTGCTGCACGTCTCGCCCGAAGCGGCAGCGGGCGGCCCGCTGGGACTCGTGCGCACCGGTGACTACATCGCACTCGACGTTCCCGGACGTTCACTGACGCTTGAAGTGAGTGATGAGGAGTTGGCTTCTCGTCGTCCGAGCGCAGCGATGCAAGATGCATTCGCCACACCACGGCGGGGATGGGAGCACCTCTACGTACAACACGTACTTCAAGCCGACTCCGGGGCCGACTTGGACTTCCTTCGAGGTTCGAGCGGCGATCAGGTGACTCGCGAGTCACACTAAGACGAGGTTGTTCATTCGTGGGGACTTGGTTGATGACGTCGCGTGCGAGAAAGGAACCGTGGCGAAGTGAGTTTTAGACCCGGCGACGTCGTCGACCGTTCGGACGTGGACGAGGCGTCGCGTCGCCAACTCGAGCAGGCGTTGCGCCACGCGCTACGAGGCGAGGTACATTTCGACGACGCCACGCGCGGCGTGTTCGCTACGGATTCATCGAACTATCGCCAGATTCCTCTGGGCGTTATCTACCCGCTCGACGAGGACGACGTGATTCGTGCGATCGACGTGTGTCGTCAATTCGACGCGCCCATCTTGGGTCGCGGTGCGGGTACGAGTCTCGCGGGACAAGGGTGCAACGTCGCCGTCGTCGTCGACATGAGTCGACACATGAACAAGATCATCTCGATTGACGTTGAGAATCGTCGCGCTCGGGTGCAGCCGGGCGTCGTTCTAGACCAATTGAACGCCGCGGCGCGGGCGCTTGACCTGACTTTCGGACCCGACCCCGCGACGCACGCGTGGTGCACGCTCGGCGGCATGGTGGGGAACAATTCATGCGGGACCCATGGTCTCTATACCGGCAAGACCGTCGACTGCGTGGAGGAGCTCACGGTGGTGACTTACGAATCGGCGCGCTTCGTGTTGGGCGCGTGCGACGATGCTCATTACGAATTGTTGTCGCGTACCGACGGCGACCAAGGACGGGTAGTTCGCGAATTACGACAACTTCGCGACGAGTTCGCCCACGACATCGAAACGGGCTATCCCGCCCTGCAACGTCGCGTGTCGGGTTACAACCTTGATCAATTGCGCGACACGAACGGATTTCATCTGGCGAGGTCCTTCGTCGGGACTGAGTCGACCTGTGCGCTCGTCACCGAGATTGTGGTGTCATTGGCGCCTTGGCCGCGCCACCGGAACTTAATCGTCATTGGATTCGCCGACATCTACGAAGCGGCCGACAACGTCCCCGCACTTCTTCGCCATGATCTGATTGGCCTGGAAGGCTTTGACGCTCGATTGGTCGAACAGATGCGTGAGAAGCGAATGCACCTCGAGAATCTCGACTTACTACCACCGGGAGAAGGTTGGCTCCTCGCCGAAGTCGGGGCTGACAGTGACGACGCGGTCATCGCGAAGTCCGATGCCGTCGCGGCGCAACTTCCCGAGGGTGCGCTCGCCAGGATCCTTCGAGATCCCCACGAGCAAGAGATGGTGTGGAAGGTGCGTGAGTCGGGGCTCGGCGCAACGTCGCGGGTCGCGGGCGGCGTCGTCAACTACGAAGGTTGGGAGGACGCGGCCGTCGCGCCGGAGCAGCTCGGCACGTACCTTCGCGGAATTCGCGACCTCTGGTCGCGATTTGGTTACGACGGCGCGTGGTACGGACATTTCGGTCAAGGCTGCGTGCATACGCGCAACAACTTCGACTTATCGAGCATCGAAGGGCTCGAGAAGTATCGACAATACGTGGAACGCGCCGCCGATCTTTGCGTCGAACTCGGTGGGTCGATCTCGGGCGAACACGGCGACGGCCAAAGTCGTGGCGAGTTGCTCAGTCGCATGTACAGCCCGCGGATGATGGAGGCCTTTCGTCGCTACAAGTCCGCGTGGGATCCCAAGGGTCGAATGAATCCAGGCAAAGTGATCGACGCCTTCCCGCTGGACAGCAACATTCGCTACGGTCCCAAGTACAAGAAGTCACTGCTCGTCGCCTCGCAATTCTCCTTCGCGCAGGATGCGGATTCGATGCAGAAGGCCGTGGAACGCTGTGTGGGCGTTGGCAAATGTCGCAGCGACGTTGCGGGGGTCATGTGCCCTTCTTTTCGCGCCACCCGCGACGAGCTCCACTCGACGCGTGGGAGGGCCAAGTTGTTCGTCGAGATGTTCCAAGGTGAGATCACACCGTCGACGTGGCGCAATCGCGACGTCCGGGCGTCACTCGAGTTGTGCCTGTCGTGCAAGGGATGCGCGAGCGACTGTCCGACGCAAGTGGATATGGCGACCTATAAGTCCGAATTCCTTCATCACTATTACGCAAGACGACTCAGGCCTCGATCGGCGTTCGCGCTTGGGCTCATCGCGTGGTCGGGTCGGTTCGCCTCCCGCTGGCCCCGCGTCGTGAATGCCGTCACGTCGAATGCGCTGACGGGCAACCTCTTGAAGAAACTCGCCGGCGTCAGCCTTCGCCGTGATGTCCCGGCATTCGCCTCATCTCCCTTGCGACGAAGTCCGATGGGACGGCGTCTACGCTCGCAGCGTCAACCCACCGTGATTATGTGGTCGGACACCTTCACTGATCAATACCTGCCGTCGAGGGGCGTCGCGACCGCACGAGTGCTTGAAGCGATTGGCGAGACGGTGGGCATGCCGTCGCAGTGGGCGTGCTGTGGACGTCCGCTCTACGACTCGGGGATGTTGAACCTGGCGCGTTCCGCGGCTCGAAAGACGCTCGACGTCCTCGAGGAATTCCTCGCGAATGATGTACCAATCGTCGTCGCCGAACCGAGCTGTCTCGCCACCTTTCGCGACGAGTTCGTGAAGATCCTGCCCGACGATCAAAGGGCTGAGAAACTCTCGCAACTGAGTTGCAGCTTGGCCGAACATCTCGAACGCATCTCGTGGCACTACGAGGGTGCCCCGATGAGCGGGCACGTCAGCATTCACCCCCACTGTCACCAGTATGCGGTTCAGGGCACGGCGTCTGAAGTTCGGGTACTTTCCATGCTCGGTTTCGATGTCGAGGTGCTCGACGCGGGATGTTGCGGGCTCGCCGGATCATTCGGTTTTCAGGCGGATCACGACGAACTCTCGAGGAAGATCGCCGAGGATCGGTTCTTGCCACTCCTCACCAAGTCCGTGGCCACCGGTCCGGTGATCGTCGATGGTTTCAGTTGTCAGCTGCAAGCTCAAGAACTCGCGGATCTGCGCACGTTCACAAGTGCGGAGCTCTTGGCGAGCGTACTGCTCACCGCAGACGATTCCCCAATGCGAACGACGACCTAGATAGCTCGTCTCGGAGGTTGTGAAGTGCAACGAATGTTTCGTTCGCGGCAGCTAAGGACGAGTCGGATCCTTCGGGCGTCGACCTAGGCACCACAGCACGAATTTGCCGAAACGGCCGATGTTCTCGCTTCGTCCGTGCGCCGCTTCGTGGTCGACTCGAGAACCGTACGCCCCACCGCTGTCGTTGGAAAGACCCGCCAAGTGGATGTTGTTCGGCTCGGCGCCCTTAGGAACCTTTGCCATTCGTACGCGAAACTTTCTTGGCTTATCGCCGCTTGCACCCACTCCTGCAGCCTCCCACAGGTGAAGTCAAATAGCGACTCGCCATTTCTGGCGACACTCCCTTTTGTGTGGGCGCCAACACGGTGACGCGTGCCAGTCACTAGGGTGAGCCTGGGAAGGGATTCTTATGACCGACGCACATGACGCAATACATCTGAACAATCACCATCGTGACACCCTGATGTCCATTTTTCAGCACCCCGTGAGCCACAACATCGATTGGAAGGCGGTGCTCTCGCTGCTGAACGTCGTGGGGAGTGTCGAGGAGTCGCCGGACGGAAAGTATCGAGTCATCGTTGGTGGTGAGGAGCAGGTCCTCGTGAAGCCTCGAAACAAGGACATCGACACCCAAACCGTCGTTGACTTGCGCAGGATGCTCACCAACGCGGGATACGAATCAACCGTTACCGCCGCGACGAACAAGGGCAAAGAGGTCTGACCTCGCTGCGCCCTGCGCGATTCGCCGAACGGCTTCGTGACGTGAGTGCCTCAATCAAAGACGTTTTTTCGCGCTCCATCGCGCCAGACGCTAGAACCTTGAGGTGAACTTCTCACCGGCACTCCTCACTGACTTTTACAAAATCAATCATCGTCACCAATACCCGGTGGGTACCAGCGCCGTCTACAGCACCTGGACTGCTCGCGACAGCGAGATTGCGGGCATCGACCACGTGGTCGTCTTCGGAGTCCAGGCATTCATTCAGCGTTATCTCCTTGACTACTTCCACGTGAATTTCTTTTCGCAACCACGCGAAGAGATGGTTGCGCAGTACGTTCGGATCATTCGAAATACCGTGGGCGAACAAAGTCCCGACACCGGGCATCTCGAAGCGTTGTGGGAGCTCGGTTTTCTGCCGCTGGAGGTGCGGGCGCTCCCAGAAGGGACGCTCACGCCACTTCGTGTGCCGTCGGTCACGTTCGTCAACACGAAATCAGAATTCTTCTGGCTTACGAACTTCATCGAGACTCTTTTCAGCGCCGAGACGTGGCTGCCGTCGACGAGTGCGACGATCGCGTTTCAGTATCGAAAGCTTTTTCAGGACTTTGCCTTCGAGACGGGCGCCGATCTCGACGCAGTGCCATTCCAAGGTCACGATTTCTCATTTCGAGGGATGGGCAGTGTCGAAGCCGCCGCGGCGTCGGGTGCGGGGCATTTGTTGTCGTTCCTCGGCACCGACACGATTCCCGCGATTCTCTATCTCGAGGAGTACTACGCCGCGGACGTCGAAACAAACATCGTCGGAACGTCCATTCCCGCAACCGAGCACAGTGTCATGTCGGCCTACGGCAATGAGGGTTCCGACGACGAGTTCCAGACCTACGAACGGCTCATCTCTGAGTTGTACCCTGCAGGATTCGTCTCCATCGTCTCTGACACGTGGGATCTGTGGCGAGTCGTCGGGGACTACTTGCCACGACTCCGCGAGCGGATTCTTGCGCGCGACGGACGGGTCGTGATTCGTCCCGACTCGGGTGATCCCGTCGCGATCATCACGGGGCGCACGACACGGACGGGCGCGAGCGGTGACGACGGGCTCGTCGCGATGCTCTGGGAGATGTTCGGCGGCACCGTCACCGACAAGGGTTATCGCCTGCTCGATCCTCACATTGGGGTGATTTACGGCGATCAGATAAGCCTCGAGACCGCGACGAGAATTCTTCAACGCCTCAAGGAGAAAGGTTTCGCGAGTACGAACGTCGTCTTCGGCATAGGGTCGCACACGTACCAGCGCACGAATCGCGACACCTTCGGGCACGCGTTCAAGTCGACGTCGGTAACCATTGGTGGCGCAGAGAGGCCGATCTTCAAGGATCCCGTCACCGACTCGCGACACGTGAAACGTTCATTGCGAGGGCGCGTGGCTGTCGTTCGTGAAGGTGGCGTGTTGCGGGCTATTGATGGTCTCACCAGCGACGAGACAGTGCCGGGCGACGAGTTGCGCGTGGTGTTTCGAGACGGCGAGCTCTTCAACTTCGAGAACCTCGAAGAGGTTCGTGCACGCCTACTTTCCAACCTGAAGGTCGGATGATCCGTGTCGATAGATTGATTGTGATTTCGGAGGCTTGTCGTTGGTAGTCGGGCTGTCGACGAAGGACCAACGTTTAGTCAACGAGCGCTCGCGCATCCAATGCAGCCGAGGTTGCGTGATTCTTCTTGAACGTCATGCGTTCGGGTGGCGCGGGTCGACTGATGAAGTAACCCTGGACGATGTCACAACCAAGTTGATCCAATATCTCGAGCGTGTCGACGTCCTCGATGCCTTCGGCCACCACCCGTAGACCCATCTCGTGTCCGAGATTGATCGTGGCACGGACAATGTCCAAACTTCTGTCGTTTTCGCGCAAGCCCAGTGAGGAAATGAATGTTCGGTCGAGCTTCAATTCCCCGACGTCGAGGCTCCGGAGGTATGTCAACGACGTGAAGCCCGCGCCAAAATCGTCGATCGACACGAGGACACCAAAATCACGGAGCCGTTTGATCACGTCCTGGGAGCTTTCAAAGTCGGTCACGATCGTCGTCTCGGTGATTTCGACGACCAAATATTCGGCGGGCAGTTCGTAGCGAACGAGGAGCGCTGCCACGAATTCAACGAAACCTTGTTGAAGGAGTTCCGTCGTGGCGACGTTGACCGAGACGGCGATTCGTCGTCCGTCCCGGTGCCACTGGGCGCACTGAGCGATCGCCTCGTTGAACACCCACGTTGTAAGGGGCCACATCAATCCCGCCTTTTCGGCGAGCGGCAAAAATTTCAATGGTGGAATGAGTCCGAGGGTTGAATGCGGCCAGCGCACCAATGCCTCGACCGCGGTGATTTCTCCGGTGCGAAGGTCGAGTTGGGGCTGATAGTGCAACGTCAAGCCGCCTTCGCTCACCGCGATTCGCAGTGTCTCTATCAGGTTCAGCTGGTCTTCTTCGCCGTCGAGGTCTTGGTCGTAGAAGACGTAGGGGACATTGCCCATTTTTGCTCGGTACATCGCGACGTCCGCACACCACATTGCGTCGGACGCGTTCTTTGCGTCGTGCGGCACGAGAGCGATGCCCACGCTGGCCCCCACGTTCGCCGTCATCTTGTGTAATTCGAAGGGTTTTACGATCTCGTCGATAATTTTCTGCGTTGTGCGTTCGGCGAGTGCCGCGTCGGCATCCAGTAACAGCACGGCGAATTCGTCGCCCCCCATGCGCGCGGCAAGCCCGTCGTTACCTATGGCTGCGCGAAGGCGCGGCCCGAGTTGACGCAAAAGTTCGTCCCCGGCGGGATGACCATAGGAATCGTTGACTTCCTTGAAATGATTGAGGTCGACGAAGAGAAACGCCAATCGTCGCTGGTCGAGATCAGACCCGTGCTCCTCGCTAAAGAAGACCTCAAGAACATCGGCGAGTTGACGACGATTTCCGAGTCCCGTGAGCTCATCGGTATTCGATTGGCGAAATCGATCCTCGGTGATCATGCGCAGGCTTCTCGCCGACATGGTCAGTCGGATGCCAACGATAACGATCGTGCCCACGGCGAGACCGATAGCGACGCGACTCTCTTCGTTGAGCGTGCCTCGAACAAGGACACCAAGGCTCGCTACGGTCGCGAGGACGGTAATCATGAATCCTTGGAGTCGAGGTCGCTTTATCGGATTGAAGGGCTTCGTCTTCGTCCACACGGAAAAGGACAAGAACAGTATGGCCAACGGCCAGGCGATGGAATTGACGTCGCTTCCGAAGCGCGACGATTCGCCGGAAGTTTGGAAGAGGTTGAACGTATCGCCAAACACGATCACGACGAGTCCCGACGTCATGAGCAACCACTGTTTCGTGCCGAGCCCGGCGATCATCGCGCTGCCGCCAAAGACGAAGAGAAGTAAAAGGAAGTCGCCAATGGGAAAGGCGAGATTCACCACGGTCGACAGTGCGCTGCCGCCGGTCAGGTTGTGAATACTGTGAAAGGCAAAGGCGGCGCACAGCGCTGACGCGCCGCCCCCCGCCACAATGCCGTCAAGCCAGTTCGGTTGGTTGATGCGATTAAGACCCTTTTGGAAGATGAGAACGCACGCAACATACGCGAGGGGGTAGAAGAGGAAATAGAAGATGTCCGCCACCGACACGTTCGGCGCGCTGGAACGACCCACCGACTCGGCGGTGGTCAAGATGTCACCAATAGCCCACGCCAAAAGACCCGAACCGAGGACTAAGGGTACGACGCGATTGGGTCCTCGAACCAAGCTGCGACTCATGCAGAGTAACGACGCCGCGCATTCGAAACCGACCACGGACCAGCCATCCAACCACAGCCATTGTTGATTGTCTCGCCGCACGATGAGCGAGACGATGTAGGCGAGCAGGCACGCAGCCAGCACCCCATAAAGACCCAGAACCAAGATCTGTCGTTGCCGCGAAGTCACCAAGGAGTCTTCGTTGCCGGACGCCTTTCGGATCAATCTCGGGTAAGTAAGGATGTCTTCGCTAATGTTCTCACCACCTCTCCGCGTAGGCGGGAACTGTCACCGAGAACGACTCCCACGCTACCGCGACGCCATTTCACCCGTTCGGTGAGGGCCAACGCCGGTAACGCCCCTAGGTCCAACGAGTGTCCGACAATTCGCGTCGAGCCTGGTGAACCGGTGGAGTTCAGCGGTGCCCCGTCGTGCCGTCACATCCAATGTTCTTCTATTTTTACAGTCAGAACAGGGATTACACAAAAATTCTGTGTGAATTACGTCCTTCGTACGTTGGAACGACAGGAGAGGCACCAGCATCGACGTATTAATACGTGACAACGTCGTTCGTGACGCCTGGTGAGCACGAAGTTCCAACGTGTGTTGCAGTATCGACCGGGAGATTCGCCTCTCGTCCTCACTACGCGTTCTGATCGAGGCCCGCCTCTTTCAACCACTTCCAGTGCATGGCCGCGTGGTCGGCGTTGGCGCCGAGAACGCCGCCAAGTGTGCCATCCGCCCACGGAGCTCCTTCGAGGGGTTCGTCAAGTTGTTGATCAGTGAGTTCACCCAGTAGACGCAAACTCTCGCTGCGGGCGACCCCGGTGAGAGCGACGATCTGGGTTAATTCGTCGTCGTGATGGGTGCGCTGGAACTCTTCGTTCGAGGCGTGGACGATCTGGAAGATCTCCTCACGGCTTCTCGGCTCGCCGTTCGAGCCGGTGAGAAGTCCAACGGGATTCTGGTGACCTGACACGTGACGTCGGATCATCGTGGCAAAGGTCGTCTCGATGAGTGCGAGGTGGGAGAAATGATCGAGCGCATTCCATTGGCTGTGCGGGTCGTGCTCACTGGTGGTGATGGGGCGTCGCAATTGCTCCGGCGTCAATTTCTGGAAGTTCGCGAGTAGCAAGTTTCTGCTCGCGTTGAGCTTCGATTCGATCTCGATTCTCTTCACTGATGTTCTCCCCACTTACGTGCCCGTTTCGACCCGAGGTGAATTGTACGCCGCAGGTTCGTTGAACGTCAGACTCCCCTACGTCCGGTTTGTCGAACCCTGAACCACGAATCTACGTTTCGTCGCAGTCGAGCGCGGGTGCTTCGTCGCCAAACGTAACAGTCCTAGAGTGCGGCACCCGCGAGGAGTAGTTCCACGTCGATATTCCCACGGGTGGCGTTCGAATAAGGACAGACCGTGTGCGCCTCCTCGATGAGCGCCACCGCGATGTCGCGATCAGTAATTGACGCAAGTGTCACGTCCAAGGTGACCGCCAACTTAAAGCCTCCCTCGCCGTTAGGAAGAAGACTTACCTTTGAGTCAATGGCGACGTCGCCGGCCTCGGTGTGACGTCGACGTGCGACGTTCATCAGCGCGCTCTCGAAACAGGCGGCGTATCCGACGGCGAAGAGTTCCTCGGGATTCGTTCCTCCGCCCGCACCACCCATTTCCGTCGGAATACGAAGATCAACATCGAGTTGCTTGTCCGTGGTTTGACCGTGACCGTCGCGCCCACCGGTGACGTGCGCTTGCGCCGTGTAGAGAACTTTTGCCATTTTGGCTCCTTGGTTGATGAAGTACGCGATCGTCGCTTTCACTCACCATATCGACGTGACCTCGAAACGTGCCGCCGGCCCGCGGGCGCAATTGCATCGCGCATTCTCTGTCACTGTGAATTCGATGCGCCCGCCCTCGGCTGCTGTTGGGTGATGCAATGCACCCCGCCCCCGTGAGCGAAGATCGCTCGTCCGTCGACGAGTTCGATGTGGCGACCGGGGTAGAGACGGGCGAGGATCTCAAGCGCTTCCTCGTCGCGGGGATCGTCGAACGTGCCAACCACGACGAAACCGTTGCCGACGTAGTGGTTGATATAGGAATAGTCGGTCCAGCTGCCGTCGACTTCAAGGACGGTGGGCGCGGGGATCTCGACGACGTCGATGTGATCCCCCGCTGCATCGTTGCTCGCTCGAAGCAGTCGAATGATTTCGCGCGTCACTTCGAAGTCGGGGTGAGACGGATCTCGTTGGCTGTGGGCCGCCACGACTCCGGGTCGAACGAAGGTAGCGACGATGTCAACGTGTCCGCGGGTCCCGAACGTTTCGTAGTCCCGGGTCAGGCCGCGGGGTAGCCAGATCGCGTGTGTCGTGCCGAGTTGCGCGTGAATTTCCGTTTCGACCTGTGCGCGATCCCAGTGAGGATTGCGCCGTGCGTCGAGTTGCACGGTGTCGGTCAGCAGCACGGTCCCCACGCCGTCGACGTGCAATCCACCCCCTTCGTTAGTCAGAGTGGACGGTCGAATTTCTGCACCACTTTCGTGGGCGATCTGTGCGGCGAGTTGTGCGTCACGGTCCCAATTCGCCCAATCCTGGGCGCCCCACCCGTTAAAGACCCAATCCGTCGCTCCAAGTCCCTGAGCGCTCAGTGTGAATGTCGGTCCACTGTCGCGGATCCACGCGTCGTCAATCGGTCGTTCGATCACGTCGATGCTTTCGTCGAGCAGCGCGAATGCCGACGATCTCTGACCGGGATTCGCGATCATCGTCACCGGTTCGTAGCGTGCGATGACGTTGGCGACGTTGGCCCACGCCGATCTGGCGTTGCGTAGCGTGTCCGAAGTTTCAGCTCCGAAGGTGATATTGGGAGGGGGAAACGCCATCCAGGTGCGCTCGTGGGGTTCCCACTCGCCAGGCATTCGCCACGAGCTCATGCTCGCGCGATTGATGAGAACATGGTCGTCATGTTAACGATTACCAGCTTCGACGTCCCTTCGTCGCCGGCGCGCGTCAGCGATCCGACTCGTGTGCCGTTTCGAATCGGGGCAGTCCAACAGCGCTGGCATCCGGAACCCGACACCCACCTCGCCGCGCTGCGTGAGGGCGCAATCGTCGCGGCGGACCTCGGTGCCCGACTTGTGTGTTTTCAAGAACTTACGCTCTCACGCTATTTCGCCGACGTGAAACCTGCGTCGACCCCGTCAAGCTTCGCCGAGAGCATCGATGATGGACCCACCCGAAGTTTCGCGACCCAACTCGCCGCCGACCTCGGTGTCGCGATACACATGTCGCTCTACGAACGCACGAGCGCGGATGATCCGCTTGGCTTCAATACAGCAATCGTCGTCGCGCCGGACGGGACGCTGTTGGTGCGCACGCGCAAATTGCACATTCCCGTCACCGCTGGTTACTACGAGGATCAGTACTTCCGACCGGGCCCACCCGGTCGTGACAGCTTTCCCGTCGTCGAACTCGGCGACGGCCGGTTCGGTTTTCCCACGTGCTGGGACCAGTGGTTTCCCGAACTTGCTCGTGCGTATTCGCTAGCGGGCGCCGAGGTCCTCGTCTATCCCACGGCGATTGGCTCTGAGCCCAATCACCCCGACTTCGATACCGAGCCCCTGTGGCAACAAGTCATCACGGCCAACGGCATCACGAATGGCACCTTCATGGTCGCGGTCAACCGGATCGGCACGGAGGGACTCCTGACCTTTTACGGGAGCTCGTTCATCTCCGACCCGTATGGACGAGTACTCGTTCAGGCGCCACGTGACGAGTCTGCGGTGTTGGTGGCTGATCTCGACCTTGACCAACGAAGCGATTGGTTGACGTTGTTTCCATTTCTGACGACACGGCGACCCGACGTCTACGGACCACTGGTGTAACTTCGCCTTGCCCGATGACGCACAACCCCACCCCTCGGACCTCGCCGTCGACGGAAGCCCACGGGGTGGCGTGGTGAAGGGCGAGTTGACGTTCAAAGGGGTCGTATCGCCTCGACGTCAATCTCTATCTCGACGTCACGTGCCACACGAAGGTTGCCGCTATGCGCTTCGAGTAACGTCAACAAACCGAATTCGCGTCGACTGATCGTCGTCGTCGCGTGGAATCCCAAACGAAGATTGCCGAACGGGTCCGGCATCGCGCCCGTGAACTCGAACAGCAAGTCGACCGGCAGTGTCATGTCACGGATGGTGAGCTCACCCGTCACGATCCATTGATCCGACGGCAGTTCCGTTATCTCGCTGCTGCGAAACGTCATATGAGGGAAACGTTCCACGTCGAGGTAGTCGGGGGAGCGAAGGTCGTCGTCACGGGTGGGAAACAAGGTGTTGATGCTCTTCGTCTCAATCGCCACTTCCACGCGCGACGTCAAGAACTCGTCATCGACGTTGATCGTGCCGGCGACGCCAGTGAACGTGCCACGGACGCGGCCGACCACGAGGTGTTGGGCGCGGAACGTGACAAAGGTGTGCACCGGATCAATCTCGAACGTGCCCGAGGGCGGAACGAGTCGATAATTCTCGGTACGAGTGATGCTGGTGAGTTGAGTCGTCATTGGTATTTCCTTTCGATGTGAATGCTGCTCTTACGGGTTTTCTTTGTGGACTTCTCGTGCGTTACTTGGCGACGTGGTCGTAGACACCGGCGCGAGCGTCGATGATCCTCTTGGGGTCCCAGAACTCGCGCATGTGCACGAGCTTTCCGTCGCGAAACGTCATCTTGTTGACGTAGACCTGCTCGTACCAATTGCCTGCGGGGGTGGGCGCATCCGAGGAGTATTCGATGAACACCGTGTCGGGTGCGCCGTCGACCGAGTAATACTTCATGTCGCGCATCGTGAGACCCTTCAAGTTCTTGTTTAGTTCGCGCACGTAGTTGACGACTTGGGCCTTCCCTTCGAAGTGTTCGGGCATGGACAGCGACGACGCGTACGGAAAGTCCATGACGATGTCCTCGGCGTAGAGCTCGAACTGCTCCTCGCTCCCGAGCAGTCGAATGACTTTGTCCGCCAGTCGTCGGTTCGTCCCCGCGAGCTCGTGGGCATTGAAGGTGGTTGTTGCTTCGGACATGATGCTTCTCCTCTTTTGATGGGCGGCTAGGGGACCGCGATGGTTTCGGGGTGATGCGTCACAATCGAGCCCGTCTTCCTGCCGATTATGAGTTGATACATCAACTCAATATATCATCTTGAGATGACATGTCAACTGATTCTGGATAGAATTTTGTGGTGGCCGAGGCACCCAGTTTCGATGAAGAAAAGAACGAGGCATGGCACGCGTTCATGCAGATGCACGAGTTACTGGGCGCACGTCTGGAACAGGAACTTCAGGCGAGTTCACGCTTATCCAATGCTGATTTCACGATTCTCGTCGTTCTCTCCGAGTCACCGGAGCGTCGGTGCCGCGTGTTCGAGATGGGTCGCATCATCGGATGGGAAAAGAGTCGATTGCATCATCAACTCACGCGAATGTGCACGCGCGGACTCGTTCGCCGCGAGGCCGACCCCGATTCACCACGCGGAATTTTTGCGGTTTTGACCGATAAGGGCTACGAAGCGATCGTCAATGCGGCACCCTCGCACAATGACGAAGTCCAGCGCCTCTTCTTTGACAAGATCACGGAACAACAGGTTCGACAGCTTCGAACGATCTCCCAGCGCGTTCTCGAAGATCTGTTAGGCGATTAGAGGCGCAGAGGCTTCACCGGCGCCACTATGAGACTCGGGTCCGAACGCCAGTCAATCCCTTCGACGTCAATGTAGAGTTCGATTTCGTTGCCGTCAGGGTCCTCGATGTAGAGACTGTGGCTAATGGTGTGATCGCTCATTCCATTGACCTTCACGCCTGCGTCGTTAAGTCGACGCAGCGCGTCGCGCAAGTCATCGTCGGTGTCGCCGATCTTGAGACCGAAGTGATAGAGACCAACGTGGCGACCGCTCGGTAACGGCGCGGCACTTTCGCCTACTTCGATGAGGAGAAGTTCGTGATGGGTCCTGCCCGAGGAGAACGCCGCAATCGGCACACCCTGTCTCGCCGGGATGACGACGTCCCATCCGAGAACGTCGCCGTAGAACGACGCCGACTTCTCCAAGTTGCTGACGTACAAAACGAGGTGTCCTAGTTCCTTGACCTGCATGAATGCTCCTTCAAACGTCGCCGAGGTTACTTGGACCTTCGGTTGATGTATCAACTCATCATAATGACTTCGGATGGCGGACGATTCGCTTGATCGAGTCGTATCCACCTTTGTTGACGCCTCGCCCCCGATGCTTTAGGGATCCTCGTCGTGCCTACTGTGTCAAAGGTGAACGACGACCCGCGCTTACGCCCATTCGTTCAGTCACTCGAAACAGCACCCTTGGGCGACGACGACTTGATCCGATTCCGCCCTGATAACGGTGACAATGGCGTGGCGGCGAAGGTTCAATCCTCCGAACTCTACGACGATGAGGCGAGAGCAACGTTGCGCACACTTCTGACGAGTCCGGCCAAAGAGACGCTGAACTGCTTCGCCCGACGTCGAATTCTCCTAGGGCGACGCACCGCGAACGTGAACTACTTTCACCAAGCGATCTCGGCGTACTCGATTCTGTCGAAGGTGAACGACGTGCCGTGGAACACGTGGTTCTTGGCGGCGCTCTTGCTTGGTGAATACGGCAACGACCGTGACGTCGTGAATCTTTTCGGCGGACCAGCGACGCCCGGCGGCAGCCTCTGTCGGTCGCTCCAAGAGTCAATAGCGAACGGTGGCTCACTGGAAATGTGTCACCTACGAGAGGTGAACACTACCTACGGCACGGGGATGGTCGAGCTCCCTCTGCCCCACGATGTCGCCGCTCGCGGTTGGCTAAGGGCGCCGGTCATCGATAGAGATGATGCCGTGTACTCGCCAAAGTCAAACCTGGCGCAGTTGGCGGTCGATATCGCGGACGGGCTCGATCAGCTCGAAGGAACCCACACCACGGCGCTCGAATTTTCGCGCCTCTCGACCGGCGCGACGCCATTCGTTCCGACATTGGGCTGTCTGCATTGTTGCGCCAAAAGAGGAAACTCCACGTTCGACGTCTACGTGGCGGAACTCGAGTCCGCCTCTGACGCACGGCGACTCGCAACGGAGGTCCCGGACGAAGAAGGAGTTGCGGCATCAAATGGCACCAACGTGGTCCTGTTCCTGGCGCAACCAAACTTTGACGATGGTGCGGACACGCCGATACCAGAGACAGCGACGCTTGCCGCACTCGCCCAGGATGTTCTCTCACGAGCCTGATGTCGGTTCCGATCGCGTTGGACTGATTTTCTAGTCGGCTATCGACGTCGCAGGGGTTTTGAGCATCTATTGGTGCGCTGCAAAGAAATTCGGTCAGGAGAGGTTCGAGCGTCGAAGGGGCCCGACTCCATGTTCCCTCTGAGCGACTCGGCGATGTCCATCGAGAATGGCGCGATTTCAATGGTTACGTCGAGCTCGTCAGGGTCACGCACCACATTCTTGGTGTATTAATCACCACCTCTTCGGACCACACGAGTCACCGCTCCTCGATTCGCTGAGCGTCATCAATGACGACGGAGTCGATCGCCATCGAGCAACGCGACCAACCTATTTCTTCTTCGGCGTAGGAAGTGCAGCAGTCGTGACCTCAATGAGTTTCGTGATCCACTCTCGGTCGTTTAACTTCACCGAAGAAATCTTGAGTGCGAGTTTTGCTCCGGGATATGGCGACACCTGAGCGATTCGCCCGGCCAGTCCCCTTCCCTCCTCGGTGATCTTCACGAAGAGTGTGTCATCGCAGATCAGACCGAACATCTTACCTTTGAAATAGAGTCCGTATTCGCCAAACATGGGCTTCGCGTTCACATTGAGTGGCTGAAGTTTCTCGAGGATGTTCTCGACAAATTCTTTCCTAGTGGTCATAGGAGAAGAATAGAAGTCTCGGAGTGCGAGGTTCTTGACCCGACCGAAATCAATCTCGAAATCTACGACCAACTATTGGGAGGGCCGATTGACGACATGACCTGTGCCAATCGAGAAAACAATTCACTCTGTGGTGTCGCGTCATCAAGAAGTTGCCTCGGCGGTGATCCAACGTGGCTCACCTACGTCGAAGCGCGACATCCCGGGGAAGGACGACTAATTGCCAACGTCTGTTGTACTTCTAGTAGTAGTGACGTCTTCCGCCGACCATGCGACCCATTGAGCCCAACACCCATAGCACCACGCCGACGATGAAAAAGATCACTCCGACCGTCCATAGGAATGGCAGGGCAAGAATAAATCCAATCAACATTAAAACCACTCCGAAGATAATCATTGCTCACTCCTCTTGTCAGTTGATTCGGTCATATCGCTCAAATTGAATCTGCACGTGTGGTCAATCGGGCCGCCAAAGGTCCCGCGAGAAAGGCACGACATGGCGAAAGTACGAGGTACTAGTCCCGGTAAACGCATCACACTTCTCCTTGCTATGCCCGGACTCAACGTCCGGTGCGGCTGTAGCAGGATCTGGGCTATTCGGTACTTCCACCGTAACTCTCCTTGGGATTTTTCGAGCGATGGCGTGCAATCAGCTGATTCTTTCTCCAACAACGCCAGTCCGGAGATGAATCAACCACCGGCGCATTACGGAAAAGCAAAGTTTTCAGCCATTTGTCGAGCCCTTATCGGTTGTCCCTACCGAACTTTGAATTCAGTGGCGAGATTCCCCGACTCACCCTTATTCAGGAATAGGGGGAAATCGGACCTTTTCAATGCGTGGCGCTTACGTTTGTAGCGCAATGTCTGAGTGAGTGATTTTCAAGAGAGAGCTTCTCATTTTTCATGAAATTCTGTTCGCCACGTTCGGGTAGCCAATAATAATTTCGACCATGATGGATTGTCTATCGTGCTGTTGTCACGAATGGAAGTACGGAGGGAGACATCGTGGATGTTGATGATTTATTGAAAGACTTGCCAGGCATTGCGACACTTCTCCGAGAGGCACGAGGTGCCTATGGGGGTGCGATTCGTGACGCCGTGACGCAATCGGGAATGCAGCCGTTGCCAACGAATGGCGCATTGATTGTCGGCGGACTTCACGAAGGCGTCCCATTCGCTCGATTGGTTGGTCAACGTAGGCAATCAATCGCCAAGTCCGAGACGATCGAGAAGCTTTTTGAAGCGGGATACCTCACTGGAGCAAGCGATGATCCAACACTCACAGAGTCTGGTCATGACGTCGCGCACGTGGTCATGGAGTCCGCGTCAAACTTAACGAAGAAATTACGAACTCACTTGGGCGACGACGGTATGGAGAGTTTCCTCGTAGGCCTCCTGTACTTAATCGAAGCCAAGGAAACAAAGTGAATCGGCCTGGGAATTCCGGAGGCTTTCTCCAGGAAACCCAGGCCGAGTCACAGAATGTGCGGGTCCGTTACTTCCTTGAGTGCAATAGCGAGTCAACGTGCGCGGGCATCAGTTCAATCTTGGCGGCGACGAAATCATGGAACGCGTTCGTCAGCACGTCGCCATTAGGGCGAGAATAGACAGCCATTGTTCGTATCGTGGCTGGTGACGTCGCAAAGATTCTTCCTTCGAAGTTTTCAGGAATGATCGACGCCGGGACGAGAGTAGGGCCGAGTCCGGAAGCGGCAAGCAAGGGCGCACTCGCAGTCTGTTCGACGCGAAGTGCGACTTGAGGACTGAAACCCGCCTTTGAGCAAGCGTTATCGAGCACTTCAGCGAGTCCATGGCCGGGAGCAAAGTGAACCCAGCTTCGTTCAGCCAAGCGATCGAGTTCTAGTGGGCCGCGCCGCTCCGCGAGGGGATCGTCGTTCGAAACCGCTATGACGAGCTCCTCGCTTCCAAGGTTCGTCAAAGGACCATACCAATTTGATGGTGTTGGACCAATCGCGACGTCCGCCTCTCCTCTGCTCATGGCGGCCTGGAGTTCGTCGCCGTGTCGGAATTCGTGGAGGCGTAGTTGAATTTTTGGACGAGCCTGTCGCCAGAGTCGAAGAGGTCTTGGTAAGAGTCCGAGCGTTGCCGAGTGGACTGTCGCCACGTGGAGTTCGCCGATCTCCAGTCCCGCCGTTTGGCGAGTTGCTGACATTCCTCTTTGCGCCTCGGCGAGTGATGCCTTCGCGTAGGGGAACATTATGCGACCGGCGGGAGTGAGATGCACGGTTCGAGAGAGTCGGTCAAAAAGACGCGCTCCGATTTCGCGTTCCAACACCGCAATCTGACTGGAAAGTGCGGGTTGGCTGACGTGGAGCTCCTCTGCAGCGCGCGTGAAGGAACCGAGCTCGGCAACCATCACCAAATATTCCAGTTGTCGAAAGGTTGGCATAACCAAAGACTATGGGAGTCAGTGAATATTTGTCTTGGATTTATCTAAAGCAGGGTGGGACACTTGCCGAATGCTTCGAACGCAGACCCCAATAACCGGCTCGATGCGCCATCAATTGGCCAAATTGCGCCCTACAGACGAGTTGATGTTGCGAGAGTCGAGCATTTCTTTTGGAGGAGACGTCCGTGATCTATGAGCGCATCAGAGGAACGAAACGTCTGGTGAGGATGTTCGGCGCAGCGAAAAAGGAAGATTGGCCCCTCGAGGTCAAGTCAGATTTTTCTGCCAATTCTCGAAACAGCACGGTCGGATCGAGAATCCTGTTGACGAACGATCGAGTGCGGGTCTGGGCAATCGAGCTGCAACCGGGCGAACGACTCGGGGCCCACCGACATAATTTCAACTATTTCTGGATTGCGCTGACGGAGGGCGTTGGTCGCCAACACCACGGCGATGGTTCGACGAGCATCGTTACTTACCATGAGGGCGAGACACGTCACATCGAGTTCGGCCCGGGTGAGTACTTGCTTCACGATCTTGAGAACGCCGGCGACGCACCTCTCGCTTTTGTGACGGTTGAGTTCCTCGGCGACAGCGAACGACTTCACGTCTCGAGTCTTGCGACCACCGAAGAGGTTGGTTGATGCCAAGCGAATTACCACCGAGTCACGTGGACTTGCTCGAGAGGCCCCTCTTCGCCCACCTGGCAACTATCCGTCCCGATGGCAGTCCACAAAGCAGTGTGATGTGGTTCGACTGGGACGGAAGTCGAGTCCGATTCTCCCACACCAGCACGCGCCAAAAGTACAGGAATCTTCTGGCTGACGGCCGCGTGTCGTTTCATGTCCAAGATCCCGAGAATGCCTATCGGACTTTAGAGGTTCGTGGTCGAGTCGAGTCGATGGAACCCGACGACGACGCGACCTTCTACAGAAAACTTCAACAGCGCTATGACTCAAACGTGCCGGTCCTGGACGCGGACGTCCGCGTCGTCATCGTCGTCGAACCGACAAGCTACGTAGCGGTATTCGGCGGCCTGACCAAGATTGAAACGGACGCCCTGACGGTTTTGTTAACTCAACTCGGCGAAGGTGCTTGAAGCGTTAACTCCTCGAAGCAGCCTGACTATG